>NZ_JAFAGT010000023.1 GCF_019237615.1 Roseateles sp. | reverse complement strand
CTTCATCGAAGACTTCTGCAAGCGCTTCCCCAAGAACGTCGACGACTACGAAACGCTCCTGACCGACAACCGGATCTGGAAGCAGCGCACGGTCAACATCGGCGTGCTTAGCCCGGAGCGCGCGCTCAACCTCGGCTGCTCGGGCCCGATGCTGCGCGGCTCGGGAATCGCCTGGGACCTGCGCAAGAAGCAGCCGTACGAGGTGTACGAGCGGATGGACTTCGACGTGCCCATCGGCACGAACGGCGATACGTATGACCGCTACGTCGTGCGCGTCGAGGAGATGCGCCAGTCCTGCCGCATCGTCGAGCAGTGCGTGAAGTGGCTGCGCGCCAACCCCGGCCCGGTCATCACCGACAACCACAAGGTGGCTCCGCCGTCGCGCGTGGACATGAAGTCCAGCATGGAAGAGCTGATCCACCACTTCAAGCTCTTCACCGAAGGCTTCCATGTGCCCGCAGGCGAGGCCTACGCGGCCGTCGAGCACCCGAAGGGCGAATTCGGCATCTACATCGTCAGCGATGGCGCCAACAAGCCCTACCGCCTCAAGATCCGCGCGCCGGGCTTCCCGCACCTCGCGGCGCTGGACGAAATGGGCCGCGGCCACATGATCGCGGACGCCGTGGCCATCATCGGCACGATGGACATCGTGTTCGGCGAAATCGATCGTTGACAGGCAGACGATGACGAGCAGCACCGACTACACCCTCAGCGACGCCACGCGCGCTCGCTTCGACCGCGAGGTCGCCAAGTACCCCTACGAATTGCGCCAGTCCGCCGTCATGGCTTGCCTGGCCATCGTGCAGCAGGAAGAGGGCTTCGTGTCCCGCGCCGCGGAAGATGCGATCGCCGCCCACCTCGGCATGGCGCCCATCGCCGTGTACGAGGTGACGACCTTCTACAACATGTACAACCAGCGCCCGGTCGGCAAGTTCAAGCTGAACGTCTGCGCGAATCTGCCCTGTCAGCTGCGCAACGGCCAGAACGCGCTGGACCACCTGTGCAGCAAGCTCGGCATCGAGCAGGGCGGCACGACGGCCGACGGCCTGTTCACTGTGCAGAAGAGCGAGTGCCTGGGCGCCTGCGCCGACTCGCCGGTGATGCTGGTGAACGATCGCCAGATGTGCAGCTTCATGACCAACGACCGCCTCGACGAGCTGGTCGAAGTGCTGCGCGCCGAAGCGACCAAGGCCTGAGGACGACGATGCTGGACCTTTCCAAATTCCAATCCACCGGCGCCGAGACCTGCTTCCACGGCCGCCACATCAGCCCGCAGATCTATGCGGACCTGGACGGCAAGAACTGGTCGATCAAGGACTACGAAGCGCGTGGCGGCTACGCGGCCCTGCGCAAGATCCTGGGCAAGGACGGTGGCGAAGGCCTGACCCCTGACCAGGTCATCGCCGAAGTGAAGACCTCGGCCCTGCGCGGTCGCGGCGGCGCCGGCTTCCCCACGGGTCTGAAGTGGAGCTTCATGCCCCGCCAGTTCCCGGGCCAGAAGTACCTCGTCTGCAATTCCGACGAAGGCGAGCCGGGCACCTGCAAGGACCGCGACATCCTGATGTTCAACCCGCATCAGGTCATCGAAGGCATGGCCATCGCTGCCTACGCGATGGGCATCACGGTGGGCTACAACTACATCCACGGCGAGATCTTCGAGGTCTACGAGCGCTTCGAGGCAGCCCTGGAAGAAGCCCGTGCCGCCGGCTATCTCGGCGACAACATCATGGGCAGCAGCTTCAGCTTCCAGCTGCACGGCCACCATGGCTTCGGCGCCTACATCTGCGGCGAGGAAACCGCGCTGCTGGAGTCGCTGGAAGGCAAGAAGGGCCAGCCGCGCTTCAAGCCGCCGTTCCCGGCCAGCTTCGGCCTGTACGGCAAGCCCACGACGATCAACAACACCGAGACCTTCGCCGCGGTGCCCTGGATCATCCGCAACGGCGGCCAGGCCTACCTGGAGATCGGCAAGCCCAACAATGGCGGTACCAAGCTGTTCTCGGTGTCTGGCGACGTCGAGAGGCCTGGCAACTTCGAGATCCCGCTGGGCACCCCGTTCTCGGTGCTGCTGGAGATGGCTGGCGGCGTGCGCAAGGGCCGCAAGCTGAAGGCCGTGATCCCCGGTGGCTCGTCCGCGCCGGTGCTGCCGGCCGAGGTGATGATGCAGTGCACGATGGACTATGACTCCATCGCCAAGGCCGGCTCCATGCTGGGCTCGGGCGCCGTCATCGTCATGGACGACTCGCGCTGTGCGGTGCAGAGCCTGCTGCGCCTGTCGTACTTCTACGCCCACGAGTCTTGCGGCCAGTGCACGCCCTGTCGCGAAGGTACGGGCTGGATGCACCGCGTGCTGGAGCGCATCTACCACGGCGAGGGCAGGGCAGAGGATATCGACCTGCTGAACTCGGTGGCCGACAACATCCAGGGCCGCACGATCTGCGCGCTGGGCGACGCCGCCGCGATGCCCGTGCGCGCCATGATCAAGCACTTCAAGCACGAGTTCGTGCACCTGATTGAACACAAGAAGCCCCTGGTGGCTCCGACCTGAGCTGCCTAGGGAAACACCATCATGGTTGAAATCGAACTCGACGGTCAGAAGGTCTCGGTCCAGGAAGGCAGCATGGTCATGCATGCTGCGGAGAAGGCCGGCACCTACATCCCGCACTTTTGCTATCACAAGAAGCTGAGCATCGCGGCCAACTGCCGCATGTGCCTGGTGGACGTGGAGAAGGCGCCCAAGCCCATGCCCGCCTGCGCGACCCCGGTCACGCAAGGCATGATCGTCCGCACCAAGAGCGACAAGGCAATCAAGGCCCAGCAGGGCGTCATGGAATTCCTGCTGATCAACCACCCGCTGGACTGCCCCATCTGCGACCAGGGCGGCGAATGCCAGCTTCAGGACCTGGCCGTGGGCTACGGCGGCAGCAAGAGCCGCTACTCCGAAGAGAAGCGCGTCGTCTTCCACAAGAACGTCGGCCCGCTGATCTCGATGGAGGAGATGAGCCGCTGCATCCATTGCACCCGCTGCGTGCGTTTCGGCCAGGAGATTGCAGGCCAGATGGAACTGGGCATGGCCCACCGCGGCGAGCACAGCGAGATCCAGACCTTCGTCGGCCGCACGGTGGACTCCGAGCTGTCGGGCAACATGATCGACATCTGCCCGGTCGGCGCCCTCACCAGCAAGCCCTTCCGCTACAGCGCCCGTACCTGGGAGCTGTCGCGCCGCAAGAGCGTCAGCCCGCATGACTCCACTGGCGCCAACCTGATCGTCCAGGTCAAGAACCATCAGGTCCTGCGCGTCGTGCCGCTCGAGAACGAGGACGTCAACGAATGCTGGATCGCTGACCGCGACCGCTTCAGCTATGAAGCGCTGAACAGCGATGCCCGCCTGACCGCGCCCATGATCAAACAGGGCGGCGCGTGGAAGCAGGTCGACTGGACGACGGCGCTGGAGTACATCGCCAACGGCCTGAAGTCCATCAAGGCCGATCATGGCGCTGCGTCCATCGGCGCGCTGGGCTCGGCCCACAGCACCGTCGAAGAGCTGCACCTGCTCGCACAGGTCGTGCGCGGCCTGGGCAGCGACAACATCGACCACCGCCTGCGCCACAGCGACTTCGGCAACGCCGCCTCGGCAGGCCAGGCGCACTGGCTGGGCACGAGCATCGCGAGCCTGTCCGAGCTGGACCGCGCGCTGGTCGTCGGCTCCAACCTGCGCAAGGACCACCCGCTGTTCGCCGCCCGCCTGCGCCACGCCGCGCGTCGTGGCGCCGCCATCAGCCGCATCGGTCTGGGCAATGATGACTGGCTGATGCCGCTCGCCGGCTCGCAAGCCGTCGCGCCGTCGGGCTGGGTGCAAGCACTGGCCGACGTGGCGGCCGCCATTGGCACCGGCGCACCGCTGGCCGGCACCGCGACCGACGCTGCCAAGGCCGTCGCCGCAAGCCTGCAGTCCGGCCAACGCAAGGCCATCCTGCTCGGCAACGCCGCCGCCGAGCATCCGCAGGCCACCAGCCTGTTGGCTCTGGCGCAGTGGATTGCCCAGCAGACCGGCGCCAGCGTGGGCTACCTGACGGCCGCCGCCAACAGCGTCGGCGCGCAGCTCGTGAAGGCCCAGCCGCAGAACGGCGGGCTGAATGCCGGCCAGATGCTGAGCGGCACGCCGCTGAAGGCCGCGCTGCTGCTGAACACCGACCCGGTGCTGGATTCGGCCAACGCCGCCGCCGCCGCCAAGGCGCTGGACGCGGCCGAGATGGTCGTCGTCCTGAGCCCGTTCAAGAGCGGCCTGGAGTACGCCGATGTGCTGCTGCCCATCGCGCCGTTCACCGAAACCTCGGGTTCGTTCGTCAACGCCGAGGGCCGGCTGCAGAGCTTCGTCGGCGTCGTCAAGCCGCTGGCCGAGACGCGCCCGGGCTGGAAGGTGTTGCGCGTACTGGGCAACCTGCTGGGTCTCGACGGCTTCAACCAGGACAGCTCGGAGCAGGTGCGGGAGCAGGCCCTGGGCGGCGACATCGTCGGCCGCCTCAGCAATGCCACCACGGCCACGCCGCAGCTCGTGGCGAAGGCCGAGGGTGTCGAGCGTTTCGGCAACCTCCCCATCTACGCGACCGACGCGCTGGTGCGCAACTCGACCTCGCTGCAGCTGACCACCGACGGCCGCGAAGCCGCCATCGTCGGCCTGCCGGTCGGCCTGTGGCAGCAGCTCGGCCTGGCGGAAGGCGACCAGGTCCGCCTCGTGCAGGACGGCGGCGCCGCGCAGCTGCCCGCCCGCCTCGAAGCCGGCCTGCCTGAGGGCGTCGCCCGTGTGCCCGCCGGTCTGACCCAAACCGCGACCCTCGGCGCTGCCTTCGGCACGCTGAGCATCAGCAAGGTCTGAGGGAGCTTCACAGAATGATCGACACCCTCTACCAAAACGGCACCGCGCTGCTGGGGGCCCTGTGGCCTCTGGTCTGGAGCCTGCTGAAGATCATCGCGGTCGTCGCGCCGCTGATGATCTGCGTGGCCTACCTGACGCTGTGGGAGCGCAAGGCCATCGGCTGGTCGCAAATCCGCCCGGGCCCCAACCGCGTGGGCCCCTACGGCCTGCTGACGCCTATCGCCGACGCGGTGAAGCTGATCTTCAAGGAGATCATCAAGCCCACCGCCGCGAACAAGGGCCTGTTCTTCCTCGGCCCGGTCATGACCATCATGCCGGCGCTGGCCGCCTGGGCCGTGGTGCCCTTCGGCCCGGATGCCGCGGTCGCCAACGTCAATGCCGGCCTGCTGTTCCTGATGGCGATCACGTCGCTGGAGGTCTACGGCGTCATCATCGCTGGCTGGGCGTCCAACTCGAAGTACGCCTTCCTGGGCGCGCTGCGCGCGTCGGCCCAGATGGTCTCCTACGAGATCGCGATGGGCTTCGCGCTGGTCGTCGTGCTGATGGTGACCGGCAGCCTGAACATGACCACCATCGTGCAGGTGCAGGAGAAGGGCCTGTTCGCGGACATGGGCCTGAACTTCCTGTCCTGGAACTGGCTGCCGCTGCTGCCCATCTTCGTCGTCTACTTCATCTCGGGCCTGGCCGAAACCAACCGCCACCCCTTCGACGTGGTGGAAGGCGAATCGGAAATCGTGGCCGGTCACATGATCGAGTACTCGGGCATGTCGTTCGCGATGTTCTTCCTGGCCGAGTACGCCAACATGATCCTGGTGTCGGCGCTGGCCGTCGTCATGTTCCTGGGCGGCTGGAGCGCACCGATCTCGTGGAGCCTGCTGGGGCTGCAGACGCCGGACTTCATCCAGCACACGATGGCGCTCTGGAACTGGGCCTGGCTGTTCGGCAAGACCTTCTTCGTCGTCACGATGTTCCTGTGGGTGCGCGCCACGTTCCCGCGCTTCCGCTACGACCAGATCATGCGTCTGGGCTGGAAGATCTTCATTCCCGTGACCCTGGTCTGGCTGGTCGTCGTCGGCCTGTGGATGCAGACCCCTCTCAATATCTGGAAGTAAGCATGAGTGGCTTCCTGCAATTTGCGAAGAGCTTCTTGCTCACCGAGCTGTTCAAGGGCATGGCCCTGACCGGCCGGCATTTCCTGTCGCGCAACATCACGGTGCAATTCCCCGAGGAAAAGACGCCGCTGAGCCCGCGTTTCCGTGGCCTGCACGCGCTGCGCCGCTACGAGAACGGCGAGGAGCGCTGCATCGCCTGCAAGCTCTGCGAGGCCGTCTGCCCCGCGATGGCCATCACCATCGAGAGTGACGTTCGCGCCGACGGCAGCCGCCGCACCACGCGCTACGACATCGACCTGACCAAGTGCATCTTCTGCGGCTTCTGCGAGGAGAGCTGCCCGGTGGACTCCATCGTCGAGACCAGCATCTTCGAATACCACGGCGAAAAGCGCGGCGATCTGTACTTCACCAAGGACATGCTGCTGGCCGTCGGTGACAAGTACGAGCCCCAAATCGCGGCCCAAAAGGAGGCGGACGCCAAGTACCGCTGATCGCTTCGCGGCTCGCAAGCCGCAGCGGTCCAGCCTCGCTGGCCTGGATACGTATGGACATCACGACCATCCTCTTCTATGTCTTCTCCGGCATCCTGCTGGTGAGCTCGTTCCGTGTCATCACGGCGCGCAGCACCGTGCATGCCGCGCTGTTCCTCATCCTGTCGTTCTTCACGGCCTCCTGTCTCTGGATGCTGCTGAAGGCCGAGTTCCTCGCAATCGCGCTGGTGCTGGTCTACATCGGTGCCGTCATGGTGCTGTTCCTGTTCGTCGTCATGATGCTGGACCTGAACACGGACAGCATGCGTGAGGGCTTCTGGAAGCATCTGCCCGTGGCCGCCCTCATCGGCGCCCTGATCGCCTTCGAGATGGGCATCGTGCTGATGGGCGGCTTCCAGCTGGCCGAGGCGCCCGTCGCCACGGCGGCCCAACTGCAGCTTGGCAACAGCAAGCTGCTGGGCATCGAGATCTACACCAGCTACCTGTACCCGCTGCAGATCGCCGCCGTCCTGCTGCTGGTCGCCATCGTCGCCGCCATTGCGCTGACGCTGCGCCGCCGCAAGGACTCGCGCGCCATGGATCCCTCCGAGCAGGTCAAGGTCACCAAGGCGCAGCGCCTGAAGATCGTCAAGATGGCGCCGACCGTCGCCGCACCGCCGGCACCCCCTGCCGCACCGACCGAAGGAGGCCAGGCATGATCGGCATCGCTGGACTGAATGGGCTCACGCTGGGCCATTTCCTGACGCTGGGCGCGATGCTGTTCGCCCTGTCGGTGATCGGTATCTTCCTGAACCGCAAGAACCTGATCGTGCTGCTGATGGCCATCGAGCTGATGTTGCTGGCGGTCAACCTGAACTTCGTTGCCTTCTCGCACTACTTGGGCGACATGGCGGGCCAGGTCTTCGTGTTCTTCATCCTGACCGTCGCGGCGGCCGAATCGGCCATCGGCCTGGCCATCCTGGTCGTGCTGTTCCGCAACCGAGCCAGCATCAACGTCGAGGAACTCGACGCGCTGAAGGGTTGAGAAAAAGATGTCTGCACAACTCTCCCAGAACCTGCTGCTGACGGTGCCGCTGGCGCCGCTCGCGGGCGCCATCGTGGCCGGCTTCTTCGGCAAGACGGTGGGCCGCCGCGGCTCGCACATGGTCACCATCCTTGGCGTGCTCATCGCCTTCATCATCTCTGCGATGACGCTGTACAGCGTCGCCGTCGACGGCGCGCGTTTCAACGCCACCGTCTACGAGTGGATGACGCTCGGCGCGCTGAAGATGGAAGTCGGCTTCCTCATCGACGGTCTGACGGCCATGATGATGTGCGTCGTGACCTTCGTGTCGCTGATGGTGCACATCTACACCATCGGCTACATGGAAGAGGACGACGGCTACCAGCGCTTCTTCTCGTACATCTCGCTGTTCACGTTCAGCATGCTGATGCTGGTCATGAGCAACAACATGCTGCAGCTGTTCTTCGGCTGGGAAGCGGTGGGCCTGGTGTCTTACCTGCTGATCGGCTTCTGGTACAAGAAGCCGACGGCCATCTTCGCCAACATGAAGGCCTTCCTGGTGAACCGGGTCGGTGACTTCGGCTTCATCCTGGGCATCGGCCTGCTGGTGGCTTTCGGCGGTTCGCTGAACTACGCCGAGACCTTCGCCAAGGCAGACATCCTGTCGCAGATGCTCTTCCCCGGCACCGACTGGGCGCTGCTGACCGTCGCCTGCATCTGCCTGTTCATCGGCGCGATGGGCAAGTCGGCGCAATTCCCGCTGCATGTCTGGCTGCCGGACTCCATGGAAGGTCCGACCCCCATCTCCGCGCTGATCCACGCCGCGACGATGGTGACGGCCGGCATCTTCATGGTGGCACGCATGTCGCCGCTGTTCGAGCTGAGTGACACGGCGCTGAACTTCGTCATGGTGATCGGTGCGATCACGGCGCTGTTCATGGGCTTCCTGGGCATCATCCAGAACGACATCAAGCGCGTCGTCGCCTATTCCACGCTGTCGCAGCTGGGCTACATGACGGTGGCGCTGGGCGCTTCGGCCTACTCGGTCGCCGTCTTCCACCTGATGACGCACGCCTTCTTCAAGGCGCTGCTGTTCCTCGGCGCTGGCTCCGTCATCATCGGCATGCACCACGACCAGGACATCCGCAACATGGGCGGCCTGCGCAAGTACATGCCCATCACGTGGATCACGTCGCTGCTGGGTTCGCTGGCACTGATCGGCACGCCGCTGTTCTCGGGCTTCTACTCCAAGGACTCCATCATCGAGGCCGTGCACGCCAGCCACCTGCCGGGCGCGGGCTTCGCCTACTTCGCCGTCATCGCCGGCGTGTTCGTGACGGCCTTCTACTCGTTCCGGATGTACTTCCTCGTCTTCCATGGCAAGGAGAACTTCCACCACAAGCCCTTCCCGCAGGAGGATGCGGCCGAGCACGATGCGCATCACGCGCATGACGAGGACCACACGCCGCACGAGTCGCCCTGGGTCGTCACCGTGCCGCTGGTGCTGCTGGCCATCCCGTCGGTCGTCATCGGCTTCATGACCATCCAGCCCATGCTGTTCGGCGACTTCTTCAAGGACGCCATCCTCGTCAATCTGCACGCCCACCCGGCGATGGAGGAGCTGGCCGAGGGCTTCCATGGCGCAGCTGCGATGGCGCTGCATGGCCTGTCCACGCTGCCGTTCTGGCTGGCGCTTGCCGGCGTCGTCACGGCCTACGTGTTCTACATGGTCGCCCCCAGCATCCCGGCCACGCTGGCCAAGGTGCTGCGCCCGCTGATCATCGTCCTGGAGAACAAGTACTTCATGGACTGGATCAACGAGAACATCCTGGCCCGCGCGGCCCGCCTCATCGGCACGGGCCTGTGGAAGGGCGGCGATGCGGGGCTGATCGACGGCATCATCATCAACGGGTCCGCCAAGACCGTCGGCGGCATCGCGGGCCTGGTGCGCCGCGCGCAGACCGGCTACCTGTACTGGTACGCCCTCGTCATGATCCTTGGCGTCATGGGTCTGATGACCTGGCAGCTCTGGCCCTATATCAAGCCCCAGTTCAGTGCCCTGTTCGGGCTCTGATCGACGCGGCGGAGAACAAGAATGTTGCTGAGTCTTGCGATTTTTCTGCCTATCGTCTGCGGCGCGCTGCTGCTGGCGGTCGGGCGCGACGAACAGGCCCGGGCCGTGCGCTGGATGGCGCTGGTCGCGGCCGTGGCGAGTTTCCTCGTCACCCTGCCGCTGATCACGGGCTTCGATACAACGACGGCCGCAATGCAGTTCGTCGAGAACCAACCCTGGATCGACCGTTTCAACATCCGCTACCACCTGGGCGTGGATGGCATCTCGATGTGGTTCGTGCCGCTGACGGCCTTCATCACCATCATCGTCGTCATCTCGGCCTGGGAGGTCATCGAGACGCGCGTCAACCAGTACATGGGCGCGTTCCTGATCCTGTCGGGCCTGATGGTGGGCGTGTTCAGCGCGCTGGACGGCATGCTGTTCTACGTGTTCTTCGAGGCCACGCTGATCCCGATGTACATCATCATCGGCGTCTGGGGCGGCCCGAACCGCGTCTACGCGGCCTTCAAGTTCTTCCTGTACACGCTGGCCGGCTCGCTGTTGATGCTGGTCGCGCTGCTGTACCTGTACTACCAGTCGGCCGGCAGCTTCGACATCCAGACCTGGCACAAGCTGCCGCTGGCCGGCGGCGCACAGACATGGCTGTTCTTCGCCTTCCTGGCCGCGTTCTCGGTCAAGGTGCCGATGTGGCCGGTGCACACCTGGCTGCCCGACGCCCACGTCGAGGCACCTACCGGCGGCTCCGTCGTGCTGGCGGCCATCATGCTGAAGCTGGGCTGCTACGGCTTCCTGCGTTTCTCGCTGCCGATCGCGCCGGACGCGGCGCGTGAATGGTCGTGGCTCATCATCGCGATGTCGCTGATCGCCGTCGTCTACATCGGCCTCGTCGCGCTGGTGCAGAAGGACATGAAGAAGCTGGTGGCCTACTCGTCCATCGCGCACATGGGCTTCGTGACGCTGGGCTTCTTCGTCTTCAACGAGCTGGGCATCTCCGGCGGCCTGGTGCAGATGATCTCGCACGGCTTCGTGTCGGGTGCGATGTTCCTGTGCATTGGCGTGCTCTACGACCGCGTGCACTCGCGAGAGATCGCGTCCTACGGCGGCGTCGTCAACACCATGCCCACCTTCGCGGCCTTCGCCGTGTTCTTCGGCATGGCCAACTGCGGCTTGCCCGCAACGGCCGGTTTCGTCGGTGAGTGGATGGTCATCCTCGGCACCGTGAAGTACAACTTCTGGCTGGGCGGCATTGCCGCGACAGCGCTGGTGTTCGGCGCGGCCTACACGCTGTGGATGATCAAGCGCGTCTACTTCGGCGACATCGCCAACGACGACGTGCGTGCGCTCAAGGACATCAACCAGCGCGAGTTCGTCATGCTCGCCCTCCTGGCCGTGGCCACCCTCTACATGGGCGTCTACCCCAAGCCCTTCACCGACGTGATGCACGTCTCGGTCGTCGAGCTGCTGCAGCACGTCGCGCAGAGCAAGCTCATCCCGGGTTGATGACGAGCTGAGGCAAAACAATGAACGACATGAACTGGCTCGCGATCTATCCCGAAATCCTGCTGTTGGCGATGGGCTGCGTCGTCGCGCTGGTGGACCTCTGGGTCACCGACGAGCAGCGCCGCCCGACCTACTGGCTGACCCAGCTGACGCTGGTCGTCGTCGCGGCCATGCATTTCCGCGACTTCGACATCGGCTTGACCATCTATGCCATGCAGGGCATGGTCGTCGCCGATCCGATGGGCCACCTGCTCGCCGGCTTCGCCTGTGTCGCCACGCTGATCGCCCTTGTCTATGCGCGCCCCTATGCCGGCGTGCGCGAGATGCTCAAGGGCGAGCTCTTCATCCTCAGCCTGTTCTCGCTGCTGGGCGTGAACGTGATGCTGTCGGCGAACAACTTCCTGGTCGTCTACCTTGGCCTCGAGCTGATGAGCCTGTCGCTGTACGCGCTGGTCGCGCTGCGCCGTGACCATGCGGTGTCGACCGAGGCCGCGATGAAGTACTTCGTCCTCGGCGCGCTGGCCAGCGGCTTCCTGCTGTACGGCCTGTCGATGATGTACGGCGCCACCGGATCGCTGAGCATCCCCGAGGTCTTCGACGTCATCTCCAAGGGCACGCCCAACCGTGCAGTGCTGGTGTTCGGCGTGGTCTTCGTCGTCGCCGGCCTGGCCTTCAAGCTCGGCGCCGCGCCGTTCCACATGTGGGTGCCGGACGTCTACCAGGGCGCACCGACGGCTATCACGCTGCTGATCGGTGGGGCCCCCAAGCTGGCCGCGTTCGCCATCACCGTGCGCCTGCTCGTCGAGGGCATGATCGGCCTGGCTGTGGACTGGCAGCAGATGCTGGTTGTGCTGTCCATCATGTCGCTGCTGGTCGGTAACCTGGCAGCCATTGCGCAGAGCAACCTCAAGCGCATGCTGGCCTACTCGACCATCGCCAACATGGGCTTCATGCTGCTGGGCATGGCATCTGGCGTCGTCAACAACAACACGCTGTCCGCCGCCAACGCCTACAGCTCGGCCATGTTCTACGCAGTCACCTATGTGCTGACGACGCTGGGCACCTTCGGCATGGTCATCCTGCTGTCGCGCCAGGGGCATGAGGCCGAGGAGATCAAGGACCTGGCCGGTCTGGCCAAGCGCAGCCCCTGGTTCGCGCTGGTCATGACCCTCTTCATGTTCTCGCTGGCCGGCGTGCCGCCCACGGTGGGCTTCTACGCCAAGCTGGCCGTGCTGCAGGCGCTGGTTGCCACGCATGACACGGCCTATATCTGGCTGGCCGTCTTCGCTGTCGTCGTGTCGCTGGTGGGTGCCTTCTACTATCTGCGCGTCGTCAAGGTCATGTTCTTCGACGAACCGACCGACACGGCGCCTCTCGCGGCACCCGGTGACGTGCGCTTCGTCATGTCGCTGAACGGCGCTGCGGTGCTGGTCTTCGGCCTGCTGCCGGGCGGCCTGATGGCCATGTGCGCCGAGGCTATCGTCAAGGCCTTGTCGACCTGACATGCGGTTCTCGCGCGGCCTTTGTTCGTCGTTCCCCGTGAGGGGGGCGGGCCGCTCCGAGCGGTCCGGCGCGGCCTGATGGACCAGACAGTTGCGGTCTGGCTGGTTCTGGCCGCGGCCGTCGTCGCGGCCAATCTGCCCTATTTCAGCGAGCGCCTGCTGCTCGTCGGCCCGCGCCGCAGCCACAAGGCCGCCTGGTGGCGGGTGCTGGAGCTGGTGTTGATGGCCGTGCTGACCTTTGCCGTCGGCTCGCTGCTGGAGGCGCGCATCGGCCAGCGCCACGAGCAGGGCTGGGAGTTCTACGCGGCGGCGGCCTGCCTCTTCGTCACGCTGGGCTTCCCCGGCTTCGTCTGGAGGTATCTGCGCCGTGGCCGACATTGACGAACACCTCGTCGAGCGGCCGCTCGATAGCCACCAGGTCTATCGCGGCCATTTCCTCGATGTCCGCCGCGACCGCGTCGCGCTGCCCGACGGCGGCACGGCCCATCGCGAGTACATCCGACATCCCGGCGCCGTCATGGTCGTGCCGCTGCTGGACGACGGTCGGCTGCTGATGGAGCGCCAGTACCGCTACCCCATGGGCCGCGTGATGCTGGAGTTCCCGGCTGGCAAGCTCGACGCCGGCGAGGATCCGCTGGCCTGCGGCCGGCGCGAGCTCGCCGAGGAGACCGGCTACGGCGCCGCCGAATGGGCCCATGCCGGCGTGTTGCACAACGCCATCGCCTATTCGGACGAAGGCATACACATCTACTTTGCTCGCGGCCTCACGAAGGGCGAGCAGAAGTTGGACAAGGGCGAGTTCCTCGAACTCGTCACGCACACCGTCGCCGAGCTGGACCGGCTTGCCGCCTGTGGCGAATTGACCGATGCCAAGACGCTGATCGGCCTGCTGTGGCTGCAGCGTTGGCAGCAGGGCGCCTGGCCGTTGCGCTGGCAGCGCGGCTGACGCCCACCCCACGCGGCCCGTCGCGCCGCATCCCTCGGTGCATGACCTCTGGCGAAGTGTTGCCGGATCGTTAAGCTCAACCGTTTGTGTCGTCCGATCCCTGTCCTCTGAAGAAAGCTTCTCCATGACGCGTGCAACGCCGATCCTCACTGCCCTGACGCTGGCCCTGACTCTCACCGCCTGCAGCAAGGGTGGCAAGCCCGACGAAGCCAAGGCCGCGGCGGCCAAGACGGCGGCGCCGCTGCTGCTGGCGCCGGAAGACCTTCGCCGGGTCGGCCAAAGCGGCCTGATCGGCGCGCCCGTCATCACCGGGGCCATCCAGCCGGCCCGCCGCGCCGACCTGCGCGCCGAGGTTGCGGCCGTCGTGCTGCAGGTCGCCAAGGACAACGGCGAGCGCGTGCGCGCCGGCGACCTCATCATCCGCCTCGACCCCACGGCCATCCGCGACAGCCTCACGTCTGCCGAGGAGGCGCTGCGCGCCGCCCAGCAGAGCTTCGAGCAGACCGAGCGCGTGCTGGCACGCCAGCGCACGCTGAATCAGCAGGGCATGATCTCCATGCAAGGTCTGGAGGATGCCGAGGTGCGCCGCAATGCCGCACAGAGCGAGCTGGCCGCGGCCAGGGCGCGCGCCGTCACGGCCCGCCAGCAGGTCTCGCGCACCGAGGTGCGTGCACCCTTCGACGGCGTCGTCAGCGAGCGCAAGACCTCGGTGGGCGACACCGTCCAGATCGGGCGCGAGCTCGTCAAGGTCATCGACCCGGCGTCCATGCGCTTCGAGGGCCAGGTCTCCGCCGACCGGCTGGGCGAGCTCAGGCTCGGCCAGCCGGTGGCCTTCCGCATCAACGGCTTTGGTGGCGCCGAGTTCCGCGGCAAGCTGGCGCGCATCGACGCGGCAGCTAACGCCACGACGCGCCAGGTCGAACTGATCGCCGAGTTCAACGAGCGTGACAAGGCGCCGCAGGTGGCCGGCCTCTACGCAGAAGGCCGGGTCGAGAGTGCGGACCGCCGCGTGCTGGTGCTGGCCGAGGGCTCGGTGCAGCGCCAGGGCGACAACGCCTTCGTCTGGAAGGTCGCCAGCAACCAGCTGAAGAAGGTGGCCGTGACCGTGGGCGGGCGCGACGAGCGCCGCGGCGAGGTCGTCATCGCCTCGGGCCTGGCCCTGGGCGACGAGGTGCTGCGCGCACCAGCCGGCAACCTGGTGGACGGCGCGCCCGTGCAGCGCGTGGCCGCAGGCTCGGGCGCGGCCTCGGCCGTCGCCGCGGCCGCCGCGCCGACGCCCACCGCCAGCAAGTAAGCAGGAGGCTCAACCATGTTCCTCTCCAACTTCAGCATCAACAAGCCCGTCGCGACCGTCGTCATGGTCGTCGGGCTGATGCTGGTCGGCCTGCTGGCGCTGTCCAAGCTCAAGGTCAACCAGTTCCCAGAGGTCGAGCCGCCAGTGCTCGTCATCAACATCCCCTACCCGGGCGCGTCCCCCGAGACGGTGGAGCGTGAAGTCGTCAACCGCATCGAGAAGGCGCTGCAGAGCATCTCCGGCGTGGACCGCTCCAACTCCACGTCGCGCGAGGGCAGCGCCACCATCGTGCTGGTCTTCGACTTCTCGAAGAACATGATCGAGGCCGCCGACGAAGTGCGCAACGCCATAGCGTCGGTACGCTACAAGCTGCCCACCGAGATCCGCGAGCCCATCATCACGCGGGCCGACCCGGGCGCCCAGCCCATCCTGCAGCTGTCGCTGTCCAGCACGACGCTGACCCACGCCCAGCTCAGCCGCCTCGCGGAAGACAAGCTCGCCGAGCGCTTCCGCGGCATCGCGGGCGTGTCGACCGTCGGCGTCAACGGCGCCCTCAAGCGCGAGCTGTCCATCCTGCTGCGCGCCGACAAGTTGCGCGAGTTCGGCGTCTCCGTCACCGAGGTGCTGAACGCCGTGCGCGCGCAGAACACGACGGCGCCGGTCGGCAAGGTGCGCGGCACGCTGGAAGACCAGAGCATCCGCTTGCTGGGCCGCCTCGAATCGCCGAGCGAATTCGAGCAGATGATCATCAAGCGCAACAGCGGCATGGTCGTGCGCCTGGGCCAGGTTGCCCAGGTGCAGGACGGCTTCGCCGAAATGACCGGCTACTCGCTGCGCAACGGCCGGCCCAACGTGGGTATATCCATCACGCGCTCGCGCGACGCATCCACCGTCAGCGTCGCCAACGACTCGCGCAAGCTGGTCGACGAGATCAGGAAGGAGCTGCCCAAGGGCACCACGCTGGAGGTCACGCAGGACGGCGGCAAGGACGCCGAGAACAGCCTGCACAACGTGACGCATGCGCTGGTCTTTGGCGCCGGTCTGACCATCTTCGTCGTCTACGCCTTCCTGAACAGCTGGCGCTCGACGCTGATCACGGCGCTGTCGCTACCCACCTCCGTGCTGGCGGCCTTCATCGCCGTCTGGCTGATGGGCTTCTCGCTGAACTTCATGAGCCTGCTGGGCCTGTCCCTGGCCATCGGCGTGCTCATCGATGACGCCATCGTCGTGCGGGAGAACATCGTCCGCCACATGGAGCGTGGCAGCGACCGCGTGACGGCGGCGCGCGAGGGCACGGCCGAGATCGGCCTGGCCGTCGCGGCGACCACCTTCGCCATCGTGGCCGTGTTCGTGCCGGTCGCATTCATGGGCAACGGCCCCGGCCAGTGGTTCAAGCCCTTCGCGCTGACTGTCGTCGCCTCCGTCATCGTGTCGCTGCTGATCAGCTTCACGCTGGACCCCATGCTGTCGGCCTACTGGGGTGACCCCCCGGGCTACCACGACCAGCCCAAGAAGGGCTTCGGCAAGCTGCTGGAACGCTTCAACCACTGGTTCGACGGCGTCGCCAACGGCTACGGCCATGTCATCGCCTGGGCGCTGCATCACCGCCGCTGGATGGCCGCGTTCGCCGTCGTCAGCTTCGTTGGCGCCATCGCGCTGCAGGCCACAGTGGGCGGCTCCAGCTTCCTGCCGCAGGCCGACGCCGGCTTCCTCGCCATCGAGGTGCGCAGCCCCGCGTCCAGCAGCCTGGACTATTCCAAGCTCAAGCTCGATGCCGCCGCAGCCCTGGCTTCGACGATCAAGGAGACCAAGGCGACGACGGCCTACCCTAACGCCAGCGGCGGCCGGATCTACGTCGACATCGGTAAGAGCACCGAGCGCCAGCGCTCGGCGGCAGAGGTCGCCAAGGAATTGCGCGAGAAGGTCGGCCGCCTTGTCGGCGCCGAGTACGTCGTGCTGGATGACCTGAACAACGGGGCGCAGAAGCCGGTGCAGATCCGCTTCTACGGCGCCGACTCGCGCAAGTTGCAGGAGATCACGCAGGAATTCCAGAAGACCATGCAGGGCATCAAGGGGGCCGTCGACATCGGCTACTCCGAGCAGGATCCGCAGAACGAGCTGCAGATCGCGCTGGACCGCGGCCTGGCCAACCAGATGGGCATCTCCGTCAACGACGCGGCCCAGGCGCTGCGCGTGGCCTTCGCCGGCGTCGAGGCCGGTGACTGGGTGGACCCGACCGGCGAGACCCGCGACGTGTCCATCCGCCTGCACCCGGCCGACCGCGTCGACGCGGCCAACATCGAGCGCCTGCCCATCGCCGTCTCCGGCACCAACCGCATGGTGCCGCTGGACCAGATCGCCACCGTCACGATGGGCAAGGGTCCGGGCCAGATCCAGCATGGCGACGGCAAGCGCACCATCACGGTCAGCGCCAACGCCCAGGGCCGCTCATCCGGGGAGATCACGGCCGAGGCCAAGAAGCTGGCCGAGAAGATCGACTTCCCGCCCGGCTTCGGCATCGAGTTGGCCGGTGCGGCGCGCGACCAGCAGGTCGTTTTCACTGCCATGATCACGGCGCTGCTGAGCGGCATCGCGCTGATGTACTTCGTGCTGGTCATCCAGTTCAACAGCTTCACGGCGCCGCTGGGCGTCATGCTGTCGCTGCCGCTGAGCCTGATCGGCGTGGTCGTCGCGCTGATCCTGACGCGCGGAACACTGAACTTGATGAGCCTGATCGGCGTCATCATGCTGATGGGCCTGGTGGCCAAGAACGCCATCCTCCTGCTGGACGCGACGCGCCAGGAAGAGGCGGCCGGCGTGGACCGGGAGGAGGCGCTGATGCACGCGGGCCGCAAGCGCTTTCGCCCCATCCTGATGACGACGCTGGCGCTGATCGCCGGCATGCTGCCGGTGGCCATTGGCGTGGGCGAGGGTGGCGAGTTCTACCGCCCCATGGCCGTGGCCATCATCGGCGGCACCATCACGTCGACGCTGTTGACGCTGCTGATCGTGCCGACCTTCTACGACAGCATCGAGATCGCCCGCGACCACGCGCTGGCCAAGTTCCAGCGCCGTGCGCCGCGCTTCACGGTGGTGGGCGCGTTCGTGCTGACGCTGATCGAGGCGGTGCTGGCCCTGGTGCTGGTGCGGTTCGTGTTCCGCCTCCTCGTCAAGGCGGGCCGGGTCGTTACCGGCCGCCGGGCTACAGAACCCGTCCCGGGTTGAGCAGGTCGAGCGGGTCGAGCGCCCGCTTGATCGCGCGCATCAGCGTGAGGCCCGTCGCGTCCTTGCGCCGGGCCAACTCCTCGCGCTTGAGCCGGCCTATGCCATGCTCGGCGGAGATCGAGCCGCCGTGCTGCTGCACGGCGTCGTAGACCTGCCCATTGATCGCCGCCTCGTGCGCGGCCAGGAAGGCCGCCGGCGCTACGCCGGCGGGCGCCTGCACGTTGTAGTGCAGGTTGCCGTCGCCCAAGTGGCCGAAGTCGATCACCTCGATGCCCGGCAGGTAGGCGGCCAGCGCCGCGTCCATCTGGGCGACGAAGCTGGGAATGGCGGACACCGGCAGTGAGATGTCGTGCTTGATGTTCAGACCCGCCTGCGCCTGGGCCAGCGGGATGGATTCGCGCAGATGCCAAAAGGCCTTGGCCTGCGCGAGGTTCTGCGCAATGGCCGCGTCCTGCACACAGCCGCGCTCGGCGGCGGCTTCAAGCAAACCCTCGAAGACGGAGCGCGCATGCTCGGCGGTTTCTGCATCAGACAGCTCCAGCAGTACCGTCCACGCGGCGGCACCGAGCGGCTGAACCAGTTGAGGCAACTCTCGCGCCACCAGCGCCAGCGAGGCGCGGTTCATGACCTCGAAGCCGGTCAGTGCATCGCCCGCGCGCTCGCGCGCCAGGCCCAGCAGCGCAACGGCGTCGTCCAACGACGCGCAGGCCGCCAGCGCGGTCAGGCGCTCCCTGGGCTGCGGGTAGAGCTTCATCGTCGCAGCCGTGATGACGCCCAGCGTGCCCTCGCTTCCGATGAAGAGATCGCGCAGGTCGTAGCCGGTGTTGTCCTTGCGCAGGCCGCTCAGACCATGCCAGACCTCGCCGGCTGCCGTCACCACTTCCAGCCCCAGGCACAGCTCGCGTGCATTGCCATAGCGCAGCACCTGCGTGCCGCCAGCGTTCGTCGCCAGGTTGCCGCCCAAGGTGCACGAACCCTCGGCCGCCAGGCTGAGCGGGAACAGCAGGCCTGCCTGCGCCGCCGCTGCCTGCACGTCGGCCAGCACACAGCCGGCCTCGGCCGTCAGGCTGGCGTTGGCGACGTCGATGCCGCGCACGCGCTGCAGGCGCGCCAGGCTCAGCACCAACTGGCGGCCGCTGTCGTCGGGCGTCGAGCCGCCGACCAAGCCGGTGTTGCCCCCCTGGGGCACGACGGCCACGCGGTGCGCGTGGCACAGACGCAGCACGGCCGCCACCTCGTCGGTCGACGCCGGCCGCGCTACGGCCAGGGCCTTGCCGGCGTAGCGCCTGCGCCAGTCGTTCTCGTAGGCCGACAGGTCGCCGCCTGTCAGCAGCCCGGCCTCGCCGAGGCGGGACTGCAGGGCAGCGATGAAATCGTTCATGCCGTCTTGGCGGCCGCGAGCCGCAGCCGGATCTGGGCCGTGCAGGCAGTGAACACGACGACGCTCAGCAGCACTTCACCTGCTGCCAGCCACTGGCCGAGTCCGCCCTCGCTGGTCGCGCGCACCAGGCCTTCCAGCACGTAGAGCCAGATGAAGAGGGCCACCCAGCGGTAGGTGTACATGCGATAGCGCCACAGCCCGACGGGAGCCGGCAGCAGCGGCAGTACCTTGAGCGCCAGCGTGCCCCGGCCGGTAGGCGCCAGCCACAGCTCCCAGGCGAGGCACAGCAGGATCAGCGCGACGACGCCGGCCAGCGCGAGGTTGCGAGACAGGCGCTCGTTGGCGCGGGGACGGGTTCTTTCAAGGGCAGGGGACATAGCTGCGGCATCATAGAAGCCATGTCCTCGACACCTCTCCCGCCCGCCGCACCCGAGTCGCTCGAGTTGCCGCTGGCCCGCAACCCCGTCGCCTTCGTGCGCGAGTTCGTGGCCGACCTGCTGGCCTGGCCCTGGCTGCAGACGCTGCAGACATTCCGTCAACGCTTCCGCGAGGAAAAGCTGGGCCTCACGGCCGGCAGCCTGACCTTCACGACGCTGATCTCGCTGGTCCCGCTGCTGACGGTGATGCTGGCCGTCTTCACGGCCTTCCCGATGTTCTCCAGCTTCCAGGCAGCGCTGGAGCAGTATTTCCTGAAGAGCCTGATTCCGGCCAACATCGCCAAGCCGGTGCTGGCCTCGTTGACGCAGTTCGCGGCCAAGGCCAACAAGCTGGGCGTGGTCGGCCTGGTGGCTCTTGGCGTCACGGCGTTGGCGCTGATGCTGACCATAGACCGCACCCTGAACGCCATCTGGCGCGTGCAGCGCCCGCGGCCAATGGCCCAGCGCGTCCTCGTCTATTGGGCTGCGCTGACGCTGGGGCCGCTGCTGCTGGGCGGCAGCCTGACGCTGACGAGCTACGCGGTCAGCGTCGGCCAGGGCCTGTTCACCAAGCTGCCCGGCGACCTGGCGGCGCTGTTGGGGGGCGCCGACATCATGCTGCTGGGGCTGGCTGTCGCCGGCCTGTTCCACTACGTGCCCAACACCCATGTGCGCTGGCGTCATGCGCTGCTGGGCGGGGCCTTCGTGTCCATCGGTTTCTCGCTCGCCAAGTCGCTGCTGGCCTGGTACGTGAAGCAGGTACCGACCTATTCGACACTGTACGGTGCCTTCGCGACCGTGCCTGTCTTCCTGATCTGGGTCTATCTTGGCTGGGTCATCGTGCTGCTGGGCGCCATCCTGGCGGCCAACACGCCCAGCCTGACGGATCGGCTGCACCTGCGCCCCGACACGCCGGGCCAGCCGCTGGCCATCGCGCTGGAGGTGCTGGAGACGCTGCTGAAGGCTCGCGGTGGGGCACGGCATGGCCTGTCGCAGCATGGGCTCGCGCGGGCGCTGCGCATCGACCCGCTGCAACTGGCGCCGGTCGTCGAGAAGCTCTGTGCGCTCGATGTCGTGGGCCGGCTGGATGAGGAGGGCGTGCAGCGCTTCGTGTTGCTGGGCGAACCCGAGCAGACATCGGCCGAGCCGCTGCTGAGTGCCTTCCTGGCGCAGCGCCAGGGCCTGCTGACCAATTTGTGGACGCAGGGCGAATGGAGCCGGCTGACGCTGGGGCGCCTGCTGGCCGCTGCCGAGAACTCCCTGCCCTGAACAGGCCTAGTCGCGCACCCAGCCCCGCGCGATCAGCCGGCTGAACAGCGCGCGGTGGATGTGGCTGGCCAGCCGGTAGACCGGTGGCAGATAGCCCTGAGCCGCACGCAAGCTCAGCCAGGCGCTGGACAGGCCCATCAGCGCGGCACCCAGCATGTCCAGCGGATAGTGCACGCCCAGGTAGATGCGTGCCCACGCGATGGGCAGCCCCAGCGGTACCAGCCAGGCCCCGAGGCCGCGCGGCGTGCGCTGGAGCAGCAGGCTGAAGGCCACGGCCCACCACAGCGTCAGGTGGTCGCTGGGAAACGAGGAGTCGGCAACATGCGGGATCAGCGTGTGGCCCAGCCCGATGACGAAGGGGCGCGGGTGATCCCAGGCCAGGCCGATGAGCTGGTTGACGAGCAGGCCCAGCAGTGCCGCCGCGGTGGCGACGAGCATGGCCTTGCGGGTGCGTTCGTCGCCGCGCAGCCAGCCGAGGCCGATCAGCGCCGGCACCGCCCAGATGAGGTACTCGGCCAGGAAGATGGCCAGTACCTCGGCCAGCGCGTTCGGCTGCTCGGGGGCATTGAGCCAGAGAAAGACGGTGTGGTTCAGGGCTTCCATGCGGTGGTGGTCTTGCAGGGGTCAGATCAGGGGTGCAGCACCACCATCAGCGCCGTCGCCGCCGACTTGCCGGCGTTTCGGATCGCATGCGGGCCGTCCACAGCGTAGCGGGCAGTCTCGCCGGCCTTGAGCCGGCTCGTCACGCCCTGCGCAGTGACCTCCAGGCTGCCGGTCAACACGCTCAGGTGCTCGCGCGATCCGGGCTCGTGGGCCTGGCTGTCCAGCAGGCCGCCGGGCTGCACATGCAGTTCATACCACTCGAACTGGCCGGCCAGCTCGATGGGGCCCAGGATGCGCAGCTTGCACAGTCCGTCCGGGCTGGTCAGGCCTGGCGTCGCGTGGGCGGGCACGGTCTCGATGGCCGGCGTGGCCGCGCGCTCGCCGCCCAGCAGCTCGCCCATCTCCACGCCAAGCGCGTTCGCGAGTCGCCACACCACGGCCACCGTGGGATTGGCCTGGTTGCGCTCGATCTGCGACAACATCGACTTGCTGACACCGGCGCGTTTGGACAGGTCATCCAGCGACAGGCCACGGCTGCCGCGCAGCGCCTGAAGGGCGGCACCGACGCGCGGCGGCTCGAGATCGGTGGCGGGCTTGTTCATGCTTGACCGGGATGGACGTTTTTTGGATACTGCACGAAAGTTCGATATATCGAACGAATTCAATTTACCGAATTGTGCATCAGGAGCGGCGCATGAGCCAGGCCTTCTACCAACACCTCCAGACCGAGCTGGACGGCATTCGCGCCGCCGGCCTCTACAAGTCCGAGCGCATCATCACGACGCCCCAGGGTGCCGTCGTGCAGACGACCGACGGCCGCGCTGTCATCAACCTGTGCGCCAACAACTACCTGGGCCTGTCGTCGCACCCCCAGGTCATCGCGGCGGCTCATGAAGCGCTGCGCACGCATGGCTTCGGCCTGTCGTCGGTGCGCTTCATCTGCGGCACGCAGGATCTGCACAAGGAACTGGAAGCCCGCATCGCCCGCTTCGTCGGCTGCGAGGACGCCATCCTCTACGCTGCGGCCTTCGACGCCAACGGTGGCCTGTTCGAGCCGCTGCTGGGCGAGCAGGATGCCATCATCAGCGACGCGCTGAACCACGCCTCCATCATCGACGGCATCCGCCTGTGCAAGGCCCAGCGCTACCGCTACGAGCACAACAACCTCGAGGACCTGGAGCGTTGCCTGAAGGAAGCCAAGGACAAGGGCGCACGCTTCACGCTGGTGTTTACCGACGGTGTGTTCTCCATGGACGGCACCATCGCCCAGCTCGACAAGATCCGCGAACTCTGTGACCGCTACGACGCGCTGCTGGGCATAGACGAATGCCACGCGTCCGGCTTCATGGGCAAGACCGGTCGCGGCACGGCTGAGTACCGCGGCGTGTTCGGCAAGATCGACATCATCACCGGCACCTTCGGCAAGGCGCTGGGCGGCGCCTCTGGCGGCTTCACCGCGGCGCGCAAGGAAGTCGTCGAGCTGCTGCGCCAGCGCTCGCGGCCCTATCTGTTCAGCAACACGCTGGCTCCCAGCATCGCCGGTGCTTCGCTGGCCGTGCTGGACCTGCTGGAAGGCTCGACCCAGCTGCGCGACAAGCTGGAAGCCAACACCGCCTACTTCCGCGAGGCCATCCAGGCCGCCGGCTTCGAGATCAAGCCCGGCACCCACCCGATCGTGCCCATCATGGTCTATGACGCGGTGAAGGCGCAGGAGCTGTCCAAGCGCATCCTGGAGCTGGGCATCTACGCCGTCGGCTTCTTCTTCCCGGTGGTCCCCAAGGGCCAGGCGCGCATCCGCGTGCAGATCTCGGCCGTGCACGAGCGCGAGCACCTGGAGAAGGCCGTCGCCGCCTTCGCCCAGGCCGGCCGCGAACTGGGCCTCGTCAAATGAGCACGACGCCTCGTATCCTCATCATCGGCGCCAATGGCCAGATCGGCACCGAGCTGGCCGCCGAGTTGGCCCGCCTGCACGGCAACGACGCTGTCATCACCAGCGACCTCAGCCCCCAGGGCCGGGTGCCTGCGCTCAAGCACGAGATGCTGGACGTCACCGACGCCGGGGCGCTGGCCACCATCGTCAAGCGCCACCAGGTCACGCAGATCTACCACCTGGCCGCGGCCCTGTCGGCCAATGGCGAAAAACACCCGATGTGGGCCTGGGACCTGAACATGAAGGGCCTGCTCAATGTGCTGGAGCTGGCCCGGCACGAGAAGCTGGACCGCATCTTCTGGCCCAGCTCCATCGCCGCCTTCGGCCCCAGCACGCCGGCTGTGGACACGCCACAGACAACCGTGATGGATCCGACGACCGTCTACGGCATCTCCAAGCTGGCGGGCGAGCGCTGGTGCGCCTGGTACCACGCCAAGCATGGCGTGGACGTCCGCAGTCTGCGCTACCCCGGCCTCATCAGCTGGAAGACGCCGCCCGGCGGTGGCACGACGGACTACGCCGTCGAGATCTTCCACGCCGCCATCAAGGAGGGCCGCTACACCTGCTTCCTGGAGGCGGGCCAGGCCCTGCCCATGATGTACATGCCGGACGCGCTGCGCGCCACCATCGAGCTGATGAACGCGCCGGCTGATCGGGTCAGGCAGCGCGGCAGCTACAACCTCGCCGGCGTCAGCTTCACGCCGGAGCAGATCGCCGCCAGCATCCGCCGCCGCCTGCCACAGTTCACAATGGACTGCGTGCCTGACTTCCGCCAGGCCATCGCCGCCAGTTGGCCCCAGCGCATCGCCGACAGCGACGCCCAGGCCGACTGGGGCTGGCAGCTGCGCTACGACCTGGACGCCATGGTTGACGACATGCTCGACGAGCTGTCGCGGGAACTCGGACGGGGCTGACGGTCGGCGGCCGCTGGCCGGTTGGCCTGTTAGGCTGGCGGCCATGAAGCATGCGCTGATCCTCCTTGTCGCCGGGACCGCGGTCCTGCGCGCGGGCGCCCAGCAGGCCGAGCAGGAGCCGGAAGACCAGCCAGCCCGCTACCTGCTGGGAGTCTCCGTCGCGAGCCGTCCGGAGTACGACGGCGCCAGCACGCGTCAGACCAAGCTCAAACCGCTGTGGGCCTTCCAATGGGGGCGCTGGCGCATCAGCACCTCGGGCGGCAGCGCGCTGCTGGGCTTCGGTCGCGACGGCGCCGGCGCGGGGGCCAGCACGCTGCTGGTCGACAGCAGCAGGCTGCGCCTGGGCGTGGCCTTGCGGGTGGACGGCGGACGCAACAGCGGCGACGCCACCACCACCGAGGGCCTGCCGGACGTGAAGCGCACGCTGCGCGCACGGCTCTACGCCAACTACAGCCCCGTGCCCGACTGGAGCCTGGGCGCCAACCTGTCCCAGGACCTGCTGGGCCGCAAGGGCGGGCTGACGGCCGGGGTGGACCTGGGCTGGCGCTTCTACCGCAGCACCACGCTGGAATGGACCAGCGGCATCGGCCTCGCTGCGGGTGACGCGCAGAACCTGCGCAGCTACTTCGGCGTGCCGGAATCCGCTGTGGCGAGCAGCGGCAAGCCGGCCTACAACCCGGGTGCAGGGCTGCGCGACGTGCATGCCGGCGTGAGCTTCACGCGCTCGCTGACCCAGCACTGGACCGCCTTCGGCGGCGTCGGCGCCAGCCGCCTGGTCGGGCCGGCCGCGAGCAGCCCGCTGACGCAGCAGCGCAACGGCAGCTATGCGAACCTCGGCATGGCCTGGCGGAACTAGAACTTGATGCGGCCCAGCCAGATGTCGCGGTACATCACCCAGTCGCCCATCAGGCTGTAGAGCGGGTACTTGAAGGTGGCCGGCCGGTTCTTCTCGAAGAAGAAGTGGCCTATCCAGGCAAAGCCGTAGCCGCACAGCAGGCCATACAGCAGCCAGACCAGCGCCCCGGTGGTGAACAGCTGCCACATGCAGATGAGGACCAGCGTCAGGCCGACGAAGTGCAGGCGCCGGCAGACCTGGTTCCGGTGCTCGCCCAGGTAGAAGGGATAGAAGTCGGCGAAGCGGGTGAAACGTTCCGTGCTCATGAGCCCATTCAAGCGCGCCGGGCCGCCCGCGGCAAGCGGGGATGCCCTGCCGCCTAGGCCTGCAGCGCCACCCGCAGCGCGGCCAGTACCGCGTCCGGTGCCTCCGCCATCAGCGCGTGGCCGGCCGGCACCATGTGGATGCGCGGCTTGAGCAGGCCTCCCAGGACGGCGTTCTGCCTGGGCGACGTCATCTGGTCCAGCGTGCCGAGGATGAAGTGCACCGGACAGGCCACCCGCGCCGCCGCGGCCTCGCCGCCGGCATAACGGTCGCAGACCTGGAAATCGTTCTCGAACAGATTCACCGCCGTCTGGCGCGACTGCAGCCGGCGCATCAGCGCCAGAGAGCCGCCGCGAAGCCAACTGCCCGGGCCGGGGTAGCCGGGCTTGGCGCTGGGGATCGAATGCGAGAACGCAGTGACCATGGCCATCGCCGCCTCGGGCTCGTCGCGCGCCGTCGTCAGCAAGGCCTCCGAGACCTTCATCGGATAAGCAGTGCCGACCATGACGAGGTTGGACGCCCGTCCGGCCGCTTCGAGCGCGATCAGCGAGCCCATGCTGTGGCCCACCAGGGTGGCCTGACGCACGCCGACTGCGTCCAGCAGCCGGTGCAGCCAGCCGGCGATGGCCTCGATGCTGGTCAGCGGCGTGCCACCGCTGCGGCCATGGCCCGGGAGGTCCACGGCCAGCACGCCAAAACCGTGGTGGGCGCACCAGCGCGCCAGCAGCGTCCAGACGCTGTGGTCGTTCAGCGCGCCGTGGATGAAGACGACGCAGGGCAGAGCGGGGTCGAAGGTCTTGCCACCGGTGTAGGCATAGGCTTCGCGGGAGTCGACGGTCAGCTTCATGCCTTGCTCGCTGCTTTGAGCGCCCGCTTCAGGTCGTCGATGAGGTCGGCCGGGTCTTCCAGGCCAATGGACAGGCGGATCGTGCCGGGGCCGATGCCGGCCTGCGCCAGCGCCGCGTCGTCCATGCGGAAATGGGTGGTGCTGGCCGGGTGGATGACCAGGGACTTGGCGTCGCCGACATTGGCGAGGTGCGAAAAAAGCTTGAGCGACTCAATGAAGGCGCGGCCCTGCTCGCGCGTGCCCTTGAGGTCGAACGAGAACACCGCGCCGGCGCCGCGCGGCAGCAACTGCTGCGCCAGCGCGTGATCGGGGTGGGAAGCCAGGCCGGGATAGCCGACCTTGGCCACCGGCGACTGGGTGGCCAGGAACTCGGCGACGGCCTGGGCGTTGGCGACATGCTTTTGCATGCGCAGCGGCAGCGTCTCCAGCCCCTGCAGCATCAGCCAGGCGGTGTGCGGGCTCATGCAGGCGCCGAAGTCGCGCAGGCCCTCGCGGCGGGCGCGCAGCAGGAAGGCGCCGACGGTGCTTTCCTCGGCGAAGACCATGCCGTGGAAGCCGTCATACGGCTCGCACAGCGTGGCGAACTTGCCGTGCCGGTCGTGGGCCGCCTGCCAGTCGAAGCTGCCGGCATCCACGAGCACACCGCCGACGACGGTGCCATGGCCGCAGAGGAACTTGGTGGCGGAGTGGTAGACCAGGTCCGCGCCCAGCTCGGCCGGGCGCTGCAGCCAGGGTGTCGCGAAGGTCGCGTCCACCAGCAGCGGCACGCCGGCTTCGTGGGCGATGGCGCTGACGGCCGGGATGTCCAGCACGTCGAGGCCGGGATTGCCCAGCGATTCACCGAACAGCAGCCGCGTCTCGGGCCGGATGGCCGCGCGCCAGGCGTCCAGGTCACGCGGGTTCACGAACGTCGTCTCGATACCGAAACGGCGCAAGGTGTAGTGCAACAGGTTGTGGCTGCCGCCGTACAGCGCCGTGCTGGCAACGACATGGCCGCCGGCGCCCATCAACGTGCAGATGGCCAGGTGCAGGGCAGCCTGGCCACTGGCCGTCGCGATCGCGCCTATGCCGCCGTCCAGCGCCGCCATGCGCTCCTCGAAGACGGCCGTCGTCGGGTTGGAGATCCGGCTGTAGACATGGCCGGCTCGCTCCATGTTGAACAGCGACGCAGCATGCTCGCTGGACTCGAAGACGAAGGAGGTGGAAAGGTGCAGTGGCGTCGCCCGCGCGCCGGTGCCCGGGTCGGGCGTGGCGCCGGCATGCAAAGCCAATGTATCGAAGCCTGGCATGGTGTTTGTTTTGGGTGGAGTCGCGGGCATTGTGTGCTATGTTGACCGGGCGTATTCGTCTCGGAGGCCCCCATGAAAGTCGTCGATATCCTGCGTGTCAAAGGCGGCACCCTGTTCACTGTTTCTCCGGATGAGCCCCTGAAGGAATCCCTCGACGTGATGGCCGAGCGTGACATCGGCTCGCTGGTGGTCATGGACCATGGCGAACTGGTCGGCATGCTGACTTTCCGCGAGGTCATCCAGGCCATCGTCAAGAACGGCGGTGGCGTCGGCTCCACCATCGTGCGCACCGTCATGGACGACCACCCGCTGACCTGCACGCCCGAGACCGAGATCGACGAGGTGCGCCGCATGATGCTGGGCCGCCACGCGCGCTACATGCCGGTCATGAACGGCCGGACGCTGATGGGCGTGATCTCGTTCTACGACGTCGCCAAGGCCGTCGTTGACAGCCAGGACTTCGAGAACCGCATGCTCAAGGCCTACATCCGCGACTGGCCCGTGGAGGAGCAGAGCGCGGGCGATTCCACCCAGGCCTGAGCGTCGCGCCGGGCAAAAAAGAAAGCGGCCCCAGGGGCCGCTTGTCGCTGGTGCGTGAGGTCAGGGCCACAGCGCCGCCGGCATGGCCTCGGCCGGGATGACGGCACCACGGTGCTGGATGACGGTTGCGGCCAGCGCGTTGCCGGCGGCCGCGGCCACCGCGGGAGGCTGGCCGTGCAGCCGTGCCGCCAGGTAGCCGGCCGCAAAGGAGTCGCCGGCCGCCGTGGTGTCCACGACGCGCTCGACGCGCCGCGTGGGCACGGCCTGGAACTCGCCCGGCAGCCGGGCCACCAGCGTGTCTGCCTGGCCGCGCTTGACGACCAGCTCCGTGCCATCGCCGCAGCGTGCGCGGCACTGCGCCAGTGCGGTGTCTTCGCCGCCGCTGCCGGGGAACAGCGCCATCTCGTCGTCCAGCGTCACCAGCGCGACGCTGGCAGTCGCGTAGGCGTCGGCATAGGCGCGCTGCGCGACGGCGGCGTCGGGCCACAGTCGCGGGCGGTAGTTGTTGTCGAACACGACGCAGGCGCCGCGCGCGTGCAGTCGCTGCATCAGTGCGAGCAGCCGTGCGCGGTCGGTCTCCGGCAGGATGGCCAGGCTGATGCCGCTGACGTAGAGGAGGTCGATGTCGGCCTCGCGGGCCAGCAGCGGGCTGGCGTCGCTGGACAGGTAGCGGCGCGCGGCGCTGTCGTTGCGCCAGTAGGCGAAGCGGCGCTCGCCATGGGCATCCACCTGGATGGTGTAGAGCCCCGGCAGTTCGCCGGCGCGGCGCTGGACCCAGGTCGTGTCCAGGCCTTCGGTGCGCCACGCTTCGAGCATCGCGGCGCTGTAGAAGTCGGCGTCGCCGAGGGCCGTGGCGTAGCCGACGCGGTAGGCGTCGCCGGCCAGGCGCGCCAGGTAGACGGCCGTGTTCAGCGTGTCGCCACCGAAGGCCTGGCGCAGCAGGCCGGCACCGGCGTCGCTGAGTTCGATCATGCATTCGCCGACGGCGACGGCCATCGGCGCCCGCGTGGCGCTGGGGGCGAGAGAGTTCATGGTGGAGGGGGCCTCGGTCTGCGCCGCGGCCGGCAGGTCAGCGGCCTGTGGCGGACAGCGACTGATTGACGAAGTAGTCGGGACGGAACGCCCGCGTGGCCTCGATGACGGGCAGCACATGGTCCAGGTGCTCGCGCATCGCGTCGCTGGCCGCGGCGGGGTCGCGCCGCGACAGCGCCTCGACGACGGCGGTGTGTTCCTCGACGACACCCGCCATGCGGCCCTCGATGGGCAGCGTCAGGCGGCGGAAGCGGTCGATCTGCGTCTTGGCCTGCAGGATGGTCAGCCACACGCCGGGGAAGCCGGCGATGTCGGCCAGCGTGGCGTGGAAGGCTTCGTCGGTGGCGTGAAACCCCGCCATGTCGGCCGCGGCGACACAGTCGCGCTGGCGTTCCAGGATGGCCTGCAGCGCCGCGAGGCCGGCGGCGTCGACGCGCCTGGCGGCGCGTTCGACAACGGCGATCTCCAAGGCAGTGCGCACCAGCATGGCCTCTTCGAGCTGGTCGATGGGGATGCGCGCAACGAAGGTGCCGGAGCGCTGCATGATCTCGATCAGGCCTTCCTCGGCCAGGCGCTGCACGGCCTCGTGCACGGGTGTGCGGCTGACGCCATGCTCGGCGGCGATATCGCGCTCGATGATGCGCATGCCGGGCGGCATTTCCATCTCCAGGATGCGGTGGCGCAGATCCTGGTAGACGCGGCGGGCTGCGGTGGTGGCGGTGCCGTTCACGGCGTTTGGAAGCATCGTCGACGGGGTTGAGGGGGCGCGACCCGCAGGCCGCGCGTCGGTACGTTATGGATTATGGAATCGCCCGGGCGGGGCCGGCCCTCGGGGTTTCGATAGCCAGCCCCGCATCGCGGCTTACCAGCCGGTGCCGTTGGGGCTGGTCAGCGACGGGAAGTCCACGTAGGCGCGGCTGCAGTCCACGATCTTGGACGGGTCGACCGCCTGCGTCGCCATGCCGTTGACGGTGATGCGGCGGGCGGCATCCGGCAGGATGGGCAGGTTCACGCCGCTGAGCGTCAGGTTGGCGTCGGACGAGATCAGGTCCATGCCGTTGGGCGTGTCCGTGACCACGTTGGTCATCGTCATGACGAGCGGGTACTGCGGGTTGGTGTAGCCGCCGGTGTTGGCCTGGAAGCCCATCAGCTTCACGTTGGTCTTGCCCTGGATGCTGACGTTGCTCAGGTAGATGTCGTGGAAGTTGGGGATCAGCGGACCGCCGGCAGGCAGCGCCTTGGTGCTGTAGTAGGGCGTGAAGAGCAGCGCGTTGATCGTCTTGCGGATGCAGATGTTGTTGTAATAGACGTTGCTGACCTCACCGCCGCGCGCGTAGTCGGACTTGATGCGCAGGCCTTCCTCGGAGCCGTCGAAGCTGTTGTCGTAGACGTAGACGTTCTTCACGCCGGCGTTGGTCTCGCTGCCGATCGAGATGCCGTGACCCCAGTAGATGTGGTTGTGGGCGATCATGATCCCGTACTTGCGGTCCTTGCGCACGTCGCGATTGCCGTCGATGCCGGGCAGGCCCGAGCCCGCGGGGCTGGGGTTGTTGCTGCCCTTGAGCACGATGTCGTCGTCACCGGTCGAGATGAAGTTGTACGCGAACACGACGTTCTTCAGGTAGCCGTCGAAGGAGATGTTGGCTGCCGAGGTGGTCGCGCTGCCGGTGCTCAGCTTGCCGGCGGTGGGCTTGCTGGCCGAACCGGGGTCGAAGGCGTCGGTGTTCTTGACGTTGTCCTCGTCGAAGGTCGCGCCGGTGTACAGCGGGTTGCCGTTGCCGGCCGGGTTGGCGAAGGCTGCCTGCGACGGCGTCTGCACCTTCACACCCCAGACGGTGAAGCCGTCCACGCCCGCGGGCACGACGTGGAAGTTGGCGCTGTTGTTCAGCGTGACGCGGTACAGCGTCAGGTTCTTCGCGTAGTTGAAGACCATCATGCGGAAGTTGGACTGCGATCCGTAGCCCGTCGTGCCGTTCTGCACCATGTTGCCCAGATAGGCCAGGTCCCACCAGGTCATGTTGCGGGCCGAGCTCTTGGAGTCCACGAAGGTGCCGCCGTTGTCGCAGGAGGTGCCGTCGGCGGCCTGCTGGTCCTTGGCGTAGGACACGTAGGTGTTGGAGCAGGTCATGTCCACCTTCATCAGCGGGTAAAGCTTGTTGGTGGTGACGATCTCGGCGTAGGCGCGGCTGTCGATGCTGCCGTCGCCGACCACGGCCGAGTTGACCAGGTTGTTGCCGTTGATCAGCGCCGAGCAGTTGCCCGAGCTGCCGGCCTTGCTGGCGCTGACCGCGGTGTTGCCGCAGTAGGGGCCGGCCTTGACGGGCGAGAAGCGCGTCACGTCGCGGGTGGCGAACAGCGTCACGCCCTTGTCGATCCACAGCGTCACGCCGGAGGGCAGCGTCAGCGGGCCGCTGATGAAGCCGTTGCCGGGGCCGCTCTTGTTGGTCACCAGGCGCACCGCGAACTTGCTGGCGCGGTACTCGGGCTTGGCCAGTTCCTCGCCGGTGGCGCCGGCGATGTTGACGTTGGCCAGGTTGGCGGCCTTCTGCGCGGCGGTGGCCGCGGCGTCGGCCGCGGCGATCTTGGCGCCGACCTCGGCGTCCACTGCGGCGCCGCAGGCGTCCAGCGCGGCCTGGATGCGGGCCTGGTCGGGGTTCACCTTGGCCGGGTCGGCGGCGACGCCAACGCCGGCGACCGACGGGTCGGCCTCGGGCGGCAGCGCGCCATCAGGGCGCTTGACCAGCGTGTTGCTGGCTTCCAGCGTCGCGCAGACCTGCGCGTCGCTGGGCAGCGACGGCTCGGGCGGCAGGTCGGGGTCGAAGCTGGTCGTGCCGACCTGGAAGGGCTTGGCCGATTCATAGCTGACCGCGCCGGGGTTGCTGGCGCCGCCGCCGCCGCCGCAGGCGGCGAGCGCCAGCAGGCTCAGGCCGGCGACGGTGCATAGCAGCGCGGAGGCGCTGCGGGATTGGCCCGATTTGGGCGTGGCAAGGGTCATGGAGGTCTTCATGGACATCCTCAAAATGGGGTGCAGTGGAGGGGGGCGCGGCGTCAGAAGCTCGCGATCAGGCCGATGCCGATGGCGCGCGGGCTGTCGCCGGGCGACAGGTAGGCGTCCGGGCTGCCGAGGTTGGCGCTGAACAGCGGCGCCTGGCCGAGGTTCACGCTCTGCTGGGCATGGTTGCGGATGCGCGTGCCGTAGACGTAGGTCGTCAGCAGGTCGTTGATCTTGTACTTGGCGCCCAGCGAGATCTGGGTGGCCTTGTAGTCGTCGGGGCTGCCGACGGCGGCATTGGACAGGCGACCGATGCGGCCTGCCGACAGCATCACCGTGGCGTGCTCGCCGATGGGCTGGGCGACGGAGCCCATCAGGCCGGTCTGCTTCATGCTGCCGTTGAGCAGCTGCGGGTAGATGCTGCCCGGCGCGGGCGGCACGAACTGCTGGAAGCCGTAGCGGGCCTGCTCGATGCCGGCGCCGATGTAGGTCTTGGTCGGCAGCTGGTAGCTCGCGACCAGCTTGGTGTAGCGCGCGGACGCGCCATCCTGGCCGGCCAGGCGGAAGCCCCAGCCCTGCTCGCCGCGCGCGACGTCCACGCCGGTGCTGCTTTGCTGGTCGAAGCCGACGCCGACCTGCAGCGCGCCGATGCGGTACTTGACGCCCAGCGATGCGCGGCCGCGGTTCAGGCCGCCGCTGCGCGCCTCGTCAAGGCCGTAGGACACGGCCGCCTGCAGGCCCTTCCACTCGGGCGAGAAGTAGTGGACCGAGTTCTTCAGCCGGGCTTCGCCGCGGCTGAACACGCTGTAGTTGTTGCCGGTCAGCTGGGCCGAGGTGTTGTTCCACAGGTCCAGGCCTTGCACGCTCAGGCCCAGGTTGCCGCCCAGCTCGCCGCCGGAGCCGACCAGGCTGCGGTAGGCCGAGTCATAGTTGCCGACCAGGAACTTGCCGAAGCGCACATGCTCCAGGCCGACATAGCTGTTGCGCGAGGTCAGCGTGGAGGTCGAGCCGGTGTCGCTGACGCCACCCTGGTCGAAGCTGTTCAGGCTGGCTTCGATCTGCAACACGGCCTTGAGCTCGGCGTCGACCGCAAAGCTCATCAGCACGCCCAGGCGCGAGTTGCCGTCGGTCACGCGGCCGCGCTGCTGGTAAGGCGTCGTGCCGCCCGAGGCCTGGACGGACTCGAGTTCGGCGTTGATGAAGCCATAGGGCTTGAACGTCACCGGCGGCAGGTCGGCCCGCGCTGCCAGTGGGGCGGCCAGCAGGGTCGCCGCGGCCGCTGCCAGCGTGCAGCGCTGGAAGCTGTTGCGTGTCGTCATCGTTGTCTCCTGGAAGGGATGGGAGGGGGTGAAGCCAGACTCCGGTGCAGCCGGGGCCTGGCGGAGGGAAAGGGGGGCTCAGGACGTTGCCGCTGCGGTGCCGGCAGGCGTGGGCTCGGGGGCGGCGCGCAGGTGCTCGCGCGCCATCAGGCACACGATGGCGGCGGCGACCAGGTCGAAGGCCGCCAGCACGACGAACAGCGGCGCATAGCCGATCTTGGTGACCAGCACGCCGAACACCAGCGTGAAGGCGGCGGCGCCCAGGTAGCCCATCATGCCGCCCATGCCGGTTGCAGTCGCGACCTCATGCTTGCCGAACATGTCCGACGTGACCGAGTACAGCGCGCCCGACAGCGTCTGGTGCGCAAAGCCGCCCACGCACAGCAGCGCGATGGCCGCATAGGGGCTGGCGACGATGCCGACGCAGGCGGGGCCGACCATGCAGATCGCGCCGAACACGACGACGATCTTGCGCGATGTCAGCAGCGACACCTTGAAGTGCTTGTGGCAGAACGGGCTCAGGTAGCCGCCCAGCACGCAGCCGATGTCGGCGGCCAGGAAGGGCAGCCATGCGAACATCGCCACTTCCTTCAGGTTCATGTGCCGCTCCGTCATCATGTAGAGCGGGATCCACGCGTTGAAGGTCTGCCAGGCCGGCTCCGACAGGATGCGTGGCAGGCCGATGGCCCAGAAGTTGCGGCTGGTGATGATCTCGGTCCAGCGGCGCTTGCGCACATTGGGGTCGCTGTACTGGGCCTCCTGGCCGCCGACGATATGCTCGCGCTCGGCCTCCGAGAGGCCGCCGTGGCGTCGCGGGTGCTGGTAGAACAGCATCCACAGGAAGGTCCAGACGATGCCGACGACGCCCACGATGATGAAGGCCGTCTCCCAGCCGCCGTTGAGCAGTGCCCAGACGACGAGCGGCGGCGCCAGCAGCGCACCGATGGACGAGCCGATGTTGAACCAGCCGATGGCGACGGAGCGTTCCTTGGCCGGGAACCATTCGGTCACAGCCTTCACGCCGGCGGGGATGCCGGCGGCCTCGCTGGCGCCCAGGGCGCCGCGGAAGAAGGCGAGGCTGGCCCAGCCGGTGGAGAAGGCCGCGCCAGCGCACACCAGCGACCAGGCCAGCGCGAAGATCGCGAAGCCCAGCTTGGTGCCGATCAGGTCGACGATGTAGCCGGCGATGGGCTGCATGAAGGCGTAGCACAGCTGCCAGGCGACGACGATGTGCGCGTACTGCTCGGTGCTGATGTTCAGCTCCGTCATCAGCGTGGGCGCGGCCACCGACAGCGTGTTGCGGGCCAGGTAGTTGACGATCAGCCCCGTGGTGACGAGGCTGACCATCCACCACCGCAGTCCTTTGATCTTTCGCATCAGGTTGTCTCCAACGACTCGTTTTCATTCATGGCCGCCCGTGGCCGGGCGGCCCTTGGTCACGCCGGCTCTGCGGCCGTTTGCGGGGTATCCAGCCGGTGCAGCGCGCCGCGCATGCCGGCTTCGTCGATCGACGCCAGCGCGGCGCCCAGCGCGGCGGTGAAGCCGGGGATCTCGTTCAGGTCGCGGCCCCACAGCGCCTCGCGGGCCAGCACGCGCCGTGCCAGCTCCTGGCGCGTCAGCCGGTCCGCATCCACGTCGGCCCAGGCGGCGGCGAACCATTCGAGATGGGCGGCGTCGTCGGACAGCGCGATGCGATCGCCGCGGTACAGGCGCACGGTCGCCGCCAGCGCCAGCACCAGGCGGGCCGGCAGCGCGCCCTGGCGGGCCTGGTAGGTCAGCAGCTGCGGCAGCACGCGTGCGGCGAACTTGGCCCAGCTGTTCAGCGCGATGGACTCGAGGCGGTGGTGGATGTAGGGATTGCGGAAGCGCCGCAGCACGGCGGCCGCGAAGGGTGCCAGCTCCTCGCGCGGCAGCGGCAGCGAGGGCATGATTTCCTGCTCCAGCGTGTCGACGAGGAAGGCGCTGATCTGCGCGTCGGTCATCGCGGCACCGACGCTGTCCACGCCGGCCAGCAGCGCCACGGGCACCATGACCGTGTGGCCGCCGTTGAGCACGCCCACCTTGCGTTGCTTGTAGGGACGGATGTCGTCGACCAGCTTGATGTTCAGGCCGGCGCCGGCGAGCTTGAGCTCGTCGGCCAGCCAGCCCGGTCCCTGGATGACGAAGAGGTAGAAATGTTCGGCCGTGACGAGGAACTGGTCGCTGTAGCCCAGTTCGTCCTGCAGCGCGGCGATCTCGTCGGCCGGGTAGCCGGTGACGATGCGGTCCACCAGCGTGGAGCAGAAGGTGCAGGCCTGGTCCAGCCAGACGGAGAAGCCGGGCTCCAGCGCCCACAGCCGACCGAAGTGCTGCACCGCGGCCTTCAGCGCCGGGCCGTTGTCGTCGATGAGCTCGCAGGGCAGCAGCACGACGCCGGACTCCGGCGTGCCGCCGAAATGGCGCCAGCGCTCGTGCAGCCAGCGCGTCAGCTTGGCGGGGAAGCTGGCGGCCGGGCGGTCCTCGTAGCGGTCGGTGTCGTTGACGGCGATGCCCGCCTCGGTGGTGTTGGACACGACGAAGCGCAGGCCTGGGCGGCGCGCCTCGGCGAGGTAGTCGTCGAAGTGCCGGTTCAGGTCCAGCTCGCGCTGCACGCATTCGACCTGGCGGAACTCGCGTACCGGCTGGCCGTCGTCGTCCAGGCCGCGGATCAGCGTCGTGAACAGTCCGCCCTGCGCGTCCAGCAGGGGCAGCGTGGAGCGGTCGGTGGGACGCACGACGACGACGCCAGCGTCCAGGCCGGTGCGCTCGTTGAGCAGGTCGATCTGCCAGTCGATGAAGGCACGCAGGAAGTTGCCTTCGCCGAACTGCAGGAACTTGATGGGCCGCGCAAAGGGCGCGGTGCGGTGCAGAGTGTCCATGGGAGAAGCAGGAGAGGGCGTTACAGCGAGATGTCGCGGCGCCAGAAGATGAAGTCGTACTGCTGCAGGCGGTCGGCCTTGGCGCGGTAGCGGCCCGCCGCGGTGTCGACGACGAGCTTGAACAGGTCGTTGGCCACCTCGGGCAGCGGCTTGCCGTCGATGACGGGGCCGCAGTCGAAGTCGATCAGCTCGGACAGGCGCGCGGCGACGCGGCTGTTGGACGCGATCTTCAGCACCGGAACGATGGGGTTGCCGGTGGGCGTGCCCAGGCCGGTGGAGAACAGCACCACGTTGGCACCCGACGCCACGATGCCGGTGACGGACTCGACGTCGTTGCCGGGCGTGCACAGCAGCGACAGGCCCTGGTCGGGCGTGGACTCTCCGTAGTCGCGCACCGCGACGATGGGTGAGCTGCCGCCCTTCTTGGACGCGCCCGCCGACTTCATCGCGTCGGTGATGAGGCCGTCGCGGATGTTGCCGGGGCTGGGGTTATCGGCGAAATGCGTGCCGACCGCGAGCGCCTTGGCCTCGAAGTCGCGCATCAGGCCGAGGAAGCGGCGCTTGTCGTCATCGTTGACGCAGCGCTCGATCAGGTTGGCCTCGACGCCGCACAGCTCCGGGAACTCGGCGAGGATGGACGAACCGCCCAGCGCCACGACCATGTCGGAGACCTGGCCCATGGTCGGATTGGCCGAGATGCCGGAGAAGCCGTCCGAGCCGCCGCACTTGACGCCGATCTTCAGCGCCGACAGTGGCACCGGGCGGCGCTCGGCCTTGTTGGCCTCGGCCAGCGCGGCCAGCGTGTCGCGCACGACGGCCTGCATCATGGCCTGCTCGCCACCGTCCCACTTCTGCTGCTCGTAGACCAGCAGCGGCTTGTCGAAGTTCGGGTTCTGGCGCGTCAGCGCCTCCTTGAACATCGAGATCTGCGCGTTCTGGCAGCCGAGGCTGAACACGGTCACGCCGGCCACGTTGGGGTGGTCGGCGTAGGCCGACAGGATCTTGCACAGCTCGCGCGCGTCGGCGCGGGTGCCGCCGCAGCCGCCGTTGTGCGTGATCATGCGGATGCCGTCCACGTTGGGGAACGGCCGCGCACGTGGCGCAGGGGCGGCCATGTCCTCGTTCAGCAGCGACAGCGTGAACGCGGCCAGGTCGTCGCCGGCATAGCCCAGCGGCCGCTCCAGCGCGTTGCGAAGGTGTTCGACATTTCGGTTTTCGCAGAACACCAGCGGGAAGATCAGCCAGTAGTTGGCCGTGCCGATGCGGCCGTCGGCGCGCACGACGCCGGGGAAGGTGGCGTCCTTCCACTCGGACACGTCCGGAGCGGTCCAGTGGTAGGGGGCGCTGGCGCCGATCTCGACCTCGGCGGCGTAGTGCTCCAGGTTCTCGGTCGTCACGGCCTCGCCGCGCTTGATGGACTGCGTCGCGCGGCCCACCGGCACGCCATACAGGCGCAGCAGGTCGCCCTTCTGGAAGGCGTGGCGCGCGAACTTGTGCTTGCGGGAGACCGGCGTGCCGATCAGGAAGCTCTCAGCCTCCCAGCGCACCACCTCGCCCTGGGCCAGGTCGTCCAGTGCGACCAGCATGTCGTCATCCGGATGGATGCAGAGGATCTTCTGCAGGGAATCGCCGTTTGTGCTCATGACTTAGAACCCGAAGTAGTTCTTGGCGTTGTCGTAGCAGACGCCGCGCACGATCTGCGAGAGCGCGTCCATGTCGGCCGGGTACTCGCCGGCGGCGACCCATTGGCCCAGCTGGCGGCACAGCAGGCGACGGAAGTAGTCGTGGCGGGGGTAGGAGGCGAAGCTGCGCGAGTCCGTCACCATGCCCACCGAGGTGCCCAGCACGCCGTGGTTGGCCAGCGTCTGCAGCTGGGCGAGGTTGCCGTCCTTGTGGTCGTTGAACCACCAGGCCGGGCCGAACTGAAGCTTGCCGGCGCTGCTGCCGTCCTGGAAGGCGCCGATCAGCGTCGACAGCACCTCGTTCATCGCCGGGTTCAGGTTGAACAGCAGCGTCTTGGGCAACTGGCCGTCGGCGTCCAGTGCGTCCAGCAGGTCGGCCAGGCCAGCGCTGGTCGTGAAGTCGGCGATGGAGTCGTAGCCGGTGTCGGGGCCCAGCGTCGCGAGGCGGCGGCGGTTGTTGTTGCGCTGCGCGCCGATGTGCAGGCACATGGCCCAGCCGTGGCGGGCGTAGCTGCGGCCCAGCGCCTCCAGGAGGCCGCGCTGGTAGGCGGCCTGTTCGGCGTCCGTCAGCTGCTCGCCGCGCACGCGCTTGGCGAACAAGGCCTCGCACTGCGCGGGCGACGTGGCACCCACCGGCAGCGCGCCGTCGATGGCGTGGTCGGAGATGCGCGCACCGCGGCTGTGGAAGAAGCTGACGCGGTTGTCCAGCGCGGCGACCAGGCTCTCGAACGAGGTGATCGCGATGCCGCTGGCCTGCGACAGCCGGCCCAGGTAGTCGACGAAGCCATCCTTGTTGATGCGCATCGCGTTGTCCGGGCGCAAGGCCGGCAGCACGCGGGTCTTCAGCGCCGACGCGGCGATCTCGGCATGCTGGGCCAAGTCGTCGGCCGGGTCGTCGGTCGTGCACGCGACCTCGACTTTGGCCTGCTCCAGGAAGCTCCAGCAGTCCATCTCGGCCAGACGCGCGTTGGCGCGCTTCCAGATCTCGGCGGCGTTGGCGGCGTTGATCGTCAGGTCGATGCCGAACAGGCGGCGCAGCTCCAGATGACTCCAGTGGTGGATGGGGTTGCCTGCGGCCAGCGGCAGCACGCGGCAGAAGGCATGGAACTTGGCTTCATCGGGCTGGTCACCGGTGATGAAGTCCTCCGTGACGCCGGCGCTGCGCATCAGTCGCCACTTGTAGTGGTCGCCGCCCAGCCACAGCTCGGCCAGGTTCCTGAAGCGCTTGCGCTCGGCGATCTCGCCCTGCTGCAGGTGCGAGTGGTAGTCGATCACCGGCAGCTCGGCCGCCACGTCGTGATAGAGCTGGCGGGCGGTGGGGGTGTCGAGCAGGAAATCCTGGTCCAGGAAGTCGGGATGCATGTCTGTGCGGTTGGGGCTGAGGGGGAGGCGGTGCGCCGCTGTCTTCGCGGCCGTTTCGGGCTTTTGAAATATCAATAGAATAATTCTGATATTTCAGATCGGCAAGCGGGACCAACCCTGCTTTACAACAGGCATCGCGACGTCGCGTTGCCGACCGCATCGATGGGGCCGCCGGCCTCGTCCGCTACAGGAACGCGACATGCAAGCGAAAACGGCCGCAAGGCCCTGGAAGATTTCGAGCCAGCTGCTGCTGGCCTTCGGCCTGGCCGCGGTGCTGATTGCCGCGATCGGCGGCTTCAGCCTGCTGCGGCTGCGCGAGCTGAGCGCGATGCAGGCGCGCATGTACGAGGCGGAGGTGGTGCCGCTGGCACTGCTGCGCAACGCGTCCTGGCAGGCGGCCACGCATTTTCGCCGCAGCTATCCCTACATCCTGAAGCACGACTCCGCGGCGCGCGCGGAGACCGTGGCGCTGAACCGGAAGAGCGCCGACGACATCGTCCGTGCCGTGGAGTTCGAGCGGGCGCACGCGGAGGGGCCCGAGCACGGCGAGCTGCTTGACGAGTTCGGCCGCACCTGGCCGCGCTACCTGGAGTCCGTGCAGCGCCTGCAGCAGGCTGCCGCGGCCGGCGACGACGAGGCCGCGTTCGCCGAGCTCAACAAGACCACCGACCCGCTCCACGTGGCGGTGCGCAAGCAGATGGTGAAGTTGGGCGAGATGCGCGAGGCTGCGGCGCGGCAGCGCGTGGAGGCCGGCGCGGTGCTGGTGGCGCGCCAGACGCAGTGGCTGGCCGCCATGGTGGTCGCAGCCGTGGCGCTGGCCGGCGTGGCGGCCTGGGTCGTCACGCGCCGCATCACGCGCGCGCTGGGGGCGGAGCCGGCCGATGCGCGTGACTTCGTCGAGCGCATCGCGGCAGGCGACCTGGGCAGTCGGCTGCGGTTGCGCGAGGGCGATCGGGACAGCCTCGTGGCCCATCTCGTCAAGATGCGCGACGCGCTGGCGGCCGTCATCGCCGACGTGCGCGGCGGCGCCGAGCAGGTGGCCGGCGCGGCGCAGGAGATCGCCCAGGGCAACATCGACCTGAGCCAGCGTACCGAGCGCCAGGCCAGCGCGCTGCAGCAGACGGCCGCGACGCTGGAGGAGTTCGGCGCCGCCGTGCACCAGAGCGCCGACCGCGCGCAGGCGGTGGGCCAGCTGGCCGGCCAGGCCGGCAGCCAGGCCGAGCGCGGCAGCGGCGTCGTGCGTGAAGCGGTCGACAAGATGGTGGAGATCCGCGACGGCTCGAACCGCATCGCCGAGATCACCGGCCTCATCGACGGGCTGGCGTTCCAGACCAATCTGCTGGCGCTGAATGCGGCCGTGGAGGCGGCGCGTGCCGGCGAGCAGGGGCGCGGCTTCGCGGTCGTCGCAGCCGAGGTGCGCAGCCTCGCGCAGCGCAGCGCGGCGGCGGCCAAGCAGATCCGCCAGTTGGTGGACGCCAGTCGTGGCCAGGTCGGCGAGGGCGTGGGTCTGGCGCAGGCGGCCGGCGGCGCGATGGAGGAGCTGCACGCCGCGGTGCGCCGCGTCGCGTCGGCGATGGACGAGATCGCCAGCACCGGCGAACAGCAGCGAGCCGGCATCGACCAGGTCGGCGCGGCCGTGCAGGACATGGACCGCACGACGCAGCAGAATGCAGCGCTGGTCGAGGAAACCGCCGCGGCGGCCGCCAGCCTGACCGCGCAGGCGCGTGGACTGGTGGACGCCGTCGCGGTGTTTCGCTTGACGGACGGCGAAGCCTTGCGCCAGTAAACTGGCCGCAATCAGGCCCAGCGAACCCATGTCAGGCAGCACCTTCGGCGAACTCTTCCGCGTCACCAACTTTGGCGAGAGCCATGGGCCGGCCATTGGCTGCGTCATCGACGGCTGCCCGCCTGGCATGCAGCTCAGCGAGGCCGACATCCAGCCCGAGCTGGACCGTCGCCGCCCCGGCACCAGCCGCCATGTGACGCAGCGCAACGAGCCGGACGCCGTGAAAATCCTGTCCGGCGTCTACGACGGCGTCACGACGGGCACGCCCATCTGCCTGCTCATCGAGAACACCGACCAGCGCAGCAAGGACTACGGCAACATCCTCGACACCTTCCGCCCCGGCCACGCCGACTACACCTACTGGCGCAAGTACGGCGTGCGCGACCCGCGCGGGGGCGGCCGCTCGTCGGCACGGCTGACGGCACCCATGGTGGGCGCAGGCGCAGTGGCCCGCAAATGGCTGAAGCAGGCCTATGGCACCGAGTTCCGCGGCTGCATGACGCAGCTGGGTTCCATAGTGATTCCCTTCGAGGGCTGGGAGCACGTCGGCAACAACCCCTTCTTTGCTGCCAACGCCAGCCAGATCGCCCAGCTCGAGGTCTACATGGACGAGTTGCGCCGGGCCGGCGATTCCGTCGGCGCGCGCATCCGTGTCGAGGCTACCGGCGTGCCGGTGGGCCTGGGCGAGCCGCTGTTCGACAAGCTGGATGCCGACATCGCCTACGCGCTGATGGGCATCAATGCCGTCAAGGGCGTGGAGATAGGCGCGGGCTTCGGTGTCGTCGCGCAAAAGGGCACCGAGCATGGCGACGAGCTGAGCCGGGAAGGCTTCGCCAGCAACAATGCGGGCGGCATGCTGGGCGGTATCTCCACCGGCCAGGACATCGTCGCCAGCATCGCGATCAAGCCGACCAGTTCCATCCGCTCGCCCAAGGCCAGCATCGACCGCGCCGGCAATCCGGCGACGGTGGAAACCTTCGGTCGCCATGACCCCTGCGTGGGCATTCGCGCCACGCCCATCGCCGAGGCCATGCTGGCCCTGGTGCTGATGGACCATGCCCTTCGTCATAGAGCGCAATGTGGCGACGTGGTGCTTCCGATAGCCCCGATTCCGGCCGCTCGTCCCACCTGACTTGCAGTTCGTCCGCGCCGGCGTCGGCCTGATCGCCGGCCGGTGCAGCTCAGCCCTCGCAAACCGCGTTTCGTCACAAGCCCGCTGCACCGCGGTGCTCTCATTTCTAGACTGCAAAGGTCTGTATCAGAGAGCGTTTGGGGGAGTCATGCGGAAGTCTTGGAAATTGGGTGGCATTGCCGCCATGGTGCTGGTGGTGGGTGGCGCCGGCGTGGCCGTCATGGCCAGCAAGGGCGACGGCCCGAAAAAGCCGGGCGAGGGCAAGCCGCAGACGGTGCTGGAGTTCGTGCCCAGCGAGGTCGTCAAGCCAACGCTGGCCGCCATGCCGGCACAGATCGAATTCAGCGGCCCGCTGGTGGCGCCGGGCACGGTGGTGGTGCGCGCCAAGTCCAACGGCACGCTGCTGAACCTGGCGGTGGCCGAAGGCAGCCGCGTGCGTGCGGGCCAGGCGCTGGGCCAGGTGGACCTGGAAGAGTTGCGCTACCGCATCGCCGAGCGCGGCGCCAGCGTGGAGGCCATGCGGGCGCTGATGGAGCAGGCCGAGCGCAGCTACAAGGCCAACGAGGGCCTGGCGGCCAAGAACTTCATCGCGCAGACGGCGCTGGACAACTCCCGCGCCGCCTATGAATCGGCCCGCGCCAACTGGAATGCCGCCAAGGCCCAGCTCGACACCAGCCAGGTGACGATGCGCCAGGCGGCCCTGGTGGCGCCCATCAACGGCGTCATCGCCAAGCGCCATGCGCTGCCGGGCGAGAAGCTGGCCGCAGAGCAGCAGATCCTGACCATCGTCGACCTGGCCAAGCTGGAACTGGCCGGCCTGGTCGGCACTCACGAGGTGAGCCGCCTGCAGCCGGGCATGACCGTCAAGATCAGGGTCGAGGGCGTCGATCAGCCGGTCGACGCCAAGATCGCGCGCATCGCGCCCAGTGCGGAGCCGGGCACGCGCTCCATCGGCGTGACGCTGGTGCTGGACAACCCGAAGGAGATCTACCGTGCCGGCCAGTACGCCGTCGCGACCGCCGTGCTGGAGGACGACAGGCAGCGCCTGACGCTGCCGACCACGGCCATCACGCGCAACTCCGGCCAGGAGCAGGTCTGGCTCATCGAGAACGGCGTGCTGGCGCGCCGCATCGTCACGACGGGCCGCACCGACGCCCGCGACGGTCGCATCGAGATCCTGAACGGCATCAAGCCCGACGCTCAGGTGCTGGGCGCGCGCTTCGAGAACCTGAAGGAAGGCGACAAGGCCGTCATCGTGTCGGCCAAGTCCAAGATCGCCGTGGCCGCAGGCCAGGCGACGGTGACGCAATAACAAGACAGGGAGGGCACCACCATGTGGATCACCCGAGTTTCCATCCAGAACCCGGTGTTCGCGACCATGGTCATGGTTGCGCTGTGCGTGCTGGGCATGTTTGCCTATGTCCGCCTGGGCGTCGAGCAGATGCCCGAGATTTCGCCGCCGGGCGCCTACATCGACGTGCGCTATCCGGGCGCCAGCCCGGAAGCCGTCGAGCGCGAGATCGCCAAGCCGCTTGAAGAGGCGTTGAACACCATCGCCGGCATCGAGCGCATCCAGTCGCGCAGCTTCGAGGGTCGGGTGCAGACCAACGTCGAGTTCAGCCTGAACGCCGACATGGGCCGCGCGATGCAGGACCTGCGCGACCGCGTCTCGCAGGCGCAGGCGGCGTTTCCCAAGGACGCCAAGCCGCCCATGGTCGTCCGCTACCAGGGCGAGAACGCCCAGCCCATCATCGTGATGGCGCTGCTGTCGCCCAACCGCGGCGCCCGCGAGCTGTCGATGATGGCCGACCTGATCGTCGCCAAGCGCCTGGGGCGCGTGGAGGGCGTGGCCAAGGTGGACGTGGGCGGCATGGTCACGCGCGAGGTGCGCATCGACCTCGACCCCATGCGGCTGCGCGCCTACGGGGTGACGCCGGCCGAGATATCCAAGGCGCTGGCCGAAGCGAACGCCGACCAGCCCGTGGGCCTGCTGTCCGACGCCTACACCGACGCAACGCTGCGCGTCGAGGGGCGCGTGAAGGATCCCAAGGCCTTCAGCCAGATCGTTGTCGCGCGCCGTGGCAACCTGGCGCTGACGCTGGGTGACCTGGGCACCTTGGTAGAGCGCGAGCGTGAGCGCGACAGCATCGCCCGCATCAACGGCCAGCCGTCGGTGACCTTCAACATCTTCAAGCAGCAGGACGCCAACATCGTCGCCACCGGCGATGCGGTCCAGGAGGCTGTGACGGAGCTGCGCAAGGTGCTGCCCAAGGATGTCGAGCTGCGCGTCATCTACTCGAACAGCGACTGGGTCAAGAATTCGCTGAAGGGTTTGAAGCACACGCTGATCGAAGGTGCGCTGCTGACCGTGGCCATCGTCTTCATGTTCCTGCACAGCTGGCGCTCCACCATCATCACCGGCCTGACGCTGCCCATCGCCGTCATCTCCAGCTTCATCGCCGTCTACGCGTTCGGCTTCACGCTGAACTTCATGACGATGATGGCGCTGTCGCTGTGCATAGGCCTGCTGATCGACGACGCCATCGTCGTGCGGGAGAACATCGTCCGCCATGTCGGCATGGGCAAGGATCACCACACCGCGGCCGCCGACGGCACCAACGAGATCGGGCTGGCCGTCATGGCCACCACGTTCGCGATCTGCGCGGTGTTCGTGCCCGTGGCCTTCATGAACGGCATCATCGGCCGCTTCTTCTATCCCTTCGGCATCACGGTCGCCGTGGCCGTGCTGATCAGCCTGTTCGTCAGCTTCACGCTGGACCCGATGCTGTCCTCGGTCTGGCGCGACCCGCCGAGCGCGCGCATCCGCCACTGGCCCGTCCTCGGCCACATGATCCGCGCCACCGACTGGGGCATGGAGCGCCTGCACGATGCCTACGAGCGCCTGATCGCCTGGGCCTTCTCCGGCCGCCGCTACCGCGTTTTCGTGCCGCCCGTGCCCGCCTATGGCCGCCCCTTCGATGCCGACGGCAAGCGCATCAGGACGGCCAAGCGCGTGCTGCGCTTCGCGACGCTGACGCCGCGCGGCCTGGTGATGTGGGGCGCCGCGGGCAGCTTCGTCGCGGCGCTGATGCTGGCGCCGATGGTGGGCAGCGAGTTCGTGCCCGAGACCGACAACGGCTTCACGCAGATCAACCTGCGCCTGCCCAACGCATCCAGCGTGGACCGCAGCAACGCCAAGGTGCTGCAGGTGGAGGAGCTGCTGCGCGCCTACCCCGAGATCAAGACGGTCTCCACCGTCGTCGGCGCCACCGGCGACAACATGGCCACCGGCCGCAACCAGGCGGCGCTGAACATCAACCTCGTGGACCGCAGCGAGCGCAGCAGAAGCATGAAGGAGGTGGAGAACGCCATCCGTGCCGACATCGCCCGGCTGCCGGGCGTCGAGGTCAGCGTGGGCAACAACAAGCCCGTCTGGGTGACGCTGCTGGGCGCCGACTCCGAGGTGTTGACGCAGACGGCCAACGACTTCGCCGCCAAGCTCAAGCAGATCCCCGGCATCGTGGACGTGGACACCACCGTCAAGCCCGGCCTGCCGGCCTTCGCCGTGCGGCTGAAGGGCTCGGCCATCCGCGAGCTCGGCCTCACCGCGCCCCAGGTCGCCGCGTCGCTGCGTGCCTACGTCAACGGCGAGGTGGCAACCTACTGGACGACGCCGGACGGCAACCAGGTCGAGGTGCTGCTGCGCCTGCCACGCGAGCAGCGCGAGCGCGTCGAGCAGATGGCCAAGCTGCCGGTGGCCTTCTCCAAGGACGGCGCGCCCATTGCGCTGGACCAGGTCGCCACCATCGAGCCGGTCTTCAACCCCGAGGTGATCCGCCGCGAGAACCTGCAGCGCCGCGAGGCGGTGTTCGCCGGTGTGCAGGGTCGCCCTAGTGGCGACGTGAACGCCGACGTGCAGAAGCTCATCAAGTCCACGCAGCTGCCCCCGGGCATCAGCTTCAAGGTGGACGGTGCCGGCAAGCAGCAGGCCGAGGCCTTCAACGGCCTGCTCGCGGCCATGGGCCTGGCTGTCATCTTCATCTACATCGTGCTGGCCAGCCAGTTCGGCAGCTTCATCCAGCCCATCGCCATCATGGCCTCGCTGCCCCTGGCGCTGATCGGTGTGATGCTGGCCCTGCTGCTGTGGCGCTCGACGCTGAACGTGTTCTCGATGATCGGCCTGGTCATGCTGATGGGCCTCGTGACGAAGAACGCGATTCTTCTCGTGGACTTCGCCAACCACGCCCGCAAGGCCGGCGCGACGGTCGCCGAGGCGCTGCGCGAGGCCGGCCTGACCCGGATGCGCCCCATCATCATGACGACGGCCGCCATGGTCTTCGGCATGCTGCCCATGGCAATCGCGCTGAATGACGGCGGGGAGATCCAGGCACCCATGGGCCGGGCCATCATTGGCGGCGTCATCACGTCGACACTGCTGACGCTTGTCGTCGTGCCGGTGCTCTACAGCTACCTGGTGCGCGACAAGAAGAAGGTTGCCCAGCCGGCGGCGCAGGATGTCGCCTCGGTCCTGCCGCAGCACGGCATGCCCGGCGCCATGCCGGCGGACAAGGAATGAGCCTGGCCTGAACCCCATCCCTCGAGCGCTCACGCGCCTGGGCCGGTCGCTTCGGTGACCGGCCCTTTTTTTTCAGATTCATCGCCGAACTCCCAAGAAGGCGACTTAAAGAACGCGACTTTCAGAATTGAAAGTTTGGTTTTCTTCCAGGACACCTGGCCCGCGCGAGCGGGGGTGGGTTGCTCAGAGGCCGCGCGCCAGGGTGTCGACGGGCTTTACAGCCCCGGACTCGCAGGCCTGGTGCTTCATGGGGCATGCGTTGATTGGCCCGGAGTTTGCTTGTGGTCGGCGAACAGCCTGGAGATCAAGATGAACCTGCGCACCGTCTTCGCCGCCGCCGCATTGGTCCTTTCGACCTTGGCCGCGAGCGCCGCCCCGGTCCTTGTCATGCAAGGCGTGGGGGGCGTGGACCTGAACCACCTGATCCTGGGCCAGACCTTCCAGGTCGAGGTCATCCTCACGGGCGATACGACCAGCGAGGTCGATGCCGGAGGCTCCGGCGGCGGGAGCCTGGCGGATGGTGCGCCATTCCTGAAACTGACAAACATCGCCATCGGCACGCTGGGCAAGGGCGTCGACTGGACACTGGACCCCTCGCTCTTCATCCTGGACTTCCAGGCCGTGGCAGAAGGCTCGGGCTTCATCAGCACGGCCGGGCAGTGCCTGAACTCCAACCTGCGGAACTATGGCTGCGAATTCTCCAGCGGCCCGCTGGACTTCACCGTGCGCGATCCCAACCGCCTGCCCGAGCCCACCAGCCTGGTCCTGGCCGGCCTTGCGCTGCTGGGCCTGGGCATCATCCGCCGCCGCTGACCTCGGGGCCTGGCCGAGGGCCATGCCTCTGCGATCGCGGCCAGGGCCCTCACCACTTGCAGCCCTTGCCACGCGCCGCGTCCACGGCCAGCGGCAGCGCGGCCAGGAGGCCGGTGTTGGCGTAGGCCTTGCGGCAGTCCTGGTTGGCGGCGTTCTCGATGGAATGCTCCAGCCTGGACTTGCGTTCGGGCGGTTGGGGCAGCAGGTCGACCAGGCCGGGGCCGCGGCGGGCCGCGATGTCGCCGCCGCGCGGCAGCGACAGGTTCAGCGGTGCCCGCGGCGCGCTGGCGGCAGAGCTGGGCGGCAGGGCCAGGTCGGGCCCGAGGCGTGGGCCGGCGTCAGGCGATCCGGCCGCGGCCTTTGGCGCGGCGAAGGGGTCGGCCGCGGGGTCACCCTTCGCGAGTCCGGCGGGGCCCGCCGGCATGGCCACCTGGCCCGGCAGCGCGTCGGACAGCTCCGGCGGGGCAGATGCGCCCGGCACCGCGCGCTGCTGGGGCGCCGGCTGTAGCGGCGCGACGCCGCCGTCCGTCGACTCCAGCCGCTGCACCGGGGCGGGCAGATCCTGGCCGCTCGGCAATGGGGGCGCGGCCGGTGCGCGCAGCCCGCTGGGCCGGCTGAGCGGCGCGACCACGCCCCCTTCGGCACCGGGCGCCTCCAGGCGTTGAACCGTGGCGGGCAGGGCCGTTCCGACGGAAAGGGCGGCGGCCGGCGGGGCGGCGCGCAATTCTGCCGCCCGGGGCAGCATGGCGGCCCGTGCGGGAGGGGGCGCGGCCTCCAGGCGACTGACCGGTGCAGGCAACTCGCCGGGCGGTGGGGGCAGGGCAGCCGGTCGTGGCAGGGTGCGCAGGCTGGCGGTCGGGGGCAGGGGCACGAGGTCTGTGCTCGGGCGGGCCTCCAGCCGGCCGATGGCGGCCGGCAGCTCGATGGCCGGTGCCGGCATGGCGACACGGTGGTGCGCGGGCGCGGCAAGGGGTTCGCGCGCTATGGGCTTGAAACCTTCGGGCAGGTCCAGTGTCGCCGTGCTGGGTGGTGCGGCCGAGGCTTCGTCGGTGCGAGCCGCCTCCGGCGCCACGTCGCGTGGATTCCAGCGACCCAGTTCGGCGGCACCGGGGTCGGCGGCCGCCGGCGCGGCGGGGCGAACCCGGCCGCCCTGGCGAGGCTGAGGGCCCTTGCCATGGGCGCCGTTGTCGCGCCATTCCCGTACCGGCTCGCCCGGCGGCATCGTGGTGGTGCCGCCGCTGCGGCTCAGCAGCTGGACGGTGAGGCTGCCCCACACCCCCCGGCCTGGCGCCGCCGTGCCGATGGCGTTGCCGAAGAACAGCACCAGCCATACATGCAGCAGCGCCGCCAGCAGCAGACTACGCTGCAGCAGGCGCGGGTCGGGCGGCGCGCGGCGGGGGAGGGCGATGGCGGCTGACACGGCGGCCGGATTGTGTCGCGGCTCCGCCGGGGGGCTTGTGACGACGCGGGCAGGGGTTTACGCCGGGCCACGGTCTTCGTCGGAGACAGCGGCGTGCTTCGGTTGCCGTCGACTTTTCCATCGACCCAGAGTGGGCTATGGGATGGCGCCCGCCGGGCGTAGGCTGCTTTGACCCAGCGGATGCATGCCGGACGGCTGGTACGTGTGCTGGGTTTGCATGGAGGACGCCATGAAGCGCTGCCACCTACCGAGCCTGACGCTGCTGTCTGGCCTGACCATCACCGCGCTGTTGCCCGCCTGCGGCGGCGGCGGAGCCGACGAAAGCGTGTCGACGCTGCAACCAGCGTCACATGCGGTGAACACCGGGCAGATCCTGATCGCGGATCAGTTCAACAACCGCGTCATCGTCGTCGACCCGACGACGCATGCGGTCACCTGGCAATTCGGCGACGGGTCGGACCATGCCGGGCCGACCAGCGTGGTCGGCGTCAATGACGCGGAGCGCTACGGTGAGCTGACGCTGATATCCGGCACGGGCATACCGCCCAGCTCGCCGCCGCTGCCGGGCTGCTCGGATCCCGTGAACGGCTGCCCGGACAACCGCGTCATGCTGGTGAATCGCGGTGGCCACATCGTCTGGCAGTACGGTCAGGCCGGCGTGGCCGGCGCGGGCGCGAACCAGCTCAACACGCCGGTGCAGGCCGCGGCGCTGAAGGGCTTCCAGGGCGAGGCGGGTCTGCACGTCATCATTACCGACCAGGCCAATCAGCGGATCATCGTCGTCGACCGCCGGATGCACCTGGTGTGGCAGTACGGCACCACCGGCGTGTCCGGTAGCGGCCCGAACCAGCTGAACAACCCGAACAGCGCCGAGTTGCTGGACAACGGCAACATCCTGATCGCCGACGAGAACAACAACCGGGCGATCGAAGTCACACCGCGGGGCGGCCTGGTCAAGCAGTTCACCGCGGGCGGCAGCCTGAGCGGCGTCGCCTTCGCGAGCCGGCTGCCCAGCGGCAACACGCTGATTACGGATTCCAACAACAACCGCATCGTCGAGCTGGACCCGCGCGACCACATCGTCTGGCAGTACGTGACGAACACGATGGCGGGCAGCAACTCCAACCCGCTGCCGACGCGCGCCGTGCGGCTCGCCAATGGCAACACGCTGATCAGCGACCAGTTCAACAACCGGGTGATCGAGATCGATGCGGGCAGCAACATCGTCTTCCAGCAGGGCATGCTGAATGTCGCCGGCAGGGGCTTCAACCAGCTCAACGGGCCCTATGACGCCAAGCTGATCGGCGACTTCACCGGGCTGGGCACGCCGCCCATTGATGCCGGGCTGGATCTCTGAGCCCGGCGCGGCTGGGGCTCAGGGCCAGGCGGCAAGCCTGTGTTCGACGGGCACGAGCCACCCGCCGGCGGCCGTGACGCTGCGCTCGACAACCAGCGTGCGGCCACCGGCCTCGCGCACCAGCACGGTCGAGCAGCGCGTGCCATAGCGCGCCAGGGCGGGCTGCCCGGGGTCGGGCATGCGCACGAAGCGCGGCGACAGCAGGCGCTCGCGGATCAAGCCGACGCCGGTGTCGGGGAGCGCGGCGTCGGGGGCGGGCGTGGCGTCGGCCAGGGCGTCCATGAGCTGAGCGACGAGCTGCTGCGCGTCGGCGGCGCCACCAATGGCCTGGGCCAGGGCCGCCTTGAGGCCTACTGTCTTGGGCCAGGGCGTGTCCAACGCGGCGTTGGACAGCCCGTGCAGGCCCGGCTCCAGCGCGACCGGCGCGGGCGCGCGGTTGCTGATCCAGTGCCAGGCGCCGCGGGCCAGATCGGCGGTGATGAGATTGAAGCCGTTGTAGCCCGGCCGCAGCCGTCTGGCGAAGGCCGGGGCCTCGTCCCGGCCGGCCAGCCACTCGACGACGAGTTCGCCGCGCGACGGCGCGCCGTCCAACCTTCTGTCCGGCTCGCGGACGTTGGTCAGCAGCGCGAGCCGGCCCGCGCGCGTGAGGCCCAGCCAGGTGCCGCCGGCCTCCAGGTCACGCCCAGCCAGCAGGTCGACGCCACCGGCCGTCCACCACGCCATGGGCGCCGTGGGGCGGCCGAAGACCTCGTCGCGGTTGGCGGCAATGACGAGGGGAAAGCGCGGGTGTGCCCCGAGCGCTAGGGCGGCGAGACACATGGCCGCATCAGCACTCGACGATGTTCACGGCCAGGCCGCCACGGGCGGTTTCCTTGTACTTGGTCATCATGTCGGCGCCGGTGTCGCGCATGGTCTTGATGACCTTGTCCAGGCTGACGAAGTGCGTGCCGTCGCCGCGCAGCGCCATGCGTGCCGCATTGATGGCCTTGACCGACGCGATCGCGTTGCGCTCGATGCAGGGGATCTGCACCAGGCCGCCCACGGGGTCGCAGGTCAGGCCCAGGTGGTGCTCCATGCCGATCTCTGCGGCGTTCTCGACCTGCTCCGGCGTGCCGCCCATGACGGCGCAGAGTGCGCCGGCGGCCATCGAGCAGGCCACGCCGACCTCGCCCTGGCAGCCCACTTCGGCGCCGGAGATGGACGCGTTCTCCTTGTAGAGGATGCCGATGGCGGCGGCGGTCAGCAGGAAGTCCGTCACGCCCTTGGGCGTGCTGCCGTGGACGAAGCGCGTGTAGTAGTGCAGCACCGCCGGGATGATGCCGGCCGCGCCGTTGGTGGGCGCCGTGACGACGCGGCCCCCGGCGGCGTTCTCCTCGTTGACGGCCAGCGCGTAAAGGTTGACCCAGTCCATCACCTGCAGCGGGTCGCGCAGCGCGGCTTCGGGGTTGGCCGTCAGGTCGCGGTGCAGCTGCGCCGCGCGGCGCTTGACCTTGAAGCCGCCGGGCAGCACGCCCTCGGTCCTGCAGCCACGCGCGACGCAGGCCTGCATGACGTCCCAGATCTTCATCAGGCCGGCGTCGATCTCGGCCTCGCTGCGCCAGTGGCATTCGTTGCGGCGCATCAACTCGGCGATGGACAGGCCGTGGCGGCTGGTCTGGGCCAGCAATTCGTCGCCGGTCTTGAACGGGTAGGGCAGCACGGTCACGTCGGGCGCGATGACCTTCTGCTTGCTGCCGTCGGCCGCCACCTCGTCGCTGACGATGAAGCCACCGCCCACGGAGTAGTAGACGCGATTGGCGATCTCGTTGCCTTCGGCGTCGAAGCCGATGCAGCGCATGCCGTTGGCATGGAACGGCAGCGTCTCACGGCGCTTGAAAACGAGGTCCTTGGACTCGTCGAAGGCGATCCGGTGCTGGCCAATGACGTTCAGGTCGCCGGCGCGGATGGCGTCCAGCAGCGCGGGAATGGCTTCGACATCCACCGTGTCCGGTTCGTGCCCGGCCAGGCCCAGCAGCACCGCCTTGTCGCTGCCGTGCCCCTTGCCGGTGGCCCCGAGCGAGCCGTACAGGATGACCTGCACCCGGGCCACCTGGTCCAGCAGGCCGTCGTGCTGCAGGCGCAGCCCGAACAGCCGCGCGGCGCGCATCGGCCCGACCGTGTGCGAGCTGCTCGGGCCGATGCCGATCTTGAAAAGGTCGAAAACCGAGACGGCCATGATTCAGGTCCTTACCGCGTCCGATACCAGACGCACTTGCATTCCAACGGTGTGCTGCCCCGGCTGGTTCGAGTCGATGGGTAGATGGGCTCCAGCTGGCCCAGCATCGCAACCTTTGCACATTCCGAATTGCATTGCTTCTGCTGTTCCTCTGCCGTGGCAGGTGCACCGACCAGCGCCCCGAACAGGACGCTCAGCACGACGAGTGATGCAAAACCAAGCGCTACGTGAAAGCCTGGGCTTCGACGTAGCGACTTGATCCAGCGCACGGCCTCAGGCTTCTTCGTACTCGCTCAGCGGCACGCAGCTGCAGAACAGGTTGCGGTCGCCGTAGACGTTGTCCACGCGGCCCACCGGAGACCAGTACTTCTGGCGACGCAGCGAGGGCAGCGGGAACACGGCGACCTCGCGGCTGTAGCCGTGCGTCCACTCGGAGGCGCTGGCGACCATCGAGGTATGAGGCGCGTTGACCAGCGGGTTGTCCTCGCGGCTGAGCTTGCCGGCCTCGACGTCGGCGATTTCCTGGCGGATCTGGATCATCGCGTCGATGAAGCGGTCCAGCTCGGCGCGGCTCTCGCTCTCGGTCGGCTCGACCATCAGCGTGCCGGCGACAGGGAAGCTCAGCGTCGGCGCGTGGAAGCCGTAGTCGATGAGGCGCTTGGCCACGTCTTCGGCGCTGACGCCGGAGCTGTCCTTCAGCGGGCGCAGGTCCAGGATGCATTCGTGGGCCACGCCGCCGCCCTTGACGCCGTCAATGCCGCCGCTGAAGTGGATGTCGTAGTGGTCCGACAGGCGGGCCGCGACGTAGTTGGCGTTCAGGATGGCCATCTCGGTGGCCTTCTTCAGGCCCTCGGCGCCCATCATGCGGATGTACATCCACGAGATCGGCAGCACGGCGGCATTGCCCAGAGGCGCAGCGGACACGGCGCCGATGTTGGTGTCCTTGCCCAGGCCCGCGGTGCGGTGCGCCGGCAGGAAGGGCACGAGATCGTCCACGACGCAGACCGGGCCGACGCCCGGGCCACCGCCGCCGTGCGGGATGCAGAAGGTCTTGTGCAGGTTCAGGTGGCTCACGTCACCGCCGAACTCGCCCGGGGCGGCGATGCCGACCAGCGCGTTCATGTTGGCGCCGTCCACGTAGACGCGGCCGCCGTGGCTCTTCACCATCGCGCAGATCTCCTTCACGTGCGTGTCGAACACGCCGTACGTGGAGGGGTAGGTGATCATGATCGCGGCGAGCTTGTCAGCGTGCTGTTCGCACTTGGCCTTCAGGTCGGCGAGGTCGATGTTGCCTTCCTTGTCGCACTTGGTGACGACGACCTGCATGCCGACCATCTGGGCCGATGCCGGGTTGGTGCCGTGGGCCGATTCAGGAATCAGGCACACGGTGCGCTGCTTGTCGCCGCGCGACTCATGCCAGGCCTTGATGGCCAGCAGGCCGGCGTACTCGCCCTGCGAGCCGGCATTGGGCTGCAGGCTGATGCCGGCATAGCCGGTGCACTCGGTCAGCCAGTTCTGCAGCAACTGGTCCAGCTCGGTGTAGCCGGCCAGTTGCTCCTGCGGCGCGAACGGGTGCACGCCCGCGAACTCCGGCCAGGTGATGGGGATCATCTCGGCCGTGGCGTTGAGCTTCATCGTGCAGGAGCCCAGCGGGATCATGCTGCGGTCCAGCGCCAGGTCCTTGTCCGACAGGCTGCGGATGTAGCGCAGCATCTCGGTTTCGCTGTGGTGCGTGTTGAAGACCGGGTGCGTCAGGAAGGCGGCGGTGCGGCGCAGGTGAGCGGGGATCAGGCTGTCGACGCCGTCGGCGAATTCGGCGACGGTCGGCACGGTGGCGCCGGCCGGAGCGAACCAGCTCCAGAGGGCCTCGATGTCGGCACGCGATGTCGTCTCGTCCAGCGCGATGCCGACATGCTTGTCACCGAGCTTGCGCAGGTTGGCCTGGGCCGCCACGGCCTTGGCCATGACGAGCCCGGGCTCGCATTCGACCAGCAGTGTGTCGAACACGTGCGGCGTGACGACCTTGACGCCCATGCGCGTCAGGCCGGCGTGCAGGATGGCCGTGTAACTGGCCACACGCTCGGCGATGCGCTTCAGGCCTTGCGGGCCGTGGTAGACCGCGTACATGCTGGCCACGACGGCCGGCAGCACCTGGGCCGTGCAGATGTTGGAGGTGGCCTTCTCCCGGCGGATGTGCTGCTCGCGGGTCTGCAGCGCCAGGCGCAGCGCGGGGTGGCCCTGCGCATCCTTAGACACGCCGACCAGGCGACCCGGCATGGAGCGCTTGAATTCGTCCTTGCAGGCCAGGAAGGCGGCGTGCGGGCCGCCGGCGCCCATGGGCATGCCGAAGCGCTGGCTGTTGCCGGCCACGATGTCGGCGCCGAACTCGCCGGGCGAGACCAGCAGCGTCAGTGCGAGCAGGTCGGTGCAGACGATGAAGGCGGCCTGCTTGGCGTGGGCCTGGTCGGCGAAGGCCTTCAGGTCGTGGATGAGGCCGGTCGTGCTGGGGTACTGGCAGACGACGGCGAAGTAGTCGTTCTCGGCCATCAGCGCGGGCGCCATCCCGACCAGCACCTCGATGCCCAGCGGCGCGCAACGCGTCCGGATCACTTCGATGGTCTGCGGATGCACGTCGCCGGCGACGATCAGCGTGTTGCTCTTGCTCTTCACGCCACGCTTGGCCAGCGTGACGGCCTCGGCGGCGGAGGTCGCCTCGTCCAGCATGGAGCCGTTGGCGATGTCCATGCCGGTGAGGTCGGTCACCATGGTCTGGAAGTTCAGGATCGCTTCCATGCGGCCCTGCGAGATCTCGGCCTGGTAGGGCGTGTAGGCCGTGTACCAGGCGGGGTTCTCCAGGATGTTGCGCAGGATGACGCCGGGCGTATTCACGCCGTAGTAACCCTGGCCGATGAAGCTCTTGTAGACCTTGTTCTTGCCGGCGATGGCCTTCAGCTCGGCCAGCGCGCCCGCCTCGGTGATGGGCGCGGGCAGCTTCATGCCTTGCGAGCGGCGGATGGCCTTGGGCACGACCGCGTCAATCAGCGCGGACCGGCTGGCCACGCCGACGGCGGCGCACATCAGGGATTCATCGACGGCATCCGGCCCGATGTGGCGGGCGTGGAATTCGGAGGCGTCTTCGAGTTGAGAGAGCGGCGTCGGCATGGCGGGTCTACTTCGAGGAATTACAGGGCGAGGATCAGAGCGTCTTCAGCAGCGCGTCGTAGGCGGTGGCGTCCATCAGCGCGTCCAGCTGGGCGGGGTTGCTCAGCTTGACCTTGAAGAACCAGCCGGCCTTCAGCGGGTCGGTGTTGGCCAGCGCCGGGTCGTCGCGCAGGGCTTCGTTGACCTCGGTGATCTCGCCGTCGACCGGCATGTAGACGTCGGCCGCGGCCTTCACGGACTCGACGACGCCGGCGACTTCCTTCTCGGCATAGGTCTTGCCCACTTCGGGCAGGTCCACGAAGACCACGTCGCCCAGCGCGTCCTGCGCGTGGACGGTGATGCCGACGGTGGCGGTGCCGTCGCCGTGCACGTCAAGCCATTCGTGGTCGGGGGTGTACTTGATGCTCATGGATTGCTCCTTGGGTGGGATTCGGGGTCAGGGAAGGGTGGATTGAATCAGGTCGCCCATGGCCCGGGCGCGCGGGTCACCCAGGCTTTGCAGGCCGCTCACGGCGCCGTGGCGGTCCGGCAGTGCTTCGTCCTGGGCGAGCTTCCAGCGGCCATCGAGGCCGGCGATCTCGATCTCGAAGCCGACGATGGCCTTGAGCATGGGCGCCAGGTAGCCGGCGGGCGCGTCGGCGGCCTTCCAGTGGTCGCCGCCGTGCAGCGGGCCCTCGTTGGCGGCGATGAGACGTTCCAGCATGGGCAGCAGCCGCTCGGCGTCGCGCACGAGGCGGGCGGTGCCGCGGGCATGCACGGCGAGATAGTTCCAGGTGGGCACCACCCGTCCGGTGGCCTGCTTGGTCGGGTACCAGGCCGGCGACAGGTAATGGGCCGGGCCCTGGAACACGACGGTCACCGGCGCGCCGGCTTCGAGGTGTTGCCAGACGGGGTTGGCGCTCGCCACATGGGCCTCCAACGTACCCAGCGGGCCGCGCCGGCGATCCAGCACGAAGGGCAGGTGGTCGATCACGGCCGAGCCATCCACGACGGTGACCATCGTCGCCAGCGCGGTGGCGGCGACGAGGTCGAGCATGGCCTCGGGGCCAGGCGGCGCGTGATAGCTGGGCTGGTACATCGCGACTCAGCCGCGGTAGTAGCGGTTGGGCGTGAAAGGCGTCGCGGACACGACCATGGGCGTGCGCTTGTCGCGCACGACGGCGAAGACTTCGGTGCCGACGGCCGTGTGTTCCTTGGCCAGGTAGGCGAGGGCGACCGGCTGGTTGACCGTGGGGCCCAGCGTGCCACTGGTGACGACGCCGATCTCGGTGCCGTCGGCGGCAACGATCTTGGCGCCTTCGCGCACGGGCATGCGCTCCTTGCCGACCAGGCCCACACGCTTGCGGGCGGCGCCGTTGGCGAGCTGGGCCTCGATGACCGCGGCGCCCGGGTAGCCGCCGGCGCGGGCGCCGCCGGCACGGCGGACCTTCTGGATGGCCCAGGTGATGGAGGCGGCGACCGGCGTGGTCGTCTGGTTGATGTCGTGGCCGTACAGGCACAGGCCGGCTTCCAGGCGCAGCGAGTCGCGCGCACCCAGGCCGATGGGCTTGACCTCGGCATGGCTCATCAGCTTGCGCGCCAGCGCGACGGCATCGTCCTGGTGCACGGAGATCTCGAAACCGTCCTCGCCGGTGTAGCCCGAGCGGGTCAGGAAGGTGTCGATGCCGTCCAGCTGGAAGAAGCCGCCGGTCATGAAGGTCAGCTGCGCGACCCCGGGGTTCAGGCGGCTCAGCACGGTCACGGCCTCGGGGCCTTGCAGCGCCAGCAGCGCACGCTCGGGCACCGGGATGACCTCGCAGCGCGCGCCGATGTGCTTTTGCATGTGAGCAATGTCCTGCTCCTTGCAGCCGGCGTTCACCACCACGAACAGGTCGTCCGGGCGCCTGCAGACCATCAAGTCGTCCAGCAGGCCGCCCTGGTCGTTCGTGAACAGGGCATAGCGCTGCTTGAAGACGCCCAGGTCGACGATGTCCACCGGCACCAGGGTTTCCAGCGCGGCGGCGGCATCGGCACCGACGAGGCGCACCTGGCCCATGTGGGACACGTCGAACAGCCCCGCGGCGGCGCGCGTGTGCTTGTGCTCGGCCATCACGCCGCTGGGGTATTGCACCGGCATGTCGTAGCCGGCGAAGGGCACCATCTTGGCGCCGAGTTCGACATGAAGGGCGTGGAGAGGCGTTTGCAGCAGGGAGGACATCAGGGGCTCCGAGGGGATTTCGGGTTTGGATGTCCTCGCTGTCCCTGGTACCTGAGAGATTGACAAGGCGGTTGGCAGTCCCGCGCTCGCTTGCCCCTTCGGTGGGCCGGCTCGGGGGCCGGCCTCTCTCCAGTGAGGAACGCCGCCAGTGTCAGCCACCGACGGCGTTTTGTCAGTCCTTTTGCCTGAGCGTTCGAGTGATGCCACCCTGCGCCTTCGGCGGCTCCCAAAAAGCTCGGAGCGCTCTCCTGACAGCCGGCATTCTAGCCAGCTTGGGTGGTCGACTCAGTCGCCCAGATGGCTGGATTCCAGCGCCTCGCTGTCGATGGGCATGGTCTGGCCGTCGGCGCCTTCGAAGAACAGCGGCTTGCGCGTCTTGGCGACCGGCGCGAGCTGGTTCATCGTCATCGCGTCGAACAGTCGGCCGTTCTGCATCACCTGGGCGACGCGGTCGCTCTGGCGGATGTCGGCCAGCGGGTTGCCGGCGATGACGACGAGGTCGGCCAGCTTGCCGGGCTCGATGGAGCCGAGGTCCTTGTCGAAGCCGAAGTTGCGCGCCGGGTTGATGGTCGCGGTGCGCAGCGCCTCGTGCGGCGTCATGCCGCCCAGCACGAACATCCACATCTCCCAATGCGCGCCCAGGCCCTCGCGCTGGCCATGGGCACCGATGGAGGTGTTGACACCGGCGCGCGACAGCGCGGTGGCCGTGCGGGCCACCTTCAGGATGTTGAAGTCCTCCTCGGGCGCCGTCTCGCGGCGTACGGAGCGCGGCTCCAGGACGGTGCGCGGCACGTAGCGGCTCAGCAGCGGGTGCTTCCAGACCTCGGTGCGGGCGTACCAGTAATGCTCGCCGTCCAGGCCGCCGTAGCCCACGTTCAGTGTCGGCGTGTAGCCCACCGCCGTCTGGCCCCACAACTGCTTGACGTCGTCCCACACGTCCGCCAGCGGCAGCGAATGCTCCACCGTCGTGTGGCCGTCGACCACCATGCTCATGTTGTTCTGGAACAGCGAGCCGCCCTCGGGCACCACCATCATCTGCGTCTGGCGCGCCGCCTCCAGCACCTGCTGGCGCTGGTCGCGGCGCGGCTGCTGGTAGCTCTTCACGCTGATGGCGCCCTCGGCCTTCTGGCGGTTCAGGTGGGTCAGCGCGTCGTCCAGGCTGTTGACGTTGGAGTAGAACGGCGTGCGCGCGCCGTAGAGGATGGTGCCGGTCGAGTAGATGCGCGGGCCCACCACGACGCCAGCGCGCTGCATCTCGCTCTGCGTGAAGATGGCGGCGTTGTTGTTGGACGGGTCGTGCAGCGTCGTCACGCCGAAGGCCAGCGAGGCGAGATTGATCCAGCTCTGCTGCGGGATCAGGCCGGCGTCGTTCATCGCGCCATGCCAGTGGGCGTCGATGAAGCCTGGCACGATGGTCTTGCCGCTGGCGTCGATGCGCTTGGCGTCGGCGGGCACGGCGATGTCCTTGCCGACGGCGACGATGCGGTTGCCGTCGACGACGATCGTGCCGCCCTCGATGACCTCATCGCCCTTCATCGTGACGATGCGTGCGCCCGTCAGCGCGACCTTGCCGCTGGGCTTGTCGCTGGCCTGCTCGAAGCCGATCTTGCGCGACGTCGCCTTGTCCTTGCCTTCGGCGCTGGCCGTGAACAGTTCGTCGCCGAGCGTGAAATGCAACTGCTTGCCGTCGCCGCTCCAGTGCAGCGCCGAGCCGGCGTTGACGTCAAGCTGGCGCACCGGCAGTGCATCCATCTTGGCACCCACGGTGAGGGTCTTGCCGGCCTGGCCCTGCACGCTGGGCAGCGGCGTCACATAGGCGTGGAAGCGCTCGACGAAGCCCAGCCACTGGCCGTCGGGCGAGACGCTGTATTCGGCGGCCGCGTCGCTGCGCGCGACCTCGGTCTCGCTGCGGTCGCGCAGGTTCAGGCGCATCAGCGCGAAACGCTGCTCGACCTCGCTGATGCTGCTGGTCCGGGTGTAGAAGACCTCGTCGCTTGAGGCGCCGAACTGCGGCGCGCTGCCATCCTTGCTGATGCGCTCGGCCTTGCCGGAGCCATCGGCCGCGGCGAGGTAGAGGCCGGTGTCCAGGCTGTGCCAGGGGCTGGTCAGGCCGCCGCCCTTGACCTTGCGGTAGACCAGCTGCCTGCCGTCCGGCGACAGCCGCGGTTCCAGGTACTTGCCCGGCTCCTTGACGAGGACGGTCTCCTTGCCGGAGGCGATGTCCAGTCGGCGGATGCTGCCCTGGGTGTCATCGCGCCAGGTGGCGTAGACCAGGCTCTTGCCGTCGCGCGACCAGCTGGGCGCGAACTCGAAGGCCTCGTTCTGCTTGGTCAGGCGGGTCGGCGTGCCGTTGGGCAGGGCCTTGATGTACAGCGAGCCCAACGCCGAGTAGACGACGCGCTGGCCGTCCGGCGACACCTGGGCGCCGCGCAGTTGGTGCACGGCAAACTTGTCCGGCGCGACGACCTGGGCCTGGCGGATGGGCTCGCGCAGCTCGCGTGTGTCCTTCACATGGAAGGGGATCTCGACGGCCGCGCCCTTGAAGGGATCAACGCGCCAGATCTTGCCTTCCGCCCAGACGACGATCTCCTTGGAGCCGGGCATCCACGCGAAGCTGGGGTAGACGCCCCACATGGCCCAGATCTCCTGCAGGTCGCGAGACAGGCCGCTCCAGGCCGGACGCTCGACGCCGGTGCTCAGGTCCTTCAGGAACAGCGTGCTCTGGTTGCGCACGCGGCGCACGAAGGCGAGGTACTTGCCGTCGGGCGAGGGCGTGGGCCGCACTGCGCCGCCGGGGCCTTGCACGAAGGGCTCGACGGAGCCGTCCGTCAGATCCTGGCGGAAGATCTTGTAGATCTCGCCGTTGCCGTCCTTGTTGTACTCGAACACGCGGCCGGGCGTCGTGTCCTGGCTGTAGTACAGGTACTTGCCGTCGGGCGACACCGCGGGCTCGCCCAGGTCCTTCTGCCAGTTGGGCTTCTCGTTGAGCTGCACGCCCTTGTTCTTGGCCGCGTCGGCATCCACCGCGTACAGCCAGATCTCGCCCGAGCCCGCGCTGCGGGTGCCGGTGTAGTGCTTGCGCGCCAGCAGGTAGCGCCCGTTCGGGTGCCAGACCGGGTTGTTCAGCAGCCGGAAGTCTTCCTTGGTGACGGCGCGGGCGTTGCTGCCGTCCACATTCATGACCCACAGGTTGTCGCCGCCGCCGGCATCGCTGAGGAAGGCGATCTGCTTGCCATCCGGCGAGAAGCGGGCCTGCTGCTCCCAGGCGATGGAATGGGTCAGTGCCTTGGCCTCGCCGCCCCCGATGGGCAGCGTGTAGAGGTCGCCCAGCAGGTCGAAGACCAGGGTCTTGCCGTCCGGGCTGACGTCCACGCTCATCCAGGTGCCTGTCCTGACGTCGATGTTGGCCGTCTTGGGGACGCCCGGCGGGGCGTTGACGTTCCAGGCCGGCGCCTTGCTGGGGGCCTCCTGGGCTTGAGCCGACAGCGTGGCGGCCAGGAGGAGGGCGGGGAGGGCTTTCAGTCGGTGCATGGAGAGGGGGGTGTCGAGGTCAAGCGGCCCAGGTTAGCGCCCGTGGCGGGGCGTCCCGTTCGTCATTCAGGGTTGCCACGGGGGCGTGGCATGGATTGGAGGCGAGGGCGCTCAGCCCAGCAGCCACCAGAGCAGCAGGCCGCCGAAGATCAGCCACTGCAGGCCGTAGTAGGCGAAGCGACTCCTGGCCTTGATGCGCTTGCCGAACAGGCGCACCTGCTGCACGTAGGCAAAGGCCTTGTTGATGCCGCCCGTCTTGTCGGTGTCGGAGTTGGGCGCGGCGGCCGCGCGGATCAGCGTGTGGCTGATGAAATGGTTGAACCAGCGGGCCACCGGGTTGTTCAGCGGCCGCTCGACGTCGCAGAACAGGATGATGCGCATCTGGTCCGACTGGTTCTCGGCGTAGTGCAGATAGGTCTCGTCGAAGATGACGCCCTGGCCGTCGCGCCAGGAGTAGCGCTCGCCGTCGACCGAGATGTAGCAGCGGTCGTCGTTGGGCGTGACCAGGCCCAGGTGGTAGCGCACCGAGCCCGCGAAGGGATCGCGGTGCGTGACGAGGCGGCCACCCGGCGGCAGGGCCGCGAACATGGCCGCCTTCACCGTCGGGATGCGCTGCAGCAGCGCCGTCGTCACGGGGCAGAGCTCGCGCGCCGATGGGTGGGCGTCGCCGTACCACTTCAGGTGAAAGCGCGTCCAGCCGGTCTTGAAGAAGCTGTTGAAGCCGGCGTCGTTGTACTTGTCGCTCTTCTTGATCTCGCCCGCCTCGGCCAGTTGAAAGGCCTCGGCGCGGATGTCCTGCCAGTGCTCCTGCAGCAGCTTCAGCTCGGGAAAACCAGCCACCGGCAGATAGGGCTTGGCCGGCAGCTTGGAGAACAGGTACATCAGGCAGTTGATGGGCGCCATGAAGGTGGAGTGGTCCATCAACTGGCGGAAGAAGCGCAGCCGCACGCGGCCGCGGAAGTGCACGTAGACCGTGCTTGCCACGAAGACCGCCACGATGGCGAGCTTGATGTAGGGGATGTCGTGGTTCATGGATTCAGGGCCGGGCGTAGAAGTCAGCCTCGCCCGGCGGGCGCGACTTGAAGCGCTTGTGCAACCAGAAGTACTGGTGCAATTGTCGACGCGCCTGGGCTTCGATGACGGCGTTCATGCGGGTGGCGTCGGCCACGATGTCGTCGGTGGGGAAATTGTCCAGCGCCGGCTCGATGACCAGCGTGTAGCCGTCCGCCTCGCGCCGCGGGTAGCAGGGCAGCACCGCGGCCTGGGTGACGGCCGCCATGCGCGACAGCCCGCCAATCGTCGCCGTGCTGACGCCGAAGAAGGGCACGAAGACCGAGTCGCGGTGGCCGAAGTCCTGGTCGGGCAGATAGTAGAGGCGGTAGCCGTCCTTCAGCGCCCGCAGCGTGGGTCGCGTGCCCTGCTGGCGCGAGAAGATGATGCCGGTGCCGAAGCGCAGCCGCCGGGCGCGGAAGAAGGCGTCCAGCCAGGGGTCTTTCTGCACCGAGTAGATGCTGACCAGCGGCGTTTCCAGCGACACGCGCAGGCCGGCCAGGTCCAGCCCGGTAAAGTGCGGCATCATCAGGATGACGTTGCGCCCCTCCAGCGCGCGCAGGTGCTCCAGTCCCTGGATACGTACCAGGCGCTTGAGCCGCTCGCGCGAGGCAAACCAGCCGTAGCCGTATTCCAGCAGCATCTGCACCATGGCGACGAAATGCCGGCGCAGCAGGCGGCGGCGCTCGCCGTCGCTGAGTTCCGGCAGGCACAGGCGCAGGTTGACCTCGCCGATGTGGCGGCGCGAGGTCGGCAGGACCGCGATCACGCTGCCGACCGCCCAGCCCAGCGCCGAGATGGCGCGGAACGGCAGCCAGCTCAGCAGCCAGACCAGGCCCACGAGCAGCTTCACGCCCACGCGCGCACCTCAGCGAAATCCATCCGCAGCATCCCTGCCCCTCAATTCTGTCCAGGGGCGGCATCGTAGTGGCTGGGGCGTGCGTCCGGCGGCGCTTGCTGCTTGAAAGCGCCCGCTGGGCGTCAGTCCAGTGCCAGCACCAGCTCCTTGCCGGCGCGCAGCACAACAAAGCGCGTGTCCGCCACCGCGCGCCAGGCCAGCAGCGCATTGACTAGGTCGGCGCTGCCGCCGATGGCGCGGTCGTTCATCGCGGTGACGATGTCGCCGGCGCGCAGCTGCAGCCGCTCCGCCAAGCTGCCGCGTGTTACTGACAGGATGACGGCGCCGGTGGTCTCGCGGCGCCCGGCAGCCCAGGCCGTCAGCGGCGGCACGTTGTCGAACTGGGCGCCCAGGCGCGGGCGGGCGGGGGCGCGGCCGTCCTGGCGCAGTTCGCCGACGATCTGCAGGACGATGTCGATGGGAATGGCCAGGCTGGCACCGGGCGTGCCCGCGGGGCCGACGATGGTGCGGGCATTCATGCCCGCGATGGCACCGCCGGCATCCAGCAGCGGGCCGCCGGAGTTGCCCGGGTTCAGGGCCACGTCGCTCTGGATGAACATCAGCTCGCCGTCGTCGCCGAAATGGCGGTCCTTGCCGCTGACGATGCCGGCCGACACCGAATGCTCGAGGCCGAAGGGTTCGCCGATGGCCATCACCCAGTCGCCCACGCGCAGGCTGCCGGGGCGCGTGAAGACGGGGCGCATGGGTGGTGGGGTGTCGACGCGCAGCAACGCGATGTCCGTCGACGCGTCCACGCCCTCCACCCGGGCGGCGATCAGCCGCTTGTCGGGCAGGGCCACAAGGATCTGCGGCGTATCGCCAAGCAGATGGGCTGCGGTCGCGATGCCGCCCCTGTCGTCGACGAAGAAGCCCGCGCCGACGCGTGGGTCCTCCTCGCCGGCTACGAACATGTAGACCCCCACGCTCCAGGCCGCGCCGCGCTGGTAGGCCTCGGCGAAGCTGGCGGGCTGGGTCTTGGCTGGCGCACGAGCCGCCGGGGCGGCTTCCACCCAAGGTGCCAGGGCGAGCAGCGCGCAGGCGAGGAGCAGGGCGGGGGCAGGGGGGCGAGACATGGCCGTCACCCTAGCGTCTTGTCGAGTGTGGCCTCTTGATGGTTATCAACGGATTGAGCGGCAGGGGCTTCTCCGGGGCGACTCCGATATCGCCGGCATCATTTGCAACGGGCGTACACATCGCCGGCCTTGTATTCCGTAAAGCCGCGTATGTAGTCACATATGGGGGGAAGCCCAACGGATGCACGTCGCGTGTCCAGATTTTCCTCGTCCTCGACCTTGTACAAGATGGCTTTCTCGATATTGCCGTCCACGGTTGTGAAGAGTTGACTCCCATATCGCTGAGGCTGCCCTTGGCGCATCCGAATGCGATCGACGAGCAGGGCAAATTGCTGGGGCGGCAACTTGCCCGCACTGACGGCCTTATCTGCGATGGGCGCAATCTTCAGTTGAATATCGAGCGACGCGTGCTGCACGATCAACCAAGCTGCATCGACGGCTTTGGACGAAAGCTCATTTCGGTCGGGCCAGCCGCATTGCTCCAGCAGCGGTACGACCAGTTGTTGCCCGCTTGTCGCCGCTGCTGCAATTCTCCTGCTTGCGTCGACCCACTGCTTTCGCTCATCCTCTGTCGCAGCGGGGCGCCCTGGTTCGGTGGCGATGCCGTCGCTACGCCGGCGAGTCATGAATTCTGTAAACAGCCGACCCAGCTCCTTCCTTGAATCCTGGTCGGCGTCGCTCGCCGCAATGAGCCTGGACTCGTAAGTCGACCACGCGCAAGTCGAATCCGCATGAGCAATGGGCGCTGCTGCTGCGAGAACAATGAAGCTCCATTTGGTAAGCATGTGTAGGGCCTCCCTCGAATCCCGTGGCACATCCTCACCGCCGCGTGCCCGTTGTTCTTTCCGCGGCCGGACTTGTACGCCCTATCGGCCCAGTCCAGCAAATCGTTCAACTTCATTGTCGTGGGCGAATCTTGGACCAGCGGCTTCACCCCATCAGGATGAAGCCTTACACGCCCTGATTGCAACGCACACCTCAAGAGTGCGCATTGGGGGCGTTGTGCACAACGCATGCGTGCCCACTACCCGGAAATGCGCACCGAGTCCGGCGCTTCCGAGCGCCCGCTGCACCGCAATCACCATGCTCGGCATGAGAGCCAGACATCTTCGACATCGAGATGCGACTTAAGGAGGTATTGTCGCCCGAGTTGCGCAGGATGCAGAGGAAGGGCGGGTTCTTGTCGCTCACGCCCAGGGGCTGGGCACGCAAGCAGTACTCGTACATCTTCACCGAGGTCTTGTCGACGTATTTGACGTAGGTGAGCTCAGTGATGACGGGCCGGCCCGAGGTGCGCGCGGAGGTGCTTACATCGGTGGTGACCTGCTGCTTCATGCCGTTGTGCACCGAGACGAGCTCGATGCACGGGCCCAGCTTGATGGAGTCGCCCATCCACTTCTTGCCGTCGATCAGGCTGCCGCCTTGGGAGAAGCTGTTCGGTCCTGCAAAGACGCCCGAGTCGCCCGGCTGAAAGAGGATCAGGTCCATGGGGTTCCTTCAAGACAGAGTCCGAGTGATAGTGGGGCGGGCGGGCATCACGTGGGCAGCTTGACCGCCAGGCGGATCGAGGCGGTCAGCTCCTCGAGTTGGAAGCCGTTCGACGACTCAGCGGGAGTTGTTGGGTTGTCACTTGACAACTCATTCCTGGGCTCGTAAGCTGGAAATATGAATGGCTCGCGCAACCCACCCGAAGAAGGAAGTAGAGGAAGCGCTTCAGCGCGCCGAAGACAACGACTGGCGTGTGGAGGTCGGCGGTTCGCATGCTTGGGGCCGGATTTATTGCCCCTACAACGACCAGGAGTGCCGCTGCGGTGAGTTCTGCATCACGAGCGTTTGGAGCACCCCGAAGAACCTCGGGAACCATGCTCGCCAGCTCAAGCGCGTAGTCGACAACTGCACCACGCATCAGAAACAGCAAGCCGACTCCGATGAGGCGGCAAAGGACTGACCGGTGGAATACACCTTCACGCTCAAATATCAACTCGCAGAGCAAGACGCCAACCACGAGCAACTCGTGGAGCGGCTAGGTGCGGCTGGCTGCGATGACGCGCTGGTGGGCATTGGTCAACCTGGCCGAATCGCGCTTGAGTTCGTCCGGGAAGCAGAGAGCGCCGAAGCGGCACTTCTGAGTGCAATGGCGGACGTCAAGAAAGCCATTCCGACCGCCAAGCTCATTGAAGCTGCGCCGGACTTCGTGGGACTGACCGACGTCGCCGAAGTGGTTGGTGTCACCCGTCAGAACATGCGCAAGCTCATGGTGAGCCATGCGATGTCCTTCCCGGCCCCCGTGCATGAGGGAAGCGTCACGGTCTGGCATTTGGCCGAAGTCATGTCATGGCTACAGGCGCGCGGCACCTACAAAGTGGAAGCGACCATGCTCGAGGTTGCGCGGACAGCCATGCAGGTGAACATTGCAAAGGAAGTTCAAATGCGTCGCCTCGTTCCAAAGGTTCGAAGGGAACTGAAGACGCTTGTCGCGTACGCAGTGTCGAAACGGGTGACCTAGGGAGCGCCTGCAGAAGTTGTGGGACGCGCTTGGCATTCCCGCGGTACTGCGCCTGCCGTATGCAGCCAAGACGAAGGGCGAGGCGTTGGGATGGATTGAACTGGTCCCCATGAACTGGTCAAGGACACTGAACGCCGCGTATGCGGACGCACTGTTCGGCGGTTCATAGCTTGGTCGCTCCCAGGCCACGAGCAAGCGTCTCGCAGGCTGGCTCAATGGCGCTGCTAGTTCCAGCCTCTGAATAGGGAGGAGCGCGCGGTAAGTCGTTGCCTTCTCCATAGGTGCGGCGCAGGGGCTGAGGACGCTAGGCGTTTACGAACTCTCGGACGTAAGCGGTAAGTCGTGGGCGTCCTTGCCGGCCTGCTCAGCGTTTGATACGTGACGCCGTGTAGGCAATGCATTCCACGATGCCGAGCGAGCTCAACCACACCTGATGCTCGGCATCGCTGTTGAGGGACGAGATGCCTTGCTCGCG
>NZ_JAFAGT010000015.1 GCF_019237615.1 Roseateles sp. | reverse complement strand
TCACGCGCTTGGCCAGATCGACCCCGACTCGGGTAATCTCGTTCATGGGCTTCCCCTTTCACAGGCTTGCAGATTGACGTTTCGCACCATCAATCTTGGCGCTTCGACGCCGTGGGCCAGAAGGTGGGAAGTCCCTTCGTATTCGCTCAACCCCCGACCCGCTACGGCAGGCGTCGTAAGCCCGGTCCGCGACATGGGTACGATCGTCTCTGGTTGATCACTCGGTGAGGTGGTGCCATGACAGCCAGAGTTTTCGAAGCGGCGCTCGGGATTGGCACGCCGTGGTCGGTGCAATCCATCGAATTCAGTGAGCGTTCCGGGGTGCTGTCGAGTCAATGACCTGGCGCGCGGCGTTGTCCGGCAGAGGAAGGAATTCGAGCATTGGCCGTATAGAACTTAAAATTAAAGGCTATACGGCGCAATCAAAGCGCGACAAGGGTCTACGCGATCCACAAGGAGTCTCCGACGCTCGACGACCCGTCTGTTCGAAGAGTTCTCTGCAAGGTTCCAGAAGTGCCGGCGGCTGGCCGGGCGGATATTGCCGGAAGGGAGGCAGGAAACCTGACTCTCGCGACAGACTGGTCATGGCCGTGGCCGAGATTTACCCGGATCCGGAATTTCGCGACGCCGCACAGCGGTCGTTCAGATCGCCGCCGCCCGAGCCCGCGGCGCCAATGTCGGCTTCCTTGAATGAACCGGCCATTGCGCTGGCAAACGCGCTGGCGTCCGAATGATCGCTGCGACGCCGACACCGTGAGTCCGCCAGCCGCCGTCGACCGACCGTCGCTGCACTGCAGCCAGCCTGTCGCGAAACGAGGTCGGCCCACCCGCGCCGTGAAGGCCTCATCCAGTGCCCGACGGACTTCATTTGTTGGAGTCAGCGGCAGGGCCTGCGCCGACCTCGGCGTCGCCGCCTAAAGACCCCACAGAACTGAATGGTCATTCATTCATTTCTTGCCATGCTGCTACGCACAAAAATAGAATGAACGCTCATTCAGCAAAAGCAACCGGCTGAGATCCGCGCGACGCCCCAGGGAAGCGCGTGGCGTCCGGCCCCTTCCGATCTCGAGGCCCGCACATGCGCAAGTTCCCCTCCCGCCACTCGCTCGGCATGCCGGCGTTCACGCTGCTGACGCTGGCCGTCGCCGTCATTGCCGCGCTCTCGCTGAGTGCCTGCGGCCAGGCCGAATCCCAGACGGGCGCCAAGACCGCCCCGCCGCCCCAGGTCGGTGTGCTGACATTGCAGCCCCAGCGCGTCGAGCTGAACGCCGAGCTGTCCGGCCGCACGGTGGCCTACGAGACCGCCGAGGTGCGCCCGCAGGTGAACGGCATCGTCAAGAGTCGCAGCTTCACGGAAGGCAGCGACGTCAAGGCCGGCCAGTTGCTCTACCAGATCGACCCCGCCTCCTACCAGGCCGTGCTGGACACCGCCAAGGCCGCGCTGGCCAAGGCCGAAGCCAATGTGACGACGGTCAGGCTCAAGGCGGACCGCTACCAGCAACTGGCCGATGTCGACGCCGTCAGCAAGCAGTTGCGCGACGACACCCAGGCCGCCCTCAAGCAGGCGCAGGCCGACGTGGACGCCGCCCGCGCCGCCGTGCGCACCGCCCAGATCGACCTCGACCGTACCCGCGTCAGCGCGCCCATCGCCGGCCGCATCGGCCGCTCGGCGGTCACGCCCGGCGCGCTGGTCACCGCCAACCAGGCCACCGCGATGGCCACGCTGCAGCAGCTGGATCCCATCCACGTCGACGTGACCCAGTCCAACGCCGAACTGCTGCGCCTGCAGCGCGAATTCGCCGAGGGCCGGTTGCAGCGAGACACCGGCGGCCAGGCCCGCGTCAAGCTGCTGCTGGAGGACGGCAGCGTCTACCCGCTGGACGGCAAGCTGCAGTTTTCGGAGCTGCAGGTCGACCCCGGCAGCGGCAGCGTGACGCTGCGCGCCGTGTTCCCCAACCCCAAGCGCCAACTGCTGCCCGGCATGTATGTGCGCGCCCAGGTGCAGACCGGCGTGCAGGCCCAGGCCCTGCTGGCGCCGCAGTCGGCCGTGTCGCGCGACGCGCGCGGCCAAGCCGTCGCGATGGTGCTTGGCACCGACGGCAAGGTGCAGGCGCGCGAGCTGAAGACCAGCGGCGTCGTGCAGGGCCAGTGGCTCGTGACCTCGGGCCTGGCCGCCGGCGACCGCCTCATCGTCGACGGGCTGCAGCGCCTGCGCCCCGGCATGCCGGCCCAGGCCGCCGCCCCCGTGGCGACGGGCGCCCCGGCCACGCCCGCCACGGCCCGCTGATCCCGCACCGGAGCCCCAAACATGTCCCGTTTCTTCATTGACCGGCCCATCTTCGCGTGGGTGCTGGCCATCGTCGTCATGCTGGCCGGCGCACTGTCCATCGACACGCTGCCGGTCTCGCAATACCCCAGCATCGCGCCGCCGCAGGTGACGATCAACGCCGCCTACCCGGGCGCGTCCGCCAAGACGCTGGAGGACACCGTCACCCAGGTCATCGAGCAAAAGCTCAAGGGCATCGACGGCCTGACCTACATGTCCTCCACGTCGGACTCGCAGGGCAATGCCAGTATCACGCTGACCTTCACGGCCGGCACCAACCCCGACACCGCCCAAGTGCAGGTGCAGAACAAGCTGCAGGCCGCCACGCCGCTGCTGCCGCAAGAGGTGCAGCGCCAGGGTGTGCAGGTGGTCAAGTCCACCGTCAACTTCCTGATGGTGGTGGGCTTCGTGTCCGAGGACGGCAAGCTGTCCCAGGTGGACCTGTCGGACTACGTCTCCTCCAACGTGCTGGACCCGCTCAGCCGCGTGGAGGGCGTGGGCGAGGTGCAGCTGTTCGGCGCGCAGTACGCAATGCGCGTCTGGCTCAACCCCAACCAGCTCAACCAGTACTCGCTGACGCCGGCCGACGTGTCCGCCGCCATCCAGGCGCAGAACGCGCAGGTTTCCGCAGGCCAGCTGGGCGCTGCCCCCGCCGCCCTGGGCCAGCAGCTCAACGCCACCGTGACGGCGCAGAGCCGCCTCCAGACGCCCGAGCAGTTCCGCAACATCGTGCTGAAGACGCGCCCGGACGGCTCCACCGTGCACCTGCGCGACGTGGCCCGCGTGGAGCTGGGCTCGGAGAGCTATGCCACCGTGTCGCGCTACAACGGCATGCCCGCCGCGGGCGTGGCCGTCAAGCTGGCCACCGGCGCCAACGCGCTGGCCACGGCCAAGGCCGTCGAGGCCGAGCTGCAGCGCATCAAACCCTTCCTGCCCGCCGGCATGAAGACCATCATCCCCTACGACAGCACGCCCTTCGTCAAGGTCTCCATCCACGAGGTGGTCAAGACGCTGGTCGAGGCCGTGGTGCTGGTCTTCCTGGTGATGTACCTGTTCCTGCAGAACTTCCGCGCCACGCTGATCCCGACGATCGCCGTGCCCGTCGTGCTGCTGGGCACCTTCGGCGTGATGTCCGTCGCCGGCTTCTCCATCAACACGTTGACGATGTTCGGCCTGGTGCTGGCCATCGGCCTGCTGGTGGACGACGCCATCGTCGTCGTCGAGAACGTCGAGCGCGTGATGACCGAGGAGGGCCTGTCGCCCAAGGCGGCGACACGCAAGTCCATGAGCCAGATCACCGGCGCGCTGGTGGGCATTGCGCTGGTGCTGTCGGCCGTGTTCGTGCCCATGGCCTTCTTCGGCGGCTCCACGGGCGTCATCTACCGCCAGTTCTCCATCACCATCGTGTCGGCCATGGTGCTGTCGGTGCTGGTCGCGCTGGTGCTGACGCCAGCGCTGTGCGCCACGCTGCTCAAGCCCGGCCATGGCGGCCCGGCCACGCGCGGCTTCTTCGGCGCCTTCAACCGCCGCTTCGACGCCGCCACGCAGGGCTACCAGGGCGTCGTCGCCCGCATGTTGCGGCGCTGGGGCCGCCAGCTGGTGGTCTACGGCCTGCTCGTCGTCGGCATGGCGGTGCTCTTCATGCGCCTGCCCACCTCCTTCCTGCCCGAGGAAGACCAGGGCATCCTGTTCTCGCAGATCCAGTTGCCGGCCGGCGCCACGCAGGCGCGTACGCTGGAGGTGGTGAAGCGCATCGAGGATCACTTCCACACCAACGAGAAGGACAACGTCGACTCCGTGTTCGCCGTCACCGGCTTCAGCTTCGCAGGCCGCGGCGAGAACATGGCGATCGGCTTCGTCAAGCTCAAGGACTGGAGCGAGCGCAAGCGCCCCGACCAGAAGGTGCAGGCCATCGCCGGCCGCGCAATGGGCGCCTTCATGCAGTACCGCGACGCAATGGCCTTCGCATTCGCACCGCCGGCCGTGCTGGAGCTTGGCAATGCCACCGGCTTCGACGGCTATCTTCAGGACCAGGCCGGCGTGGGCCGCGAGGCCCTGATGGCCGCGCGCAACCAGTTCCTCGGCATGGCCGCGAAGGACCCGAACCTGGTGGCTGTGCGCCCCAACGGCCTGGAGGACGCACCGCAGCTGCGCCTGGACGTCGACACGGCCCGCGCGGGCGCGCTGGGCGTCTCGGTCAGTGACATCAACGGCCTGCTCTCCACCGCGTGGGGCGGAGCCTACGTGAACGACTTCATCGACCGTGGTCGCGTCAAGAAGGTCTACATGCAGGCCGACGCGCCCTATCGCATGCAGCCCGAGGACCTGGACAACTGGCGCGTGCGCAACGCCGCCGGCCAGATGGTGCCGTTCTCGGCCTTCGGCACGGCGCACTGGGAGAAGGGCTCGCCGCGCCTGGAGCGCTACAACGGCCTGCCCGCCGTCGAGGTGCTGGGCCAGCCGGCGCCGGGCAAGAGCTCGGGTGCCGCGATGAAGGCGGTGGAAGGCATCGCCGCGCAGCTGCCGCCCGGCGTGGGCCTGTCGTGGACGGGGCTGTCCTACCAGGAGCGTCTGACCGGCGACCAGGCACCCATGCTGTACGCGATCTCGCTGCTGGTCGTCTTCCTGTGCCTGGCCGCGCTGTACGAGAGCTGGAGCATCCCGTTCTCTGTGATGCTGGTGGTGCCGCTGGGCGTCATCGGGGCGCTGCTGGCGGCGACCCTGCGCGGGCTGTCCAACGACGTGTACTTCCAGGTCGGCCTGCTGACCACCATCGGCCTGTCGGCCAAGAACGCGATCCTGATCGTCGAGTTCGCCAACCAGCTCCGCGAGCGCGGGCAGTCGATCACCGAGGCCGCCCTCGAGGCGGCGCGCGAGCGGCTCCGCCCGATCTTGATGACGTCGTTCTCGTTCATCCTAGGCGTGTTCCCGCTCGTCATCGCGGAGGGGTCGGGCGCGGAGAGCCGGCACTCGCTCGGGACGACGGTGTTCGGCGGGATGCTCGTGTCGACGGTGATGAACCTCTTCTTCGTGCCGGCGCTGTACGCGATCTCGCTGCTGGTCGTCTTCCTGTGCCTGGCCGCGCTGTACGAGAGCTGGAGCATCCCGTTCTCTGTGATGCTGGT
>NZ_JAFAGT010000043.1 GCF_019237615.1 Roseateles sp. | reverse complement strand
CTTGGTCCCACTCCTTCCCATCCCGAACAGGACAGTGAAACGAGTCAGCGCCGATGATAGTGCGGATTCCCGTGTGAAAGTAGGTCATCGTCAGGCTATTTATTGAAGCCAACCCCCACTATCGAAAGGTAGTGGGGGTTTTGCTTTGGGGGCGAATATTCTGGACCGCTGATACCCTCCCGGCGCAACGCCGGCTTGAGTTTGGGGGGCTGAGCGCACGCAGGATCTGCCTGGCGCCTGCGGCACTGGAATAGTCGGCCCTGCAATTTGGCTGCGACCCGCATGAATCTCTGCGCGAGATCGGCGTGCAGACCAGCGAGCAGATGGACATCATCCCGCAGCAGGTGCGCGTGATCCGCCACGAGCGCGTCAAGTACGCCTGCCCCTGCTGCGATGGCGGCATGCGCCTGGCGGCGCGCCCCGCGCAGATCATCCCCAGAGGGCTGTTCACCGAGAGCGCCCTGGCCTGGATGGCCGTGTCCAAGTACCTGGACGGCCTGCCGCTGTACCGCCAAGCGGTGCTGCTGGGTCGCTTCGGCGGCACCGACATCTCGCGCAACACGGTGGCCGGCAGCATGGTGCGCGCGGGCCAGGCCGTGCAGCCGGTGGTGAACCTGCTGCGCGACGCCTTGCTGGATGCGCCGCTGGTGTTCGGCGACGAGACCGAGCTGCAGGTGCTCAAGGAGCCCGGACGCAGCGCCCAGGCCAAGAGCTATGTCTGGGCGCAGATGACCGACGGCAGCGGCCGCGACGGCACGAGGCCGCCAATCCGGCTGTTCGCCTACTCGCCCAGTCGCTCGACGAAGACGGCGATGGAGTTGTATGCCGGCATCCGCCCGGGGGCCGTGTTCATGACCGACGGCTACGAGGTCTACGACACCGTGGCGGAGACGAACAAGCTCGTGCATCTGGCCTGCTGGACGCATTGCCGGAGGTACTTCTTGGAGGCGCTGCAGTCCTTGCCCAAAGACCAGCGCGGGCCGAACCAGCTGGCGGCGCGCTTCATCGCGCTGATCGGCAAGCTGTGCCACGTCGAGGCGCAGGCCCGGCGTGACGGTGTCGATGCGACTGAGCTCGGGCGCCGGCGTCAGCAGCACAGCGTGCCGGTGCTGGACGACATCGAGGCGCTGCTGTTGGTCAACCTGCATGGCGTGCTGCCCAAGAGCCTGCTGGGGCAGGCGCTGCACTACCTGTCCTCACAGTGGAGCAAGCTCAAGCGCTACGTCGAGGACGGCCGCTACAGCATCGACAACAACGTCCAGGAGAACGCCATCCGGCCGTTCTGCGTCGGGCGCCGCAATTGGCTCTTCGCCGACACGGTGGCTGGTGCCAACGCCAGCGCCAACCTGTACTCGCTGCTGCAGACCTGCAAGGTCAACGGCATCGACGGCTACCGTTACCTGCGCGCGCTGTTCATCGCGCTGCCCAAGGCTCAGACCGCGGACGACTACGCCGCGTTGCTGCCCTGGCGGCTGACGCCGTGAATTGATTTAGGGCCGCGGCCGGCCTGGGCCTCAGTGCAGGTCAGCCGCTGCACCGCAGCACTTCTTGAACTTCTTGCCGCTCCCACAGGGGCAAGGTTCGTTGCGGCCCACCTTGGTCTGCATCGATCGGGCCATCGTGCGTTCAGCGACAGCGCGTCTGTAGGGCAGCCAGTGTGCATGCAAGTCCAGGACGGCCTGCGGAATCTGCTGTGCCAACTCAGCTCGCATCGCCGGCGTCTCGGTCAGTTCGTCCTGATCTGCAGAGAACTCGTCCTCGCCGAGCAGGGCAATCGGCCTGAACCAGGCTTGCCCTTGAGGCGTCGACAGCAGCGGCTGCCAGTCATTCCAGCAAAGCTTCATGCCCTGGACAAAACCGTAGGCCCATGCTTCGGCGTCGTCGTACTCCTGCTCGTCGCCGTCGTACGTGCAGATTGACCAGCGAGGTGTGATCTCGCTTGGGTGATCCTCTAGCCCGGCAATGATGCCGTTGAAGTGGCGCATGACTAGGCCGAGCACATGGTTCAAATGCTCGATGGAGTCCATCGGCGGCATCATCTCCGTGGTGCCCCAGATCTTGGGCAGCCACTGTCTGGGATGCAGGGTTGTTACGTCCCGCGTAAATCTCGACGCCCGGTCCCAAGCTATTCGAGGGCGAACCGAGCGGGGTGTCCCAGGACGAATCGGGAAGGACAGGCGCCTTGAGGAAGGCGAGACGCTGATGCCGCAGGCGCGATGAACAACGCCGCCAGGGATGAACTGGCGGCGTTGCGGGGTGATGGCGGTGAGGCGGTTCAGAACGGCGGGTCGTCGGTTGGCGAGTCGAAGTCTGGCTCGATGAGGTTGTGCCGATCGAGCCCGTCGAAGTGACGCCGGATTTGCGCGCCGTAGCGCGACTCGATGAGCAGGAACAGGTGCTCGACGAAGAGGTAGAGCTCGACGGCCGCCTCGTCACTGAGCCGGGGCAATGGCACGCCGTGCGGCGATGCCGGGAGTATGGGGGCGCTCGTCATTGCAACTCCGCAATGGCTTGCTGCAGCAGCTCGTCGGGCAGGTGGTTGAGCCCCTTGGGCACAGCCAGCCGCATGGCCGTGCACAGGATGCGCCCGGCCTGGCGAGGCAGCCCCATGCTGGCCTGGCGCAAGATCTCCAGCCCCGAGTCGGACAGCAGCGTGTGCTGGCAGCCGGCGCTCTTGAGGCCGTGGGTGAGGAGCTGCGCGAAGCGCTCGCGCTCGACGATGGGTCGCAAGGCCACGCGCGCCTGGATGCGGCTGGCCAGCGCCGCGTACGGCGCACGCTCCAGGG
>NZ_JAFAGT010000005.1 GCF_019237615.1 Roseateles sp. | reverse complement strand
ACCGGCCGGCTTGCCGTGGACAACGCTCGCGTTGCCCACCGCACCGGCCTTCGCCCACAAGCTCCACAGCCTCCCACCACCCTCTGTGAACTTGGACTCCAAAGAGTCAAGCTCTATCGGGGCGACAACTATTCTGACGCGGGGGGGTTAGGCAGGGGAGAACTTGATGCACCTGAAGCGCTTATGCGTGCAGTCGAACGCTGATCTGGGCCTGATGAACGAACTGCTGTCAGAAGCAGCCGACTACAACCTGCAGACCTATGGCGGCCTGCCGGGATCGGATGCGGCCGAGTGGATGTTCCATGGCTTTCCCCAGGAATGCCGGACTGAGGATAGGCTGATCATGGCCCTCTTCGACCGGCACGAGGCGATCGGGCTGGCTCAGGTTGCGCGGGCTTATCCGACTCCTGAGATCGCGCATTTGGGCCTGCTGCTGATTCGACCCGCCAGGCGCCGGCATCATCTGGGTTGCGAGGCCTTCGAGCAGTTGAGCCACAAGGCCCGCACCTGGCCCGGGATCGAACGCTGGCAGTTGGGGGTGCTGGAGACGAACGAGGCCGGCCTGCGCTTCTGGCGGCACTGTGGCTTTCGGACCGTGGCGTCTGACCGCAGGGAACATGGCATCGCGGCCTCGGGCTGCGTGATGGAGCGAGCCGTCAAGGCCCGCCCTGCTTGCCGAGGCGGACGCACCGAAAGTTCGTCCCGACACACACATGCCGGGAACTTGTTCGCGGTCCTTCGCTGAGACTGGCGGCAGCGCTCATCAAGGGAACCGACACACCCACCTCACCCGCTTAGCACGCGGGCCAAGGTCGCCAGGATCAATCGCAGGTCGGCTTGCAGGCTGGCATTGGCCGCATAGTCGGCCGACAACCTGAGCTTGGCCGGCAGCACCACCTCACGGTACTCGCGCTCGGGGTCTGCCGCGGCCGCAAGCAGTTCCGCCTCGTGGCTGAAGGCCAGCGAGGCCGGGTCGGTGATGCCGGGCCGCACGGCCAGCACACGGTCGCGCAGGTCGGCAGGATAGAGCTCGACGTAGCGCGGCAGCTCGGGCCGCGGACCGACCAGACTCATCGCGCCGCGCAACACGTCCCAGAGCTGCGGCAGCTCGTCAAGCTTGGTCCGGCGCAGCAACTGACCCGAGCGCGTGATGCGCGGGTCCGCGCCGACGGTGATCGCCGCGCCCGGCTCGACGCGCATGGTGCGGAACTTGTGGATGGTGAACGGCACGCCGAAGCGGCCCACGCGGGTCTGGCGGAACAGCGCGGGGCCAGGCGAGTCCAGCCTGATCCACAGCGCTACCAGCAGCAACAACGGCGCCAGCAGCAGCAGGCCCAGGGCCGAGGCCGCAATGTCGAACAGGCGTTTGCCCACTTGCACTCAGGCCAGCAGTCCGCGCACGGCGGCAATCACTCGCTCCACGTCCGCATCGTTCATCGCCGTGTAGAGCGGCAGGCTGACCGTGCGCTCGAAGAACTTCTGCGACTGCGGGAACTGCTCGGGTGTCAGGCCGTAGCGGTCGCGCCAGTAGGGGTGCAGGTGCAGCGGCACGTAGTGCACGCTGCAACCGATGCCGGCGGCGAACATGCCTTCGATGAAGGCGTCACGCGTGATGCCGGCCTCGTCGGCCAGGCGGATCACGTAGAGGTGCCAGGAATGCACATCGCCCTCGGGCGCATCCGGCGGCAGCAGGATGGGCAGGTCGGCAAAGGCCTCGTGATAACGCATCGCGATCTGCTCGCGGCGCGTCTGGAAGGCCGGCAGGCGCTTGAGCTGGTGCAGTCCCAGGGCGGCGGCGATGTCGGTCAGGTTGTACTTGAAGCCCGGCGCGACGATCTCGTAGTACCAGCTCGGCACCTTGGCCGTGAAGCGGTCGAAGGCATCGCGGCTCATGCCGTGCAGGCGCATGACGCGGGCGCGCTTGGCCAGCTCGGGGTTGCGCGTGACCAGCATGCCGCCTTCGCCCGTGGTCATGGTCTTGTTGGCATAGAAGCTGAAGACCGTGGCGTCGCTGCCCAGCGTGCCGATCAGCTCCTTCTCCAGCGTCGTCGGCAGCGCATGGGCCGCGTCCTCGATGACGCGCAGGCCATGACGGCGCGCGATGTCGAGCACGGCCAGCATGTCCACCGCCAGGCCGGCGTAGTGCACCGGCAGGATGGCCTTGGTCCGCGGCGTGATCGCGGCCTCGATGGCATCGATGGCGATGTTCAGCGTGGCGGGGTCGACGTCCACCAGCTTCACGTCGGCGCCGAGATAGCGCACGACCTCGGCCGTGGCCGTGAAGGTGTGGGTGGTCGTGATGACCTCGTCGCCCGGGCCCAGGCCTATGGCCTCCAGCGCCAGGTGCAGGCCGGCGGTGGCCGAGTTGACGGCGATGCACTCGATCTGCGGATCGCCGAGGAACTCGGCGAAGGCCTGCTCGAAGCGCTTGGCCTTGGGGCCGGTCGTGATCCATCCGGACTTCAGCGTGTCGACGACCTCGGCGATCTCGTCGTCACCGAGTTCCGGCAGGGCAAAGGAGAGGAAGGGCTGGGCAGTCATTGGGCGGGATTTTCGGCGATCAGGGCTTCTCGATCAGCACCAGTCGGTGCGTGCGCAGCCAGGGGACGAGGTTGAGCAGGCCGTAGGCCGCCGGCAAGGCACGGGCCAGCGGCGGCGCCAGCGTCACGCGACGGGTCATGAAGCGGCCCGGTGGGCATTCGGGGAACAGCTCGCGCACGCGCGCCAGCGGCACGCCGCGCACATCGGGGTTGCGCGGGTTGTCGACGGTGAAGTCGTACCAGACGATGGCGCCGCCCGGCCTGAGCCAGCGCCACATGGCCCCGGCCAGGCGCTGCTGCAGCGCGTCGTCGAGGATGGACGAGAAGACGGTGGACTGCAGCACCAGGTCCTGGCTGGCCGGCGCGACGTCGGCGGTGGAGGCATCGCCCGCCAGCAGGCTTACGCCCTCGGGCAGGGCCGCGCGCGCGGCGGCCAGACGCTCCGGCAGCAGCTCGATGCCGGTCAGATGGGCCGGCATCAGGCCCAGGCGCAGCAGGTCCAGCAGGTTGCCGCCGGCGCCGCAGCCGACTTCGGTCGCGCGCCAGTCGGCCGGACGGCCGGGGCGCCGTGCCAGCAGCCGCAGCAGCACGCGCTGGCGCTCCTGCCACATCTGCCAGACCTCGGGGCGCAGCAGGCTGTAGCGGTCGCCCGTGTCGCGGCGGGCGTAGCGACGGGCAATCTGGTCCAGTTCGCTCACCGCAACGCCTCGATGAAGCGCGCCGCCAGCACCGGGTAGGCGTGGTGAGCCATCGCAAAGGCACGGCCGCGCTGGCCCATGGCCTCTCGCTCGGCGGGCGACAGCGCGGCGAGCTTCAGCAGCCCCTGGGCGACCGCCCCGGCGTCTTCCGGCGGCACGGTCAGGCCGGCACCGGCCTCGGCCACCGGGTCGTTGCCCGCCTCCACCGAATGCAGCACCGCGCGGCCGGCCATCAGGTAGTCGATGAGCTTGTTGGGCGCGATGCCGAAGCGGTAGATGGGCGTGCGCTGCCAGCCGATGTAGGCGATGTCGAAGCGGGCCAGCAGCGTCGGGATCTGGGCCTTGGGGATGGGGGCGAAGAAGCGCACATTGGCCAGCCCTTCGGCCTGGGCGCGTTCCACCAGCCGCATCGCCTCGTGGCCGCTGCCCACCAGCACGAAGCTGATGGGCTGATCGCGCAGCCGGGCCGCGGCGTCCAGCAGCACGTCCAGCGCGTTGGGCAGGCCCATGGACCCGGCGTAGCCGACCACGACGCGGCCGGCCGCGCGCTCGGCGTCCAGATGCGCCGCCAGCGTCGCGCCCAGCGGCGCGCTGGCTGTCGACGCCGGGCCCTGCCATTCCTCGGGCGCGAAGCCGTTGGGCACGATGCGCAGCCGCCGCAGGTCCAGGCCCCGGGAAGCCATGTGCTCGTGCACGCAGGGCAGCATGGAGACGACGACGTCGGCGTCGCGGTAGGCATCGGCCTCGGCCTTGCCGCACAGCAGCGCGAAGGGGTGGCGGGGGGACATGCCGGACAGCTCGATCAGCGACAGCGGCCAGAGGTCGTGCACCTCGTAGACCAGCTTGGCCCGCGACGGGCCGACAGCGCCCGGCGCACGCTCGGGCTTCGCGAGCCGGGCCAGCTTCCTGGCCACCCAGATGTCCATCGGATAGGTGCTGGACGCGATGACCGCGTCGGGCCGCAGCTCGCGCGTCAGCCGCCAGGCATCGGCGCGCAGCTGGCGCAGGAAGGACAGGATGTTGCGCAGGCGCCCCACGCCGTTGCCGGCGTAGTGCGGCGTGGGCAGCCAGCGGTAGCGGATGCCGGCGATGATCTCCTCGCGCGGCGCGCCGGCCACCTCGGGCTGCACGGCACGCACGTGCGAATAACTGGCCGCGACGATGGTGACCTCATGCCCCTGCCTGACCCATTCGCGGGCCAGGTAGTAGGGCCGGAACTCCATGCCGTGAGCCGGCGAGCCGGCGTAGTGGTTGACGAGCAGCAACCTCATGTCGAGAGCTCGCGCAGGCGGGTCAGGAAGCGCTGCACATGCGGCTCGAACAGGCCGTTGCGGGCCACCCAGTCGCGGTTGACGGTGGCGAGCCGGGCCGTGTCCAGCGTGGCCATGCGGGCGGGCAGGTCGTCCAGCGAGCCGACGATCAGTCCGCGCGCCGAGTCGCCGATCAGCTCGCGGTTGGCCGGCAGCTCGGACAGCAGCGGCACGCAGCCATGGGCCATGGCCTCCAGCACCGAGACCGAGACGGAGTCGCTCTCGGGCAGGCTGAGGAACCAGGTCGAACGCGCGTAGTGGCCGGCCTGGGTGGCCGCATCCAGCCGGCCAACGAAACTGACCTTGTCGGCCAGGCCACGTGCGACGACATCGGCCTCCAGCGCGGCGCGCAGCGAGCCGTCGTTGGCCACCACCAGCCGCGCCTCGGGCTGGGCCGCGGCGATGCGCGCGAAGGCGTCGACGACGAGTTGCGGCCGGTAGATGGGCTCCAGTCCCCGGTTGGCAAAGCACAGCCAGGGCTGCTTCTTCGCGTTCTGCCTGGGCAGGGTTTCCAGGCCGAAGGGGAAGACCATCACCTCGCCCGCGCCCAGCTCGTGCATGCGCTCGGCCATGTGGGCGGAGTCGGACGTCGTGATGGCGCAGCTCCTCAGCGCCTTCTTCGTCAGCCACTTCCAGCTGCCGCCGCGGTTGGGCGTGACGAGGATGTCGCTGCCCCAGGCCGAGCCGGCGATCTGCGCGCGCAGCCGCCAGCCCAGCTTGGCCGCCCAGGCCAGCGTGCCATGGGACGTGAGGTAATGGGCGTGCAGCCAGTCCGCATCGGTCTGGGCCAGCCAGGCGCCCACCTTGGGCAACTGCTTGACCAGTGCGAGGTTGCCGCCGGCATGCTCGGGCTCTGTGTTCAGCGCCAGGCGCTGGGCATCGGGCAGCAGGCGATGGAACTCGGGCAGGAAGCCGCGCGACGAGATGGCATGCAGCTGCACGCGCGGCGCCAGCGCACGGGCCCACTTCAGCAGATGCGGGCTTTCGCCGTCGCCGATGAGCACCAGCTTGAGACCTCCGCCAAGGCCCGGCAGGCCCTTGGGAGCATGGGGCGCGGCGCTCACCGGGGCGCTCCGGCCCAGGCCTCGTAGGCCTCGCGCAGCTCGGGGTGGCGCTCCAGCAGCGCCGCGTCGCGCTGGCGCGTGTCGCCCACCTGGCGGGCGGGCTGGCCGGCCATGATGGCGAAGTCCGGCGCCGCGCCGCGCAGCTGCGAGTAGGCGCACAGGATGGCGCCCTTGCCCAGCGTGCTGCCGGGCTCGATGAGGCTGTGCGGGCCGACGAAGCTGTAGGCGCCCAGGTGGATGGGGCCCTTGCGATAGCCCGGCGGCTCGCCGCCCCGGGTCGCGAAGCGCCGGCCGTTGATGCGCAGCGCGTCGTGGGTGCTGTGGGTCACGATGGAACAGAAGTTGGTGATCTGCACGCCTTCCTCGATGACGAGGCCGGCGCTGGCGTCGATGAAATTGAACTGGCCGATGAAGACATGGTCCGCAAGCTGCAGGCCGGCCTCGCCCTCGATGCACGTGCTGGGCGCGATGCGCGAATGCGGCGCGCCGGCCTCGCCGAACAGCATGCGAAAGCCGATCAGCCGCACGAGGCGGCGGCGCAGGCGATTGAGGAAGACGCGCATCATTCCCAGGTCCACAGTGCCCAGAAGAAGTAGCCGAAGTAGAGCAGCATCGCCGCCGACACGCCCCAGCCCGCACCGGCCAGGCCGGCGTGATGCAGGCCGGCCGCCAGCCCGGCGACGAACATCGCCTGGCCCACCAGCGCCAGCTTCAGCGCCCAGGCCTGCGCGCCCCAGGCCAGCGTCACGACGGACAGCGGCGCGGCGATGAAATGCAGCGCGACATAGGGCGCCAGCGACCGGGCCAGCTCGCCCGCGCCACGCCACTGGGCGCCGAACAGGGTCTCGAACAGCCAGGGGCCGAAGGCCAGCAGCACCAGCATCAGCGGCAGGGCCAGGGCCGCCAGCAGCAGGAGCTGGCGGCGCACCAGCGCCCGCGCCTCAAGGCGGTTCGCGGTCTGCGTCAGGCGCGGATAGAGGGCCTGCGACAACGAGCCGCCGACGAGGCTGGCCGGCGCCTTCAGATAGCGCAGCGCCAGCGCCCAGGCGCCGGCCTCGGGCGCGCCCAGCCAGGCAGCCAGCAAGGCGATGGCCAGGGTGTCCTGCAGCGCGCCGGCAAAGGCATGGGGGGTGTTCAGCAACGGGAAGTCGCGGTGCTTCACAGCCATGGCCCGCAGCGGCTGCGGCGCCAGCAGCCCCCGCCAGCCGCCCGCGGGCGCGGGCCGGGCCTGCACGACCGCGGCGACGCCCGTGGCCAGCGTCGCGCCGGCCAGCAGGCCCCAGGGGCCGGCCTGCGCCAGGCCCAGGCCCACCTGGGCCAGCGCGCCGCCGCCCCATTGCGCCACGCGCCCCCAGGCCAGGGCCGCGAACCGGCCGGCGCGCGCCGCCCATTGGCCCAGGGCCTGGCTGGCCGCCAGCGCCAGCACGGCCAGCGGCAGCGCGGCGGCGACCGGCAGGCCGCTCCATGCCATCCACGCGCCGCCCACGAGCACGGCCGCGGTCACGACGGCCGCCAGCACGCGCAGGCACAGCGCCAGCAGCGTGGCGGCGCCCTTCTCCCCGGTCTCCAGCGCCAGCGCGAACTCGTAGCGCGCGCAGCCGACGACGGCCAGATTGCTCGCCACCGTCCACACCAGCGAGAACTCGCCATACGCCGCCGGCGTGTACAAGCGAGCAATCCAGGGCCCCAGCAACAGCGGCAACGCCTGGGCCAGCGCGCTGCCGGCAAGCAGGGTGAGAGTGGCGCGCGTGAGGCTGGGAGCGTTCATGAGGGCGCGAGATTCTAAAATCGCGGATTCACCAAGGCCCGCAATGAATCAAGCCACTCCCAATCCCGCCCTCCCCGCTCAGGCTGACGACAACCAACTGATCGCCGAGCGCCGCGAAAAACTGGCCGCGCTGCGGGCCGCAACCAGCGTGCCCTTCCCCAACGACTTCAAGCCCCAGCACCGCGCGGCGCCGCTGCAGGCGCAGTACGGCGAGGTGCCCAATGAGGAGCTCGAGCCCCAGGCGGTGAAGGTCAGCGTGGCCGGCCGCATGATGCTCAAGCGCATGATGGGCAAGGCCAGCTTCTGCACGCTGCAGGATGCCACCGGCCGCATCCAGTTGCGCGTGACGATCGACAACGTCGGCGCCGAGGTCTACGAGGCCTTCAAGAAGTGGGACCTGGGCGACATCCTGGCCGCCGAAGGCACGCTGATGCGCACCAAGACCGGCGAGCTGTCGGTGGCCGTGACGACGCTGCGCCTCCTGACCAAGAGCCTGCGCCCGCTGCCGGACAAGTTCCATGGCATGACCGACCAGGAGCAGAAGTACCGCCAGCGCTACGTGGACCTGATCACCGACGAGGACGCCCGCAAGCGCTTCGTCGCGCGCAGCCAGGGCGTGTCGGCCATCCGCAGCTTCATGGTGGATCACGGCTTCCTGGAGGTGGAGACGCCCATGCTCCACCCCATCCCCGGCGGCGCCAACGCCAAGCCCTTCATCACCCACCACAACGCGCTGGACCAGGAGATGTTCCTGCGCATCGCGCCCGAGCTCTACCTGAAGCGCCTGGTGGTGGGCGGCTTCGAGCGCGTGTTCGAGATCAACCGCAACTTCCGCAACGAAGGCATCTCGGTCCGCCACAACCCCGAGTTCACGATGATGGAGTTCTATGCGGCCTACTGGACGCATCACGACATCATGGACTTCACGGAAGCCGTGCTGCGCCACGCGGCCATCGCCGCCACCGGCAGCGCCGCGCTGACCTACGCCGGCAAGCCCGTGGCGCTGGACAAGCCCTTCGCCCGCGTGTCGGTGCGCGACTCGCTGATCCAGTTCGCCGGGCTGACCGGCGAAGAGGCCGACAACCCCGAGGTGCTGCGCGCCAGGATCGTCGCCGCCGGTGAGCAGGCCCCCGCCCGCTGGAGCCTGGCCGAGCTGCAGTTCGGCCTGTTCGAGGCCGTCGTCGAGGAAAAGCTCTGGGAGCCCACCTTCATCATCGACTACCCCGTCGAGGTCTCGCCGCTGGCCCGCGCGTCCGACACCGACCCCAGGATCACCGAGCGCTTCGAGCTCTTCATCACCGGCCGCGAGTACGCCAACGGCTTCTCCGAGCTGAACGATGCCGAGGACCAGGCCGCGCGCTTCCAGGCCCAGGTGGCCAACAAGGACGACGGCGACGAGGAGGCGATGTACTACGACGCCGACTTCATCCGCGCGCTGGAATACGGCATGCCCCCCACCGGCGGCTGCGGCATCGGCATCGACCGGCTGATGATGCTGATCACGGACTCGCCGTCGATCCGCGACGTGATCCTGTTCCCGGCGCTGCGTCGCGAGGCCTGACGCCTCAGCGCTTCTCCAGCGCCTTGATCCGGGCCCACAACTGGGCCTTGGACACCGTCGTCATCTGCATCGCGCCCATGCAGGCCTCGAGCCGATGGGGGCGCTCGCGCAGGTCCTGCACGGCCTTGGTCAAGCTGGTTTCGACGCTGTCACCATAGGCCGCAGCGGCCTTCGCAATGGCCGCGCGCAGCAGCGGCTTGGCCGGATTCATCATGGCCAGGTCGATCAGGTCGCGGCTGAAGACGCTGTCGTCACGCCAGCGATCCGCCAGCGCCAGGAGCTTGCCGGCGCGGCCAGGTCCAGTGGCGTCAAGGCCGTCACGCCGGCAATGACGTCGTCCGAGCCCGGTGGGCCGAGGGCGATGCGGGCTTCCAGCCTGATCTCGAACTTGATGGCCACGCCGTCCCCGCGCAACAGCGTGCGCAGGCCGTCCTGGTCAGCGCGCAGCTCGCGCGCGGGCGTCAGCGTGGCGCCCACGCGAACCAGCGCGACCAGGCCCGCCGGACCGGTCAGCAGGCAGCGCAGCTCACGATAGCCGGTCAGGTCGGACACGAGGAAGTCGATGTCCACCGATTCGCGGTACTCGCCGTAGCGCAGCGCCATCGCCGTGCCGCCACCGAACCAGCAGGCATGCGCGGCGAGCACGTCGGCGTCCAGCGCACCAAGCACGGCCGCAATGCGGCGGTGGTGCCCGCGCTCAAACAAGCAGCCGCCCTCCGCCCAGTTCGTCGACCAAGGTTTGGATCAGCCGCCGCTCGTTCGGCGCCAGGGCCTCGCGGTCGATGTGGCGCCAGTTGCGCTCGTAGAGGTCGAGTGCCTGCGCGGGGCTCAAGTCGGTTACGCCGGGGAGTTGCCAGGCGAGTTGCCTGAGCGCCGGATACTCGTCCAGCCGCACGACGACCGGCAGTTGGCTGGCGAACGTCGCTTCCGGCTCCCGCACCTGCAGGCTCAGCCCGACCGCCGACAGGGCGCTGAGGTAGGCACCCATCGTCACCGACGGCTCGCCGCGTTCGACGCGGTGCAGCGTCACGCGCGACATGCCGGCCGCCTCGGCCGCGTCCGTTGCCGTCACCTTCTGCTACTCACGCCGCGCACGGATGCGCTGGCCCAGGTTTTCCAGCTGGGTCGCTACTGCCGGCGGGACGTGGGGAGATTTGGCGGGCATATGTTTCTCGTTTTAGTCAAAACAACTGGATTGAACAGAATGAGAAACGTTTTTATAAGACTGCCGCGGCGGGTGCCTTGCCCGCGATGATCATCGCGAGCACCTCGTCCTCGTTGACGTCGGCCGTGCGGCAGACGCCCACCAGGCGGCCGTTCTTCATGACGGCCAGACGGTCCGACAGCGCAAACACGTCGGGCATGTCGTGGGTGACGAGCAGGATGCCCACGCCCTCGGCCCGCAGGCGGCGGATGAGGTCATGCACCATGGCCGTCTCGGCCGGGCCCAGCGCCGCGCAGGGCTCGTCCATGATGAGCACCCGCGCCTGGAACTGCAGCGCCCGCGCGATGGCCACCACCTGGCGCTGGCCGCCCGACAGCGCCATCACCGGATCGGCGATGTTCCTGAAGTTGGGGTTGAGCCGCGCGAACAGCGGCAGGGCGGCGGCGCGCATGGCCGCATCGTCCAGCAGCCCGAAGCGCGTGCGCAGCTCACGCCCCAGGAAGAGGTTGGCGACCGAGTCCAGGTTGTCGGCCAGCGCCAGCTTCTGGTGGATGGTCTCGATGCCGGCGGCGCGCGAGTCGGCCGGACTGGCGAACTTCACCGGCTGACCGCTGAGCAGCAGCTCGCCACCGTCGAAGGGCAGCGCGCCGGCCAGCATCTGCATCAGCGTGGACTTGCCGGCGCCGTTGTGGCCCAGCACGGCCAGCACCTCGCCGGGCGCCAGGCTCAAGCTGACGCCGTCGACCGCATGCACGCCGCCAAAGGACTTGCGCGCCTCGCGCACTTCAAGCAAGGCACTCATTTCTGGACCACCCGATCGAAGACGACGGCCGCGACCAGCACCTGGCCCAGCACCACCATGCGCCAGCCTATGCCCACGTCGGTCAGCAGCAGCCCGCTGTCTATGCTCTGGATGATGAGGGCGCCCAGCACCGTGCCCCCCACGCTGCCGCTGCCACCGGCGAGCGACACGCCGCCGATGACGGCCGCCGCGATGACGGTCAGCTCCATGCCCGTGCCCATGGAGTTCGTGCCCGCGTTCAGGCGCGCCATCGCAACGACGGCGGCCAGCGCCACCAGGGCCGCCAGCAGCAGGTTGAGCTGGACCAGCACGCGCCGTACCGGGATGCCGGCCAGCCGTGCCGCATCGGGATTGCCGCCGATGGCGTACACGTAGCGCCCGAAGCGCGTGTGCTTGGCCACGAAGCCCAGCAGCAGCACGACGGCCACCCAGATGACCAGCGGCAGCGGCAGTCCCTGCCCCTGCTCCTGGCCTTCGATGCGGTAGGCATTGAAGACGGCCACGCTGCCGAACACCGCGAAGGCCACGAGGCCGGCCTTGAGCAGCGCGTGCCTGGCATCACCCGGCTCCGCACCGGCCCGCGCCTGCGCGCGGCGCTGCACCCATTGCCAGCCCCACAGCAGCGCGACGAGGCCCAGGCCCAGCAGCCAGCTGCCCTGCTCGCCCAGCGAGCCCTCCAGGCCGCCGCCCAGCGCCAGCAGCCAGGGCTCGGCGACGGGCTGGGTCTTGCCGTCGGCCACGAGGAAGGCCACGCCGCGCAGCGACACCAGGCCGCCCAGCGTCACGACGAAGGACGGGATGCCCACGACGGCCGACAGCCAGCCCTGGAACAGGCCCACCGCCAGTGCCAGCGCAAGCCCGGCCAGCAGCGACGCGACGACCGGCCAGCCCTGGGTGTACTGCAGCCAGGCCATCAGCACGCCCACGGCGCCGAGCAGCGAGCCCACGGCCAGGTCGATCTGGCGCGCGACGATGATCAGGGCCATGCCGCTGGCGACGATGCCGACGACCGCCGTCTGCTGCGCAATGTTGTAGAGGTTCTCGGCCGTCAGGAAGCTGCCCGTGAGCCCATGGAAGCCGATGGCGATGGCCAGCAGCACGGCCGCCATGACGGCAAGCCGCCGGGTCTGGGCGCTCACTTGCAGGCCGCCGGAGCCTTGGCGGCGTCGACCCCCTTGCAGACGACGGCCTTGGGCACCCAGCCGGCGGATATGACCTCGCCCAGGTTGGCCTGCGTGATGGCCACCGGTGCGAGGAACTTGGCCTGCAGCCCGACCTTGCGCTCGCCGCCCGCCCAGGCCGTGGCGCCCGGCACCTTCTGGCCGGCGGCCAGTTGCACGGCGGCCGCGGCAGCCTCCCGGCCCAGCGCGCGCGAATCCTTCCAGACCGACACCGTCTGCGTGCCCAGCGCGACGCGGTTCAGCGCGGCGTGGTCGGCGTCCTGGCCGCTGACCGGCACGCCTCGGATGCCCCGGCCCGCCAGCGCCGCGATGGCGCCGCCGGCCGTGCCGTCGTTGCTGGCCACGACCGCATCCACGCCGCCCTTCAGGCGCGTGAGGATCTGCTCCATGTTCTTCTGTGCCACCTCGGGCTTCCAGCCGTCGGTGTATTCCTCGGCGACGATCTTCACGTCGCCCTTCTTCACTGCGTCGGCCAGCGCGTCCTGCTGGCCGGCGCGCAGGAAGTCGGCGTTGGGATCGCTGGGCGAGCCCTTGATCATCACGTAGCGGCCCTGCGGCCTTGCGGCCAGAACGGCCCTGGCCTGCAGGCGACCGACCTCGCGGTTGTCGAAGGTCAGGTAGAAGACCTCGGGCGCCTCGATGAGCCGGTCATAGGCCAGCACCGGCACCTTGCGCGCCTTGGCCTTGTTCAGCGCCGGTTGAATGGCGTCCTTGTCCATCGCCAGGATGATGAGGACCTTGGCGCCCTTGGCCAGCAGCGACTCGACGTCGCCGATCTGCTTCTCGGGTGAGCCTCCGGCGTCCGCGCTCACATAGCTGGCGCCCAGGCGGGCCAGCTCGGCCTTGATGGCCGCCTCGTCGGTCTTCCAGCGTTCTTCCTGGAAATTGGACCAGCTCACACCGACCACGGGGCCGGCAGCCAACGCTGTCATCGAGGCCGTCAGCAGCGCTGCCGCCGCCCACATCTGCTGTTTGCGCATCCTTCTTGTCTCCAACGCCCATGTCGTCCGGGCCGCGGATTCTAGGAATGCGCGCAACAAAAAAGCGACCCTCGCGGGTCGCCTTCCATCGGCTTGAAACCGGCTTGTTCCGGTGACTGGCTCAGCGGGCGGCCAGCGCGGAGGCGCGGCGACCGACGGGGGCCGGGAAATCGCCCAGCTCGCGGGCGGCGTTCTCGCCATGGTCGGCGGCCAGCGCGGCGGCCGTCTTCGTGTCGGTGCGCATCTCGGTGGGCTTGACGGTCAGCACGGCCTGGCGGGGCAGCGTGGCGGTCGCGACGGCAGCCTTGGCGGTGGCCGGGGTGGTCACTTCCACGCCCTTTTCACCCTGGATGACGGCGAGTTCGCCGCTGTTGCGGGCGGCGACCAGGTCAGCGATGACTTGCTCGCGGGTCAGCGGGGTGGCGGTCTGGGCGGAGGCGGCGCCGGCGGCAACAAGGGCAACGGCGGCGATGACGGTGGACAGCTTGCTCATGACGGGCTCCTTCAGTGTCTGGCAGGAACGTCCTGCTTTCGGGTCACTTCGGACATCGCGACCGCGGTGTCCATGGCCAGAACTGTAGGCAGCCAGACTCGGTAGAAACACTAGGCTGGCAGGAAGTGACTATTCATCCAACGCAAATAGTCATCCATAGATCGTCACCGTTGCGCCACAAAACAGCGTCAGCGGTGCTCGAAGTTAGGCGCCCGCTTGGCCAGGAAAGCCTCCATGCCCTCGCGCTGGTCGTGGCTGCCGAACAGCGCGTGGAAGTAGCGACGCTCCACGGCCACGCCGTCCGTCAGCGGGCCCTGGTAGGCCAGGTTGACCAGCTCCTTGATGAGCATGACCGACGGCCCGCTGAAGCCGTTGATCGTCTCGGCAGCGGCCAGCGCCTCCTGCAGCATCTGCTCGGCCGGCACGACACGCGACACCAGGCCGGCGCTCTCGGCCTCGGCCGCGCCCATCATGCGGGCGGTCAACAGCATGTCCATGGCCTTGCTCTTGCCCACGGCGCGCGGCAGGCGCTGCGTGCCGCCGGCGCCGGGCACGATGCCCAGCTTGATCTCGGGCTGGCCGAACTTGGCCGAGTCGGCCGCGATGATGAAGTCGCACATCATGGCCAGCTCGCAACCGCCGCCCAGCGCAAAGCCGGCCACCGCGGCGATGACGGGCTTGCGCACCCGCAGGATGGTTTCCCAGTTCTTGGAGATCAGGCCGCTCTTGAACGCGCTCGCGAAGGTGTGGGGCAGCATGGTCGGGATGTCGGCCCCCGCCGCGAAGGCACGCTCCGAGCCCGTCAGCACGATGCAACCTATGCCGTCGTCGGCGTCGAAGGCGAGCAGGGCCTCGCCCATCTCGTCCATCAACTGATCGTTCAGGGCGTTCAGCGCCTTGGGGCGGTTCAGCGTGATGAGCGCGGTCTTGCGCGGGCCGTCACCGTGGACGGCGGTGATGATGCATTCGTAGGTCATGGCTGGGGTCTCCTGGCGGGATCGGTGGATTCTGGCGCGGCCTGCTGCGGTGCGCGCTTCAACTTGAGATCGACATAGTTGTCGGCGTCCTGGCGGATGACCAGGCGCACGGGCAGGTACTGCAGGCCGGGCGCCAGCCAGACCTCGGCGGTCAGGTCGCCGCCGTCGGCCGGCCGGGCGGGCCGCAGATGCCAGGCCGGCATCCAGCCCATGGCCGTTTCCACCGACTCCTCGCCCACGACCACGTACTGCCAGTCCTCGTATTGCCGGCGCGGCAGCACCAGCGGAAAACGCACCATTTGCCCGGCCTGCAACGGCTCGCGGCCGGTCAGGAACAGCCACGTCAGGTGCACGAACTGGCTGGCCGAATCCTGCGCGCCCCGCCGCGCCGGCTCGCGCGCGCCGCTGGCGAGCTGGGTCTCGGCGCCAAGGAAGAAGACGCTGACCCGGCGGCCCTCGCCAAGGATGATCTTGGTTTCCTCGTCGTAGCGCTGCGGTGCGATGCCATCCGGCGTGAGCCGGCCCTGGCTGCTCATTCGCCGCGTGATCAGCGGCGCGAAGCTGGGGCCGACGCCGACATCGAGATGCACCTGGTAGTCGCGACCGCTGCGCAACCATTCGACTTGCGCCTGGCCGTTGATGGGGCCACGGTAGTTGCCCGTCAGCACATAGCTCAGGCGCGTGGACAGCGGCCACTCGGGACCGGGTTCATCGTCGGTGGCGGCAGCAGACGCAGCGCCGGCAACGGGCGTGGCCACGTCGACGGGCGCGGAGGCCGCCGCGACGACGGGCTCGGGGGGCGGCTCGACAGAGGAGGCGGGCGCCGATGGCGGCGGCAGTGCCTGGGTTGCGGCCTGCGGCTCTGGCGCTGCGGGCCGGGGCGGCGGCACCGTCGCGCGGCGCGCGACGAGCGGTGCCTGCGGCTCCAGCTCGCGCACGAACTCGACCTGCATGCGCGCGGGCATGGGCGGCGGGCCTTCGCTGACCCAACCGTCCTGGATGCGCTGCACCTCATGCCCGAGCAGCAGATGCAAGGCCAGCACGGCCAGCACCAGCAGGACCGGCGGCCGCACGGCCTTCATGTCGGGCTCAGGCGCCTAGCCAGCGCCGGCGCGCGGCGTGCGTCCCGCCCATGAGGCTCAAGGCGGCGCCGGCCGGCTGCGGCGGCGGCAGCTCGACGTCGAGCTCCAGCAGGCGCTGGTCGCGGCCCACCAGCAGGCGCAGCCGCGTGTCGTCGCCGGCCAGCAGCGCCAGTGCGTCGTCCAGCCGCCTCAGGCGCCAGCCATTGCAGCCGAGGACATCGTCGCGGGCGTTGAGCCCGCCCGCCTCCGCCGCGCCGCCACTGAGCACATGCGTGACCGTGATGCCCGTGAGCGCCCCTTCGCGCGCGCGCAGGCCCAGGCGCTGGGCCACGGTCTGGCGGCCCTCGTCACGCCACTCGACGCCGACGGCCTGCAGCAGCTCGCGCAGCGGCAGCTCGTCGGTGCCATGCACCCAATGCTGGAGGGACGCCGCCACCTCGTCGCCGCCGAGGCCGCGCACGGCGGACAGGATGTCCGCCTCACTGACCGGCCCGCCGGCACTGCCCTGCCACAGTCGCCGCATCAGCAGGTCGAGGCTGGACTTGCGGGCGCGCAGGCTGAGGTCCAGGCACAAGGCCACGAGGGCGCCCTGCGAGTAGTAGTTGCTCGTCGTGTTCGGGCTGTTCTCGTCGGGTCGGTAGTACTTGGTCCAGGCCTCGAAGCTGGCCCCGGCCAGGGGCTGCACGCGCCGGCCCGGCGAGGCCAGCACGCCGTTGACCGGGGCCGCCAGCAGCTTCAAGTAGCGCGGCGCGTCGACGAGACCGGCGCGCAGCAGCATCAGCTCGTCGTAATAGCTCGTGAAGCCCTCGAAGAACCACAGCAGCTCGGTGTAGTTCTCGCGCTGGTAGTCGAAGCGCGCGAACGCCGCCGGACGCAGCCGCTTGACGTTCCAGGCATGGAAGTACTCATGGCTGAACAGGCCCAGCAGCCGGGTGTAGCTGTCGCCCGGCGCCGCGGGCTCGGCCGCCGTGGGCAACTCGCGCCGCGCGCAGATCAGCGCCGTGCTGGCGCGATGCTCCAGGCCGCCATGGCCATCGTCCACGGCCCACAGCAGGAAGCTGTAGCGCTGGAAGGGCGCACCGCCCCAGAAGGCGATCTGCGCCTCGCAGATGCGCTGCACGTCGGCCAGCAGGCGCTCGCCGTCAAAGCTGGGCCAGGCACCGGCGACGACGATGCGGTGCGGCACGCCGGCCGCTTCGAACTCGCCTTGCCAGTGCGGGCCGATCTCGAAGGGGTGGTCCAGCAGTTCGTCGTAGTCCGCCGCCTCGTAGCTGCCGCCCTGCTCGCGCATCTCGGTGGCGACCCGCCAGCCCCTGGGCAGGCCGGCCAGCTCGATGCGGTGCGGACCGGCCTCGCGGCCATGGGCGCGCAGGCACAGGCTGCTGGCGTTGAAGAAGGCGCGCTGGCCGTCCAGCCAGGCGGTGCGCACGGAGGCGTCGAAGGCGTAGACGTCGTAGCTCAGCACCAGCGCGGCACGGCCGCTGCAGCGCACGCGCCAGCTGGCCTTGTCGAGCTGCTCGACGGCCAGCGCACGGTTGCCCTGGCGGGCCGTCAGCCCGCTCAGATGCTTGGCGAACTCGCGCACCAGATAGCTGCCCGGGATCCACACCGGCAGGCTGAAGTCCTGCTCGGCGGCAGGAGCCGGCAGCGTCAGCGTGACGCGATAGCGGTGGGCCGCGGGATCGGCCAGCTCGATGCGGTAGCGCGGCATGCCGGACCTCAGCTGCCCGCCGCGGCGAGGAAGCAGCTCAGCGAGGCGACGCCCGTCAGCCGGAAGCGCAGCGTCAGCCAGCCGGCGGCGCCGAGCTGCGGGTACAGGCGGCGGTCCACCGCGTAGCAGGCGATGAACACGCCGCCGTGCAGGGCAAGGCCCGCGTAGGGCGACATCAGCACGCCCAGCCAGCCCAGCGACACGGCGAGGACGCCCCAGGCGAGCGGCAATCGCCCCGGCAGGCCGCGCGCGAACGACAGGCCCCAGTGGATGCCGCCGAGGAAGGCGATGACCAGGCCTGCATAGGCCGACAGCGCGAGGCTGACGAAGGCGTGCGGGTCGGGCTCGGCGATCAGCCAGATCAGCGCGCAGCCCAGCACCAGCGGTGCGAGGCCGGCATAGCCGAGGCGGTGCGCGAGCCGGCGCGGGTCGGCGCTCATGAGGTCAGGACTTGCCCGCAGGCGCGTTCAAGGCCTGCAGGCGCTTTTCCAGCTCCACGGCGCCGACGGCGCCCGCGATGCGGCTGCCGTCCTCCAGCACGATGGCCGGCGTACCGTTGACGTGGATCTTGCGCGACAGGGCCAGGTTGCGTTCGAGGACGCCGTCGTCGCAGCCCGACGCCGCCTTGGGCGGCATCTCGCCCCTGAGCATCCAGCCGAGCCAGGCGCTGCTGTTGTCCTTGGCGCACCAGATCGAGCGCGACTTCTCCGGCGAGTCGCCGCCGAGGATGGGGATGAGGAAGGTGTAGACGGTCACGTCCTTCATCTCCTGCAGGCCTTTCTCGAAGCGCTTGCAGTAGCCGCAGTTCGGGTCGGCAAAGACGGCGATGCGGCGCTTGCCGCTGCCGTTCTTCCAGACCATGGCGTCCTTGAGCGGCAGCGTCGCGAAGTCCACGCGGTTGAGCTGGGTGACGCGTTCCTCGGTCAGGTTCTTGCGCGCCTTCAGGTCCAGCAACTCGCCCTCGATGAGGAAGGTGCCGGTCGGGTCCGTGTAGCGGATCTCGTTGCCGATGCGCAGCTCCCACAGGCCGGGCATGGGTGCGGGGCGCACCTCGTCGACCTTCACGTTGGGCAGGCGGTCGGTGAAGGCCTTGCGGATGGCGGCCTCGTTGGCGGCGGCGGGCAGGCTCAGCGCAGCGAGCAGCAGCGCAGAGAGGGCGGAACGGTTCAGCACGTTGACGATCTTGACGGAGAGGGGATCAGAGCCCGAGGGCGCGCTGGGTCAGCCAGCGCTTGACGGGAGCGAGTTGGTTCAGCGCATCCAGGCCGCGGTTGCGCAAGCCTTGAGCGGCGGGTGACGGGTGGGCGAAGAGGCGCTGCAGCATGTCGGTCAGCTCGCCCATGGCGAGCGTCGGCGCGAGGCGCGCACGGGCATAGCGGCGCAGCAGGCGCTCGTCGCCCAGCGGCCGCCAGGGCTCGCGGGTCGCGATGACACGGGTCAGCGCCGCCACGTCGGCCAGGCCCAGGTTCAGGCCCTGGCCGGCCAGCGGGTGCACAAGGTGGGCGGCATCGCCCAGGAGCGCCCAGCCCGGCCCGCTGACGACACCCGCGCGGGCCAGCGCGAGCGGCCAGGTGGCACGCTTGCCGCCGAGCTTCAGCAGGCCGACGGCACCCGCCGTGGCAGCGTTCAGCTCGCGCTCGAAATCCGCCTCGTCCATCGCCAGCAGCGCCTGCGCACGCTCGTCGGCGCAGGACCAGACCAGGCCATAGGAGCGCGCCGGGCAGGGTTGCTCGAAGGGCAGCAGGGCCAGCACCTCGCCGCCCGTGCCGAACCACTGCCGGGCGATGCCCTGGTGGGGCTGGTCGGCCACGAGGCGGGTCGCCAGGGCACGGTGGCCATAGGCCTTGGGCCGGAACTCGACGCCCAGCGCGGCGCGGGCAGCCGACTCGCGGCCCTCGCAGAGCGCCGTCAGCGCGGCCGGCGCATCCGCGTCGACGTTGCGGATGTGCGGCGAAAAGCGCAGCGCAGCCGCGAGCTGCGCATCCAGCGCCGCGGCGTCGACGATGACGGCCAGTTCGCGCACGCCCTGCTGCCAGGCCGAAAAGCTGAGTCGCCCGGCCGGCTGGCCGACGGCGGCATCGCCGCAAACCACCATGTCGTAGACCGGGCAGATCGCGTCGGCGGGCAGGCCGTCCCAGACCTTCAACTCGCTCAGCAGCGCGACGGAGGCCGCGTTCAGTGCATAGGTGCGGACGTCGTCCGCGCGTGCCGCCTCGGGTACGCCCGCCATGCCGACCGACAGCCCCTGGGCCGCCAGGCTGAGTGCGAGGCTGCTGCCCACCGCGCCCCGGCCCTTGATCAACACGTCCAAGCTTTGCATGCCGCGATTGTAGGCAGGGGACACGGCCGCACCGGGGGCCGGGTGGGTCGGGCGCCGGCCGACTAAAATCTCGCGCTTCGGCTCCGGCTCGCTGCCGGTGGCCTCCCCACCAGAAAGACCCGCCATGAGCCTCAAATGCGGCATCGTGGGCCTGCCCAACGTCGGCAAGTCCACGCTCTTCAACGCCCTGACCAAAGCCGGCATCGCCGCCGAGAACTACCCCTTCTGCACGATCGAGCCCAACGTCGGCATCGTCGAACTGCCCGATCCGCGCCTGGCGGCGCTGGCGGAGATCGTCAAGCCCGAGCGCGTCATGCCGGCCGTCGTCGAGTTCGTCGACATCGCAGGCCTGGTGGCTGGCGCGAGCAAGGGCGAGGGCCTGGGCAACCAGTTCCTCTCGCACATCCGCGAGACGGACGCCATCGTCAACGTGGTGCGCTGCTTCGAGGACCCCAACGTCATCCACGTGAATGGCCGCGTCGACCCCATCGCCGACATCGAGGTCATCCAGACCGAGCTGTGCCTGGCCGACCTCGGCACCGTCGAGAAGAGCCTGGTGCGCTATGGCAAGGTCGCCAAGGCCGGCGGCGACAAGGAAGCCGCCCGCCTCGTCGAGGTGCTGAAGAAGTGCCAGGCCGTGCTGGACGAGGCCAAGCCGGTGCGCTCCATCGAGTTCAGCAAGGAAGAATTGGCCGTGCTGAAGCCGCTGTGCCTGATCACAGCCAAGCCGGCCATGTTCGTCGGCAACGTGTCCGAGGACGGCTTCGAGAACAACCCCTTCCTCGACCGCCTGCGCGAGTACGCCGCCAGCCAGAACGCGCCGGTCGTCGCGATCTGCGCGAAGACCGAGGCCGACCTCGCCGACATGGGCGACGAGGACCGGGCGCTGTTCCTGGCCGAGATGGGCCAGGACGAGCCAGGCCTGAACCGCCTGATCCGCGCCGCCTTCAAGCTGCTGGGCCTGCAGACCTATTTCACCGCCGGCGTGAAAGAGGTGCGCGCCTGGACCATCCATATCGGCGACACCGGCCCGCAAGCGGCCGCCGTCATCCACACGGACTTCGAGCGCGGCTACATCCGCGCCCAGACCATCGCCTACGATGACTTCATCAAGTACCGCGGCGAACAGGGCGCCAAGGATGCCGGCAAGATGCGCGCGGAAGGCAAGGAGTACATCGTCAAGGATGGCGACGTGCTGCACTTCCTGTTCAATGTGTGATCGCCTCGCCTGACAGATAGAGAAACCCGCTTCGGCGGGTTTTTTGTTGGTGCGCCCAGCACTTTGTGCGTCGAGGCCAACAGCATGCGACTACGTTCGCGCGAACCTGAAAGACAGCGCTGAACTGCTCCGCTCAAAGGGGCCGGAAGGGCGTCGCTAGACTCGCCGCCTCGCCGACGACGGGCTCACCTGGATTCACGACGCATGATGGATCTGATTTGCGCAACGCGCCTGACCTCTCACGACTTCTGGACTCACTCGGCACTGGGCCAGTCGTTGCAGCGCATATCGCATGACCGCCGACTGAAACCGCGCATCGCCTTCGAGAACCGTCGAGGCTTGCCGTCGGTCTACAACGAGCGCATCGACAGCGTCGACGCCGAGCCGATCCTGGTGTTCATCCACGACGACGTCTGGCTGGACGACCACTTCTTCTTCGAGCATGTGTCGGCCGCCGTGAACGCGGTCGACATCATCGGTGTGGCGGGCAACCGCCGCCGCGTGCCGGGGCAGCCCTCATGGGCTTTTACGAATCCGCGCTTCGAGTGGGATGCTGCCGAACACCTTAGCGGCACGGTCTGCCATGGGCAGCAGGCTTTTGGCAAGGTCGCCCACTTCGGGCCGGTACCTGCCAGCTGCGAGCTGTTGGATGGCGTACTCCTCGCCACACGTCGCGACCTGCTCAGAGAGCGGCAGGTTCGCTTCGATGAGCGCTTCGACTTTCACTTTTACGACATGGATTTTTGCCGTAGCGCCCGTCAGGCAGGTCTATGGCTGGCCACGTGGCCTATCGCCATCACCCACCAAAGCGGCGGACGTGCGGACTCTTCCGAATGGCGGAGAAACTACGACAGCTACTTGGCCAAATGGGGCGAGTGAGGCCGACGCAGCTCGCTGGGTGAATGCCAGCCGCCCATTCCCAACGAGATCTGGCTCTGGCGCATGCACCTCGCCCCCGGCAAACTGGCCTGCGGGCGGCACATCAAATGTCGCGCCGTCACCGAAGACTTCAGCCATGCGCGCCTCGTCGGTTTCACGGCGCGGCCGGCACGCTGAGAGTGAACTGCGCGCAGTTCTACGCCTTGAGACGGCTGACGATGGCCAAACCAAACTCCTACCGGCGCCGCGCTCCGAGAGTATCGGGACTTCGATTTCGCCGCCCCAAAAGCAAAACCCCCACTACCTTTCGATAGTGGGGGTTGGCTTCAATAAATAGCCTGACGATGACCTACTTTCACACGGGAATCCGCACTATCATCGGCGC
>NZ_JAFAGT010000049.1 GCF_019237615.1 Roseateles sp. | reverse complement strand
CGCGCCCCGAAGGCCCGCGGGGCGGCCCTTGTAGACCCTGCGCCGACCCCGATCTCCCGAATCCGCCAGCACATCGCGGGCAACTGCATCCCATGGCTCGCCAGCCACTCGGCTAACGGCAATCAAATGCTTCTCAGGCTCTGAGCCGGCACAGAGCCAGGCCCTCAAAGTTTTGTCGGTAGCGTTTTGCGCAAACCCAGTCATGGCGCGGCCTCCAGCCCGATCTGTGGGGTAAATGTTCCGGACGGACCTCCGAAGACGTGGGGACGCTGATTTACCCCACGATTTACCCCACACCAAGCGTGCGCTGCGCTGAAATGGCTTGCTACCTCATGAAGCTACGTTCCCTTGTAAATCAACGGGTTAGGCGGCGTTTTGGGGTGGCATGACACCCCCCGAAACGTCACTCGATGTTCTGCACCTGCTCGCGCATCTGTTCGATGGCGACCTTCATTTCGACGGAGATGGTCGTTAATTCGAGCGCCGCGGATTTCGAGCCCAGGGTATTGGCTTCGCGATGCAGCTCCTGAATCAGGAAATCCAGTCGTTTGCCGAGCTCCCCGCCCTTCTTCAGCAGGCGCGTCAGTTCATCGAGGTGGGCGCGCAGCCGCGCCAACTCCTCGGCCACATCAATGCGGATGGCGAAGGCGGCGGCCTCGTTCAGTGCGCGCTCCTGCAAGGCCTCCTGCGGCACACTGCTGGCGGCGCCAGTGGCCGCCAGGGCCTCTTGCCAGCGCTCCAGGAAGCGCTGCTGCTGGCGGGCGACGACGGCCGGCAGTAGCGGCTCGGCCTCGTCGGCCAGTTCGCGCAGGCGCTTGATGCGCTCGGCCAGGATGGCAACCAGCTTCTCGCCCTCGCGCTCGCGGGCCTCGGCCAGGCCTTGCACACAGGCCTGAGCGGCCTCCAGCGTCGCTGCGTCGAGCTGCGCCGGCACGGCTGCGCCGCTCTTGCACCAGTTCAGTGCCTCGTGGACGGACAGTGGCGCGGCCTGCGGCATCCAGGCGCGCACCTTGGCCTCAAGGTTGGCAAGGCGGTTGAGCTGCTCGGGCTGGGGCTGGGGCCAGCCGCCCTCGGCCTCGCGCTGGGTGTTGATGCGCAGCTCGATCTTGCCGCGCTTGAAGCGGGCCGCGATCAGCTCGCGCAACTGGGGTTCCAGCCCACGCAGCTCCTCGGGCATGCGCATGGACAGGTCCAGAAACCGGCCGTTGACCGAACGCAATTCGACGCTGACCGACGCTTGCGGGGAGGTGTTGCCGTCCTCGGCTTTAGGGGGTTGGGCCAGGGAATTGGCATACCCGGTCATGCTGTAGACTGGCATTTCGCACTCGCAAAACAGACGTTAACTAAGAGACTCAAGCGCGATTATGTCCAAGCCGAAGCCGGCGCCCTTGCCCGCAGGCACGGTGGTTGGGGGCTACCAGATCATCAAGCGACTGGCGGCGGGCGGATTCGGCGTGGTCTACCTCGCCGAGGACCCCGACCACCATTTGGTCGCGCTCAAGGAGTACCTGCCATCGTCGCTGGCCGAGCGCTCGCCGGGCGAACTGACCCCGCGCGTCAAGCCAGAGAAGCAGCCGCTGTATAGGCTCGGGCTGAAGAGCTTCTTCGAGGAAGGCCGCTCGCTGGCGCAGATCTCGCACCCCAGCGTCGTCTCGGTACTGAACTTCCTGCGCGAGAACGAGACCGTCTACATGGTCATGAACTACCTGCAGGGCGACACGCTGCAGGACTTCATCGTGACCGCGCGTGACATGAAGCGCGACAAGGTGTTCCGCGAGTCCACCATCCGCAGCCTGTTCGACGAGATCCTGCGCGGCTTGCGCATCGTGCACCAGCACAAGATGCTGCACCTGGACATCAAGCCGGCCAACGTCTTCATCACCAACGACAACAAGGCCGTGCTGCTGGACTTCGGCGCTGCGCGCGAGGTGCTGAGCAAGGAAGGCAACTTCATCCGTCCGATGTACACCCCGGGCTTCGCCGCGCCGGAGATGTACCGCCGCGACGGCTCGCTGGGCCCCTGGACCGATATCTATGCCATCGGTGCCTGCATCTACGCCTGCATGCAGGGCTACCCGCCCAACGATGCGCCGCAGAGGCTGGAGAAGGACCGCCTGTCCCTGAGTCTGTCGCGCCTGCGCAATGTCTACTCCGACAACCTGCTCGAAGTGACCGAGTGGTGCATGTCGCTGGACCCGCTGTCGCGCCCGCAGAGCGTGTTCGCGCTGCAGAAGGAACTCGCCCGCGAGACCGAGCGCCGCTACACCAAGCTGTCCTTCAGCGAGCGCCTCAAGCTGCAACTCGAGAACCTCAAGTCCGGAGCGAAAGCGTGACTCTCCACGCTCACATTCGTTCGCTGCCCTTCGAGGGGGTGCAAGGCGTCCCTAAGGGTGGCCCGTCGGGAGCCTTGGCTTGAGGTTCAGCGTCTTCCAGGTCAGCCGCCGCGGCGGCCGCGAGACCAATGAGGACCGCATGGGCTATTGCTTCACGCGGGAGGCGGGCCTGTTCGCGCTGGCCGACGGCATGGGCGGCCACCCCGAAGGCGAGGTCGCGGCCCAGATCGCGCTGCAGACGCTGGCTGCGCTGTTCCAGCAGGAGGCGCGGCCCGTCATCCCGAACCCGCAACGCTTCCTGCAGGAATCCATCGTCGTGGCCCACCAGCAGCTGCTGCGCTACGCTGCCAGCAAGGGGCTGTCCGACACGCCGCGCACGACGATCGTGGCCTGCATCCTGCAGGGTAACCAGGCCTGGTGGGCGCATTGCGGCGACTCGCGCCTGTACCTTGTGCGCGCGTCCAGGCTGATCGCCCGCACGCGCGACCACTCCTACTCCGAGCTGCAGGAGGCGCTGGGTCGCGTCTCGCCCGGCGGCGAGCCCTTCAATCGCAACGTCCTCTTCACCTGCCTGGGCAGCCCCGGCAGGCCCATGGTGGACGGACAGGGGCCGCTGGTGCTGGAGCCCGCTGATCGTCTGCTGCTGTGCTCCGATGGTCTGTGGGGCAGCGTGGAGGACGACGAGATCGTCCGGAACCTGGCCGACCAGCCCATCTCCGAGGCTGTGCCCGAACTCGTCGAACAGGCGCTGCGCCGTGGCGGTGCCCGCAGCGACAACGTCACCGTCCTTGCCGTCGAATGGGAAGGCGAGGGCGAGCCCAGCGGCGACACGACGCAGAATCTAGGCAACTCCGGCTTCGCCTCCACCATCCAGGGCGCGCTGGACGCCGACCTCGTTGCCGCCATGGACGAGGAGGAGATCGAGCGCTCGGTGCGCGAGATCAACGAAGCCATCCGCGTGCGCGCCGCCAGCCGCCGCTAACTCTCAATTCCCCATGACCAAGACCTTCACGCGCAGCGCAGGCCGCGCCGCCAACCAATTGCGCCCGGTGCGCATCACCCGCGGTTTCACCGTGCATGCCGAGGGCTCGGTGCTGATCGAGTTCGGCGCGACGCGCGTGCTGTGCACGGCCTCCGTCGAGGAACGCGTGCCGCCGCACAAGCGCGGCTCCGGCGAGGGCTGGGTGACGGCCGAGTACGGCATGCTGCCGCGCGCCACCCACACTCGCAGTGACCGCGAGGCGGCCAAGGGCAAGCAGAGCGGCCGCACGCAGGAGATCCAGCGCCTCATCGGCCGCTCGCTGCGCGCCGTGTTCGACCTGGGCGTCTTGGGCGAGCGCACCATCACGCTGGACTGCGACGTGCTGCAGGCCGACGGTGGCACTCGCACGGCCGCCATCACTGGCGCCTTCGTGGCTGCGACCGATGCGGTCAACAAGCTGCTGGCAGAGGGCAAGATCGCCAAGTCGCCGATCAAGGATGCGGTGGCGGCCATCTCTGTCGGCATGGTCGACGGCACGCCGCTGCTTGACCTGGAGTATGTCGAGGACTCGGCCTGCGACACCGACATGAACGTCGTCATGACGGGCAGCGGCGGCTTCGTCGAGCTGCAGGGCACGGCCGAGGGCGTGGTGTTCACGCGCGACGAGATGAATGCGCTGCTGGACCTGGCGGACAAGGGCATCCGCGAACTGATCGGGCTGCAGAAGCGCGCATGAGCATGAAACTCGTCCTTGCCTCGAACAACGCGAAGAAGCTGGTGGAGCTGCAGGCCTTGTTCGCGCCGCTGGGCATCACGTTGGTGACCCAGGGAAGTCTGGGCATCCCCGAGGCGGAAGAGCCTTTCGACAGCTTTGTCGAGAACGCGCTCGCCAAGGCCCGCCATGCGGCCCGACTCAGCGGTTTGCCGGCGCTGGCCGATGATTCCGGGGTCAGCGTGGATGCGCTCGGCGGCGCGCCGGGCGTGCGCTCGGCCCGCTACGCGCTGGACGCCGGCGGCGAGAAGAGCGACGCCGCAAACAACCAGCGCCTGCTGCGGGAGCTGGCCACCGTGGCCGACAGGCGCGCGCGCTTCGTGTGCGCGCTGGTCGCCGTGCGCAGCCCCGAAGACCCCGAGCCACTGATCGCCATGGGTCGCTGGATGGGCGAAATCCTGACGGCTCCCGATGGCGATGGCGGTTTTGGCTATGACCCGCTGATGCACATCCCGGCCCTGGGTAAAACCGTCGCCAGCCTGGACGCCGAGGTGAAGAACCGCCACAGCCACCGCGCGTTGGCGGCCGCGCAGCTGATCGATCAGTTCCGCGAGGCCTGGCACCTCGGTTGAAGCCATGGCTGACCTCGTCCATCTGATGCGCCCGGGCACGCTGCAACTGCCCGCGCTGCCGCCGCTTGCCCTCTACGTGCACCTGCCGTGGTGCCTGCGCAAATGCCCCTACTGCGACTTCAACTCGCACGAGGTGAAGGGCAACGTGCTGGCAGCGGACACGGCCGAGGCCTACCTGGCCGCGCTCCGCGCCGATCTGGAGGCGGCGCTGCCGCTGATCTGGGGCCGGCCGGTCGTCAGCATCTTCATCGGCGGCGGCACGCCCAGCCTGTTCAACCCCGAGCAGATCGCGCAGCTGATCTCCGACATCCGTGCCCGCCTGCCGCTGGAGCCGGGCTGCGAGATCACGCTCGAGGCCAACCCCGGCACCTTCGAACGCGAGCGATTCAAGGGCTTCCGCCAGGCCGGCGTCACACGGCTGTCGGTGGGCGTGCAGAGCTTCGATGACGCGCAGCTGAAGACGCTGGGCCGCGTGCACAGTTCGACGCAGGCGCGCGAGGCGCTGGCGGAGGCGGCCGAGTCGTTCGAGACCTTCAACCTCGACCTGATGTACGCGCTGCCGGGCCAGACGCTGGACGACCTGGCCCGCGAGCTGGACACGGCACTGAGCTTCAGGCCTCCGCACCTGTCCATCTACCACCTGACCATCGAACCCAACACGGTGTTCGCCACGCGCACGCCCGCGGGCCTGCCGGACCCGGACCTGGCCAGCGACATGCTGGACCTGATCACCGAGAAGACCGGCGCCACGGGTCTGTCGCGCTACGAGGTCTCGGCCTATGCCCGCGAGGGCCACCGCTGCCAGCACAACCTGAACTACTGGCAGTTCGGTGACTACCTTGGCATCGGCGCCGGCGCGCACAGCAAGCTCAGCTTCCCGAACCGCGTGCTGCGCCAGGTGCGCTGGCGCGAGCCGGCTGCCTTCATGGCGCAGGCGAACAAGGTCAGCAACGAGCAGGAGGTGGCGCGCAAGGACCTGCCGTTCGAGTTCATGCTGAACGCGCTGCGGCTCAAGGAGGGCGTCACCGTCACGCAGTTCCTGGAGCGCACCGGCCTACCGCTGTCAGCCATCGCCGGCGGCCTGGAGACCGCCCGCGGCCGTGGCCTGCTGAGCACAGATCCGGCCCGCATCCAGCCCACCGAGCGCGGCTTCGATTTCCTCAGCGACCTGCAGCAGCTGTTCCTGTGACGTTGCTGCGCCGCGGCCGGGCGATCAAACGCGGTTGAGCGACATGCCGGCGGTGGCGCGCAGCCGCTCCAGCACCTTGGCGGCGATCTGGTTCAGCGGCAGGACCTCGTCCGCCGCGCCGGCCGCGATGGCCTCGCGTGGCATGCCGAACACGACGCAGCTGGCCTCGTCCTGGCAGTAGTTGTACGAGCCGGCATCCTTCATCACCTTCATGGCGCGTGCACCGTCGGCGCCCATGCCGGTCAACATGATGCCGATGGCGTTGGGACCCACGACCTTGGCGGCCGACAGGAACAGCGCCTCCACCGACGGCTTGTGGCGGTTGACGGGCTCGCCGTCCTGGACTCGGGCGATGTAGTTCGCGCCACTGCGCTCCACGGTCAGGTGCATGCCGCCCGGCGCGATATAGCCGTGGCCGGGCAGGATGCGCTCGCCGTCCTGCGCTTCCTTCACGCGGATCTTGCACAGCCCGTCCAGCCGCGCTGCATAGCTCTTCGTGAAGCCGGGCGGCATGTGCTGGGTGATGACGACGGCGGGGCTGTCGGCCGGCAGGTTGAGCAGCACGTCCTTGGTCGCCTCGGTGCCCCCGGTGGAGGCGCCGATGAAGATGAGCTTCTCGGTGGAGGCCCGGCCCAGGCTGGCCATCGTGACGGCCTTGACGGGTGCCGGCGTGGCCGTGCCTGGTGCCGGCGCCGGCGCGACGTGGCGGCGGATATGCGCCTTGGACGCAATGCGGATCTTGTCGGTGATGTCCTGGGCCAACTGGCGGATGCCGTCGGCAACGCCGATCTTGGGCTTGGCGACGAAGTCGATGGCGCCCAGCTCCAGCGCCTTCAGCGTGACCTCGGCGCCGCGCTCGGTCAGCGTGGACACCATCACGACCGGCATGGGGCGCAGCCGCATCAGCCGCGACAGGAAGTCCAGTCCGTCCATTCGCGGCATCTCGACGTCCAGCGTGATGACGTCTGGATTCAGGTTGCGGATCATCTCGCGCGCGACCAGCGGGTCGGACGCCGCGCCTATGCACTCCATGTCGGGCTGGCGGTTGATGATCTCGGACAGGATGGAGCGCACCAGCGCCGAGTCATCCACCACCACGACCTTGGTCTTGGCCATTGGTGTCTCCTCAGAACAAGTCGATGGAGCCGCCGCTGCTCGCGACCGGCTGCACCTTCTGGATGGCGGCGCGGTCCTGCTGGACCAGCGCGTCGGTGTTCGTCGTCGCCAGGCGCTTGACCATGGCCTTGCCGCTGGCAGGCAGGAAGCAGACCTTGCGCGGATAGACGTCCAGCACGTCCTTGGACACGATGGGGATGCGCTCCAGCTTCAGGTAGTCGATGACGAAGTTGGTGTTGCGCTCGCCGACGTTGAGCGAGTTCATGCCCGAGATGACGGCGCCGCCGCCGAAGATCTTGGCCTCCATGCGGGCCTTGCTGGCGCCGCGCTTCATCATCTCGTTGATCAGCAGTTCCATCGCGTAGGAGCCGTAGCGGCCCGAGTCGCCATTGCCCTCGGGCAGCATGAAGTGGTTCATGCCGCCGACCCGGGCGACGCGGTCCCACAGGCAGGCGGCGATGCACGAGCCCAGCGTCGTCATGACGAGCAGGTCCTCGGTGTCGCAGAAGTACTCGCCCGGCAGGATCTTGACGGCGGCGTTCTTGAAGTGGGCGTCGTAGAAGAAGAACGAGGCCTCGCCGTGTTTGCGCGGCTGGGCCTTGAGGTGGTTGACCTTGGCCAGCGCGGCGGGGTTGCCGAGCGTGGTGGCATTGGCGAGAGGTGTGCTCATCGTCAGACCCTCTCGTAGATGGTTTTGCCGCGCAGCTTGAACAGATCGCGCGACTCGGTGAAGTTCTCGGAATGCCCGACGAAGAGCAACCCGCCGGGGCGCATGACGCGGTGGATGCGCTCAAGCACCTTGCGCTGGGTGGCCGCGTCGAAATAGATCATCACGTTGCGGCAGAACACCATGTGGAAGGGGTCGCCGAGCTGCCACTGCGTGTCCATCAGGTTCAGCGGGCGGAACTCGACCCAGCGCTGCAGCTCGGGCTTGACGCGGATCTTGCCGGCGTTGGCGCCGGTGCCGCGCATGAAGAAGTTCTTCAGCCGCGTCGCGTCCAGGCCGCGCGCGTCGGCGTTGTAGACACCGCGCTTGGCCGTGGCCAGCACCTGGGTGTCAATGTCGCTGGCGACCAGTTGCACCGAGGCGCTGGACCCCAGGGCCTCGCCGCAGGTCATCAGGATGGAGTAGGGCTCCTCGCCGGTCGAGGCGGCGCAGCACCAGATGCGGACGGGCTTGCCGGCAAAGGGCTTGAGGTCGTCCTTGAGCGCGTGGAAATGGTGGTCCTCGCGGAAGAACGACGTCAGGTTGGTCGTCAGGCAGTTGACGAACTCCTGCCATTCGGCTGCGCCGGCGGTGCCCGTGGACGACTCCAGCCACTGCAGATAGCTCGCGAAGCTCTTGTGGCCAGTCTCGCGCAGGCGGCGCGACAGCCGGCTGTAGACCATCGCATGCTTGCCGTCATGCAGGCTGATGCCGGCATGCTTGTAGATCAGCTCGCGCACGCGATCGAAGTCGGCCTTGCTGAAGCTGAATTCGTGATCGAGGGAGTCGGTGCCGTTGGCGAGGTCGGGTGCGGGCATGTTGGAAAACTGATTTATTTGTGCTCGCAGCAGTTCTGGCGTTGGCGCGCCGATTTTCCACCGCAGGGCGTTCGCAATGCCCTGGCGCGACCCAGCATAGTGCAAAGAGCTCACGGGAACGTGCCTGTTTCACGACCCGGGCCCTGGAGGGCCGCTGCTAGACTGCCTTGAAACCACAATCCCGCTGTTTGCCCCTTTGGAACATCGTTTGCCAGCCTCCCACCCGATCGACGCCCAAGGGCTCGCTCTGGACCAGGCCCTGCAACTGCTGCAGCAGGCCGGGGCATCGCTTCCCGATGAGGCGCCACTGAGCGCTGCCTGGCTGCAGGCTGTGCTGGATGCGCTATGCGACCTCTCCAGCAGGGATGCGCTGACCGGCCTGGCAAACCGCCGCAGCTTCGAGATGGCCCTGGCACGCGAGGTCGATCGCGTGGCCCGCTCGGACGAGGCGGCGCTGCTGCTGGTGCTGGACATCGACCACTTCAAGGCCGTCAACGACACCCATGGCCATGGCGCCGGCGACCGGGTCATCTGCGCCGTGGCCCGCGTCATCGAGCAGGCCGTCAGGCCCATGGACTTGGTCGCCCGCGTGGGCGGCGAGGAATTCGCCATCATCCTGCCCAACTGTGCGCCCACCGTGGGCCTGGCCATCGCGGAGCGCGTGCGCGAGCGCGTCTCCCAGCTCGGCATCGAGATCGGCCCCGGCCGGGTGCTGGGCGTCACCGTCAGCCTCGGTGGCGCGTTTGCGCCACAGTGGGTGCGCTCGTCGCCGCTGCTGTGGATGGAGCGGGCTGACCGCCAGCTCTACCGCGCCAAGGCCGAGGGCCGCAACCGAGCCTGCCTCGAACCCCAGGTCGACTCCCTGGTCAGCGCCGAAGAAAGGGGCTTGTTGTTCGCCTCTCTGAACCTCGACACGCAACAGGACCTGCCATGAGCACGACACACGATCCTGCTGCCCCCCGCCCGACGCGCTCCGGCGCCCGCACGCTCGCCGTCACCAGCGGCAAGGGCGGCGTCGGCAAGACCTTCGTCACCGCCAACCTCGCCGCGGCCCTGGCTGCGCGCGGCCAGAAGGTGCTGGTGCTGGACGCCGATCTCGGCCTCGCCAACCTCGACGTGGTGCTGAACCTGCACCCCAAGCTGACGCTGCACGACGTCTTCACCGAGAAAGCCACGCTGGAGCAGGCCATCCTGCCGGCGCCCGGAGGCTTCTCCGTGCTGCTGGCCGGCTCTGGCATGGTGGAGTACTCGCGCCTGACGCCCGACGTGCGCGACAAGCTTCTGCACATCATTGACCTCGTCAAGCCGCGCTTCGACTGGGTGCTGCTGGACACCGGCGCCGGCATCTCCGATGTCGTGCTGTTCGCCATCTCGCTGGCCCAGGACGTGCTCGTCGTCGCCACGCCCGAACCCACCTCGCTGACCGACGCCTACGCCACCATCAAGGTGCTGGCCATGCAGCAGGAGCGTCGTCACGTGGGCCTGGTCGTCAACCAGGCCAACCGCGTCGGCGAGGGCAGGCTGATCTGCGGCCAGCTGCAGCAGGTGTTGCAGCGCTTCATCGGTCCGGCCTCAGCGCAGCACTTCAGGCTCGAGCTGCTCGGGGAGATCAAGGCCGACCAGGCCGTGCGCCAGGCGGTGCTGAAGCGCCAGCTGATGCTGGAGCATTACCCGGGCTGCGACGCGGCCCAGGCCATCAAGGCCCTCGCGTCCAAGCTCCTTGGCTGAGTTGAGGCCTGTCGTCCAGTCCTGCCGCGCAGAACGCGGGCGCGTTCGTTCGGGCTTGCAGCCCGCGCAGCCGACAGGGTGGCTGCTCCTTGTCAGGCATGACAGGTCCACGGGGCATGCCACGCCCGGCCTCGGCGCACGTGGGACCGGCGACGCTCGCGGCGTCGAGCCGCGAGTACATCGCCGCGAATGCGGCGTGAATTGAGCACGTCAACGGACATGACTTCCGCAACCGCTTTCGAGTGGATGGGCGGCGAGGCGCGCGTGCGCGAACTCGTCGACCGCTTCTACGACCTGATGGACCTGGAGCCGGCCTATGCCCGGCTGCGCGCGGCGCATGGCGACACGCTGGAGTCGGCGCGTGACAAGCTGTTCTGGTTCCTGTGCGGCTGGCTGGGCGGGCCGGACCACTACATCAGCCGCTTCGGCCACCCGCGGCTGCGGGCGCGGCACCTGCCGTTTCGCATTGGCATCGCCGAGCGCGACGAGTGGCTGGCCTGCATGGGCCAGGCGATGCAGGAGACCGGGGTGGACCCGGCGCTGCAGGCCCGGCTGGCCGAGTCCTTTGCGGGCACGGCCGACTGGATGCGCAACGTCTAGTCGATCCGGAACGCGAAGTCCTGCTGAAACAGCGCGTCGCCCTGGCACTGGTAGCCGGCGAGGGCGGACTCGACCGAGCGCTGCAGCGCGCGCCGGGCCTTGCCGTCGGGCGCACCCTGGGCCACGCGCACCTCGCTGGCGACGACGCGGCCGCCGCGCACCGTCGCCAGCACCTGCAGCACGGCTTCGCCGCTCCAGTTCACGGCCGGGACCTCTGGCCGTGGCATGACCGAGCAGACGGCACCGGGTGCTCTGACGCCCGTGTCGGGCTGGGGCCGGGCGGCAGCGACGGACGTGCCGGCACCGGTGTTGCCGCCCGCAGTGGGCGTCGGAGGATCGCCACGCAAGGGCTCGGTGCTGATCGTGGGCGCCTCCTTCCAGTCGTTGACCAGCGGCACCTCGGGAATGGGTACGGAAGCCAGGGCCGGCCGGTCGGCCTTCAGCCGGGGCTCCTGCGGCCGTTCCGGTTCGGGCTGCCTGTCGGGCAGGGGCGGCAGCAGGATGGTTGTTTCCGTGGGCTTGGTCGGCGGCTTGATGAGTCCTGCGCTCAAAGCATAGATGCCGGCGAGATGCAAGGCGACGACCAGGCCGATGCCTACGTAGCTCTTGGGCTTGGCGGCGGGGAAGGCGTGGGACAGGTTCATGGGCATCTCCTCTCTGCAGCGGTTGGGAAACCAGGAACCGCGCTTTCGGCGGCTTCGATCCAGGCTACTCCCGCCTAACCGCACCGGTCAATGGCGTTGAACCGCGTGTCTGGCGCGCGACGCGACGGCCCGGCCACGGGCGCGTCAGCGCGCCGTCAGGCGGTGCCTGCAAGCAAGACCATCAGTGCGCCGGCGCCGCCATCGCTGGCGCGCGCCTGCACGAAGGCCAACACCTCGTTCTTCTGCACCAGCCAGCGTCGCACGCGACCCTTGAGCACGGGTTCGCGACCCGGCGAGCCATGGCCCTTGCCGTGCACCACGCGCACGCAGCGCAGGCCGCGCCGGGCGCTGTCGTGGATGAAGAGGCCCAGCGCCTCGCGCGCCGCGTCGCGGCGCAGGCCGTGCAGGTCGAGCTGGGCCTGCAGCGACCAGTGGCCGCGGCGCAGCTTGCGCACGACCTCGGCGCTGATGCCCTCGCGGCGAAAGCTCAGCGTCTCGTCGGTGTCCAGCAGGGTGTCGATGTCGATCTCGTCGGACAGCGCCTGTAGCAGCACGGCGCGTTCGTCGGCCTCGCGCTGGCGCGGCTCCGGTGTTGGCGGCGCGCGGTCGTGCAGCACGCGGTTGGCGCTGCGCAGTGGCGTCACGGGCCCGACGCTCAGCTCGAAGGCGCGTCGTTCCTGCTCCGCCAGCCTCAGGGCGGCGGCCCGGCGCTCGCGTTCCAGTTCCGCCGCCAGTCGCGCGGCGGCGAGCTCGCGCGCCAGCGGCTTGAGGTCGGCCAGGCTGCGGACGGTCTTGGTCACATCAGCCCCCGCTCGGCCAGCGACGCCACCTCGCCGGCGCCGACGATGAGGTGGTCGACGACGCGCACGTCGACCAGGGCCAGCGCCTGGCTCAGCTGACGGGTCAGCAGTTCGTCGGCCCGAGAGGGCTCGGCGACGCCGCTGGGGTGGTTGTGGGCCAGGATGACGGCGCCGGCGCCCAGGGCCAGCGCTCGCTTGACGACTTCGCGGGGATGCACGGTCGTCGATGTCAGCGAACCCCGGAACAGCGTCTCCATCGCGATCAGCCGAAGCTGGGCGTCGAGGAACAGCACGGCGAACACCTCATGGTCCAGTCCGCCCAGATGCAGGCGCAGATAGGTCCTGACCGCGTCGACGTCGCTGAGCGCCGGCTTCTCGGCCAGTTGCTGGTTCAGCGAGCGGCGTGCGATCTCCAGCACCGCGGCGATCTCGGCGCGCTTGGCCGGCCCCAGGCCCCTGACCTTGCCGAGATCGTGCACTCCGGCCGCCAGCAGCCCGGCCCAGCCGCCGAAGCGGTCCAGCAGGCTCTGCGCCAGCTGCAGCACCGGCAGGCCCTGGATGCCCGTGCGCAGCAGCAGGGCCAGCAGCTCTGCGTCCGCCAACGCCTGCGGGCCGCGGGCGAGCAGCTTCTCGCGCGGGCGGGCGTCAGGGGGCAGATGGGTCAGCGGCATAAAATCGGCAGTCTAGCCAAGCGCTCCCTGACCCTTCTCGAATGAACCCCATCCAGGCCGGCTCCTTCCTCACGCTGCATTACAGGCTCTCGGGCCCGGACGGCGCCGACATCGTCAACACCTTCGACGACAAGCCGGCGACGCTGTCGCTGGGCACCGGCCAGCTGTCGCCCGCCATCGAGGCGCGCCTCATCGGCCTGCCGGAGGGCGCGCACGAGCGCTTCGAGCTGGCACCCGGCGAAGCCTTCGGCGATCGCAACCCCGAGCTGCTGCAGCGCGTGAAGCTCACGCTGCTGCGCCAGCTGGGCGACCCGGACGAGACCTACAACGTCGGCGACGTCGTGCAGTTCCCGGGCCCGGACGGGCAGGGGGGCTATGCCGGCGTCGTGCGCGAACTGGGCGAGGAGGCGCTGTTGTTCGATTTCAACCATCCGCTCGCCGGCCAGCCGGTGAGCTTCGAAGTGCAAGTGATCGGGGTGCTGTAATGACTGCTGCCCAGCAACTCCAGGAAGTGCTGCTGGCCGAGCCGCGCGGCTTCTGCGCCGGCGTGGACCGTGCCATCGAGATCGTCGAGCGGGCACTGCTGAAGTTCGGCGCGCCCATCTACGTGCGCCACGAGATCGTGCACAACACCTATGTCGTCAACGACCTGAAGTCGCGCGGCGCCATCTTCATCGAGGACCTGGCCGAGGTGCCGGCCGGCGCCACGCTGGTGTTCAGCGCCCATGGCGTCAGCCAGGAGGTGCGCCGCGAGGCCGCGGCCCGCGGCTTCAACGTCTTCGACGCCACGTGCCCACTGGTGACCAAGGTGCACGTCGAGGTTGCCAAGCTGCATCGCGAGGGCTATGAGTTCGTCATGATCGGCCACAAGGGTCACCCCGAGGTCGAAGGCACGATGGGCCAGCTGTCCGAGGGCATCTTCCTGGTGGAGGACGTCGAGGACGTCGCCACGGTCCGCGTGAAAGATCCCGCCAAACTCGCCGTCGTCACGCAGACCACGCTGAGCGTGGACGACGCGGCCCAGATCCTGGCCGAGGTGAAGCGCGTCTTCCCGCAGGTGCGCGAGCCCAAGAAGCAGGACATCTGCTACGCGACACAGAACCGCCAGGATGCGGTCAAGCTGCTGGCGCCGCAGGTGGACGTCGTCGTCGTCGTCGGCAGCCCCACCAGCTCCAACAGCAACCGCCTGCGCGAGCTGGCAGAGCGCCTTGGCACGCCCGGCTACATGGTCGACGCGGCCGAGGACCTGAAGTCCGAGTGGCTGCAAGGCCGCCCGCGGGTGGGCCTGACAGCCGGCGCCTCGGCGCCCGATGTGCTGGTGCAGGCGGTCATCGCCCGGTTGCGCGAGTTCGGCGCGACGACGGTGCGCAGTCTGCCGGGCGTCGAAGAGAACGTGCATTTCCCGCTGCCCATGGGCCTGGGCGACAAGTCCATGGCCGAGGTGAGCTCCTCCCGATCTTGACGCCGGCGTTTCAGACACCCGGCGGCGCCTGACATCGGCGCCGCTTTCGTATCCGATTTCTGAAGGTTGATTTCCCATGCTCGACATCACCCAACTGCGCAAGGACCTCGATGCCGTCATCGAGCGCCTGAACACGCGCAAGACCCCCCAGACCTTCCTCGACGTGGAGCGCTTCAAGGCGCTCGAAGCCGAACGCAAGGCCGTGCAGACCCGCACGGAGGAACTGCAGGCCCGCCGCAACGCGCTGTCCAAGCAGATCGGCATGGCCAAGGGCAAGGGCGAGGACGCTTCGGCGCTGATGGCCGAGGTCGGCGGCATCGCCGACGAGCTGAAGGCCGGTGCCGAGCGCCTGGACGCCATCCAGCATGAGCTCAACGAGATGCTGATGAGCGTGCCCAACCTGCCCGACGCCAGCGTGCCGGCGGGCAGCGATGAGACCGGCAACGTCGAGGTGCGCCGCTGGGGCCAGCCGCGCGCCTTCGACTTCGACGTCAAGGACCATGTGGACCTGGGCGCGCCGCTGGGCCTGGACTTCGAGACCGGTGCCAGGCTGTCGGGCTCGCGCTTCAGCTTCCTGAAGGGCCCCGTCGCCCGTCTGCACCGGGCCCTCGCCCAGTTCATGCTCGACGTGCAGACCGCGGAGCACGGCTACACCGAGTGCTACACGCCCTACATCGTCAACCGCGAGATCCTCGAGGGCACGGGCCAACTGCCCAAGTTCAAGGAAGACATGTTCTGGGTGCTGCGCGGCGGCGACTCCGAGCATCCCGAACAGTACCTGATCTCGACATCGGAGATCTCGCTGACCAATACCGTGCGTGACAGCGTGCTCAAGGCCGAGGACCTGCCCGTCAAGCTGACCGCCCACAGCCCCTGCTTCCGCTCTGAGGCGGGCTCGGCCGGTCGCGACACGCGCGGCATGATCCGCCAGCACCAGTTCGACAAGGTCGAGATGGTGCGCATCGAGCAGCCCGAGCACAGCATGGCCGCGCTGGAGGAGATGACGGGCCACGCCGAGGCCGTGCTGCAGAAGCTGGGCCTGCCTTACCGCACCATGCTGCTGTGCTCCGGCGACATGGGCTTTGGCTCGACCAAGACCTACGACCTGGAGGTCTGGCTGCCGGCGCAGAACACCTACCGCGAGATCAGCTCCTGCTCGAACATGGGCGCCTTCCAGGCCCGCCGCATGCAGGCGCGCTTCAAGAACGCCCAGGGCAAGAATGAACTGGTGCACACACTGAACGGCTCGGGCCTCGCCGTGGGCCGCACGCTGGTGGCCGTGCTGGAGAACTACCAGAACGCCGACGGCAGCATCACGGTGCCCGAGGCGCTGAGGCCCTATATGGGTGGCGTCGACGCGTTGCGTGCCTGAGTTCCAGCGGAGCAAAAAAGCTGGCTATAATGGTCGGCTTCGCACCAGCGCACACCGAATCAGGAGAGGTGGCAGAGTGGTCGAATGTACCTGACTCGAAATCAGGCGTACGGTATCCCCGTACCGAGGGTTCGAATCCCTCCCTCTCCGCCAAAAACGCTTCTAAATCAGGAGCTTAGAGCCGCCGCAAGGCGGCTTTTTATTTCTGCGGTACGTCGCGGTGACCCGCGATTTACCGCTGTTCTGCAGCGACTTTTCCCTCTGCGGTTTCCCATTCTTTCCCGAAGACTCGCGGTCATCGGGCGGGGCGGATCGTGCCGGGATGTAGCGGGAATGGCAAGTGGTCGAGAGTACGCGGCGGGCTTGCAAAGGCGCTAAGCGCTTTGCTATGCTGACTGCGCCTGTTGAGGACTCGACGGCAGTCACCGTTCGTGGGGTGGTTGTGGGCGCGAGGAGTAGGAACACAGGTGCTCGCGAGGGACACTGCCGGTGAAAACGTAGCCGGGCTAACAGTCGACAAGAGCCTCGTGCCGGTGGCGACACTGGCCCTTGCCGAAGGGCAAGGAGCAAAGGCGATCAGGTTGGATACCCGTACACGTAAGTGCGGCGCCAGGTGGCGCAAATCGTGCACGTAGCCTCGGGTAGGAAGTCCAGCTCAACACGTGCGCCCCGAGGCGGGGCACTTCAACCACCTTGTGGGGAAGTGCAATGCACGCTGAACCTGTACTCTCAACCGATACCACTCTTGAGCGGCTTGACCGCTTCGCTGAGGCTCAGCGCCGCGAGTTCGCGCGCCTCCAGGGGCATTTCCGCGGCGCCGTCCGAGCTCAGCTGAAGCCGCTAGCTGCGGCCATCGGTGTCGCTGAGCGGACCGTCCGCAACAACTTCAACACGCTGCGAATCAATGGCCAGGAGATCCGGCCATCGCAAGTTTGCGGCAGGGTGACCTTCGATCTCGAGGAGGTCGCCCATGCGTTGGCCCTTGGTGCCATTCAAACGCCGCCGCCGGCGCGCGTGGTGGCGCGCAAGGAGAGAGTGCCCGCCACACCCAAGGGCCGTGGCAAGAAGGCGGATCTGGCTGCACAGATCCAGGAAGGGGCAGCGCAATGAGCGGGCTGCCTGACCTCATCGACCTCCGCCGTGTAGATCACCTGCTCCCATGGACGACGGCCTCACTACACACCCTCAAATGGCGCGGGACTGTGACCTGGCTCGAGCGGCGTGGCCAGCATCTCTTTGCGCATCGCGAAGGGATGCTGGCCGACCTGCGCGGCCGTGGGCTGGACGCCAAGGCTCTGGAAATCGAGACGCTGTTGCACGAGGAGGGCAACCGCTGACTGTTGCGAGTCAGCGGTTGCCGAGGTAGGACTCTGTGCTGTTCCTAAGGGGGGAGCAGCCAGTGTGTCCGCTCCTGCTCGTTGACATCTCAACAGTTCGCGGCTGCGCACGCGGCCATGAAAAAAATCTACCGCAATGCCGGCTGCATCGGCACCGGCCTCGAGGGCCTGCCGCCCAAACACCAATTGGCCGGACTCCCCGGCGGCCACCCAAACTCCCCCACTGATGGCCACCCCAAATTCCCCCACCCCGGCGCCGTCGCGATGACGAGCTGAGGTCGCCGCACGCGGCGCCGGGCTGACCCGGCAGGACGTTACTTTGCGCCCCCTCTGAAGCCGAGGG
>NZ_JAFAGT010000094.1 GCF_019237615.1 Roseateles sp. | reverse complement strand
TGGCGAATGGGCCAGGCCCAGGCGCGCGATGTGATGGCTCTCGAGCCCGTCGATGCGCCTGTCGTTGAGCACGATCTCGCCCGCGCTCGGCTTGATCATGCCGCTGATCGCGCGCATGGTCGTCGTCTTGCCGGCGCCGTTCGAGCCGATCAAGGTGACCACCTTGCCCTTCGGCACCTCGATCGCGACGCCGTGCAGGACCTCGACCTTGCCGTAGCCGGCGCTCAGGTTCTTGATCGTCAACATAGCTTGTTATCCCGCCTGACCGCCCAGATAGGCCTCGATGACCTTGGGGTTCGCCTGCACCTCGGCCGGCAGGCCTTCGGCGATCTTCTGGCCGAAGTCGAGCACCGAGACGCGGTCGCACAGCGACATGACCACGTCCATATGGTGCTCGATCAGGATCACCGTGATGCCCTGCTCGCGGATCTTGCGGATGATCTGCAGCAGCTCCTCGATGTCGGGCGCGGTCAGGCCCGCGGCCGGCTCGTCGAGCAGCAGCAGCTCGGGGTCGAGCGCGAGCGCGCGCGCGATCTCGAGCATGCGCTGCTTGCCGTAGGGCAGGTTGCGCGCCTCTTCGCCCGCGAGCTCGGCAAGACCGACGAACTCGAGCAGCGCGAGCGCGCGCGCGGCGTTGTCGCGGCGCTCGCGCAGGAAGCGCGGCAGCTTCAAGGCGACCTCGAGCAGCTTGCTCCGGTACGCATGGTGCAGGCCAACCTGGACGTTCTGCAGCACCGTCATCTCGCCGAACAGCTGGACGTTCTGGAAGGTCCGCGCGATGCCCGCGAGCGCGATCTGCGCCGAGCTGCGGCCGCTCACGACCTGCTGCCTGAAGCGCACCTGGCCGCGCGTCGGCGCGTAGATGCCCGTGATCACGTTCATCATCGTGCTCTTGCCCGAGCCGTTCGGGCCGATCAGGCCGTGGATCGTGCCGCGGCGGATCTGCAGGTCGACCTCGTTGAGCGCCTTGAGGCCGCCGAACTGCATGAGCACGGCGCCGACCTCGAGCAGCACCTCGCCGCGCTCGCCGCCGCGCTGCGTGAGCGCCGCGGCCGCATGCCCGGCCGCGCGCGCCGCGCGGGTCTCGGCGGCCGCGGCCGCGGCGCCGCTGCGAAGGCTCAAGGCGCTGCGCACGAAGCCGACGATGCCGTCCTGCAGGTAGTAGACGATGAACAGCGTGATCAGGCCGTAGATCGTCAGGCGCCAGTCCGACAGGCCGTCGAGCTTGTACGAAACGGCCGCGAGCGCCGCGCTGCCGACGACCGGCACGGCCGCCGCGGCCAGGCTCAGCCGGCCGCGCCGCACGCCGACGCCGGCCGAAACGAGCACGATCGCGGCGAGGCAGCTCGCGACGACGCGGAACTGGCCGATATCGTCGAGCAGGTTCGGCAGCATCACGAGCACGGTCGCGCCGATCAGCGAGCCCGCGCGCGACTTGCGCCCGCCCATGATCACGGCGAGCAGGAACAGCACGGTCATCTCGAAGTTGTAGCTGTTCGGCGAGATGTACTGCTCCGAGTACGCGTAGAGCGCCCCGCCGAGCCCCGCGAGGCCCGCGCTGACGACGAAGGCGTAGACCTTGTAGCGGTAGACCGACACGCCCATGCAGTCCGACGCCACCGGGCTGCCGCGCAGCGCCTCGAAGGCGCGGCCCAGTTGCGAATGCAGCACGCGGTGCACGAAGACCAGCGATGCCACCAGGCAGGCCATGACCAGCCAGTAGTACTCCGTCTCGTCCAGCAGATGGCCGAACAGCGTCGGCTTGGTCAGCGTGATGCCCATGGGACCTTCGGTCAGGAAGGTCATCTCGTTGATGAGGATCTGGATGATGGTGCCGAAGGCCAGCGTCACCATCGCGAGGTAGGGGCCCGTCACGCGCAGCGCCGGCAGCGCAAGCACGGCACCGAAGGCGGCGGCCACGACGATGGCGGCCGGCAGCGCCAGGTAGACCGGCGCGTCGAGCTTGAGGATGAGCACGCCGGCCGTGTAGGCGCCGATGCCGAACAGGCCCGCGTGGCCCAGCGAGACCTGGCCGGTGTAGCCGACGACGATGTCCAGGCCGAACAGCACGATCGCGTAGATCATGATGGTCTCGACCAGGTGGATGTAGTACGGGTTGCCGGAGGCGACGGGGAAGACGGCGAGGGCGGCAATGGCCGCGGCACCGAGAACGAGTTTCTTGAGATTCACGTGTCCGGCCTTCCGTCAGACCTTCTTGATGGCCGTCTTGCCGAACAGGCCGGCCGGCTTGACCGCCAGCACGATCAGCAGCAGCACGAGGCCCGGCACGTCCTTGTAGCCTGTGGAGAGGTAGAAGCCCGTGGTCGTCTCGGCCACGCCGAGGATGATGCCGCCCACGATGATGCCCATGCCGCTGGTCAGGCCGCCGATGATGGCGACGGCGAAGGCCTTGAGCCCCAGCACGGCGCCCATGGTGGCGCCGGTCAGCGTCAGCGGCGCGATCAGCACGCCGGCGAAGGCGGCCGTCAGCGACGACAGCGCGTAGGAGAAGGTGATGACGAGGCCGGTGTTGATGCCCATCAGCTTGGCCGCGTCGCGGTCGTTGAAGGTGGCGACGACTGCCTTGCCGTAGATGGTCTTGCGGTTGAAGAACTCGACGGCCAGCATCATGCCGACGGCGCCGACGATGACCAGCAGCTCCATGGGCAGCACGTTGGCGCCCAGCAGCTTCAGCGGCGCCTCGGGCAGCGGCGACGGGAAGCGCAGGTCGTCGCGGCCCCAGACGTTCTCGGCCACGTTCTTGAAGATGATGCCCAGGGCGATGGTGGACATGATCCAGCCGAACTCGCTCTTCATCTTGATGGCGGGTCGCACGCCGATGCGCTCGACGACGGCGCCCTGGAAGGCGCCGAACAGGCAGACCAGCGGCAGCATCAGCCAGTAGTTGACGCCCCAGCCGACCAGCGTGAGGCCGACGAGGGCGCCGAGCATCAGCGCCTCGCCCTGGCCGAAGTTCAGGGTGTCGCTGGTCGCGAAGGTCAGCTGGTAGCCGAAGGCGATGACGGCGTAGATCATGCCCAGCGCGATGCCGCTGAACACGAGCTGGGTCAGGATCTGCATGGCCGTCCCTTACTGACGCTTCTTCTGTTCCATGGCGCCCTTGGCGTTGACGTCCTTCAGGCGCACCTCGGAGGCCTTCTTGAAGTCGTCCGGGTAGGCGTAGACGACGCGCTGGCCCTTGACCTCGCCCATGACCGGGATGTTGGCCGTGATGGCCTCGTGGTCGGCCTTGGAGAAGGGCTTGTTGTAGGTCGTCACGACGCCTTCCACCGGCGTCTTCAGGTCTTCCAGCGCGGCCTTGATCTTGGGGCCGTCGGTGGAGCCGGCCTGCTTGATGGCGGCGGCCAGCAGGTAGATGGAGTCGTAGCCCTGGGCCGCGGACACCGGCGAGTCGATGCGCGAGTTCTTCGGGTTGAAGGTCTTCAGGTAGTTGATGATGAAGCTCTGGCGCTTCGGCGTCGTCGGCTCCTGGATGAAGGTCTGCGGCATGCGCGCGCCCTCGCCGCCGGGGCCGGCGTTGTCGATGTAGTTGGCCATGGACAGCGTCCAGGAGCCGATCATGGGCACCTTCCAGCCCAGCTTGGTCATGCCGTTGGCGATCTGGGCCAGCTCGGGGCCGATGCCGTAGGTCAGCACGGCCTCCGCCCCGGCCTCCTTGGCCTTCAGCAGCTGGGCCGTCATGTCGACGTCCTTGATGTTGAACTTCTCGACGGCGACGGGCGTGATGCCCTTGAGCTTGAGCGCGGCCTCCAGATCGGCGCGGCCCAACTGGCCGTAGTTGGTGCTGTCGGCCAGGATGGCGACCTTCTTGAAGCCGCGCTTGGTGACGGCCTCCTCCACGATCATCGGCGCCTGGATGGAGTCATGTGCCGCGTTGCGGAAGATGTAGTTGTCGGGCTGGTCCTTGAACTGCAGCGTGATCACCGAGCCGGTGGCCACGTTGTTCATGACCGGGATCTTGGCGTCCTGGAAGAAGCGCTGCGAGGCCAGCGCCACGCCGGTGTTGATGTAACCGACGGTCGCGGCGACCTTTTCCTTGTTGATGAGCTCCTGGGCGATCTGCACGCCGCGCTCGTTCTTGGCCTCGTCGTCGCGCTCGACGAGCTGGATCTGGCGGCCGAGGATACCGCCGGACTTGTTGATCTCTTCGGCCGCCAGGCGCACGCCGTCGCGCATGCTGACGCCCATCGACGAGGAGCCGCCGGTGAACGGCCCCGCCACGCCGATCTTGATCGGGTCGGCCGCCTGGGCACCCACCGCAAAAACCGCCGCAGCCACGGCTGTCCAAACCTGCTTCATCGTTGCCTCGTCTCCGTTATGCGATCCACCCGGCGCCTTTGCCGGGACCGACTGCATACGATGCCAGAGCGGCAACGACTGTGGGGATATGGAAACCCGGGAGCCTCTCGACCCCCTCGGCTTCAGCTATGTGTCAGCATGGCGGGTTAGGGCGCGGGCTCGGCGACGGCCTCCAGCGCCTCGTGCAGCAGGCGGCCGAGCTTCTCGACGCCCTCGCGGATGAGGTCGGGCGTCAGCGTGACGAAGGACAGCCGCAGCGTGCGTGCATCAGGTTGGTGCGCGTAGAAGGCCGCGCCTGGCACGTAGGCAATGCCGGCCTCCACGGCCTGGGGCAGCAGGGCCATGGCGTCCAGGCCCGCCGGCAGGCGGATCCAGAAGAACATGCCGCCCTGCGGGGACTGCCAGTCGCAGCCGGACGGCAGGTGCTCGCGCAAGGCCTCGGCCATGGCGTCGCGGTTGGCCTTGTAGCGGGCGCGGATGGAAGGGATGTGGCGGTCCAAGAAGCCGTCGCGCACGACCTCGTGGACGACGCGCTGGTTGAACCCGGGCGTGTGCAGGTCGGCGGCCTGCTTGGCCTGCAGCAGCTTGGGGTAGAGCTCGGGCGGCGCGATCATGTAGCCCAGCCGGAAGCCCGGCGTCAGCACCTTGGAGAAGGAACCCAGGTAGAGCGTGCCCTCGGGCCACAGGCTGGCGAGCGAGGCCGGCGGCGGCTCGTCGAACCAGAGGTCGCCATAGGGGTTGTCCTCGACGATGGGCACGCCGGCGCGGCGCGCCGCCTCCACGACCTCGGCGCGGCGCTGGGCGCCCATGACGCGGCCGGTCGGGTTCTGGTAGTTGGGCAGCAGATAGCTGAAGCGCGTGCCCGGCGCGTCGTGCGGCAGCGCCGCGAGGGCCTCGGGGCGCGGGCCCTGGTCGTCGCTGGCCAGGCTGGCGAACAGCGGCTCGAAGGGCGTGAAGGCCTGCAGCGCGCCGAGGTAGGTGGGCGTCTCGACGGCCACCGGCGCGCCGGCGTCGCAGAGGATCTTGCCGACGAGGTCCAGCCCCTGCTGGGAGCCGCTGGTGACCAGCACCTGGTCGGGCGACACCTTCATGCCCAGCGCCGCGACCCGCGCCGCCACCCATTCGCGCAGCGGGCCGAAGCCCTCGCTGGACGCGTACTGCAGCGCCTCGCGGGCGTTGTTCGTCAGCACGCGGTCGCAGGCCGCCTTCAGCGCGTCGACCGGGAAGGTGTCGGCACTGGGCAGGCCGCCGGCCATGGACAGCACGCCCGGCTTCTCGGTGACCTTGAGGATCTCGCGGATGATGGACGGGTTCATGCGCGCGGCGCGGCGGGCTTGGGTCCAGACGGTACTCATGATGAAGTGCTGGTGGATTTCAAAGGGGTCAGCCTAGCATCCAGCCGACTGCGGCACGGGCCTGCAGTTCGGTGGAGTCGAACAGGGGCAGGGCCGCGTCCGCGCCGGCGGGCAACAACAGGCCCAGTTCGGTGCAGCCGAGGATGGCGCCCTGGGCGCCGCGCGCGGCCAGCGCCGCGACCTGGGCGCGCAAGGCCTCGCGCGACGCCGGCTCGAAGCGGCCGCGGCACAGCTCCTCGTAGATGAGGCGGTGCACCTCGGTGCGACCGGCCTCGTCGGGCACGATGACGTCGATGCCGAAACGCTCCCGCATGCGCTCGCGGTAGAAGCCCTGCTCCATCGTGAAGCGCGTGGCCAGCAGGCCGGCGCGACTCACGCCGGCGGCGCGCAAGGCCTCGCCCGTCGCGTCGACGATGTGCAGCACCGGCAGGCCGGCCGCCTGCTCGACCTCGGCGGCGACGCGGTGCATGGTGTTGGTGGCGATCAGCAGCGCCTGGGCGCCGGCGCGGCGCAGTCCGGCGGCGGCCTCGCCCAGCACCCGGGCCGCCCCGGCCCAGTCGCCGGCCGACTGCAGGGCGGCAATGGGCGCGAAGTCGACGCTGTGCAGCACCAGTTGCGCGCTGTGCAGGCCGCCCAGCCGCGCGGCGACGCCGCGGTTGATCAGCGCGTACAGATGCTGGGTGGACTCCCAGCTCATGCCGCCCAGGATGCCCAGCGTCCTCATGCGCCCTGCCCGGCCAGAGGGAGGCGCCAGGCGCGTGCCGGCCCGGCCGCGGCACGCGGCGCCGGCTGCAGCAGCTGGAACTCGGCCCGCGGCCAGGCTTCGACGACGACCTCCCGCCCGGCCGCCAGCGTCAGCCCCTCGCCGGCACGCAGCCAATGGTCGTCGCCGCCGCCGGACAGGGTCAGCCACAGCCGGCCGCTTGTCACGACGAGGCGGCGCGGCCCGCGCGCGGCGGCCAGCGTCAGCGCCTGGCCGGGCGCGAGCCGGGTCGTGAATCGGTCGTCCATGGGCATCCCCTTCAGTGGATGGGTTGCCGCTTGCCCCACCACACGACCGCGAGCACGGCGGCGGCGAAGACCACGGTCGTCGCGTCCAGCCGCTCACCCAGCAACGGCACCGCGAACAGCATGGACAGGAAAGGCTGGAGCACCTGCACCTGGCTGACGCGCAGCGTGCCGCCCAGGGCCAGGCCGCGATACCAGGCGAAGAAGCCTATCCACATCGAGAACAGCGACACATAGGCGAAGCCGACCCAGGCCGAGGCCGCGACCGGCGCGGCCGGCCGGGTCAGCGCGGCCAGCGGCAGCGTGACGGGCAGGCTGATGACCAGGACCCAGCAGATGACCTGCTCGGCCGTGAAGGCCCGGGACAGGCGGGCACCGCTCACATAACCCGCCGACGCGCAGACGACGGCGCCCAGCAGCAGGCCGTCCGCCGCCTCCAGGCCGCCGGCGCCGCGCCAGGCCGCAAAGCCGACGACCAGGCCCAGTCCCGCCAGGGCACAGGCCCAGAAGCCCGCGCTGGGCCGCTGGCGCAGCACGCCGGCCGCGATGACGGCCGTGGCCAGCGGCAGCACGCCCGACACGACCGACGCATGCACGGCGTCCACGTGCCGCACGGCCAGGCCCAGCAGCAGCGGCCAGCCGAAGACGACGCCTGCGGCCGTGAAGGCCAGCGCCCCCCACTCGCCGCCACGCGGGCGGCGCGCGCCGGTGGCCCACAGGTAGGCGACCGACAACAGCCCCGCCACCCCGGCCCGCCCGAAGGCGACGAAGGCCGGGTCCAGCTGCGGCGCCGCGGCGCTGCCGCCGGCCAGACGCGTCATCGGGATGCTCAGCGCGAACATCAGCACGCCAGCCATGCCCAGCAGCAGGCCGCGCGTCGCGTCGGACGCGCCGGTGGTCGAGATGGTGGAGGACGTGGAAAACCCTGGCATGGGCTCAGTCTGAGGCATGACGCCGATACAGAACCAGTACAGTCAGCCAGCCAAGCCACGAATCTGTACTGCCATGCCGACCGGTACACCCACTCCGCTGCAACGCGGCGCCAGCCAGCCGCTGGCCGGCCAGCTGGCCGAGCGCTACGCCCAGCGCATCCGCGAACGCCTGCTGCTGCCCGGCGCCCGCCTGCCCTCGGTGCGCGACTGTGCGCGCCAGCATGGCGTCAGCCCGCACACCGTCGTCGCCGCCTATGACCAGCTGCAGGCCGCCGGCCTGCTGGAGGCGCGCCGCCAGCGCGGCTTCTTCGTGCGTGAAAGCCGGCCTGCCCCGACACGAACCGCCGCGCGCACGCCGGCCGTCGCCGCGCCGCGCCAGGTGCCGATGGACGCGACCGCGCTGATCCGCGGCATGTTCGAGGCCGATGCCGCGCGCTCGCCCGGCCTGGGCACGCTGCCCGCCGACTGGCTGGACCCGACGCTGCTGCAGTCCGCGCTGCGCCGCCTGAACGCGGCCGACTCGCTGGCCGTGCAGGTCGGCTACGGCGAGCCCAGTGGCGACGCCCGGCTGCGCGCCGCGCTGGCGCGGCGGCTGGACGACCTCGGCATCCACGCCAACCCGGCCCACATCCTGACGACGAACGGCGCCACCCATGCGCTGGACCTCATCATCCGCACGCAGCTGCAGCCCGGCGACGCCGTGCTCGTCGACGACCCCGGCTGGGCCATCATGTTCGCGCGGCTCACGCAGGCCGGCATCCGGCTGCTGCCGGTGCCGCGTGCCGGCCAGGGCGCCCAGGGGCCCGACCTGGACGTGCTCGCCGCGCTGGCCGCGCAGCATGCGCCGCGCGCCTACCTGACCGTGTCGGTGCTGCACAACCCCACCGGCCACAGCCTCAACCTGGCCACCGCGCACAAGCTGCTGCGCCTGGCCGACGAGCACGACTTCTTCATCGTCGAGGACGACAGCTACGGCTTCCTCGCGCCCGAGCATGTGCCGCGTCTGGCGGCGCTGGACGGGCTGCGCCGCGTGACCTACGTGGCGGGCTTCTCCAAGGTGCTGACGCCGGCCTGGCGCGTCGGCTACCTGGCTGCCGCGCCCGAGCGGCTGCGCGCGCTGACCGACACCAAGCTGCTGGACGGCCTGACCAGCTCGCCGGTGCTGGAGCGCGCCGTCGCGCTGTGCCTGGAGCAGGGCCGGCTGCGCCGCCATGCGCAGCGCCTGCGCGAGCGCCTGGCGACGGCGCGCCAGCGCGTCGCGGCCCTGGCTACCCGGCAGGGCTTTGCCTGGGCCGCGCCGCCTGACGGCCTGTTCGGCTGGCTGGACGTGGGCGTCGACACCGAGCGCCTGGCCCAGCCCCTGCTGGACGCCGGCTGGCTGATCGCACCCGGCGCCCTCTTCAGCGCCACGCGCCGGCCCGGCTCGCTGATGCGCATCAACATGGCCACGTCGCAGGACCCGGCTTTCTGGCGCACGCTGCGCGCCGCCGTGGACGGCCTCCACAACCCGTCGCCGCATCCCTAACTTCTTCCCCCCCCATTCACGGGACAAGCCACTGGCGCCCGGCTTGCGCGACGCGTCAACTCGCGGCTCGGTTCAAGCCAGGGAGGGTCTATGCGACTCGCTTCGTCCCCCGTCCGCAGCCTGTGCGCTGCCGCTGCCGGCGCGATGCTGGCCCTGTGTTCGCAGTCGGCACACGCCGCTTTCGCCAGCGACATCACGCTCCGGCTGATCGCCCCGGGCGGCATCAACAACGGCAGCACCATCGACCCGACGCCCGTCAGCGCGCAGCAGACCGTGGCCCTGGCCGACCTGGTCAACGGCGTGCATGCCGCCGACGGCGGCGCCATAGGCTCGGGCTGGATGCTGGATGGCGAGAAGGTCTTCTTCGAGGAAGACAGCATCAAGCTGCGCATCGGCGTCGGCAACGACACGACCGGCGGCGTCTACACGACCGGCTACCTGGGCCTTGGCGTCAGCAACCACGCGCTCTACCAGTTCGACGGCCTCAGCATCGTCGGCAAGACCATCGTCGGCGTGAGCCTCTACGCCTGGGACGGCTTCGGCACCACCGACGCCGGCAGCGGCAGCGGCCTGGGCAACCCGGCCGTGCTGGGCAGCCTGGCGCACTTCATCGACAGCGACACGGTGACCTTCGACCTCGATACGCTGGAGATCGCGCAGCGCATCGCCGGCAGCAGCAACAACTTCGCCGAGTTCCGCATCCAGCTCATCACGCGGGACAACGGCACCGGCGGTCCCGGTGGACCCGGCAACGACTTGCCCGAGCCGGCCACGCTGGCGCTGTTCGCGGTCGCGGCCCTGGGCGCCCGTGCGGCGCGGCGCCGTGCCTGAGCGCATGCTCACGCTGGCCTGCTTCGAGCCGCTGGTCGGCAGCGGCTTCTCGCTGCGGCTGGGCGATGCGGCCGAACTGCCGGTCCGGCTCATCGAGGCCCGAGCCGGCCCGGACACCGGCGCGGCGGGCCGCCAGCCCTTCAGCCTGACCTTCCAGGCGCCGGCCGAGCCCGCGCTGCCGCAGCGCATCTACCGGCTCGAGCACCCGCAGCTCGATGCAATGGATCTCTTCCTCGTGCCGGTGGCCCGCTCGGCCACCGGCCTTCAGTACGAAGCCGTGTTCGGCTAGGAGACGCTATGGCCAACCCCTTCCTCGGCGAACTCAAGTTGATTGGCTTTAACTTCGCGCCCAAGGGCTGGGCGTTCTGCAACGGCCAGCTGCTGGCCATCGCGCAGAACCAGGCCTTGTTCTCGCTGCTGGGCACCACCTATGGCGGTGACGGACGGGTGAACTTCGCGCTGCCCGACCTGCGCGGCCGCGCGCCGCTGCACTACGGCGGCAGCGACGGCATCGTGCTTGGCCAGCGGGGCGGAGCCTCGACGGTGACGCTGACGGCGTCGCAGCTGCCCGCCCACGCGCACGCGCTGCTGGCCACCAGCGATCTCGCCAACGCCAGCGTCCCGGGCGGCGCCGTGCCGGCCGCCAAACCGCGCGGCGGCATGAACCGCTTTGCGCCGGTGGGCAGCGACACGGTGATGGGCGCCAGTTCGCTGGCGCCCGCCGGCGGCAGCCAGCCCCACGCCAACATGCAGCCCAGCCTGACCATGAACTGGGTCATCTCGCTGGTCGGCATCTTCCCCAGCCGCAACTGAACGAGGAAACCGCCATGTCCGATCCCTTCATCGGCGAGATCCGCCTCTTTGCCGGCAACTTCGCGCCGGCCGGCTGGGCCTTCTGCCAGGGCCAGTTGCTGCCCATCTCCGAGAACGACCCGCTGTTCACGCTGATCGGCACCACCTACGGCGGTGATGGCCAGTCCAGCTTCGCGCTGCCCAACCTGTCCGGCCGCGTCGCCGTGCACGCGGGCGCGAGCTACATCCAGGGCGAGCTGATGGGCAGCGAAACCGTCACGCTGACCACGGCCCAGATTCCGCAGCACACGCATGCCATGCATGCCAGCACGGCCGCCGCCGACACTACGACGCCGGGCGGCGCCCTGCTTGCCGCCACCAGCGTCGCCAGCTACGACACGGCCGCCGCAACGACGGCCATGGCGTCTGGCGCCATCGGCACGGCGGGGGGCTCGCAGCCGCACGACAACATGGCGCCCACGCTGACGGTGAACTACATCATTGCGCTGTTCGGCATCTTCCCGGCGCAGAACTGAGGAGCGTGACATGTCCACCCCCTTCATCGCCGAGATTCGCGTCATGCCCTACAACTTCGCGCCCCAGGGTTGGGCGCAGTGCGACGGCCAGCTGATGCCCATCAGCCAGAACACCGCCCTGTTCTCGCTGCTGGGCACCTACTACGGCGGCGATGGGCGGAGCACTTTCCGGTTGCCCGACCTCGGCGGCCGGTTCGCGATGAGCTCGGGCCAGGGCCCCGGTCTCAGCATGCGGATGGTGGGCGACAGCGTCGGCCAGTCCAGCGTCTCGCTGATCGCCAGCGAGATGCCCGTCCATGGCCATGGCTTGATGGCCGGCGTCACGCCCGCCTCGACCAGCCCGGCCGGCAACGTGATGGCGCCGACGGCCGCCGGCGGCGGCAGCGTCTACCGCGCGCCGGGCGCGGCCGCGCCCATGGCCGGCGTCGCGATCAGCGCCGCGGGCGCCGGCCTGCCGCACGAGAACCGCCAGCCCTATCTGGCGCTGAACTTCTGCATCGCGCTGCAGGGCATCTTCCCGCCGCGCAGCTAGGGCCCGGCCATGGACTACCGCCTGCGCCCGGCGACCCCGGCCGACGAGGCCTGGCAGCTCGCCATCTACGCCGGCACGCGCGCCGAGGAACTGGCCCTGACCGGCTGGCCGCCCGAGCAGTGCCAGGCCTTCGTGCGCCACCAGCATGCGGCCCAGCAGCAGCACTACCGGCGCCACTTTGCGGACTCCGTATGCCATCTCATCCTCGTCGACGGCGACACGGTGGCCGGCCGGCTCTGGCTGGACGAGCGCGCCGACCGCCTGCACATCCTGGACATCGCCCTGCTGCCCGCCTGGCGCGGCCAGGGTCTGGGCACGTGCTGCCTGCAGGCGCTGGCCGCGGCGAATGGCCACCGACCGCTGGGCATCGAGGTCGAGCTCCACAACCCCGCCCGGCGGCTCTACGAGCGGCTGGGCTTTGTCGCCGAAGGCGCGCCCCAGGGCCTCTACCAGGCCATGGTCAGGCCCGCCGGCGCCCGCCATCCGCAACCCGAGGAGTGCCTGCCGTGATCAACAAGCGCGATTTCCTGAAGAGCGGTGGCGCCGCGATCGCCGCCAGCGCCGGCACGACGGCCTCGCTGGCCGCCGTGCGCCCCAGCCTCGGCGCCCAGGCCGGTCTGGCCAGCTGGCAGGCCCATGTGGGCCAGCGCTTCGAAGTCGACGGCCACGCCGTCACGCTGCAATCCGCCAGCGCCCTGACCGGCCAGAACTCGGGCGAGCAGTTCAGCCTGCGCTTTGCCGGCGCGCTGCCGGCCGGCATGGGTGATGCGATCCACACCCTAACCCGCGAAGGAAGCGGCACCCAGGCCCTCTACCTGGCGCGCACGCCGCAAGGCCTGCGGGCCGATTTCTGCCGCCTGCAAGGCGACGAATAGTTCTCGCTCCCAACGGGCGGGTCGCCAACCCGTCACGTCGGCGCCGGCAGAATCCCGGCGCCCGACGTGGACGTGAGCGACCCCTTGAAATTTCTCGTTGTAGACCCCCTGGCCGGCGTGCAGAGCTTTGCGCGCCAACTGCTGCAAAGCCATGGCTTCGCGCTCGACCGCATCCTCTGCTGCGCCGACCCCGAGGCGGCCCTGCTCCAGGGCCTGGTCTTCAAGCCCCATTTCCTGATCACCGACTGGTTCCCCAGGTCGGCGCTGAGCGGCATCCAGCTCTACCAGCGCCTGCGCGAGGCGCAGCCCTCGCTGCAGCTGTCGCTGCTGAGTTTCGAGGTGACGCCGGAGCACCAGTTCGAGGCCGAGGCCCACGGCGCCCGCTTCCTGCTGAAGAAGCCCTTCAGCGCCGAGCAGCTCAAGGCCGAGGTGACCCGCTCGCTCGAAGCCCTGGCCTGGAAACCGCCCGGCCCGCAGGGCCAGGCGCGCGACGCCCGCCCGGCGGCGCGGCCGATGCTGCCGCCCCAGCTGATCGTCAAGCCCGGCGACCAGGTGCGCTTCAACGGCGGCCTGCATGTGGCCCAGCACGTCGTGCACCGCAACGGCGGGACCGTCGTCCAGCTCAAGGGGCAGAGCAGCTTCGTGCCCATCGACAAGCTGCTGCCGGCGTGAATCAGATCGCCACGACCAGCCCCATCAGCAAGGGATAGGGCAGGACCACCGTCGGGCGCAGCGCGCTCTTCAAGTACTGCGCCAGCAGCGCCGCGCCGCGCGGCCGCTGCGCCTGCCAGTCGCCATGCAGCTGCATCGCGACCACGCCCTCGCCCGCCTTCAGGCCCGCCTCCACGACCAGCAGGCGCCCGCCCAGCCGGCCCTGGAAGGTCTTGAGCACGGCCTCCTGCAGCCACAGCAGGGCCAGCAGCGCCAGGGCCAGCCCGTCGTCGGGCACGACCACCACCGCCGCGAACGCCAGCAGCTTCACGGCCAGGGCCAGCGCTTCATAGCGCTCGTGCTGCGCCTGCAGCGCCAGCCATTCGTGGTGCAGGGCGTTCATTTCGCTTCCAGCACTTCCCAACGCTCCATCAGCGCCAGCAGCTCGGCGTCGATGTCGGCGGCGCGCTCGGTCACCTCGGCGATGCGCTTGGCGCCCTGCGTGTAGAGCTCGCTGCCGGCGATCAGCGCGTTGAGCTGCGTCTGCTCGGCCTCCAGCGCGGCGATCTGCCTGGGGATCTCGTCCAGCTCGCGCTGCTCCTTGTAGCTGAGCTTGCGCTTGTTCGCGACGACCGGGGCCGGTTCGGGCGCCGGCGCCGGCGCGGGCGCGGCCTTGGGCGCGGCCTGGGCCTGCAGCGCGGCGGCGCGCCTGGACTGCGTCAGCCAGTCCTCGACGCTGCCCTCGTACTCGCGCCAGCGCGCGTCGCCCTCGTAGACGATGGTGGACGTGACGACGTTGTCCAGGAAGCGCCGGTCGTGGCTGACGAGGAAGACCGTGCCGTCGTACTCGGCCAGCAGTTCCTCCAGCAGCTCCAGCGTCTCGATGTCGAGGTCGTTGGTGGGTTCGTCCAGCACCAGCACGTTGGCCGGCCGCGCGAACAGGCGGGCCAGCAGCAGGCGGTTGCGCTCGCCGCCGGACAGCGTGCGCACCGGCGAGTTGGCACGCGCCGGCGAGAACAGGAAGTCGCCCAGGTAGCTCTTGACGTGCTTCTTCTGCGTGCCGATCTCTATCCACTCCGAGCCGGGGCTGATGGTGTCGGCCAGCGTCGCGTCGAGGTTGAGCGTGTCGCGCATCTGGTCGAAGTAGGCCACCGTCAGCCGCGAGCCCAGGCGCACGGTGCCGCTGTCGGGCGGCAGCTCGCCGAGGATCATCTTCAGCAGCGTCGTCTTGCCGGCGCCGTTGGGGCCTATCAGGCCGACCTTGTCGCCGCGCAGGATGGTGCTGGTGAAACCGCGCACTATTGCGCGATCGCCGAAGCTCTTGGACACGTCCTCCAGCTCCGCGACGATCTTGCCGCTGGCCGAGCCGGTGTCGATGTCCAGCCGCACCTTGCCCTGCACGTCGCGCCGCGCGGCGTGCGCCAGGCGCATGGCCTCCAGGCGCTGGATGCGCGCGACGGAGCGCGTGCGGCGGGCTTCGACGCCCTTGCGTATCCACACCTCCTCCTGCGCCAGCAGCTTGTCGAAGCGCGCGTTGGCCAGCGCCTCGTTCTCCAGCTCATAGGCCTTGGCGGCCTGGAAGGCGGCGAAGTTGCCGGGATAGCCGCGCAGCTGGCCGCGGTCCAGCTCGACGATGCGGTTGGCCACGTTGTCCAGGAACTGCCGGTCGTGGGTGATCAGCAGCAGCGAGCCCTTGAAGTCGTTGAGCAGGCCTTCCAGCCAGGTGATGGCGTCCAGGTCCAGGTGGTTGGTCGGTTCGTCCAGCAGCAGCACGTCGGGCTGGGCGACCAGCGCCCGCCCCAGCGCGACGCGCTTCTTCAGCCCGCCGGACAGGCTGCCGACGAGGCGGCTGCCGTCCAGGCCCAGGCGGTGCAGGGTCTCGTCGACGCGCTGCTCCCAGTTCCACGCACCGATGTGCTCGATGCGCTCCTGCACCCAGGCCAGGTCGTCGTTCTCGTCGTGGCGCTCGTAGCGCTCGCGCAGCGCCTTGGCCTCGGCGACGCCCTCGCTGACGACGTCGAAGATGGTGGCGTCGCCGCGCAGCGCGGGCTCCTGCGGCACATAGACGTTGGTCAGGCCCTGCTGTTGCTGCAGCAGGCCGTCGTCCAGCTTCTCGAGGCCGGCCAGGATCTTCAGCAGCGAGGACTTGCCGGTGCCGTTGCGGCCGATGAGGCCCACGCGCTCGCCGGTCTCCAGCGCGAAATTGGCGCCGTCGAGCAGCGCGACATGCCCGAAGGCGAGATGGGCATTGGTAAGGGAAAGGACAGCCATCGGGGGATTGTCCCCCGGCGGTTCAGCGAGCCCATCGCGGGAACGGCGACGCCTGGGGGCAGCCCGGCGCCCTGCCCTGCCTACAGGCCGCGGGTGTCGAGATGCGCCAGCACCTGCTGCATGACGGCCGGGTCGCTGAGCAGCCGGCGGTGGCCCAGGCCCTCGGTCACGTGCAGGCGACCGGCGGCCAGGCCGGCCAGCAGCGCCTCGCTGCCTGCCAGCGGCGCCGTCGCGTCGCCGCGGTCGTGCACGATCAGCGTGGGCTGCGCGACGCGCTCGCCCAGCCAGGCGGGCTCGAAGTGGCCCAGCGACGCGCCCTCGCGCCGCTCGATGTGGCCGCGCATGCGCGCCGCCAGCGGCTCGCCCATGCCCATGGCGTCGGCGAACCAGCGCAGGAACTGCCAGGGTGGCGGCGCCAGCGCGACCAGCGCTGCGCGCCGCGCCGGCAGGCCGCGGGCCAGCGCATGGGACAGGGCCATCGCGCCCAGCGAATGCGCGACGACGCCCTCCCAGGGGCCGAAGCGGGCGCTGACGGCGAACAACGCCCGCACCCATTGCAGCAGGTTGCTGCGCCAGCCGCTGCTGCGCCCATGGGCCGGCAGGTCCAGCAGCAGCGGCTCGAAGCCGGCGGCGGCCAGCGCGTCGGCCAGCGGGCGCATCTGCTGGGCATCGCCGGCCCAGCCGTGGGTCAGCAAGACCTTGGGCCGTCCGGGCGCCACGTCGCCGCGCTGCCAGACGCTGACGTGGCCGCCCTCGAAGGGCAGGCGGCGCTCCACCCAGGGGCGCGGCACGGCGCGCGAGCGGGCCAGCCACTTGGTCGGCACCGGCGTGAAGAACAGGCCCAGCGCGACGCGCGTGCCCAGTGCCGGCGAGACATGCTGCAGGCCGCGCAGCACGGCGGCGACGCCGCGGGCCGCCGGCGAGGCGAAGAAGGCGGCGGCGGGGTTGTGGGTGGACATGGCTGCGACTCCTTTTTTTCGCACGACCGTGCGATATGTGGGCAAAAAATTTCAGGCCGGGCTCGCGGACGTCCGGGCGGCGGCCAGCATGCGCTCCCAGGCCTTGATGCCGCGCTGGTGCACCAGCGGGTCGCGCAGGAAGCGCGTGTCGCGCAGCAGGCCGGTGAAGAGGGCATCCATCTCGAAGACGAACTGCTCGACGTCCAGGTCCGCGCGCAGGTGGCCGGCCTCGATGGCCTGCAGCACCGTGCGGCGCAGCGCGGCGCGCAGGCGCAGCACGCCGTCCTGCAGCTGGTCGCGCACCGGGCCTTCGCGGTCGTCGTACTCGAAGGCGCCGGCCGTGTAGATGCAGGACAGCGCGCGGTCGGTGTCGGTGGCCCGGGCCAGCCAGCGGCGCATGATGGCGTCCAGCCGCGGCAGGCCGCGCGGCTCGCGCATGGCGGGCACGAAGACGGCCTGCTGGAAGCGCCGGTCGTACTCCAGCAGCACGGCCACCTGCAGTTGCTCGCGCGAGCCGACGCGCGAGAACACGCCGCTCTTGGACAGCCCCAGCCGCTTGGCCACCTCGCCCAGGGTCAGGCTCTCCAGCCCCTCCAGGGCGGCCATGGTCAGGGCCGCATCGACGATGGCGGCCAGCGTCGCCTCGGCGCGTTCGCTGCGGGTTTCCATGGCGCTCAATTTAGCACGATCGTGCGAATACTCAAAGCCGGGCCGCGTGGTGGCGCAGGTGGTCGTCGACGAAGCTGGCGATGAAGTAGTAGCCATGGTCGTAGCCGGCGTGGCGCCGCAGCGTCAGCGGCTGGCCCACCGCCGCGCAGGCGGCCTCGAAGGCCTCGGGGTGGAGCTGCTCGGCGAGGAACTTGTCGGCCAGGCCCTGGTCGATGAGGATGCCCCCCGGATAGGGCGCGCCGGCCTGGGCCCGCATCAGCGCGCTGGCGTCGTGCGCGGCCCAGCGGCCGCGATCCTCGCCGAGGTAGCCCGCGAACGCCTTGCGGCCCCAGGGGCACTGCGTGGGCGCGGCGATGGGCGCGAAGGCCGACAGCGACTGGAAGCGGCCCGGGTGGCGCAGCGCCAGCGTCAGCGCGCCATGGCCGCCCATCGAGTGCCCGAACAGGCCGGTCCTGGCAAGGCCCGTCTCGCGCTGCACCAGCGGGATCAGCTCGTTCATCAGCCAGCTCTCCATGCGCCAGTGCCGGGCCCAGGGCTCGCGGGTGGCATCGAGGTAGAAGCCGGCACCGACGCCGAAGTCCCAGGCCTCGCTCTCGCCGGGGATGCCGGCGCCGCGCGGGCTGGTGTCGGGCATCAGCAGGGCCAGGCCCAGCTCGGCCGCCAGCCGCTGCGCGCCGGCCTTCATCGTGAAGGTCTCCTCGGTGCAGGTCAGCCCGGCCAGGAAGACCAGCAGCGCGCGCGGCGCCGGCGGCAGGAAGAGGGCGAAGCGCATGGGCAGGCCGATCTCGGCCGAGTCGTGGCGGTGAAAGCGCTGGGTGCCACCGAAGGCAAGGTGTTCGCTGAGGGTCTGCATGCCGCCAGTGTGGCCGCAGAATCCGGCCGATGCCTCAATTCCAGACCTATCTCGTGGGCGGCGCCGTGCGCGACCGCCTGCTCGGCCTGCCCGTGCAGGACCGCGACTGGGTGGTCGTCGGTGCCTCGCCCCAGGACCTGGCTGCCGCCGGCTACCAGCCCGTCGGCAAGGATTTCCCCGTCTTCCTGCACCCCGACACGCACGAGGAAGTGGCCCTGGCCCGCACCGAGCGCAAGACGGCAGCGGGCTACCACGGCTTCGCCTTCCACACGGCGCCGGACGTGACGCTGGAGCAGGACCTGGTGCGCCGCGACCTGACCATCAACGCGATGGCCGAGGACGACGCCGGCCGGGTCATCGACCCCTACGGCGGCCAGCGCGACCTGCGCGACCGGGTGCTGCGCCATGTCTCGCCCGCCTTCGCGGAGGACCCCGTGCGCATCCTGCGCCTGGCACGCTTCGCCGCGCGCTTCGCCGACTTCACGGTGGCGCCCGAGACCGTCGGGCTGATGCGCGCGATGGTGGACGCCGGCGAGGTGGATGCGCTGGTGCCGGAGCGCGTCTGGCAGGAGCTGTCGCGCGGCCTGATGGAGCACAAGCCTTCGCGCATGATCGAGGTCCTGCGCGAGGCCGGCGCCTGCGCCAGGCTGCTGCCCGAGGTGGAGGCCTTGTTCGGCGTGCCCCAGCCCGAGGCCCACCATCCGGAGGTCGACACGGGCGTGCACCTGCTGATGGTGCTGGACCAATGCGCCGAGCAGCGGGCGCCGCTGACCGTGCGCTATGCCTGCCTCTGCCACGACCTCGGCAAGGGCACGACGCGCAAGGAGGACCTGCCCCGCCACATCGGCCACGAGGGCCGCAGCGAGAGGCTGGCACGCGATGTAAGCGCACGCTGCAAGGTGCCCACCGACTGCCGCGAGCTGGCCGAGCTGGTCGCCCGCGAGCACACCCACGTGCACCAGAGCCTGGGCTTCGGGCCCGAAGCGCGGCTGCGGCTGCTGGAGCGCTGCGATGCCTGGCGCCGGCCCGAGCGCTTTGCCGAGCTGCTGTGGGCCTGCGAATGCGACGCGCGCGGGCGCCTCGGGCTGGAAGCGCGCGACTACCCGCAACGCGGGCGGCTGCTGGCCGACCTGGCCGCGACGCAGGCCGTGGACCTGGCCGCCGCCAGCGCCGCGGCCATGGCGCGCGGCGCCAAGGGCGCGGAGATCGGCAAGGCGGTGCAGGCCGCGCGGCTGAAGGCTTTGCGTTCGTTCACCGGCGAGGTTTCGCCCTGATCGTTACAGTCGACGGCTTTGCCGGCGCAGCGGCCGGCGACACTCGAAAGGGCCAGCATGGGGGCATGGGTTGGAGTGGCGCGAGGCGCCAAGGCCATGGCGGGCGCAGCAGCGCTGGCCGGCGCATTGAGCGGCTGCGGTGGCGGCGACAGCAAGGCCGCGCCGCCGGCACCGCCGCCGCCCGAGGTGGGCGTCGTCACGGCCACGCCGGGCCGCGCTGACCTGACCATCGAGCTGCCCGGCCGGCTGGAGGCCTTCCGGGTCGCCCAGGTGCGGGCGCGCGCCGCCGGCATCCTGCAAAAGCGCCTCTTCACCGAAGGCTCCGACGTCAAGGCCGGCCAGCCGCTGTTCGAGATCGACGCGGCGCCCTACCGCGCCGCGCTGGCCAGCGCCCAGGCCCAGCTGGCGCGTGCCGAGGCCAACCTGCTGCAGGCGCAGGCGCTGGCCGAGCGCTACGCCCCGCTGGCCAAGACCCAGGCCGTGAGCCAGCAGGACGCGCTGAGCGCCCAGGCCGCGGCCCAGCAGGCCAGGGCCGACGTGGCCGCCGGCAAGGCGGCCGTGCAGACGGCGCAGATCAACCTCGGCTATGCCACCGTGACCTCGCCCATCGCCGGCCGCTCGGGCCGGGCCCTCGTCACCGAGGGCGCGCTGGTGGGCCAGGGCGAGGCCACCCCGCTGGCCATCGTGCAGCAGATCGACAAGCTCTACGTGAACTTCACCCAGCCGGCCGCCGAGGTCATGCGGATGCGCGCGGCGCTGGCCAACGGCCAGCTGCAGCGCGCGGCGGGCAAGGAGGCCGCGCAGGTGCGCGTGGTGCTGGACGACGGCAGCGTCTACCCGCAGCCGGGCCGGCTGCTGTTCTCCGACCTCAGCGTGGACGCCGGCACCGGCCAGATCACACTGCGCGCCGAGCTGCCCAACCCGCAGGGCCAGCTGCTGCCCGGGCTGTACGTGCGCGTGCGCCTGGTCCAGGCCGAGGTGGCCGACGGCATCTGGGTGCCGCAGCAGTCGATCAGCCGCAGTGCCATGGGCGACAGCGTGCTGGTGGTGGGCGAGGACGGCACCGTCAGCGCCCGCCCCGTCAAGCTTGGCGCGCCGCAGGGCGGCATGGCACTGGTGCTGAGCGGCCTGAAGACCGGCGAGAAGGTCGTCGCCGACGGCTTCCAGAAGGCGCGCGCCGGCGGCAAGGCCCGCCCGGTGCCCTGGGCTCCGGCGGCCTCCGCGCCTGCCGCGCCCGCATCGGCCGCCTCGCGCTGATCCGGCGGAGCAGACATGGCGCAGTTCTTCATCAATCGGCCCATCTTCGCGTGGGTCATCGCCCTCTTCATCATCGTCATCGGCAGCGTGGCAGTCACGCAGCTGCCGGTCTCGCAGTACCCGCCGGTGGCGCCGCCGTCCATCGTGCTGTCGGTGACCTACCCCGGCGCCTCCGCGCAGACGCTGGAGGACTCCGTCATCAGCGTCATCGAGCGCGAGATGAACGGCTCGCCGGGCCTCATCTACATGGAGGCCGTGGCGCAGGCCGACGGCACCGGCTCGCTGACGCTGAGCTTCGATCCGTCCACCAGCCCCGACCTGGCGCAGGTGGACGTGCAGAACCGGCTGGCGCGCGCGACGCCGCGGCTGCCGGCCGCCGTCATCCAGCAGGGCGTGCGGGTGGACAAGGCCAATCCGAACTTCCTGCTCTTCATCATGATGTCGAGCAGCAACCCGGACATGGACCCCATCGCGCTGGGCGACTACGCCTCGCGCACCGTGCTGCCCGAGATCCAGCGCGTGCCGGGCGTGGGCCAGGGCCTGCTGTTCGGCACCGAGCGCGCCATGCGCATCTGGCTGGACCCGGCCAAGCTGGTGGGCTTCCAGCTCGCGCCGGCCGACGTGAACGCGGCCATCCAGGCGCAGAACGCGCAGGTCAGCTCCGGCTCCATCGGTGACCTGCCCAACGTGCCGGGCCAGCAGGTCTCGGCCACCGTGGTGGTACGCGGCCAGCTCACCAGCGTCGAGCAGTTCGGCAACATCCAGCTGCGCGCCAACCCCGACGGCTCCAGCGTGCGCCTGAAGGACGTGGCCCGCATCGAGCTGGGCGCCGACAGCTACACCGGCCGCTCCACGCGGCTGAACGGCAAGCCCTCCATGGGCATCGGCGTGCAGCTGGCGCCGTCGGCCAATGCGCTGCAGACCGCCAAGCTGATCAAGCAGCGCCTCAAGGAGCTGACGCCCTACTTCCCGGCCGGCGTCACGGCCTCCATCCCCTACGACAGCTCGCTGTTCATCGACATCTCGATCTCGCAGGTCGTCGAGACGCTGGTCGAGGCGGTGTTCCTCGTCTTCCTCGTGATGTTCCTGTTCCTGCAGAACATCCGCTACACGCTGATCCCGACGCTGGTCGTGCCCATCGCGCTGCTGGGCAGCTTCGCGACGCTGCTCGCCCTGGGCTTCTCCATCAACGTGCTGACGATGTTCGGCATGGTGCTGGTCATCGGCATCGTCGTGGACGACGCCATCGTCGTCGTCGAGAACGTCGAGCGCATCATGAGCGAGGAGGGGCTGTCGCCCTTCAAGGCCACGAAGAAGGCCATGGGCCAGATCTCGGGCGCCATCATCGGCGTGACCGTGGTGCTGATCTCGGTGTTCGTGCCGCTGGCCTTCTTCAGCGGCTCCATCGGCAACATCTACCGCCAGTTCTCGGCGGTGATGGTCAGCGCCATCGCGTTCTCGGCCTTCATGGCGCTGTCGTTCACGCCGGCGCTGTGCGCCACGCTGCTCAAACCCGTGCAGGCCGGCCACCACCTGGAGAAGCGCGGCTTCTTCGGCTGGTTCAACCGCGGCTTCGGCGCCACCGCCAGGCGCTACGAGGGCTGGGTCGCGCGCATCGTCCGCCGCCCGGGTCGCGGCCTCGTGGTCTACGCGGTCGTCATCGCCGTCGCGGTGCTGATGTTCACGCGCCTGCCCACGTCCTTCGTGCCGAACGAGGACCAGGGCAACATCCTCGTCAACGTGCAGCTGCCTCCGGGCGCCACGCAGGCGCGCACGCTGGCCGTCATGAACCAGACCGAGGAGTACATGCTCAAGCAGCCCGAAGTCGAGAGCATGGTCAGCGTGCTGGGCTTCAGCTTCGCCGGCTCCGGCCAGAACGCCGGCCTGGCCTTCGTGACGCTCAAGCCCTGGGGCGAGCGCCATGGCGCCCAGCACTCGGCGCAGGCCCTGGTGACGCGCTCGTTCGCGGCCCTGGGCAGCGTGCGCGACGCGGTCATCTTCCCGACCAGCCCGCCGCCCATCCGCGACCTGGGACGGGCCAACGGCTTCGCGTTCCGCCTGCAGGACCGCAGCGGCCACAGCCGCGCCGAGCTGCTGGCCGCGCGCAACCAGCTGCTGGCCGCGGCCGCCAAGAACCCGCTGCTGACCGCGGTGCGTCCCGACGGCCTGGAGGACGCCGCGCAGCTGGAGCTCAGCATCGACCGCGAGCGGGCGATGGCGCTGGGCGTGCCGGTGGGCGCCATCAACGCCGTGCTGGGCACCTCGCTGGGCTCCAGCTACGTGAACGACTTTCCCAACGCCGGCCGCCTGCAGCGCGTCATCGTGCAGGCCGACGCGCCGGCGCGCATGCAGCCCGAGGACCTGCTGCGGCTCAACGTGCTCAACACCGCCGGCCAGCCGGTGCCGCTGAACTCCTTCGCCAGCAGCAAATGGGTCACCGGCCCCATGCAGACCGTGCGCTACAACGGCTACGCCACCATGCGCATCGCCGGCGAGCCGGCCAAGGGCGTGTCCACGGGCGCCGCCATGGCCGAGATGGAGAAGCTCGCCGCCCAGCTGCCGGAAGGCTTCGGCTACGAATGGACGGGCCAGTCTCGCGAGGAGAAGCTCTCCGGCTCGACCGCCTTCATCCTGTTCGGCTTCTCGCTGCTGGCCGTGTTCCTGTGCCTGGCCGCGCTGTACGAGAGCTGGAGCATCCCGCTGTCCGTGCTGCTGGTGGTGCCGCTGGGCGTGCTGGGCGTCGTGCTGGGCGCGAACTTCCGCGGGCTGGAGAACGACGTCTACTTCAAGGTCGGCATGATCACCATCATCGGCCTGTCGGCGAAGAACGCAGTGCTCATCATCGAGTTCGCCAAGGACCTGCACGCGCAGGGCCGCGACCTGCTCGAGGCCGTCGTGGAGGCCGCGCACCTGCGCTTCCGCCCCATCCTGATGACCTCGCTGGCCTTCATCCTCGGCGTGCTGCCGCTGGTGCTCGCCTCCGGCGCCGGCTCCGCCAGCCAGCGCGCCATCGGCACCGGCGTGATGGGCGGCATGATCACCGCCGTGGTCCTCGCCGTGGTGCTGGTACCGGTCTTCTTCGTCGTCGTGCGCAAGCGCTTCCCCGGCAGCGAGCGGCAGCACCGCCACGATGCCCACCTGCCCCAGGAGGACGAGGCATGAAAGCCACCCTCAGCCTGATCGCGCTGGCCGCGCTGCTGGCGGCGTGCGCCGGCCCCGAGCCCAGGCGCCCCGTCGCCGCGGAGGCCGCGGCGGCCGCCGTGCCGCCGGCCTTCCCGCAGGCCGGCGGCAGCGGCCCGGTCGCCGCCACCGAGCTGCCCTGGGCCCAGGCCTTCCAGGGCACGCGGCTGCAGCAGCTCATCCCGCTGGCGCTGGTCAACAACCGCGACCTGCGCATCGCGGTGCTGAACATCGAGGCGGCCCGTGCCACCGCCGCGGCCCGCGACGCCGACCTCTGGCCCACGGTCAGTGCCGGCATCAGCGGCTCGCGCACGCCCATGGCGGGCGGCGGCATCCTCAGCCTCTACCAGGCCGGCGTGCAGGTCTCGGCCTACGAGCTGGACCTGTTCGGCCGCCTGCGCGGCCTGAGCGCGGCCGCGGCGGCCCAGATGCTGGCGGTCCAGTCCAGCCAGCAGGCGGTGCGCACGGCGCTGGTCGCCGGCGTCGCCAACGCCGAGATCGCGCTGCAGGCCGACGAGGCGCTGCTGAAGCTGACACGTGACACGGTGGCGACGCGCCAGCAGTCGCTGGCGCTGACCCGCCAGCGCTTTGACGGCGGCATCGCCAGCGAGCTGGACCTGCGCGCGGCCGAGTCCTCGCTGCAGGCCGCGCTCGCGGCCCTGGCGCAGACGCAGCGCCAGCGCGCCCTCGACGAGAACGCGCTGGCGCTGCTCGTCGGCGGCCCGCTGCCGGCCGACCTGCCGCCGCCCAGCGGCGAGCTGGCCGACTTCGAACCGCTGGCGGAGCTGCCCGCCGGCCTGCCCGCCGAGGTGCTGGCACGCCGCCCCGACGTCCGCCAGGCCGAGTTCCAGCTGAGCTCGGCGAACGCCAACATAGACGCCGCCCGCGCCGCCTTCTGGCCCCGAATCACGCTGACCGCCAGCGCCGGCACGGCCAGCGCCAGCCTGTCGGGCCTGTTCAAGAACTCGGCCTGGAGCTTCGCGCCGTCGCTGGTGCAGCCCATCTTCGACGCCGGGCGCAACCGTGCCAACCTGGCCGGCGCGCGCGCCAATCGCGACATCGCGCTGGCCCAGTACGAGAAGGCCATCCAGACCGCCTTCCGCGAGGTCGCCGACGGCCTCGCCGGCCGGGCCACGCTGGCCGAGCAGCGCACGGCCCTGGCCGCGCAGGTGGACGCCGAGACGCGCCGCCTGAGCGCGACCGAGCAGCGCTATGCGGCCGGCGTCTCCAGCGCGCTGGACCGGCTGGACGCGCAGCGCTCGCTGTTCGCGGCCCAGCAGTCCCTCGTGCAGGTGCAGAGCCAGCGCGCGCAGAACCTCGTCGCGCTCTACCGGGCCCTCGGCGGCGGCTGACGCAATGCGCGCCCCGCTCCTCGCCATCGCCCTGGCCTTGCTGCCGCCCGCGGCGCTGGCCGCCGACGGGGCCCCGGCGGCGGGCGGGCTGCAGGAGCTGCGGGTCCAGGGCCGCAAGGTGCTGGTCCACCTGCCGGCAGGCGCCGACCCCGAGCGGCCGGCGCCCCTCGTGCTCGCCTTCCACGGCGGCGGCGGGTCCGCCGACCTCATGGCCGACGACGCCCGCCACGGCCTGCAGCGCAAGGCCGACGAGGCCGGCTTCATCGTCGCCTTCCCCAACGGCTACAGCCGGCTGCCCGGCGGCAGGCTCGCCACCTGGAACGCCGGTGGCTGCTGCGGCGACGCGCGCGACCGCGGCAGCGACGACGTTGGCTTCACCCGCGCCGTCGTCGCGGCGCTGCAGGACCGCTACCGCATCGACGCGACGCGCGTCTTCGCCACCGGCATGTCCAACGGCGGCATGTTCAGCCACCGCCTGGCCTGCGAGGCGGCCGACGTCTTCCGCGCGGTCGCCGCCGTCGCCGGCACGGATGCGACGGCGCATTGCGCGCCGAGCCGGCCGATCTCGGTGCTGCACATCCACGCCAGGGACGACGACCATGTCCTCTTCGACGGCGGCGCCGGCCCCGGCTCCGTCCGCGACAAGAGCAAGATCATGGACTTCGTGTCGGTGCCCGAGACGGTGTCCCGCTGGGCGCAGCGCGACCGCTGCACCGCCCCGCCGCAGCGCACGCCGGACGGGCCTGGTGCCGGGGATGGGGCCTACTGCGAGACCTACAGCGGCTGCGCCGGCGGCACCCGCGTGCAGCTCTGCGTCACCGCAACGGGCGGCCATGCCTGGCCCGGCGGCGGCGCGCGCCGCGGCAGGGAGACCGCGTCCCGGGCGCTGGACGCCAACGACGTGATCTGGCGCTTCTTCGCCCAGGCGTCCCGCTAGAAGCCCCCATGGGCACCGCAGCCCGGACGACGGAACGTCCTGGCCCGGACTCACGATTGACAACGCTGTCCATGATCGGCATCATGCCTTTGAAGGCGCTTTCATTCCCGACTTCGCGCATCACTCCCGTTCTACCGGCACACTCGTCACCATGCGTTTCCTGACTGCCTCCCTGCTGGCCTGCGCCAGCCTCGCCGCCAGCGCCGGCGGCCCGCCCCCCATCTATGACGAAGGCGCCGACGCCAAGGCCGCCATCCGCGCCACGCTGGCCGAGGCCGAGAAGGCCAGGCTGCCGGTCCTCGTCGTCTTCGGCGCCAACTGGTGCGGCGACTGCCGCATGCTGGACGCGACCTTCAAGCACGGCCCCAGCGCGCCGCTGATCGCCAAGAGCTTCAAGGTCGTCAAGGTCGACGTGGGCCGCTTCGACCGCAACGTCGACATCGCCGAGAGCTACCGCGTGCCGCTGAAGAAGGGCATCCCCGCCGTCGCCATGCTGTCGCCCGAAGGGCGGCTGCTCTACGCCACCGAGGGCGGCGAGCTGGCCGACGCGCGCAAGATGGGCGACCAGGGCGTCTACGACTTCTTCACCCGCATCAGCGCGACCACCAAGTGACGCCGGTCGTCGGCGCGTCGCGCGCGTTGCGCGCGCAGTTCTTCGTCCTGGGCGTGATGTTCGCGACCTGGGGGGTGCATGTGCCCACCGTCAAGGGCCACTACGGCCTCGGCGACCAGGCCCTGGCCATCGCGATGCTGGCCAGCGGCGTCGGCGCGCTGATGGCCCTGGCCCAGGCCGGCCGCGTCGTCGGCCGCTGGGGGCCGCGCACCGTGTCCGCCGCCATGGGCGTGCTGTGCTGCGCCTCCGTCGCCTGCCTGCTGGCCTGGCCGCACTATGCGGCGCTGCTGGCCGTGATGCTGGTGTTCGGCATCACCGGCAGCCTGTTCGACGTGGCCCTCAACACCGAGGCCACCGAGATCGAGCGCCTGGCCGCCAAGCCGCTGATGAGCGGCTTCCACGGCATGTTCAGCCTCGGCGGCATGGCCGGCGCCAGCCTGGGCAGCGCGGCGCCCGCGCTGGGCCTCTCGCCGCAAGCCCATTTGCTGCTGGCCACCGGCATCGGCGCGGCCGTCGCGCTGCTGGCCAGCCGCGCCATGCTGCCCGTGCCCGAGAAGGAGGCCGGCGAGACGCACCCGCTGAGCCTGCCGCGCGGCCCGCTGGTGCTGCTGGGCCTGCTGGCCTCCATGGGCCTGATCGCCGAGGGCGCGATGTACGACTGGAGCGTGCTCTTCATGAAGGATGAGCGTGCCAGCCAGCCCAGCACCGCGGCCCTGGCCTACGCCAGCTTCAGCGGCGCGATGGCCCTCGGCCGCTTCGGCGGCGACTGGGTGCGCGCCCGCATGTCCGGCACCCGGCTGATGCGCGCCAGCGGCATGCTCGCCGCCGCCGGCATGGCCCTGGCGCTGGCCCTGCCCTCGCCGCTCGCCGCGCTGCTGGGCTTCGCCCTCGTGGGCCTGGGCCTGTCCAACGTCGTGCCGGTGCTGTTCAGCGCGGCATCCCAGGTGCCGGGCGTGTCGCCGGCCCACGGCATCGCGGCCGTGTCGGGCGTGGGCTACCTCGGCATGATGGCCGGCCCGCCGCTGATCGGCCTCATCGCCGAACGCGCGTCGCTGGCCACCGGGCTGCTGGTCGTCGTCGTGTTCGCCGTCTTCATGGCGCTGTCGGCGCGGCGGGCGATGCGCGGCCACTGAGGGCCGGACGGCCCGGGCCTAGGGTGGCGAGCCCATGCACATCGACGACCACTGGATCCACCATCCGCGCGGCCGGCTGTTCGCGCGCGCCTGGACACCGGCGGCCGGCACCGGCGCCGCGCCCATCCTGCTGCTGCACGACTCGCTGGGCTGCGTGGCCCTGTGGCGCGACTTCCCGGCAGCCCTCGCCGCGGCCACCGGGCGCCGCGTCGTCGCCCATGACCGGTTGGGCTTCGGCCGCTCCGACGCGCGCGCTGGCGTGCTGCCACTGGACTTCATCGCGGAGGAGGCGCGCAGCTTCGTGCCGGCGGTGCTGGAGCAGCTCGGCATCGATCGCTTCGTCGCCTTCGGCCACAGCGTGGGCGGCGGCATGGCGGTGCATTGCGCGGCGGCACTGGATGCGCGCTGCGAGGCGCTGATCACGGAATCGGCGCAGGCCTTCGTCGAGGACCGGACCGTGCGGGGCCTGCTCGCCGCCAGGGAACTGTTCAAGGCGCCGGAGCAGATGGAGCGGCTGGCGCGCCATCACGGCGACCAGGCCGCGTGGGTGCTGGAGGCCTGGCTGGGCACCTGGCTGAGCCCGGGATTTGCGTCCTGGTCGCTGATGGACGTGCTGCCGGAAGTGCGCTGCCCCACGCTGGCCATCCACGGCGCCGACGACGAGTACGGCTCGCCCCGCCACCCCGAGCTGATCGCCCGGCTGGCCGGAGGCGGCGCCCGGGTCGAGTTGCTGGCGGCGACGGGGCATGTGCCGCATCGCGAGCGGCCGGCGCAGGTACTGGCCGCGGTGAGCGGATGGCTGGCGGCACGGCGCTGATGGCGCGGGAACCGTGATCCTCGGCGCAAGGACCTCTGCCAGGCCCATTGCGGCGAACGGCATCAGCGCTCGGGCGCCGGATCCGGCCTGATCCCTGACGCGTCATGCAGCCGCGCCGTCGCCGTCTCTCGCACCACCGAAACGTCCTGCCCGGGCCGGCGAAGCCCGGCCTCCCTGAAGACTGACGAGTCGCGAATGAAGCCGCTGATGCGCTTCGCAAGTTCTCTGTCTGCGTCGACCTCGGAAGCCGCGAGCGCCTTCAGGATGTGAGCCCAGCCGACCATCGCGTCGACCCCGCCGCGCGAGGCGGGCGGCCTTGACTTGGCCGTCGCTGGCTGCGCGCGCAGGCCCCCCTGCTGCCTGGCCTTGAATCGCCACAAAGGCTCGTAGGCGCGGCTCTCGCCACGGATCGCCTGGCGAGTTGCTTCGGCATCGATGCCCCACCCGCGCAGTCTTTCGGCGAACGTCTCGCGCCAACGATGAATGTCCGCCATGCAAGGGTACAGACGCCTGCCTGAAGCGGCCTCCGCCTTCACGCACAGATGGACGTGCGGATTGGCCTGGTGCTCGTGCAGGACCATCACGTAGCGGTGTCCGGCCAGCTCGGCTTGCGCAAACTCCCGCGCCGCCTTCTTCAGCAGCTCGGCGCTCGTCCCGGCCTGCATGGCCAGCGTGATGTTGAAAGCCTCTCGGCGGTGGCTGACGTCCTCGATGAGCGAGCCGCCATAGCGCCATTGGTCCACCAGGTCGCGCACGGCATCCTTCCCTGTGCGCAAGACCTCGCGGTCATCTTCGACGGCAAGGCACCCGTTCCTGCTGATGTAGCGAAAGTGCCTCGCGATGGCCGCCATGCCCCGACCGCCGCCTGCGACCTTGACCACCACCTGCGGTGCGCGCCGTACCAGCGCCTCGATGCGTTGACGAATCACCGCAGCCTTGCGCCGCGTCATCGCTTCAAGCCTCGGCGTCGGCAGCGACTTGACGATGCGGTTGGAGGGGTAGAACAGCCGCTCTCCCCATTGCACGAGAACGCCGTCAACCTGTTGGCCCGTCATCGCTGCGGCTTCCTCGAAGGCGTGAGCTCGGCGAGCAGCGCCGATGCCATGTGCAAGTGCTCTCTCAAGTCCCCGGCCAACGACTTCAACCCTGCCCGATAGCCTTCCAGCTGGCTGGCCGGGACACGCTCCAGCAGCCGCATGAAGGCATTGAGATCGGCAGACATGGCTGCAACCCGGTCGGTCGAGGCCCGCAGCGCGGCGACCAAGGCCAAGTGGTCGGCGGGGAGCGCGGGCGCAGGCGCGCCATCCAGCAGGGTGCAGATGTACTTCCCTCGGTGCACGCCGGCAGCGCGAGCCCGCCTGGCCAAGGTTGCCACGTGCTCGGGCGACATGCGCAGCGTGACCGGGACGGCCTTGCCGCTGGGCGACTCCCCGGCACCGGCCATGTCGACGGGCTCAGGGCTGCCATCGTCGAGCATGAGCACAATCGCGCGCCTCGCCATGCCTGCAATTGAGGTCCCGTATTGAGCCGCCCTCGCCTCAAGGCGAGATCGCAACCCTCGCAGGTCAACCTCGGTACGGTCCCGACGATGGATGTTCTCCCCTGATGGAGTCTGGCCATCCGGACCGAAGTTCGCGCGGCCGCCGACACCGTTCGGAAGGGGGAGCGCACCGAGTGAGGCCGCCCGCGCCGTTGCCGCCGCTGCATCGGGCAGCAGCTCCAGCTGCACCCCCGTGGACGAACCTGTTGATGTGGACATGACGCCGCATCGTGCCCCTCCGATGACGGCATGTGTAGCCCGAGACGGTCGCAGATCCGGAGCGCCCGAACGTCCCAGGCGGTCTCGGGAAGAACCGTTTCGTCTCGTGCCGTCCCATCGGGGCTAACGATCCGTTTCAACTCTCTTGACGATGCCCGCTACGTGCGCCGGCATGGGCAAGCCGCATCCTGGCTACTTGCGTGGGTCGCCACGGCATCGAAGGCTATCTGCCCGCCAGCTCCACGCCGCCGTCGCGCGGCCGCACGACCGGGCCATGCAGCTTCGCCACCGACTGCGCCAAGGCCTCCTTGTCCCCGATACGGAAGATGCCGCTGACGCGCAGCCCCCCGCTTGCGAGTCGGCGCCCCGGATCGGCACCGTGCTGTAGCGGTTCATCTCGGCGACGGCCTCGGCCAGGGAGACGTCATCCAGCACGGCGACGCCGCGTTGCCAGGCCAGCAACTGGTCGAGGACGGGACGGTCAAGGCGCCCTCCCCTGGGCGCCGCACGTCCGCTCTTGTCAGCCGCCCGGCCCACGCGCAGGCGCTCGCCTGGCGCCATGACCACGGTGCCGCCCGAGCGCTGCACGACCACCTGGCCTTCAAGCAGCGTCACGCCAAAGGCGTCGCCCCCCATCCTTGCCGGCGGCGTGGATCGGACCAGGAAGGCCGTCCCCGTGGCGACGACCTGGGCGTCGGCCACGCTGACGACGGCCGGCCGGCATCCTTGGCGACTTCGAACAGCGCCTCGCCGCGCACCACCGTCACGGCGCGCAGCGCGTCCGTCAGCGTCACCCGGACGTCGGTGCCCGTGTTCAGTGGCTGCACGGCTACCAGCCCTCCATCCAACTGGTCAGCCGCAGGGTCGCCTTGGCCACGTGGTGATGCACGGTCGCGACGCTGATGCCGTGGCGCTTCGCGATCTCGGTATAGGGCAGGCCGTCGATGCGATGCGCCAGGAAGATGTCGCGGGTCCTTTCGTTCAGGCGGCCCAGCCCCAGGGCCAGGCGCGCCATGCGCTCCTTGGCCAGCAGCACGGCCTCGATGGACGGGGTCGTGTCGATGAGCACGACGTTGTCGAGCAGCACATGCTCGCCGCGGCCCGCGCTCACGCGGTGGGCGTCGATGGACAGGTTCAGCGCCGTGCGCATCAGGAAGGCCTCGGGCTGCTCGACGGGCTGCCTTTCGTCTTCATAGCGGATCAGGCGCAGCCACGCCTCCTGCACCAGGTCCTCCGCCTCGTGCTCGGTACGCCCGCGACGCTGCAGCGCCCCCCGCACCCTTGCCAGGACGTCCTGCCAGTTCTTCAGCAGCCGGGCCGACATGGTGCTCAAGCCGCGCCTGCCAGGGCGGCGACAAAGGCGCCCTGACCAAACGGCGCCGGACGCTTGCGGTCCCATCGGTCATACAGCAGATCCCGGTCCGCCCGCTGGAACGCCCGCGCGAGGAAGTCGGCCGCGGCTGCATCGTCGGGCAGCGGTGGCGGGTTCCCCGCAACGCGCTGCATGCGCGCCTGCAGCCGCTGCGCTGCCGCGTCGGTCCAGCGGATGGCCTGCCGCATGCGCGGGCCGAAGGCGCCGCACTCGGCGAGTTCGGCCATGCCCTGGCGGCTGGCCCTGGGGCGGAAGCGATCCATGGCCACAGCCAGGCTGTCCTCGCCCGCAAGCGCCTTGATCCGCTCGATGCCCCGGTCGTGGAGGTCTGCGGCGATGCGCTGCGACGTCACGGCGCCCTCGTCGCGCCAGGTGCCGAGCACCTCGAGCCAGCCATCCGTGAAGAGACCGAGCGCCCAGTGCCAATCGGCAGCGCCGGCCGATCCCTCGTGCCGCATCGGAACTCGCAGCCGGCCGAACCGCACGACCAGGTAACGGCAGCAGAGCGGGTTGCTGAGCCAGCGGTTGGATTCCCAGAAGAAGTAGGACATCGATTTGACTCCCAGTAACCGTGACTTCTCACGGCGGTGGACGGGTAGACAGGCCTGTTGAACGCCTGTCCTAACGATCACTCAAAGCAGATTTGCTGTCAATAGACACGTGTCTTTAGTGCACGAAGCAAAAACACTCCGGGTCGATGCGACCCAGCCGAAATCAGAAGCTCATCGATGCGCTCGCCGTCGAGATCAAGGCGCGCCGGCAGGAACTTGCGCTGACGCAAGAGGACCTTGCAGGCCGTTGCGACCTTGACCGTCCGTTCATTTCGTTGATTGAAGTGGGCAAGAAGCAGCCCACGATCAGCGTTCTGTACAGGCTTGCGTCGGCTCTTGACCTGTCTTTCGCGGACTTCGCCGGCCGCGTTGAGTCGCGCTATCTGCAAGCTGGCTGACCACGCACGCAGTGACTTGATCCGCTTGATGCCCAGGCCGTGGAGGCCTGCGGCGATGCGCTGCGGCGTCACGGCGCCGAGCACCTCGAGCCAGCCATCCGTGAAGAGACCGAGCGCCCAGTGCCATTGGGCAGCGCTGGCCGATTCCTCGTGCCGCATCGGAACGCACTGCCTGCCGAACCGCACGACGCCGAGGTAACGGCAGCAGAGCGGGTTGCCGAGCCAGCGGTTGGATTCCCAGAAGAAGTAGGACATCGAGTAGCTCCCAGTAGCCTGACCATTCAAGGCGGTGGACGAACGCTGCCCTGGCGGCCGCGCCTGAGGAGGCGGCATCACCAGCGGCGGCGGGAAGGTCGCCTGACCAGGTCGATAGAGTTAAATATAACGTGGTTTAAATTGTCTTCAAGCGGGACGCTTCTGCGCATGCAAAAGCGTTCGATCCAACGAGGACGACCAACTGGTGCGACAACTTTTGAGAGAGAGCCAGCCTTGGCCTTCGGCGCTGTAGTTCGCGCCGCAAGGACGGAAGATGGCATTGCCCAGGAGGCGCTGGCCCACTTGGCCGGTATCGAGCGCTCCCACATGGGAAAGATTGAGCGTGGCGAACACATGCCAACGCTGGTATTGATCCTCAAGATCGCCAGAGCGCTGGGGCGCAGTTCGGGAGAGCTGATGCTGGAAACGGAGGCCCGGTTATCAGCAATCTTGAACCAGTCTTCCGATGCTTAGACGCGAGGCCGCGTTGAGTCGCGCCATCTGCAGGCTGGCTGACCACGCATTGCAGTGACTTGATCCGCTTGATGCCCAGGTCGCGGAGGCCTGCGGCGATGCGCAGCGGCGTCACGGCACCCTCCTCGCGCCAGGCGCCGAGCACCTCGAGCCAGCCATCCGTAAAGAGACCGAGCGCCCGGTGCCATTGGGCAGCGCTGGCCTCCCCCTCGCGCCGCATCGGAACACGCAGCCTGCCGAACGGCACGACGATCAGGCAACGGCAGCAGAGCGGGTTGCTGAGCCAGCGCTTGGATTCCCAGAAGAAGTAGGACATAGATCGCTCTCCTCAAGGCGGCAACGCACCAGGGATCGACCCCGTCTTGTTGTCACGTATTTCGTGACGACGAATTATGCACCTGTTACGAGACTCGTGACATGAAAGCAGAGGTCAGCTCAGTGACAACTGTCGTCGGGCGGCGAATGCGCGCGCGACGGGAGGCGCTGGGCTGGTCTCAAGAGAAGGTGGGCGTACTCATCGGGATTGATGAGTCCAGCAGTCGGGCAAGGATCAGCCGGTACGAGCTGGGCGTTCATGAGCCGGCCGTTGCGACTGCAAGGCTGATCGCCGAAGCTCTCGGCGTGTCGCTCCCCTATCTCTACTGCGAAGACGATGAGGTTGCCAATCTATTGGAAGCGCTGCACCAGCTTCCTGCTGCACAACGAGCTCGTCGCGCGGCACAGTTCCTTGCGTCGATAACGTAGTTCGCTTGCCGCAGCCACTGCGTGGACTGCGACAACGTCGGACTGGTTGCCTATCCGCCCCAGAAAGCGAAAAGCCCCGGCAAACCCACCGGGGCTGCAGCGCCGACCGCCCCCAGTCCGCTTGAACCACAGCTTAGACAGACACCCGCAGCAAAAGCTGGCTGATCTGTGCCCGTAGCGCAGAACGGTAAGGCTTTGTTCGGCCCGGTTAACGGCGCAAGGATTGCTCACAGCTCGGTACGTTTGTCCCGGAGGGACTGCCTAAAGTCGCGCCTCTTTCTTCCTCCATGAGCCACCGATGTCGAGACTTCCTCCCCTGATCCTCGCTAGCAGCGTCATGTTGCTGAGCGCTTGTGCCACCAAGGATTTCGTCAAAGAAACCGTCGCTCCGGTGCAGACCAGCGTGGACGGCCTCGGCACTCGAGTGCAGGCCCATGACGACGGCCTCAAGGCGCTGGACGGTCGGCTGCAGGGCAGCGAGGCGCGCATCCAGGCCCTGCAGCAAGAGGCTGCGGAGCGAGCCCAGGCCGCCAAGAATCTGCCCGCGCCGCCCGGCCTGTTGATGAGCATCCTGCTGACCGATGACAAGATCACGTTCAGCTCGGGCCGCGCTCAACTCACCGAGCAGGCCGGCCAGGAACTCGATCAACTCGTCGCCAAGCTCAAGGCCGACAACCAACCTGTGTTCATCGAAATCCAGGGCCACACCGACACTACCGGCAGCCACGCGATCAACCAGCAACTGGGCCTCAAGCGGGCCGAAGCCGTGCGCCTGCACTTGGCCCGCGCCGGCGTGCCACTGGCGCGCATGGCAACGATCAGCTACGGCGAATCTGCGCCCCTGGCCGACAACAACACCCGCGAAGGCCGCAGCAAGAACCGCCGGGTTCAGCTGATCGTGATGCGCTGAGCTGGAGGGGAGCCACTCAGCTCTCGCCCGGCGTCACCCACGGCCTCAAGAGCGCCGGCTGCCAGCACACGCTGCTGTCCGACGCGGGGCTGGAGATCCTGCGCCAGGCCAGCATGGGGCTCCCGAGTTCGACACGAAGCGCTGTAAGTGATTGATTTCCCTCAAAAGGGTCTCGAAGTTTCCACTACAGGAGGTTCAGCTGAGCGTCGGCGGCGGGCTTCCTGATGTTCATGGCCGCAAACAAGTCGGCCTGCTCTCGGTTGATGTTGGAGACGCCGGTGATCGGCGCCCCCTGGTTAATGCTGACGCTTTGGCGCTGAATGCGGCGCAGCTGCGCCAGGGCCGACTCGGGTGACGCGTGATGGCCGGCCAGCTTCAGTCGTTGGCGCATCACCCGGTACAGGATCAAGGCCATGAAGCAGATGCTGGCGTGCGCGCGAATCCGCTCGGGTAGCCGGTGATACACCGGCGCGATTTCGATCTCGGACTTCAGCACCTTGAAGCCGCGCTCGATGTCCGCCAAGCTCTTGTACCGAGCGACGATTTGAGCGGGCGTCAGGTCGACCACGTTGGTGACCAGCAGCAGCTTGCCGTCCATCGTCTGCGCGCGCTCCAGGGCCTGGGCGTCAATGTCGTAGGTGAAGAGCTCGGACTTCAGGTCCACCTTCACGATCTTGGACAGATGGGCCTCGGCCACTTCGTGGAAGAAGCGGGCCTTGGCGCCGGAGTCGCTGAGCTTGCGGCCGCGGTGAACCTCGCCCGCGTCTTGTCCGTCAAGCTTGCCCGCGAGTTGCTCGGCACGCGCCTGCAAGGCAGCGATGCGCGTGGCACGAAGCGCCGTCTGTTCCTGCGCGCGCGCCGGGTCGTGGGCCATCACCAGCCGGTGGCCTTCCCAGCGCGCCTCGGCGAGGGTCTCCTGCGGTGACGCGGCCGCAGCGGCATGCAAGGGCCGCAGCAGCTCCGTGAACTCCGTGTAGCGGCGCCCCGGCACGGCCAGGATGAATTCCAGTGGCTGGCCGTTGGGCAACGTGATGCGTGTGAGATCGGCCAGGTTGTCGACCGACAGCAGCCCCCGGTCGGCCACCATCACCAGGCGGCGGATATGCGGATAGCGCGCCAGCACCTTGCGCACGGTGGGCAACATCGTGGGCGCCTCGGCCGTATTGCCGTCAAACACCTCGTGATAGATCGGCATGCCATCGGCGGTTTGCACGACGCCCAGCATGAACTGACGCGCCACCACCCCTTCCTTGGACATCCCGAAGTGGCGAACGTCGCCACTCTGAACGCTCTGGCCTTCGCTGCGGATGGTGGTCAAGTCATAGAACACCACCGAGAGTTCCTCGTCGATGAGCGGGCGCAGCAGATGGGCCACGCAGTCATCGACAGCACCCTGGTGATCCATCAACGCATCCATGCTGCGCAGCAGATGCTGGTGAGTGATCTTGCCGGGCTCCACGCCAGGCATGCTGACCGTTTGCAGCCATCGCAGCACACCGAGCTTGGAGTCAGCGTCGCACAGCCGATTGAAGACCATGACGCGAATGGCCTGCTCGACCGGCGTGGTGAAGTGGGCCTGGCGGAAGACGCCGGCCAGCGCGTCAAAGCCGATCTCGCGCCACAACTGATCCAGCGCCCACACATCGCCCAGCACCAGGGCCGATTCGAACTGCACCTGCGGCGTGGCGGTGTCGCGCGGACCGTGGCCGCGAGCCTTCAGCAGGGTTTGCAGGAGCTTGTCGACCTGGCCGTCGTTCTCGTCGACACGGCCCAGTGTGAGGAGGTGGCGTTGTCGCGGTTGGCCGTTGTCATCGCGGAAGGACTCCACGAGCTGCGCATAGGTGTGGCCGCGACTCCGAGCAAGCTTCACAAACATGCTCGAAGTGTAGCGCGTCCGACCTCAAATATATCTACCAAACATGGGACATGTTGCCACTACAAGAAAATCCAAGAAAGCACCTCCAAGTGCTTGATTTGCAAAGGCCGGCACCTACGAAAGAGGCCGAAAACAGCGCCAAAGTGTCGAACTCCGGGGGGCTGCCTCGCCAGGCCAGTCGCATCCTGTGCACGGCCATGCGGCTGGCCGTGCCCAAGGGGCTCAACCACCTGCCCGACGAGCTGCTGCAGCAAGCCATTGCGGAGTTGCAATGACGAGCACCCCCACATCACCGCCGTCACCG
>NZ_JAFAGT010000029.1 GCF_019237615.1 Roseateles sp. | reverse complement strand
CCACTCGAGCACGGTGATGGAATGGATGGTCACGGCGCGCGGCTGGCGTTGGATCTCGACGCCCTGGCGAGCGTATTCATAGAGCGCCTTGCCTTCGTGCTTGAGCGCGGAGTGCATCGGCGGCAGCTGCGAGATCGGCCCGGTATGGGCGGCGCAGGCGGCCAGCACCTGCTCAGGCGTGACGGCCACCGCGCGCGTCTCGACGGGTTCACCTTCGGCGTCGCCGGTCGTCGTCGTCTGGCCAAGCTGGAGCGTCGCGGTGTAGCGCTTGTCCGAATCGAGGCTGACCTGCGCGAACTTGGTCGCCGCGCCAAAGCACAGCGGCAGCAGGCCAGTGGCGAGCGGATCGAGCGTGCCCGTGTGGCCGGCTTTTTCAGCGCGCAGCAGCCACTTGGCCTTCTGCAATGCATCGTTGCTCGACAGGCCGAGCGGCTTGTCGAGCAGCAGCACGCCGTGGATCGGGCGGCGCTGGATGCGTTGCTTGGGTTCGCGCGGTGCGTTCATCGGCGTCTTGCCAGCTCAGTCGTTGGGCTCTTCGCCCGCCACTTCATCGACCGCGCGCATGGCATTGGCGCGGCTGATCAGCGAATTCATCTCGGCCGCCCGTTCGGTCGTGCGGTCGAAGTGGAAATGCAGCGTCGGCACGGTGTGGATCTGCAGGCGCTTGAACAGGCCGTTGCGCAGGAAGCCGGCGGCCTCGTTGAGCGCCTCTTCGGTTTCCTTCGGATCGCCGATCAGCACCGAGAAGAATACCTTCGCGTGCGCGTAGTCGGGCGTGACCTCGACGGCGGAGATCGTCGGCATCTTGATGCGCGGATCCTTGAGCTCGCGGATGAGCTCGGCCAGATCGCGCTGGATCTGGTCGGCCACGCGGAAACCGCGGTTGGGGATGGCACGTTTATGTCGCATCTTCAACTCCTGCAGAAGTGGCGAACCCCGCCCAGGGCGGGGTTTACACCAAGACCGATGACGGTCTTTACAGCGTGCGGGCCACTTCCTTGATTTCGAAGATTTCCAGCTGGTCGCCTTCGGCGATGTCGCTGTAGTTCTTCAGCTTGATACCGCACTCGAAGCCTTCCTTGACTTCGCGGACGTCGTCCTTCTCGCGGCGGACCGATTCGACCTCGCCGGTGTAGATCACGACGTTCTCGCGCAGCAGACGGAACCTTGCGCCACGGCGGACCAGGCCCGACGTGACCATCGAACCGGCCACCGTGCCGATCTTCGAGGCATTGAACACCACGCGGATCTCGGCCGTGCCGAGCGCTTCCTCGCGCTGCTCGGGCGCCAGCATGCCGCCCATCGCCGCCTTCACCTCGTCCACGGCGTCGTAGATGATGTTGTAGTAGCGCAGGTCGACGCCATTGCCCTCGGCGAGCTTGCGCGCGCCGGCATCGGCACGCACGTTGAAGCCGATGATGATGGCCTTGGAGGCGATCGCCAGATTGACGTCCGACTCGCTGATGCCACCGACCGCGGCGTGCACGATCTGCACCTTGACCTCGTCGGTCGAGAGCTTGAGCAGCGAGGTCGCGAGCGCTTCCTGCGAGCCCTGCACGTCGGCCTTGACGATCAGCGGCAGTGTCTGCACGTCGCCGGCAGCCATGTCGGAGAACATGTTCTCCAGCTTGGCGGCCTGCTGCTTGGCCAGCTTGACGTCGCGGTACTTGCCCTGGCGGAAGGTTGCGACTTCACGGGCACGGCGTTCGTCGCCGAGGACCATGAATTCATCGCCGGCCTGCGGCACTTCGGTGAGACCCTGGATCTCGACCGGAATCGACGGGCCCGCTTCGGTCGAGGGCTTGCCGTCCTCGTCGAGCATGGCGCGCACGCGGCCGAAGGTCGAGCCGGCCAGGACCACGTCGCCGCGCTTGAGCGTGCCGGACTGGACCAGCACGGTCGCGACCGGGCCGCGGCCCTTGTCGAGCTTGGCTTCGATCACGAGGCCCTTGGCCATCGAGTCCTTAGGTGCCTTGAGTTCCAGCACTTCGGCCTGCAGCAGCACTTGCTCCAGCAGTTCGTCGATGCCCTGGCCGGTCTTGGACGACACGCCCACGAACGGCGACTCGCCACCGAAGTCCTCGGGCACGACTTCCTCGGCCACGAGCTCGCTCTTGACGCGCTCGACGTAGGCGTCGGGCTTGTCGATCTTGGTCATGGCCACGACGATGGGCACGCCCGCCGCCTTGGCATGGTGGATGGCTTCCTTGGTCTGCGGCATCACGCCGTCGTCTGCGGCGCAGACGAGGATGACGATGTCGGTGGCCTTGGCGCCACGGGCACGCATGGCCGTGAAGGCCGCGTGACCCGGGGTGTCCAGGAAGGTGATCACGCCACGCGGCGTCTCGACGTGATAGGCGCCGATGTGCTGCGTGATGCCACCGGCTTCGCCTGCGGCCACGCGGCTGCGGCGGATGTAGTCCAGCAGCGAGGTCTTGCCGTGGTCGACGTGACCCATCACGGTGACGACCGGTGCGCGCGGCAGCAGCTCGTGCTGCTGGTCGGCGCTGGCGCCCTCTTCCTCGAGGAACGCGTCCGGATCATCGAGCTTGGCAGCGAAGGCCTTGTGGCCCATTTCCTCGACGAGGATCATGGCCGTTTCCTGGTCCAGCTGCTGGTTGATGGTGACCATCTGGCCCAGCTTCATCAGCTGCTTGATGACCTCGGCAGCCTTGACCGACATCTTGTGGGCGAGGTCGGCCACCGAGATGGTCTCGGGGATATGGACCTCCTGCACCTGCTGCTCGACCGGTGCCTGGAAGCTCGAGCCCCCGTTGCCACCACGGTCGCCGCGGCGGCCCGCGGCACCGCGTGCCGGAGCACGCCAGTTGCCGCCGCCACCCGGGCGGCCGGCGCCGGCGGGGCCGGCACCGATGGTCTTGAGGCCGCGCTTCTTGGCGGCGTCATCGGCCCAGCTGGACGACAGCTTCTCGGACTTGACCGACTTCTTGTCGCCAGGCTTGCCGGTGCCTGCGCTGGCGGGGGCGCCGGCCGGTGCCGGTGCGCCAGCCTTCTTGTGGATGGTGCCCTTGATGCCCGCGCCTTCGGCCGGCTTGGGCTCCTCGGGCTTCTTCGCGATCAGCACCTTCTTGGGCGCATTCATCATCGCGCGGATCTTGGCGGCCTCGTCCTCTGCGGCCTTGCGGCGGCGGGCCAGGTCGTCCTGCTTCTGCTTCTCCTCGGCCGCGGCATCCACGGCCTTGACGACACGCAGTGCCGGCTTGGCGGCCTCGGCGGGCGCGGGCGGCGGCGGGGCCACGACTTCGGGGGCCGGAGCGGGCGGCGGCGGGGCCACGACCGCACTAGGCGCCGGCGCGGACTTGGCGCCGCGCTTGGTGGCCGCAGCCTTGTTGATGGCAGCGGCCTCGGCTGCTGCTGCTGCCGCACTGCGGGCGCGGGCCTCGGCCTGATCTTCGACCTTCTCTTCGGCCTTGGCGGCGGCCGCAGCTGCCGCTGCAGCCGCGGCGGCTTCGGCGGCGGCCTTGGCGGCGGCTTCCGCGGCCGCGGCTTCGGCGGCGGCCTTGGCAGCGGCGGCTTCGCGCGCGGCGCGCTCGGCCTCCTCGCGGGCCTTCACCTTGGCAGCCAGCTCTTCCTCCTGGGCACGCAGTGCGGCGGCCTGGGCCTGAGCCTCTTCCTCGCGGCGCAGCAACTCGGCCTCGTCCGTGCTGGCGCTGGTTTCGTCGGCGGCTTCGTCACGCTTGACGAAGGTGCGCTTCTTGCGCACTTCGACCTGGATGGTGCGGGCCTTGCCGGAGGCATCGGCCTGCTTGATCTCGGTGGTCGACTTCTTGACGAGGGTGATCTTCTTGCGTTCGGTGCCGGCGGTGCCGTGGGCAGAGCGCAGGTGGTCGAGCAGGCGTTCCTTGTCGGTCTCGCTGAGCGAGTCGTCGACGGAAGACTTCTTGACGCCCGCGGCTTGCAGCTGCTCCAGCAGCGTGCCCGCCGGCTTGCTCAGCTCGGCGGCGAATTGGGCGACGGTAGTCACGGCCATGTGGGGATCCTTCAAATTGCTTTCGGTGCGGCGCGGCTTGAGTGCTTGATCAGGCGTTGAACCAGTGTTCGCGGGCCTTCATGATCAGCGCGCGCGCGGCCGCCTCGTCCATGCCGGACAGTTCGACCAGTTCGTCCACGGCCAGGTCGGCCAGGTCGTCGCGGGTGTTGATGCTGCCTTCGGCGAGCTTGGCGAGCAGCTCGGGCGTCATGCCTTCCAGGTCGCGCAGGTCCTGGGAGACTTCCTCGACCTTCTCTTCCTTGGCGATTTCCATCGTCAGCAGCGCGTCCTTGGCACGGGTGCGCAGCTCGGTAACGGTGTCCTCGTCGAAGGCCTCGATCTCCAGCATCTCCTGCATCGGCACGTAGGCGACTTCTTCCAGGCTGGTGAAACCCTCGGCGATCAGGATGTCGGCGACCTCGGCGTCCACGTCGAGCTTGTCGACGAAGAGCTTGCGCACGCTCTCGGTCTCCTGCTCATGCTTGGCGGCGGACTCCTCAGCCGACATGATGTTGATGCGCCAGCCGGTCAGCTCGGACGCCAGGCGAACGTTCTGGCCGCCACGACCGATGGCGATGGCGAGGTTCTCCTCGTCGACAACGACGTCCATCGCGTGACGCTCTTCATCGACGACGATCGACTGCACGTTGGCCGGCGCCAGCGCGCCGATGACGAATTGGGCGGGGTCTTCGCTCCACAGCACGATGTCGACGCGCTCGCCGGCCAGCTCGGTCGTCACGCCGTTGACGCGCGAGCCGCGCACACCGACGCAGGTGCCGATGGGGTCGACGCGGCGGTCATGGCTGACGACAGCGATCTTGGCGCGCGAACCGCTGTCACGGGCGCAGCTCTTGATCTCCAGCAGGCCTTGCTCGATCTCGGGCACTTCCTGGGCAAAGAGTTCCTTCATGAACTCAGGGCTGGAGCGCGACAGCATGATCTGCGGGCCGCGTTGCGTCGGGTCCACGCCCAGGATGACGGCGCGCACGCGGTCACCGGTGCGCAGGTTCTCCTTGGAGATCATCTCGCTGCGCTTCAGGCGGCCTTCGACGCGACCGCTCTCGACGATCATGTCGCCCTTGTCCAGGCGCTTGACGGTGCCGACGAAGATCTTCTCGCCGCGCGACATGAAGTCGTTCAGCAACTGCTCGCGCTCGGCGTCGCGGATCTTCTGCAGGATGACCTGCTTGGCGGCCTGCGCGCCGATGCGGCCAATGGGCACGGACTCGACGGGCTCCTCGATGTGGTCGTCCACCTCGATGTCGGCGATCTGCTCCTGGGCCTCGAACAGCAGGATCTCGGCGTCGGCGTTCTGCAGGCCGGCCTCGTTGGGCACGACATGCCAGCGGCGGAAGGTCTCGTACTCGCCGGAATCGCGGTCGACGCTGACGCGGATGTCGGCTTCACCGCCGTAAATCTTCTTGGTGGCCGAGGCCAGCGCGGCTTCCACCGCACCGAACACGACATCGCGCTCCACGCTCTTCTCGCGCGAGATCGCGTCCACCAGCATCAACATTTCGCGGTTCATTGCTTGAGACCTCCGTCAACCTTGTCTTGGCCGGGCGCAGCCTGGGGCTCTCCCGTTTGTTTCTTAGCCGCTGCCTGCTTCGGCTTGATGACGCCCCGCTGGCCGGGCTTGCGATCGGGCGCCGGCTCGCCGCCGCGCCCCTTGAAACTGAAGGCCGGCACCAGGCGCGCCTCGCGCACCTCGTCCAGCGTGAAGTCCATCGCCTGCTCGGCCGTGCCGTCGTCGAACACCAGGCGCCAGGCCTGGCCGTCGGCCGCGCCGGGCTGCGCGCCGAGCACGCCGCGGTATTTCTTGCGCCCCTGGAAGGGCAACTTCAGAGTGATGTCGATTTCCTGACCGGCAAAGCGCGCGTAATGCGCGGTATTTTTCAACGGCCGATCCAGCCCCGGCGAGGAAACCTCCAGCCGGGCATAGTCAAAGCCTTCGACTTCCAGCACATACTGCAACTGGCGCGTCACCTTCTCGCAGTCATCCACCGTGATCAGCTCACCGGCGTCGGCTTGCGCGGGCAGCTTGTCGATCGTCACGCGCAGCAATCCGCCGGCACTGCGTTCGCAGTCCACGAGTTCGTAACCCAGGCCGGTCACGGTCGTTTCCACAGCGGTTTGCCAACTCATTCGGTGTTACGGTCTTCGCGTCGAAAAGAAAATCGAAAAAGCAAAAAAAATGGGCTGGATGAATCCGCCCACTCGTTCACCGGATATCGCGCACCGGGGGATGCCGTCCGGTACTCGTCGGGAACCTCTGTCGAGATCTCCCGTTTCTGGTGAAGCTCGGATTGTACTGTGCAAGTCCCGTGCCGGCAAGCCGCCTCCCCCTAGACATGCCAGAATCGCGGGCTGTTTGAGACCTCACAGGAGACAAGAATGGGCTTTCTCGCCGGCAAGCGGCTGCTGATCACGGGCGTGCTGTCCAACCGCTCCATCGCCTACGGCATTGCCCGCGCCTGCCACCGCGAAGGCGCAGAGCTGGCCTTCAGCTACCAGGGCGAGCGCTTCAAGGACCGTATCAGCGAGTTCGCCGCCGAATTCGGCTCCAGCCTGATCTATGACTGCGACGTCACCAGCGACGAGCAGATGCAGGCCTTGTTCGACCAGCTCGGCGAGGTGTGGCCGGAGTTCGACGGCTTCGTCCACTCCATCGGCTTTGCGCCGCGCGACGCGATCGCGGGCGACTTCCTCGACGGCATGACGCGCGAGAACTTCCGCATCGCCCACGACATTTCGGCCTACAGCTTCCCCGCCATGGCCAAGCTGGCCGCGCCGCGGCTGCGCCAGGGCTCGTCGCTGCTGACGCTGAGCTACCTGGGCGCCGACCGCTTCGTGCCCAACTACAACACCATGGGCCTGGCCAAGGCCAGCCTGGAGGCCAGCGTGCGCTACCTGGCCCACTCCCTGGGCGACAAGGGCGTGCGCGTGAACGGCATCTCGGCAGGCCCGATCAAGACGCTGGCGGCCTCCGGCATCAAGGACTTCGGCAAGCTGCTGAGCCAGTTCGCCAGCGCCGCACCGATCCGCCGCAACGTGACCATCGACGACGTGGGCAACGCCGCGGCCTTCCTGCTGTCGGACCTGGCCGGCGGCGTCAGCGCCGAGATCCTCTACGTGGACGGCGGCTTCAGCCACGTCGCGCTCGCCGGCGAATAAACCGCGCGCCTCCCCAAGCAACAAGGGCTCCTCTCGGAGCCCTTGTTTTATTGCTTCACGCAGTCCACGTAGTAGTGGCCGCGCCCGGTCTCCTCGTCCACCTCGTGCACGAGGCCGTGCACATCGGTCGCAAAGCCCGGGAACTTGGCATTGAAGCCACGCGTGAACTTCAGGTAGTCGACGATCTTCCTGTTGAAGCGCTCGCCCGGGACCAGCAGCGGAATGCCGGGCGGGTAAGGCGTCAGCAGCGAGGTCGTGATGCGGCCTTCCAGCTCGTCGATGCCGACACGCTCGGTCTTGCGCTGCGCGATGTGGGCATAGGCATCCGTGGGCGTCATGGCCGGCTGCAGGTTGGACAGGTACATGTCCGTCGTCAGGCGCGCGATGTCACCCTCGGCATAGGCCTGGTGGATGGCCTGGCAGAGGTCGCGCAGGCCCATGCGCTCGTACTTGGGATGCTGGGCACAGAACTCGGGCAGGATGCGCCACAGCGGCGCGTTCTTGTCATAGTCGTCCTTGAACTGCTGCAGTGCGGTCAGCAGCGTGTTCCAGCGGCCCTTGGTGATGCCGATGGTGAACATGATGAAGAAGGAGTACAGCCCCGTCTTCTCGACGACCACGCCGTGCTCCACGAGGAACTTGGTGACGACGGACGCCGGGATGCCGGTGGCGGCAAAGCGGCCTTCCATGTCCAGCCCCGGCGTGATGATGGTGGACTTGATCGGGTCCAGCATGTTGAAGCCCTCGGCCAGCGCGCCGAAGCCATGCCATTCCTCGTCGGCATGCAGCATCCAGTCGGCCGCCACCGGCTCCCCACCCTCCTCGGCACGCAGGAAGTCAGGCCCCCAGACCTTGAACCACCAGTCGTCGCCGTAGTCGCCCTCCACCTTGCGCATCGCGCGGCGGAAGTCCAGCGATTCGCGGATGCTTTCCTCCACCAGCGCCGTGCCGCCGGGCGGCTCCATCATCGCGGCGGCCACGTCGCAGCTCGCGATGATGGAGTACTGCGGCGAGGTCGACGTGTGCATCAGGTAGGCCTCATTGAAGAGGTGCTTGTCGAGCTTCACCGACTGCGAGTCCTGCACCAGCACCTGCGAGGCCTGCGAGATGCCGGCCAGCAGCTTGTGGGTGGACTGGGTCGCATAGACCATGGCCTCCTTGGGGCGCGGGCGGTTCTTGCCCATCGCGTGGAACTGCCCATAGAAGTCATGGAAGGCCGCGTGCGGCAGCCAGGCCTCGTCGAAATGCAGCGTCGGGATGTACCCGTCGAGCTTCTTCTTGATGGTCTCGGTGTTGTAGAGCACGCCGTCGTAGGTGCTCTGCGTCAGCGTGACGATGGAGGGCCTGACGGTCGCCGGGTCGACATGGGCCAGCAGCGGGTTGGCGGCGATCTTGGCGCGGATCGCCTCGGGGCTGAACTCACTCTCGGGGATGGGCCCGATGATGCCGTAGTGGTTGCGCGTCGGCGTCATGAAGACGGGGATGGCGCCGCACATGATGATGGCGTGCAGATTGCTCTTGTGGCAGTTGCGGTCGATGACGACCACGTCGCCCGGCGCGACCGTGTGGTGCCACACCATCTTGTTGGAGGTGGACGTGCCGTTGGTGACGAAGAAGCAGTGGTCGGCATTGAAGATGCGCGCGGCGTTCTTCTCCGACGCGGCGACCGGGCCGGTGTGGTCCAGCAGCTGGCCGAGCTCCTCCACCGCATTGCAGACGTCGGCGCGCAGCATGTTCTCGCCGAAGAACTGGTGGAACATCTGGCCCACGGGGCTCTTCAGGAAGGCGACGCCGCCCGAGTGGCCCGGGCAGTGCCAGGAGTAGGAGCCGTCCTGGGCGTAGTCCATCAGCGCCTTGAAGAAGGGCGGCGCCAGGCCGTCGAGATAGCTCTTGGCCTCGCGGATGATGTGGCGGGCCACGAACTCAGGCGTGTCCTCGAACATGTGGATGAAGCCGTGCAGCTCGCGCAGCACGTCGTTGGGCAGGTGCTGGCTCGTGCGCGTCTCGCCGTAGACGTAGATGGGGATGTCCGGGTTGCGGTTGCGGATCTCGCCGATGAATTTGCGCAGGTTCAGCACGGCCGGATCGAGGTCGGGGCCGGAGGTGAACTCCTCGTCGTCGATGGACAGGATGAAGGCCGAGGCGCGGCTCTGCTGCTGGGCGAACTGCGACAGGTCGCCATAGCTCGTCACACCCAGCACCTCCATGCCCTCTTTTTGGATGGCCTCGGCCAACGCACGGATGCCCAGGCCCGAGGTGTTCTCGGAGCGGTAGTCCTCGTCGATGATGACGATGGGAAAGTGAAAACGGATCATCGCGGCCTCCAGCGGGCGGGCATCAAAAAAACGAAGCCGCGAAGTGTAGGGCCGCAGCGTGTCCCGGCCATGTCGCCGCAGCCCCTGCGCCGCCCTACACTGACCTTTCAACAAAGACCGAGGGAGACGGCATGGACTGGAGCTGGAGCACCTATTGGTGGATCGCCGCGGGCATACTGGTCGCCGCAGAGCTGGCCAGCGGCACCTTCTATCTGCTGATGCTGGCCCTGGGCGCCGCGGCAGGCGCCCTGGCCGCCCATCTCGGGCTGGGTCTCCCGGGCCAGATGCTGGTCGCGGCCGCCGTTGGCGGCGCGGCGACTACGGCCTGGCATATGCGCCGCCGCGGGGGCGAGCCGGCGGCGCCGGCAGCCAGCAATCCCGACGTGAACCTGGACATTGGCCAGACCGTGCATGTCGAGGCCTGGTCGGCCGAAGGCACGGCCCAGGTCCAGTACCGCGGCGCGGCCTGGCAGGCCCGCTACATCGGCCAGACGCCCGCCGAAAGTGGCCGGCACGTGATCCGCGCCATCGAAGGCAGCCGCCTGCTGCTGGACCGTTGACCCACCTCCCCTAGCAAACCCGTTCGAGAGGCCACATGGAAATCGCACTCGTCATCCTCGTCATCGCCGCCATCTTCGTGGCCCGCTCGATCAAGGTCGTGCCCCAGCAGCACGCCTGGGTGGTCGAGCGCCTGGGGCGATATCACGCCACGCTGACGCCGGGCCTGAACTTCCTCGTACCTTTCGTCGACCGCCTGGCGTACAGGCACTCGCTGAAGGAAATCCCGCTCGACGTGCCCAGCCAGATCTGCATCACCAAGGACAACACGCAGCTGACCGTCGACGGCATCCTCTACTTCCAGGTCACCGACCCGATGCGCGCCAGCTACGGCGCCAGCAACTACGTTGTCGCGATCACGCAGCTGGCGCAGACCACGCTGCGCTCTGTCATCGGCCGCATGGAGCTGGATCGCACCTTCGAAGAACGCGCCGTCATCAACACCTCGGTCGTGGAGGCGCTGGACGAGGCGGCGCTGAACTGGGGTGTCAAGGTGCTGCGCTACGAGATCAAGGACCTGACGCCGCCGCCGGCCATCCTGCACTCCATGCAGGCCCAGATCACTGCCGAACGTGAAAAGCGCGCGCTGATCGCCGCATCGGAAGGCCGGCGCCAGGAGCAGATCAACATCGCCACCGGCGAGCGCGAGGCGGCGATCGCGAAGTCCGAAGGCCAGAAGCAGGCCGAGATCAACAAGGCCCAGGGCGAGGCGGCCGCCATCACGGCGGTGGCCGATGCGACGTCCGACGCGATCCGCAAGATCGCCGCCGCCATCGAGCAGCCGGGCGGTGGACAGGCCGTGCAGCTCAAGGTCGCCGAGAAGGCCGTCGATGCCTACGCCCACCTGGCACAGAAGAACAACACGATGATCGTGCCGGGCAACATGACCGAGGTCGCCGGCCTGATCGGCACCGCCATGGCGCTGCTCAAGGGCGGCGTGAAACCCTGAGACCTGAAAATAAAAAAACCCGCGAAGCCGCCCTAAGGGCGGTCGCGGGTGCAAGACGTTCGGGGGGCGCCGAACGAAAGCGATGGAGGTGTCGCTTTTCCTGTTAAGGGTCCTGTCAAAGGTCTCGCTGCAGGCTTAGTTACCACCGCCGTAAGGCAGACCCAACAATTCGGCAATCAGTGTCCACATAACTTGCTCCCATCTGGCCATCGGGCCGTACACAGATGAGCGCAGTTTGTCGGAGGGTCGCTCGGCAGGGAACTACAAACCCTGGTAGGGGCGCATTCAAAGCAGGCCCAACTCCATCGCCTTCAAAACGGCGTGAGGCTTGTTCGAAACATCCAGCTCCTTGAAGAGCTGCTTCATGTGGTAATTGACCGTGTTCTCGCTGATGCCGAGGATGCTGCCTACGACCCAGGCACTTTTGCCTTCCATCGTCAGCTTGAGGATCTCAAGCTGACGCACAGACAGCTTCGGCTTGTTGTCCTGGCCCTTGGACGACAACAGCAGCCGCGCTGCCGCGTCCTGAGCATGAACCGCCAGAAGCTGAAGATCGGCAATCATCCGATTGAGCTTGACCGAGTCCTTCGGCAGCGCCTTGTCGCGGTCGACGCCGAGCAGAAACCGTCGATAGCCGGGCATGTGAACGCTGACCGCCAGACCTGCCCTATACCCGAACGGGGCCTGCATTTCCCATAGATCGCCGGCGTCGGCGTTGACGTAGAGGCTTTGGTCGTAGATCAGCGGCGTTGAATGCCGCATCACATGCTGGTGGACCGGATCCCTCTTGGCGTTCGACGCGTCATTGAACGCTTCCAGGAAAGCAGTCGGCGTGTTGCTGATCGTGACGTATTCGGTCTTGGCCCCCGGCCCACGGTGCTCATAGGCCAGAACTCCTGCAATCAAACCAAAGTCCAGGTCATTGGCGAAGTCGATCAGCCCTTGCTTGAAGGACGCGAAATCTTCCGCTTGACTGACTTGTTCGTACCGCTGCAGGTTCATGCGCTACTAGGGTTGGTAGGAGCAGCCTGGCCCGGGTGAACGCAAACTGCAAACCATCCAAATGAGAGGAGTCCCGAATGCAGATTGCAGCTTGGCAACTGATGGCCTGCGAGACGGTCGTCAAGACTGTAAACGAGTTCGAATTAGCGACCCATGAGCTGCGGCAAGTGGGAAGTAGTGTCAGAGTGCACGATTCACGCTCTGGGCTGCGTTCTGGGCAGGAGGTCTGGGCCACGTCGGATGGCGGCGAGCCCATCCAGATCGCCTGGGAGTGGACCGAGATCCAACCTGACGTCGTCGCGCTGTTCGATCCGATGAACATCCTCTGCAATGTCGCGCTGATTGATGGCCACGGGCATACGCTGGCACGCTCGCGCCGCATGCTGCACCTCAACAATGTCATCCATCAACTCGACTGGCGCGATGCATTGGACAGGCGCGGCGCAAATCGAACCCGTAATTTGCAGGCATGAGCCTCGTATTGCGCTATGATGGCGGGCTTGCAGGAGAGGTGGATGAGCGGTTTAAGTCGCACGCCTGGAAAGCGTGTGTGGGTTAATAGCCCACCGCGGGTTCGAATCCCGCCCTCTCCGCCAAGCATGAACGGGCCCCTCAGGGCCCGTTTTGCTTTCCGCGCCGCTCCATTCGCATCGCTCGACTGCAATTCGTCCCCGGGAAAGCGCAATTCGTCGCTCGACGCTGGCTTGCCGGCCTCACATGCTGAACACTGCAACGCGTGCCTTGCCGTCTGCAAGGCGGGAGGTAGAGATGACGCGACTGCTTAGGGGATGGATGAGCCTGTGCCTGGCGCTCGGCCTGGTGGCTGGCGGCTTTCCAGCGCAGGCCAGCGAGGTCGTCAAGCTGGCGCGCCTGGTCGTCAGCGGCAAGCGCAGCCCCAGCGAAGCTCCGCGCACCAGTTCCGCCGAGTCCCGCCCGGCCGGCACCGCCGGCCCGCAAGCCCATGGCAGTGACGGTGGCACCGATGAGGCCGGCACGGCGCCGGCGCCCTCACGCGGAGTCTCCTGACGATCCCCATACCTCTCGAGCCCAAAAGAAAATGCGCCGAGGCCCGCGAGGGCTTCGGCGCATTGGCATTTTGGCGGAGTGGACGGGGCTCGAACCCGCGACCCCCGGCGTGACAGGCCGGTATTCTAACCAACTGAACTACCACTCCGCGTGGGATGAATTCGATACCGTCTTTCGACAATATCCAAGCTCATCAAACTTGGCGTCCCCTAGGGGATTCGAACCCCTGTAATCACCGTGAAAGGGTGGTGTCCTAGGCCTCTAGACGAAGGGGACTGAATTTTCAAAACTACTGCGAAGCCACCGAATATCCCAAGGGATATCTGGTGGAGGTAAGCGGGATCGAACCGCTGACCTCTTGCATGCCATGCAAGCGCTCTCCCAGCTGAGCTATACCCCCGTCAAATGACGGTCGCAAAAAATAAACGGCCGTATTGGCCGTTCATTTATCGGGCGAACCCGATGGAATCCTTGGCGGAGTGGACGGGGCTCGAACCCGCGACCCCCGGCGTGACAGGCCGGTATTCTAACCAACTGAACTACCACTCCGCGTGGGATGATTTTAATACCGTCTTTCGACAATATCCAAGCTCATCAAACTTGGCGTCCCCTAGGGGATTCGAACCCCTGTAATCACCGTGAAAGGGTGGTGTCCTAGGCCTCTAGACGAAGGGGACGAAACCTTCGCGACTTGAACTGCGCGCCACTCAAAAACCCCTAAGGATTCTTGGTGGAGGTAAGCGGGATCGAACCGCTGACCTCTTGCATGCCATGCAAGCGCTCTCCCAGCTGAGCTATACCCCCAATGTGCTTACGTTTTGATTTGCGATCTTGTCGTTACCGACTCAATCGCTCATCGCTTCGTTTGCAGCGCTGTTCAAGCGAGACCAAGAGTATATGACGAAATTCAGGTGGATTGCAAGCGATCGAGAACTTTTTTCTGTTCGAAGTGCTCCAGCACCGCATCCAGGCTGGGCGTCTGCGTGCGGCCGCACACCAGCACGCGCACCGGCACCGCCAGTTGCGGCATCTTCAATCCGGTCGCCGCCAGCGTGTCCTTCAGCGCCTGCTGGATGCCGGATTTGCTCCACTCCGTCAGGGCAGCCAGGCGCTCGGCCAGCATGGCCAGCGCGGGGCGCACCGCATCCGTGACGTGGGCCGCCCGGTCCTCCGCGGAGGGTGCGACCGGCGCGAAGTACATGGCCAGCCAGCCGGCCAGCGCCGCAACGGTCGCGCAGCGCTCCTTGAACAGCCCGACCTTGGGCTGGACCTGCTCCAGCGTCACGGCGATGCCCTGGGCTGCCAGCTGCACCACGGCCAGCTCTGCCAGCCGGGTTTCGTCGATCTGCTTCACGTAGTGGCCGTTGACCCAGTCCAGCTTGGCCGGGTCCCATTGCGCAGGACTCTTGGAAAGGTGCGAGCCGTCGAACCAGCTCACCATCTGCGCGGCCGAGAACAGCTCGTCATCGCCATGGCTCCAGCCCAGGCGGGCCAGGTAGTTCAGCATGGCCTCGGGCAGGTAGCCGTTGGCGGCGTAGTCCATCACGCTGACGGCGCCACGGCGCTTGGACAGCTTCAGGCCGTCGTCGCCCAGGATGATGGGCAGGTGGCCGAAGGCAGGCAGCGGCGCGCCCAGCGCGTTGAAGATGTTGATCTGCCAGGGCGTGTTGTTGACATGCTCGTCGCCGCGGAACACATGGCTGATGCGCATGTCCCAGTCGTCGACGACGACGGCGAAGTTGTAGGTCGGCACGCCATCGGCACGGGCGATGATGAGATCGTCGATCTCGCGGTTGTTGATCGTGATCGAACCCTTGACGACATCGTCCCAAGTCACGTCGCCATCGACGGGGTTGGCGAAGCGCACGACCGGCTTCACGCCCTCGGGCGGCACAGGCAGCAGCTTGCCGGGCTCCGGGCGCCAGCGGCGGTCGTACAGCGTCTTCTCGCCGCGGGCACGCTGGGCCTCGCGCATGGCGTCCAGCTCCGCCGGCGTGGCGTAGCAGTGGTAGGCCTTGCCTTCGGCGATCAACTGCTCGATGACGGCCTGGTAACGGTCCAGGCGTTGCATCTGGTAGATCGGGCCCTCGTCGTAGGAGAGGCCCAGCCAGTTCATCGCCGCGATGATCTGGTCCACCGAGTCCTGCGTGGAGCGCGCGACGTCGGTGTCCTCGATGCGCAGCACGAACTCGCCGCCATGGTGGCGGGCATAGGCCCAGGAATAGAGCGCGGTGCGGGCCGTGCCCAGGTGCAGGAAGCCAGTCGGCGACGGCGCGATGCGCGTGCGGACCTTGTCGAATTGGGAAGTCATCGGGTCGTGAGGGTGGAAAGGCCGCGCAGCAGGTCGTCGCAGATGTCGTCGACATGCTCCAGGCCGACGGCCAGGCGGATCAGGCCCTGGCCTATGCCCGCGGCCTGGCGCTGCGCCTCGCTGAGGCGGCCGTGCGAGGTCGTCGCGGGGTGGGTGATGATGGTCTTGGTGTCGCCCAGGTTGGTGGCGATGGAGACAACGCGCGTGCTGTCGATGACGTGGAAGGCCGCGGCGCGTTGGGCCTCGGGCGTGTCGCCCTTGAGGTCGAACGACACCACCGCCCCGCCCTGCCCGCTCTGCTGGCGCATGGCCAGTTCATGCTGGGGGTGCGAGGCCAGGCCCGGGTAGTAGACGCGGTCGACCTCGGGCTGGGCTTCGAGCCAGCGCGCGACGGCCAGCGCCTGCTCGCTCTGCGCCTTCATGCGCAGCGACAAGGTCTCCAGGCCCTTCAGCACGACCCACGCGTTGAACGGCGCCAGGGTCATGCCCACCGTGCGCAGGATGGGGCCGAAGACGTCGCGGATCAGCTTGTTGGGGCCGCACAGCGCACCGGCCATCACGCGGCCCTGGCCATCCATGTACTTGGTGGCCGAGTGCATGACGATGTCGGCGCCCATGCCGGCCGGGCGCTGCAGGGCTGGCGTCGAATAGGTGTTGTCGACCGCCAGGATGGCGCCCGCGCCATGGGCCAGCTCGGCCAGCGCGCGGATGTCGCAGACCTCGGTCAGCGGGTTCGTGGGCGTCTCGGCGAACAAGAGCCTGGTCGTCGGCTTGATGGCCGCGCGCCATTCGGCCAGGTCAGTCTGCGACACGAACGTCGTCTCGACGCCGAACTTGCCGAATTCCTTGGCGAACAGGTTGATCGTGGAGCCGAACACCGAGCGCGAGCAGACGACATGGTCGCCTGCCTTCAGCACGCCCATGCCCAGCAGCAGGATGGCGCTCATGCCGGTGGACGTCGCGATGGCGGCCTCGGTGCCCTCCATCGCGGCCAGGCGGGCCTCCAGGCTGCGCACGGTCGGGTTGCTGGTGCGCGAGTAGGTGAAGTCCTCGGAGTTGGAGAACTTGCGCGCCGAGGTCTCGGCATCCGACTGCACGTAGGCCGTCGTCAGGAACAAGGCCTCGGAGTTCTCGCCGTGCTGGCTGGGCGCCAGCGCCGTGCGCACGGCCAAGGTCTCTGGCCGCAGTCCTTCGGGCAGGGGGCGGTGGTCGCTCATGGGTCAGCCCCTCACGGCTCGCTGCCGCTTTGCAGCGCCAGCCGGCTGCGCGCGTCGGCATCCTCGTCGCCCGGCTGGCTGGTGCGCTGCTCGCGCATCGCGGCGAAGTCCGCCAGGCTGACGTCGCCCGTCACGTAGTGGCCGTCGAAGCAGCTCGCCTCGAAGCCTGCCAGGCCCGGGTGCAGCGCGGCGACGACGCGCTTCATCGCGTCCACGTCCTGGTAGATCAGCGCATCGGCGCCGATGTACTCGCGGATCTCCTCGATGCTGCGGCCATGGGCGATCAGCTCCTCCTGCGTCGGCATGTCGATGCCGTAGACGTTGGGGAAGCGCACCGGCGGCGCCGCCGAGGCCAGGTAGACCTTGCGGGCGCCGGCGTCACGCGCCATCTGCACGATTTCCTTGGACGTGGTGCCGCGCACGATGGAGTCGTCCACCAGCAGCACGTTGCGGTTCTTGAACTCCAGGCCTATGGCGTTGAGCTTCTGGCGCACACTCTTCTTGCGCGCGCCCTGCCCCGGCATGATGAAGGTGCGGCCCACGTAGCGGTTCTTCACGAAACCCTCGCGGTAGGGCTTGCCGATGCGGTGCGCCAGCTGCATGGCCGACGGGCGGCTGCTCTCTGGGATGGGGATGACGACGTCGATCTCGTTGGGCGGCATCGTCGAGATGACGCGCTGGGCCAGCGTCTCACCCATGTTGAGCCGCGCCTGATAGACCGAAATGCCGTCCATCACCGAGTCCGGGCGCGCCAGGTAGACGAACTCGAACATGCAGGGGTTGAGCGCCGGGCTATCGTTGCACTGCTCGGTGTGGAGCTGGCCGGCCATGTCGATGAACAAGGCCTCGCCGGGCGCCACGTCGCGCTCGAGCTGGTGACCCGTACCTTCGAGGGCGACGCTTTCGCTGGCCACCATGAAGTCGCCGCTGCCCGAACGACCGAAACACAGCGGGCGGATGCCGAAGGGGTCGCGGAAGGCCAGCAGGCCATAGCCGGCGATCAGCGCGATGACGGCATAGCTGCCCTTGATGCGCTTCTGCACCGCGCGCACCGCGGAGAAGATCTCCTTGGGCGCCAGCGGCAGGTCGCGCGCAGCCTGTTGCAGCTCGTGGGCCAGCACGTTGATCAGCACCTCGGTGTCGCTCTCGGTGTTGATGTGGCGGTGGTCGACGGCGAACAGCTCCTCCTTCAGGGCGTGGGCATTGGTCAGATTGCCGTTGTGCACCAGCACGATGCCGAACGGTGCATTCACGTAGAAGGGCTGGGCCTCTTCCTCGCTGTAGGCGTTGCCGGCCGTCGGGTAACGCACCTGGCCCAGGCCGATGTTGCCGGGCAGCGCGCGCATGTTGCGGGTGCGGAACACGTCGCGCACCATGCCGCGCGCCTTGTGCATGAAGCACTTGTGGCCCTGCATGGTGACGATGCCGGCGGCGTCCTGGCCGCGGTGCTGCAGCAGCAGCAGCGCGTCGTAGAGGAGCTGGTTGACGGGGGAGGCAGCGAGAGTGCCGACGATGCCGCACATGGCAGGGGTCCTTATTCGGTCGATTCCGCCTCAGATGGGGTCATCGAGCGGGAAATGAAACGGGCAACGGGTTCGGGCAGCAGCGGCGTGACGTCGCGCAGCACGCCGGCCAGCAGGGGCGCGGCGCGCGAGGCCTGCCAGGTGGTCGACTGGGCCAGGGGCGACGCGCCGATGACCAGCACCAGCAGCAGCGCGATGAAGACGCCGCGCAGCGCGCCGAAGCCGGCGCCGCCAAGGCGGTCCAGCACGGACAGCGGCGTGGCATGGATGAGCGTCTTGACGAGGCGCGTGGCCAGGCTCCACACGACCAGCACGCAGCAGAAAGCCAGCACCAGCGCAACGAGGTGCAGCGCGGCGGGGCCGAACTTGTCCTGGGGCAGCAAGGCCTCCACGACGGGCGCCAGCGGCGGCGCGGCGAAATAGGCGACGACCCAGCCGGCCAGCGACATGACCTCGAACACGAGGCCGCGCCACAGGCCGATGCCGATGGAGATCAGCAGCAGCGCGAGCAGCGCGAGGTCGACCCAGCTCAGCGCGACGTCCATGGCAGCGTCCTTACAGCGTCAGGATGGCGCCGGGCAGGCCCGCACCCTTGAGCTTGGCGGCAGCACGCTCGGCCTCGTCGCGGCTGGCGAACGGGCCCAGGCGCACGCGCACGCGGCGGCCGTCAGCCGTGTCCACGGCCTGGGCATAGGTCTTGAGGCCCAGCTTCTCGACCTTGCTGCGCATGTCCTGGGCGGCCTTGTTCTCGCCATAGGCACCCACCTGCACGATGAAGCGGCCGGCCACGGCCGGCGCGGCGGCCGGCTCCTTGCCGTCCAGCAGCGCCTGGGCGCGGGCACCGTCGGCGGCGTGGGGCTTGGGCTTGTCGACGGGCTTGTCGCCGGACTTCTCGACGTGCTTCTCGGCGACCTTGACGGGAGGCTTCTCCTGCGACCTCTCGGCCACCGGCTTCTCGGCGGGCTTCTCGAGCGGCTTCTCTGCCGGCTTCTCGACGGGCCTTTCGACCGGCTTTTCAACGGCCTTCTCGGCCATCGGCGGCGGGCTGGCCGCTGCCACCACCGGCTCGGGCGTCGACGCCGGTTCGGCCTGCGCCAGCGGCTCGCGCGTGGGCACGACCAGCGGCGGTGCGGTCTCCTTGCGCGGGATGTCTATGGGCAAGTCCACGGGAATGGGCCGCGGCTGCGTCTCGAAGATGAGCGGAAAACCCACCACGCCGGCCGCCACCAGCACCGCCGCACCGATGAGGCGGCGGCGGGCGCGGACGCGCAGCACCTGCACGTCCTCGGCCGCGGAGGCCTTGGCGCCGGACTTGGCCGACTTCTTGGGCGCCGCCGCGGTGGCGGCGGCATCGCGCTTGAGGAAGGAAAACAGGCCCATCGGCGGCGTCTGGCTTCAGTGGAGGGTGGGAGGCTGAGGTTCGGCGGCGCCGGCGGTCACGCGGGGCAGGCCCTGCTGCAACACGCCCCCCACGGTGTAGAAGGATCCGAAGACGAGGATTCTATCGGCCGTGGTCGCGCCGGTCGCCGCAGCATGCAGGGCGTCGAGAGGGTTGGCATGGGTATGCGTCGCCACGCCGGGCGGCGTCTTCAGGCCGGCGGCGAGGAAGGCGGCCTGCAGCTGCCCGGCTGTCGCGGCGCGCGGGATGGGCAGGTCGGTGAAGTGCCAGACATCCACCAGCGGCGCGATCCGGGCCAGGATGCCGGCCAGATCCTTGTCCGCCATCGCGCCGAAGACGGCATGGGTGCGCGGGAAGAAACCCATCTGGTCCAGGTTTTGTGCCAGTGCCGCCACGGCGTGCGGGTTGTGGGCCACGTCCAGAACGACGGCCGGCTGGCCGGCCAGCACCTGGAAGCGGCCGGGCAGCTCGACCAGGGCCAGGCCGGTGCGCACGGCCTGGGCGCTGATGGGCAGGCGATCGGCCAGCGCCTCGAAGGCGGCCAGCACGCCGGACGCGTTCAGCAACTGGTTCACGCCGCGCAACGCCGGGTAGGCCATGCCGGAGAAGCGCTTGTCGCGCCCGGCCCATTGCCACTGGGTGCGGTCGCCGCTGAACGTGAAGTCGCGCCCCAGTTGGCGCAGGTCGGCGCCGATCTCCAGCGCCCGCTCAGCCAGCGAGGCCGGCGGCATGGGGTCGCTGACGACGACCGGCCGGCCGGTGCGCATGATGCCGGCCTTCTCGCGGCCGACGCTGTCACGGTCCGGGCCGAGGAACTCGGTGTGATCCAGGTCGATGCTGGTGATGACGGCGCAGTCGGCGTCGATGACGTTGACGGCGTCCAGCCGCCCGCCCAGGCCCACCTCGAGGATGACCAGGTCCAGCGGCTCGTGCTGCAGCCGGCGCATGATGGCCAGCGTGGTGAACTCGAAGTAAGTCAGCGTGATGTCGCCGCGCGCGGCCTCGACGGCCTCGAAATGCGGCTCCAGCGACTCGGCTGCCACCGGCGCGCCGCCGACGCGGCAGCGCTCCTGGAAATGCACGAGATGGGGCTTGATGTACAACCCCACGCGATAGCCCGCATGCAGCGCGATGGACTCCAGCATCGCGCATGTCGAGCCCTTGCCGTTGGTGCCGGCGACGACGATGGTGGGACAGTCAAAGGCGATGCCCAGCCGCCGCTTCACCGTCGCCACGCGGTCCAGCGTCATGTCGATGGTCTTGGGATGCAGGCGCTCGCAGTGCGCGAGCCAGTCTTCAAGCGTCATGGCGGATCGAAAAAAACAAAGCCAGGCACGGGGGCCTGGCTCGGAACTCTGGGGACGACGCTCAGGCCACCGCGTCGGCGCTCTGACGCTGAAGCATGGCGAGCTGGCGGGCGATCGTTTCGCGCAGTTGGCGACGGTCCACGATCATGTCGACGGCACCCTTCTCCAGCAGGAACTCGGCGCGCTGGAAGCCCGGCGGCAGCTTCTCGCGCACGGTGTTCTCGATGACCCGCGGGCCGGCGAAGCCGATCAGCGCCTTGGGTTCGGCCAGCACGATGTCGCCGACGAACGCGAACGAGGCCGACACGCCGCCCATGGTCGGGTCGGTCAGCACGCTGATATAGGGCAGCTTGGCCTTGGCCAGGCGGGTCAGCGCCGCGTTCGTCTTGGCCATCTGCATCAGCGACAGCAGGCCTTCCTGCATGCGCGCGCCGCCGGTGGCGGTGAAGCAGATGAAGGGCGTCTTCTGCTCTATGGCCGTCTCGACGCCGCGCACGAAGCGCTCGCCAACGACGGAACCCATGGAGCCGCCCATGAAGTCGAACTCGAAGCAGGCCGCGACGACCGGCACGCTCATGATGGCGCCGCCCATGACGACCAGCGCGTCGGTCTCGCCGGTGTTCTCCAGCGCTTCCTTCAGGCGGTCAGGGTACTTCTTGCTGTCCTTGAACTTCAGCGCGTCGACCGGCAGCACCTCTTGACCGATCTCGTAGCGACCCTCGCCGTCGAGAAAGGCGTCCAGGCGCGCACGCGCGCCGATGCGGTGGTGATGCGAGCACTTGGGGCAGACGTTGATGTTCTGCTCCAGGTCAGTCTTGTAGAGCACCGTCTCGCAGCTGGGGCACTTGATCCACAGCCCTTCCGGCACGGTGCGCCGGTCTGCCGGGTCGCCTTGCTGGATCTTGGGCGGGAGCAGTTTGTCGAGCCAACTCATGTCTCAGTCCTTGTCGAGTGCGGCGCGGATTTCACGGATGAAGGCCGCGCCAGTCAAGGCGACATTATCGGCTGGCTGGCGCTCCAGCAACTCGACCAGCTTGGAACCGATGACCACGGCGTCCGAAACGTCGGCCACCGCCCGTGCCGTCACGCCGTCGCGGATGCCGAAGCCCACGCCCACCGGCACGCTGACATGCCGGCGTATGCGGGGCACGGCTTCCGCCACGGCGGCCGTGTCCAGGTGGCCGGCACCGGTCACGCCCTTCAGCGACACGTAGTAGACGTAGCCGCTGGCGAGCCGCCCCACCTGGGCCATGCGGGCCTCGGTGGACGTCGGCGCGAGCAGGAAGATCGCGTCCATGCCGGCGGCGCGCAACCTGGCGGCGAACTCCTCGCACTCCTCGGGCGGGTAGTCGACGATGAGCACACCGTCGACGCCGGCCGCCTTGGCATCGGCCACGAAGGCGTCCAGGCCGTAGCGCTCGACCGGGTTGGCATAGCCCATCAGCACCAACGGCGTCCTGTCGTTGCGGGCGCGGAACTCTCGCGCATAGGCCAGCACCGTACGCAGACTGACGCCCTGCTTCAGGGCGCGCTCGCCGGCACGCTGGATGACGGGGCCGTCGGCCATGGGGTCAGAGAACGGCACGCCCAACTCGATGACGTCGGCGCCGGCCTCGGCCATGGCCAGCAGCAGGTCCACCGTGGCCGTCGGGTGCGGATCACCGGCGGTGACGAAGGGGATCAGCGCCTTGCGGCCGCTCGCCTTGAGCGCGTCGAAGGTGGTCTTGATGCGGCTCATTGCACACCTCCCTTGACCTTTTCGCCGGCCTGCGAGGGGCGGTCGAAATAGGCTGCGCCGGACAGGTCGGCGACGGTGCCGATGTCCTTGTCGCCACGGCCGCTGAGGTTCACGAGCAGCACCTTGTCCTTGGCAAGCGTCGGGGCGAGCTTCATCGCATGCGCGACGGCATGGCTGGATTCGAGCGCCGGGATGATGCCTTCCGTGCGGCAGAGCCTGTGGAAGGCGGCCAGCGCCTCGCTGTCCGTGATGCCCACATACTCGGCGCGACCGATGTCCTTCAGATGGGCATGCTCGGGGCCCACGCCGGGGTAGTCCAGGCCGGCGGAAATGGAATGCGTCTCGATGATCTGGCCGTTCTCGTCCTGCAGCAGATAGGTGCGGTTGCCATGCAGCACGCCGGGACTGCCGGCGGTCAGCGTCGCGGCATGCTTGCCGCTGGCGACGCCCTGCCCTTCGGCCTCGACGCCGATGAGACGCACGTTCTCATGGGGGATGTAGGGGTGGAAGATGCCGATGGCATTCGACCCCCCACCCACGCAGGCGATGACGGCGTCGGGCTGGCGACCGGCCAGCTCGGGCATCTGCTCCAGGCACTCCAGGCCGATGATGCGCTGGAAGTCCCGCACCATCATCGGATAGGGATGCGGGCCGGCCACGGTGCCGATGATGTAGAAGGTGTTCTCGACATTGGTGACCCAGTCGCGCATGGCCTCGTTGAGCGCGTCCTTCAGCGTCTTGCTGCCGCTCTCCACCGGCACGACCGTCGCGCCGAGCAGCTTCATGCGGTAGACATTGGGCGACTGGCGCTTGACGTCCTCGCTGCCCATGTACACGACGCATTCCAGGCCGTACCGCGCGCAGATGGTGGCGGTGGCCACGCCATGCTGGCCGGCGCCGGTCTCGGCGATGACCCGCGGCTTGCCCATGCGCTTGGCCAAGAGGGCCTGGCCGATGACATTGTTGATCTTGTGCGCGCCGGTGTGGTTCAGGTCCTCGCGCTTCAGGTAGATCTGTGCGCCGCCCAGTTCCTGGCTCAGGCGCTCGGCGTGGTAGATGGGGCTGGGGCGGCCGACGAAATGCTTGAGCTCCTTCTGGAACTCCTTGATGAATTCCGCGTCATCGCGGTAATGGGCGTAGGCATCCCTGAGCTGGTCCAGCGCATGGACGAGGGTCTCGGAGACGAAGCTGCCGCCATAGGTGGGCGCGCCGGCATGGCGGAAATGCCCGGTCGCATCGGGCTGGTCGTAGGCAAACATGGTCTTTCCTAGCGGGTCGGTTCGGCATCGGCGCGCCCATCGGCGAGACGGACCGCGTTGCAGAACTCGTGGATCAGGTCGGCGCTCTTGATGCCCTTGGACACCTCGACGCCGGAACTCACATCAACGGCCCAGGGCCGCACCCGGGCGATGCCATCGGCTACGTTGGCAGCATTCAACCCACCAGACAAAACGAGGCGAGAGCTGACGCTTGGAGGAACGAGTGACCAATCGAAGACCTTGCCGCCGCCGCCATAGCCGTCGACATGGGCGTCGAGCAGGATGGCCTGGGCGTTGGAAAAACGTGTTGCGAAGTCTAGCAAATCGACTCCCGGCGCCATGCGGGCGGCGCGCAGATAGGGGCGGCGCATGCGGTCGCAGTCGGCGGGCGTTTCGTCGCCGTGGAACTGCACCAGCATGTTGGGCAGCGCCTCCAGGCCCGCCTGCAGCTCGGCATCGGTCGCGTTGACGAACAGGCCCACCGGCGTCACGAAGGGCGGCAGCAGCCTGGCCAGCGCCCTCGCCCTCTCCGGCGTCACGGCGCGCGGGCTCTTGGCGTAGAAGACGAAGCCGATGGCATCGGCGCCGGCCTCGACGGCGGCCTCGACATCGGCCTCGCGCGTGAGGCCGCAGATCTTGATTCGGGTCATGGCAACCAGTCGAGCGCGGCCACATGCCGCGGGATGTCCAGCTCGGCATCGTAGGTCGGGCCGAGGAAATAGAGGCCGTCGGGGGCAAATGTCGGCGCCGCGGCCTTGCGGTCGCGGGCGGCAAGCACCTCGGTGACCCAGTCCGGCGCGCGCGTGCCGCTGCCCACCGCGAGCAGGCAGCCCATCAGGTTGCGCACCATGTGGTGCAAGAAGGCGCTGGCCTCGAACTCGAAGCGCCAGTAGGCGCCGCGCCGCTGCACGTTGATCTCCCGCAGCGTCTTCACCGGCGACGCGGCCTGGCATTCGGACGAGCGGAAGGACGAGAAGTCGTGCTCGCCGATCAGGCGCTCGGCGGCGGCCTCCAGCGCAGCCTGGTCCAGCGGCCGGAACACCCAGCCGCATTGGCCGGACTCGATGGCCGGCCGCACGGCCGACTCCAGCAGCAGATAGGCATAGCGCCGGCCGCGCGCCGAGTTGCGGGCATGGAAATCGTCGCCAGGGAAGCGGCACCACTGGATGGCGATGTCGGGTGGCAGATATCGGTTGCTGCCGCGCACCCAGGAGAAGGGCTCGCGATCGACCTCGGTATCGAAGTGCACGACCTGGTTGATGCCGTGCACGCCGGCGTCGGTCCGGCCGGCGCAGAGGGTGCGGATGGGCCGGGCCGCGAAGGCAGACAGGCCTTTCTCCAGCGCGTCCTGGACGGTGCGACCGTCGGGCTGGCTCTGCCAGCCGTTGTAGCCGCCTCCGCGGTAGCTGACTCCTAGTGCGACTCTCATGGGCTCCAAAGTAAAAACGCCCGGCCAAGGCCGGGCGTCGAAGTATCGCGGCTGCGCCTCAGCGAAGCTCGCCCAGCATGGCCCGCGCCTTGTCGCGCAGCGCACCGCTGGAGCGCTGGACCAGCTCCTGCAGCACCTCGCGGGCGCCTTCGGTGTCGCCGATCTGGCGGAACTCGTCGGCCAGCTCCAGCTGGCGCAGCAGCGGGTCGCCCTCGTCGTCGCCCAGCGCCTTCAGGGCCTGCCCGAGCGGATCCGTGCCGCCCTCGCCGGCGGGGATGAGCTCGCCCAGATCGAAGTCCAGATCGGTCGCCGCGGACATGGGCGCCGGCGCCGCGTTGACCGGCAGGTCGCCCATGCCGCTGAGGTCGAAGTTCAGGTCCGGCGCGGGCGGCGCCGTGCGGGTGCCCCGGCTGGAGATGTCAAAGTCCATCTTCATCGGCGCCTGCTCCACCGAGGCCGGCATGGCCTGCGTGGCGGCCATCGCCGTCGGCGACACCGGCTCCGGCGCGTCCAGGTCCAGGTCCAGGGCAAGGTCGAAGCCGCTCACGGGGCCCGTGTCCGGGCCGCCGCGCATCACGTCGGTCGCCAGATGGGCCCCAGTGGCGGCGGCCACAACGTTCGGCGGCAGCGCCGTTTGCGGCAGCGTGCTGGCGTTCATCGGCTCGGGACGCAGTTCGGGGCCGGTCTCGGCCAGGGCGGGGGCGCCGCCAGGCTGGTAGAGCGGGTTGTCCGGATCGATGCCGCGGCCCAGCTCCTGGGCCTTGGCCCAGTCCTCGCCCGTGCCCTTGGTCTCGGCGAAGAGCTGCACGGCCAGTTGCTCGAAGCCCTTGGCGTCGCGACGCTTGGCATAGACCTCCAGCAGCTTGAGGCGGATGGCCAGCCGCGTCGGGTTGGCGCGCAGTGCTTCCTTGAGGATTTCCTCGGCCTGCAGGTCGCGGCCATAGGCCAGGTAGACATCGGCCTCGGCGACCGGGTCCACGTCGCCGATGGCGTCCAGCTGGCTGAGCGAGTAGCTCATCGACGACTGGCCGCTGTTCTGCGTGTCGCGCGTGTCGACGCGCTGGCCGCCGGTGCCGCCGAAGAAGGAGTCCGGCTGCATCCGGCTTTCGTGGAAGCCGGTTTCCACCGCATGCGCCGGACGACGCGAACGCAGGCGGTACAGGCCCAGGCCGCCCAGCACGGCCACGAGGACGCCGGCCAGCGGCAGCACGATGGGGCTGTCCAGCAGTTGTTCGATGAAGCCCGGCGGCTCCGCGGCCGGCGGCGGGGCCAGCGGCGCGCTGGCGCGGACGGCTGGCCTGGAAGCAGCCGCGCTGGCCGCGGCCGGCATCGTCGCCGATGCGGCCTCGGCGGCGGCCACCAGCGGCGCAGGGGCCGGCAGCGCCGCGCCCGATGCGGAAGCACCGGGCGTCGCGGGCTTGGTGGCGCTGGAGAGCTTCTTCAGTTCCTCGACGTTGCGCGTCAGCTCGGCGACCCGCGCCGCGGCGTCCTTCTTCTCCGCGTCCTTCGACAGCTTGGCCTCGGCGGCGCTGGCGGCGGCGCCACCGGCCTTGCTGAGGGTGAGCTTGTCGGGGGTGGGGGCCGCGGCGGGCCTGCGGTCTTCGATGGCGGCCTGCACCTGCCCCTTGGACTGGCGCTCGCTCTCGGTGTTCTGCAGCGTCGGCGCGGCTGACGCAAGGCGCTGGCGATAGGCGGAGAAATCGGCGCTCTGGGCCTGGATGACCTGGCGCGCCTCGCCGTGGGAGATGGCGGCCAGCGTGTCGCTGCCCGGCACGCGCAGCGTCGAGCCGGCCTTGAGCCGGTTCATGTTGCCGTCGATGAAGGCGTCGGGGTTGTTGCGGAACAGGCCCACCAGCATCTGGTCCAGGGAGATGCCGCTGACCTGGGTCCGGGCCGCGACCTTGGACAGCGAATCGCCCGAGCGCACCGCGTACTCGGAGGCCGCGGTGACGGGTGGGCGCTGGACCTCGGCGGCCGGGGCCGGCGCACGCGTCGCGGCGACCGGCGCCGGTGCGGCCGCGTTGCGCGGCAACGCCACCGTGGCGGCCGGTGCCGGCGCGGGTACGGCCTCGCTGGAGGCGGCCGCGGCGGGTGCAGGCGCGGCGGCGATGGCCGGCGGCGCGGTGATGACGGGGGCCGGCTTGGTCAGGCTGGGCGGGTCGAACAGCAGCGTGTATTCGCGCACCAGGCGGCCGCTGGACCAGCTCAGCTCGAGGATGACATCGACGAAGGGCTCCTGCACCGAGCGGTCGCTGCTGACGCGCAGCACGGTGCGGCCGTTGTTGCGCACGACCTGGACATGGGTCGAGGTCAGCACCGGGTTGTAGTCGATGCCGGTGGCGCGGTAGGCATCGGGCAGCGCGATGCGCGCCTTGAGCGTGGCGGCTTCCTCGGGCGTCAGGCTGGTGACGTCGATCTCGGCGCGCATGGCCTCGCCGAGGGCCGACTGCACGTTGAGCTTGCCCAGGCCCAGGGCCTGCGCACCGCCGCTGACCATGAGCAGTGCGGCAAGCGCGAGGTGATGGCGAGCGAAGCCCATGGGTCGAACTCCCTCGAATGCGTCGCGGATGTGGTCTTTCAAGGCATTCCCCAAAGCAACAAGGCGGGGCTGATGAGGGCCCCGCCTGTCTCGATCTTCAGCACGCGCTGCATGAACCTGGTCTGCACGGTGTGGCATGCATCGAGTTTCGAATCAAAAACACAACGGCATCAAGCATATACGCGGAAATGCTCACGCGATACCTCATGTGTAGTTTGGTTTCAATATCGATGTTCGGGTGAACCCTAGGTCCAAGCGTAAAAGACCGTAAGCAGATTCCCACCCTGCGCCTGTATGGACCAGCCCTGCGTCGGGCGTCAAACAGGCCCCGGCAGGGGCCTGTTCCCGATCCCGGCTCAGCGCTCCAGCAGGATGCGCAGCATGCGGCGCAGCGGCTCGGCGGCGCCCCACAGCAGCTGGTCACCGATGGTGAAGGCACCCAGGTACTCCGGGCCCATGGCCAGCTTGCGCAGGCGACCCACGGGGATGGTCATGGTCCCGGTGACGGCCACGGGCGTCAGGTCACGGAGGGTGGCCTCGCGCGTGTTGGGCACCACCTTCACCCAGGCGTTGTCGGCGGCGATCATGGCCTCGATATCGGCCAGCGGCACGTCCTTCTTCAGCTTGAAGGTCAGCGCCTGGCTGTGGCAGCGCATGGCGCCCACGCGCACGCAAAAACCATCGACAGGAATGGCGCCGGAGCCGAGGATCTTGTTCGTCTCGGCCATGCCCTTCCACTCCTCCTTGGACATGCCGTTGCCCAGGTCCTTGTCGATCCACGGGATCAGCGAGCCGCCCAGCGGCACGCCGAAGTTGGCCGTCTCGTCGGCGGACAGTGCACGCTGCTTGGCGATGACCTGACGGTCGATCTCCAGGATGGCGCTCTTGGGGTCGTCCAGCAGCGGCCTCACGGCGGCGTTCAGCGTGCCGTACTGCGTCAGCAGTTCGCGCATGTGCTGCGCGCCACCGCCGGACGCGGCCTGGTAGGTCTGCGTGGACATCCACTCGACGAGGCCGGCCTTGTACAGCGCGCCCACCCCCATCAGCATGCACGACACCGTGCAGTTGCCGCCGATCCAGTTCTTGCCACCCTGGCTCAGCGCCTGGTCGATGACGGGACGGTTGACGGGGTCGAGGATGATGACGGCGTCATCGGCCATGCGCAGCGTGGAGGCGGCGTCGATCCAGTGGCCGGACCAGCCCGCGGCGCGCAGCTTGGGGTAGACCTCGGTCGTGTAGTCGCCACCCTGGGCGGTGATGATGATGTCGCAGCGCTTGAGCTGCTCCACGTCATAGGCGTTCTGCAGCGACTTCTCGTTCCTGGCCTGGGCCGGGGCGGCGCCGCCGGCGTTGGAGGTGGAGAAGAACAGCGGCTCGATGAGGTCGAAATCGCGCTCGGCGGTCATGCGCTCCATGAGCACCGAACCCACCATGCCGCGCCAGCCTACAAGGCCTACCAAGGTCGTCATCTTCAAATCCTTTGTCGTTCAGTCACCAAACCCCATCCACTTTGGGCCCCGGCTCGTTCGCCGGGTTTGGTCGGGGCGAGACGAGACGGAGCGATCAGCTCTTGATGGTTTTGGTGGTCGTGATGGCTTTGACGACAGCGTCGCCCATCTCGAGGGTCGTGACCTTCGAGGTACCTTCACTCCAGATGTCGGCGGTGCGCAAGCCCTCAGCCAGCACCGACTGCACGGCCGCCTCGATACGAGCGGCAGCGTCGGGCAGGTTGAGCGAGAACTTGAGCATCATGGCAGCGGAGAGGATTGTAGCCAGAGGGTTGGCAATCCCCTTGCCCGCGATGTCCGGCGCGCTGCCATGGCTCGGCTCGTAGAGGCCCTTGTTGTTCGCATCCAACGAGGCGGACGGCAGCATGCCGATGGAACCGGTCAGCATCGCGGCCTCGTCGGAAAGGATGTCGCCGAACATGTTGCCGGTCACGACGACGTCGAACTTCTTGGGCGCCTTGACGAGCTGCATGGCGGCGTTGTCCACATACATGTGGTCCAGCTCGACGTCGGGGTACTGGGCGTGGACCTCGATGACGACGTCTTTCCAGAGCTGCGAGGTCTCCAGCACATTGGCCTTGTCGACGCTGGTCAGACGCCTGGACCGCAGACGCGCGGCCTGGAAGGCGACGTGGGCGATGCGCTCGATCTCGGGACGCGAGTAGCGCATCGTGTCGAACGCCTCGTCGGCGCCGGGGAAGTGGCCGTCCACCGCCGTGCGGCGGCCGCGCGGTTGGCCGAAGTAGATGTCGCCGGTCAGCTCGCGGATGATGAGGATGTCCAGGCCCGCCACCAGTTCGGGCTTGAGCGACGACGCATGCGTCAGCTGCTCGTAGCAGATCGCCGGGCGGAAGTTGGCAAACAGGCCCAGCGCCTTGCGCAGGCCCAGGATGGCCTGCTCGGGCCGCAATGCACGCTCCAGCTTGTCGTACTTCCAGTCGCCCACGGCGCCGAACAGCACCGCGTCGGCCTCCTGGGCCAGCTTGAGCGTGGCGGGCGGCAGCGGGTGGCCGCTGGTCTCGTAGGCCTTGCCGCCGACGTCGGCCCATGCCAGTTGCAGCGGCAGATCCAGCGCATTCAGCACCTTGACCGCCTCGGCCATGATCTCCGGGCCAATGCCATCGCCCGGAAGGACTGCAATCTTCTTCATCAAATCACTCGGTTGTTCAGCCAGGGCTTGGCAGCGATGCGGGCGGCCTCGAAGGCGCGGATCTTGTCGGCGTGCTGCAGCGTGAGGCCGATCTCGTCCAGGCCCCCCAGCAGGCATTCCTTGCGGAAGGGCTCGATGTCGAACGGGATCTCCGCGCCATCGGGCTTCACGACGACCTGGCGCGGCAGGTCGACGACGAGCTGGTAGCCCGGGAAGGCCTTCACCTCGTCGAACAGCTGGTTCATCGCGGACGCCGGCATCACGATGGGCAGCAGGCCGTTCTTGAAGCAGTTGTTGAAGAAGATGTCGGCGAAGCTGGGCGCCAGGATGGCGCGGAAGCCGTACTGCTGCAGCGCCCAGGGCGCGTGCTCGCGGCTGGAGCCGCAGCCGAAGTTCTGGCGCGCGATCAGCACGCTTGCCGCCGCGTAGCGCGGCTGGTTCAACACGAAGTCGGGATTGGGCCGACGGCTGGCCGGGTCCTGCCCGGGCTCGCCATGGTCCAGGTAGCGCCACTCGTCGAACAGGTTGGGGCCGAAGCCGCTGCGCTTGATCGACTTCAGGAACTGCTTGGGGATGATCGCGTCGGTGTCGACGTTCTCGCGGTCCATGGGTGCGACCAGGCCCTTGTGGAGGATGAACTTGTCCATGGCGGTCAGGCGAAGGTTCGGACGTCGACGAAATGGCCGGTCATCGCGGCGGCAGCGGCCATCGCCGGGCTGACGAGATGGGTACGACCACCGGCGCCCTGCCGGCCTTCGAAATTGCGGTTGCTGGTGGATGCGCAGCGCTCGCCCGGCTCCAGCCGGTCGGCGTTCATCGCCAGGCACATGGAGCAGCCCGGCTCCCGCCATTCGAAGCCGGCGGCCTTGAAGACCTGGTCCAGCCCTTCGGCCTCGGCCTGGGCCTTCACGAGGCCGGAGCCCGGCACGACCAGCGCCAGCTTGATGTTGCGGGCCACGCGTCCGCCGACGCGGCGCACGATGGCCGCGGCCTCGCGCATGTCCTCGATGCGGCTGTTGGTGCAGGACCCGATGAAGACCTTGTCGACGTGGATGTCGGCGATGGCCTTGTTGGGCTCAAGCGCCATATAGGTCAGCGCACGCTCGATGGCGCCGCGCCTGACGTCGTCCTTCTCCTTGTCGGGGTCGGGCACGCGATCATCGATGGACAGCACCATCTCGGGCGAGGTACCCCAGGTGACCTGCGGGCGGATCTGGTCGGCGGCTATCTCGACGACCTTGTCGAAATGCGCGCCGGGGTCGGAGTGCAGCGTGCGCCAGTAGGCGACAGCCTGCTCCCACTCCACGCCTTGCGGCGAGAAGGGGCGGCCCTTCACGTAGGCAATGGTCGTGTCGTCCACGCCGATCAGGCCGGCGCGGGCGCCGGCCTCGATGGCCATGTTGCAGACCGTCATACGGCCTTCCATGCTCAGCGCACGGATGGCGGAGCCAGCGAACTCGATGGTGTAGCCCGTGCCGCCAGCGGTGCCGATCCTGCCGATGATGGCAAGCACGATGTCCTTGGCGCCGACGCCCTTGGGCAGCTGGCCTTCCACCCTGACGAGCAGGTTCCTGGCCTTCTTGGCCGACAGCGTCTGCGTGGCCAGCACATGCTCCACCTCGCTGGTGCCTATGCCATGCGCCAGCGCGCCGAACGCACCATGCGTGGACGTGTGGCTGTCGCCGCAGACCACCGTCATGCCGGGCAGCGTCGCGCCCTGCTCCGGGCCGATGACGTGCACGATGCCCTGCCGGCGGTCGCTCATCTTGAACTGCGTGATGCCGAAGCGGTCGCAGTTGGCGTCCAGCGTGTCCACCTGCAGACGCGAGACCGGGTCGGCGATGCCGGCGCTGCGGTCCGTCGTCGGCACGTTGTGGTCGCTGACGGCCAGGTTGGCCGAAAGGCGCCAGACCTTGCGGCCGGCCAGGTCCAGGCCCTCGAAGGCCTGCGGGCTGGTCACCTCGTGGACGAGGTGACGGTCAATGTAGAGCAGCGCCGTGCCGTCAGGCCCGGTGTGCACGACATGCTCATCCCAGAGCTTGTCGTAGAGAGTGCGGGAAGTCATTGCTTGTCTCGTGGAATCAGCGTGTCGACGAAGCGCTGCACGACCGTCGGCAGCCGCTGTTGGCGCAACACGCCCAATACATATTCGCGCTCGGCCCAGGGTTCTTCCAGCCGCAGCGCACGCACGCCGAAAACGCGCGTGAAGCGTTCGGCCGGCTGCTCGGGCAGCACGGCCACGCCCAGGCCCGCCTCGACGAGCTGGGCGATGGCATCGAAGCCGCGCACCTGCCAGCGCGCGTTCAGCGTCTTGCCGCGCGCAGCCGCCTGCTCGCGCATCAGCTCCTGCGCGCTGGCGCCGGCATGCAGCCCGATGAGGTCGTAGGACAGCAGGTCGTCGAACCTCACCTCCTCGCGCTGCGCCAGCGGATGCTTCAGCGGCACCAGCGCGGCCAGCCGGCCATGGGCGAAGACCCAGGTCTGCAGCCGGTTGTCCAGCAGCGGCGGCGTGAAGACGCCCACGTCGGCGCGCCCCTCCGCCACCGCGGCCTGCACCTCGGCGCTGGTCAGGTCTTCCAGGCTGATGCGGATCTGCGCATGGGCCTGCGAAAAGCCCACCAGATGGGGCGGCAGCGCCTCGGTGATGGCGCTGCTGTTGGCGGCTATGCGCAGATGCCCCTTGATGCCGCGCGAGAACTCCATGACCTCGGTCTCGAGGGCATAGAGCGACGCATGCAGCGAACGTATGTGACGCACCAGCGCCCGCCCCGCCTCGGTCGGCTCGACGCCGCGCGCGCGCCGCTCGAAGAGTTGCACGCCCAGGCGGCTTTCCAGGTCCGAGAGACGCTTGCTGGCGGCAGCCAGCGCCAGGTGCTCCTGGGCGGCGCCGCGCGTGATCGAGCGGGTCTGCTCGATGGCCAGCACGAGGTTGAGGGTGGTGAGGTCGTGTCGCATGATGAGTCGGACTCCAGCATAGCCTTCGCGAATCGCGCGATTCTGCGCCAGAAAGCGACTTTTGTTTCGCCGCTCACGAAATCACTGCAGGATCTGGCCAGCCTGCTTCAACAGCCCGCGCAAGGCGTTGCGGCTGTGGGCACCGAAATGCCCCAGGAGTTCGGCGACGGCAGCATGCAGGCCGTCGCGCTGGCCCTGCAGGTCACGCACCAGTTCGGGGCCGAAGCGATCCTCGTTGGCGGCGAAGTCGAAATTGGGGTCGGTGACGAATTTCGCCGGCGCGCCGACAACGATGGCCGCATCCGTCGCCAGGCCGGCCTGGAAGGCCTCGGCGGCCACGGTGTCACGCACATAGCCGGCGCTCCAGGCCGGGTAGCGCGCGTCGCGGGCCGCGTCCCGCAGGGCCAGCTCCAGCGGCCCGTCACGGCGCTGGCGGGCGCCGTCCATGATCCAGCGCGTCTGGAACTCCTCCAGCACGAAGTGGCGGTTGCCCTGCAGCACCACCAGCCCCTGGCGGTCCGCCGGCGCGCCGAGCTGTGCCTTGAGGTTGACCCACATCATGCGGCCCAACGTGGCGCCCGGCGCGGCGCTGGCATGGTAGGGCTGGGTCATGTCCTCGACATGGTGCAGCGCCATGCCGGCAAAGCGCCAGCCCCAGTAGGCATGGCCGGTCTGCCAGGCCAGCACGGCCAGGCCACCGTACTGCTGCACGCGCAGCTCGGTGAAGGTGCGCGCAAAACTGGGCGCCAGCGTGTTGAAGATGCCGCCCTGGTGGAAGAAGCCCATGTGGAAGGGCGCCTGCGAGCCGATGGCAACGGCCGGGTTGCCGAAGGGCTGCCTGCCGAAGCCATAGGGCGGGTTGTCGGGGTGGCCCGGGTTGTCGTCGAAGAGGTTGAGGTCGTGGCCGTAGTCGGGCTCGTCGCAGGCCGACGCCAGCACGGCCAGGGCCGGGACCGCCTCGCCCGGCCGCAGCGCGACAAAACGCTGCGTGGCGCCAGCCCCCGGCTTGGCGGCGGTGACGAGGGGCGCATCGATGGGCGGCCGCATCGACGCAGCCTCGCGCGGGTCCGGCTGCAGATACAGGGCCAGCCGGGACTGCGGCGACAGGCGCAGTGCGCGCAGGAAGGCGGCACGGCGGTCGGCGTCGCTGCGCCCGGCATCGGGCATGAAGCGCAAGGACGCGGGGCGTGGCGCATGGCCTTTCAGGTACTCGCGCGCCCAGTCCTCCTGCGCATCCAGCGCACGGGCGATGGCCGGCTCCTGGTCGCGCAGGAAATCCGCCAGGGACTCGGCCTTCACCGGCGCTGCGTTCGCGACCTCGGGCATGCGCTCGAAGGCGCGATAGCACATGGGTGTGTGGTTACCCCAGGCCTGCGCTAGGGCGGGCAGCAGCAGGGTCAACGTGACAAGGGCAAGGCGCATGGGGCGGCTCGGAATTCGGAGGCGCCGATTCTGGCCCGCGCAAAGCCTTGCGACCGAATCCACGAAGCAGCTTGTGGCCGCCCCGCCTCCCGGTGTGCCACGGGCCGGTCAGCCCAGCGAGGCACGCGCAAGTCTTGCTGTTCCGCAGATTAGGCGCCGGCAGGCGCGCGCAGAAGCCGCGATTGCGCAACCCGCACTTCGCCAAAGCTACATCTGCTTGAAGCGCGCCTGAAAACTCTGACTGATGCCCAGCCTCTCGGGATGGTTCTTGAGGTGGACGGTCATGTGGCCCAGCGCGTTGCGCTCCACCCAGTCGACATGCGCGAGGTTGACGATGGCGTTGCGATGAACCTGCCAGAACTGCTGGCCATCCAGCCGCTCGACCAGTTCCTTCAACGACAGTCGCACCCACCAGCTGCCGCCGCCGGTGACCACCTGCGTGTACTTGGTCTCGGCACGAAAGAACAGCACGTCGCCGACGGTGATCAGCCGCAGCTGATCACCCTGCCCCACCTGCAGCCAGCGCAGCGGCCCGGTCGTGCCCGTGTCGGTGCCGGCGGCGCCCGCCTGCAGTGCGCGCAACAGGCCGCCGAGATCGGGTGGCGCCTGCTGCAGCCGTTGCCTGAGCCGCTGCACCGTCTGCGCCAGGCGGGCCGGCTGCAGGGGCTTGAGCAGGTAGTCGACCGCGCCCTGCTCGAAGGCGGCCAGCGCATGCTGGTCCAGCGCGGTGACGAATACCAGATGCACGTGGCGGCTGATGCCCTGGGCCAGCTCGATGCCACTCATGCCTGGCAGGCGAATGTCCACGAACGCGATGTCGGGCCGCCGCGCGCTCACCAACGCCAACCCCTGCAGCCCGTCCTCGGCTTCACCGACGATTTCCAGTTCGGGCCAGAGCCGTTCCAGTTGCTCGCGCAGGTCGGCGCGGGGCAGCGCTTCGTCTTCGATCAGTACGGCCGTCGGCATGGATTCAAGAGTCCTGATGGGGCACCCAGATGACTGCGCTGACGCCCCCCTGCGCATTGGCCCCGACGTCGAGGCGGGCCGCCTGGCCGTAAAGCAGCAGCAGGCGTTCACGCAGGCTGCTGAGGCCCAGGCCGCTACCGGCCGACTGGCCGAGCGCCGCGGCCTGCAAGCCGACGCCGCTGTCGCTGACCTCCAGCTCAAGCCCACCCTCCCGCGCCCGCGCCTGGACGTGCAGCGCGCCGCCGCCGGGCTTGGGCTCGATGCCATGCTGGACGGCGTTCTCGATCAGGTTGCCCAGCATCAGTGGCGGAAACGGGCGGCCGGCCAGCGCCTGGGGCAGGTCGATCGTGACCCGCAGGCGCTCACCCAGCCGCATCTGCATCAGCGCAAGATAGGCGTCCGCCAGCGCGAACTCGCTGCCCAGCGTGGACATGGGCTGACGCATCGCAGGCAGGGCCAGGCGCAGATAGTCGTGCAGGCGGCCCAGCATGCGGTCGGCCAGCACGGCGTTGTGCCGCACCAAGTACTGGATGCCGGCCAGCGTGTTGTAGAGGAAGTGCGGCTCGACCTGGGCCTGCAGAGTCTTCAGCTCCGCCAGCGTGACCTGCCTTGACAGGTCGGCCACCGCCGCGGCCTGCCGCAGTCGCGAGGCCTCGGCGGCGTGTTTGCGCCGCTCTCTCCAGCGAGCCGCAAGCGGCAGCAGATGCAGGGCCAGCGCGAGGCTGATGGCCGGCAGCAATTGCATGGCGAGCGCAGGCCCCGCGACGAGCCGGTGCCAGGAAAAGTCAGCCGTCAACGGAAGCCCCAGCAGCGCGCCAAGCGTGGCCGCCAGCAACAGGCCCGCCGGCACCCATCCGCCCGGCCAGACGCGGCGACTCACCGCCAGCCCGGACAAGGCCCACCACACCAGGGCGTAGGCGATCCAAAACTGCGCCGCGAGGCCCATGGCGCGCTGCGGCGGGCCTGCGGGGAGTTGCCATCGCAGCAGCGCCCACGCCAGCCAGAACAGCGCAGCCGGCAGCAGGTGCGCACGGCGCGGCCGATAGTCGTGCAACAGCTCGACAGCCGGCCGGCTCATTCAAGGCTCAGGTTGGGCGGGATGCGACGTGATGCCTTCTCTACCAGCCGGCGGGCTTCGGCCTCACGCTGCGCCGAGGTCGGCAACGGCATGCCGATGCGCGCCGACGTCACGGGCACCTCTGGGCCGACCTCCTCGAACCGCATTGCACTCAACCACACCTTGCCCTCGCCAACCACCATGGCGCCCATCGACACCATGGCTGCCGGCGTGTTGGGTACGTCGGCCACGATACTCACCTCGACCCAGCGATCCTGGGCCGCGGCACTGCCGGCGCCAAACGGCAGGTCCTCAGTCTTCAGGTCCGACCGACCTGAGCCGAAGAAACGCTCCGTCCCTTCCGCATCCACGCGCAGGAATGCGCCCGCCCACTGCTTGACGTCAGCACTGCGCATCCAGCCACTGAAGCGCACGCGTCGCCCCTGGTAGCCGAAGGCGTTCTGGATGACCGCGCCATGCGAGTCCGCCTTGGTCAGCCCCTCCTGGGACTGCACCGACACGCTGCGCTGCCCCTGGAACTGCACGCCGTTGTCTATGCCCATCTGGTAGGCCTTGGACGAGATGCCCATCGACCCGGACGACCAGCCATTGAGCGGCGACAGCGGTGCAGCGCTGGCCACCAGCAGCGCCGCCGCGAGCGGGGCGGCGGCGAATATTTTCCAGTCCATGGAAGCTTTCGAAGTAGTGGATGACGTCGCCACTGTGCGGCGGCCCCGTTCAGCCCGGGGCGCTGTGCGACGAGCCAACTCCCCGGGCGATGAGCCAGCCCGGTGACCGACGATCGCCCGGCTCAGCCCAGGGCCTTCACCACCTCCGGCGGCGCCTGCACCAGCTCGATCAGCACACCCTCGCCGCCGAACGGGAACTGCTCGTTGCCCTTGGGGTGGACGAAGCAGATGTCGTGGCCGGCCGCACCGCGGCGGATGCCGCCCGGTGCGAAGCGCAGGCCCTGCGACTCCAGCCACTGCACGGCCGTGGGCAGATCGTCCACCCACAGGCCGATGTGGTTCAGCGGCGTCGCGTGGACGGCCGGCTTCTTCTCGGGGTCCAGCGGCTGCATCAGGTCCACCTCCACGGCGTGGGCGCCCTGCCCCAGCGTGCAGATGTCCTCGTCGACGTTCTCGCGCTCGCTCTTGAAGTTGCCGGTCACAGGCACGCCCAGCAGGTCCACCCAAAGGTGGCGCAGCTTGGCCTTGTCGAGGCCGCCGATGGCGATCTGCTGCAGGCCGAGGACTTGGAAAGGTCGGGTGTTGCTCATGGTCGTCGTCACAGTTTGAGCCGTCCCCACAGCCAGCCGGTCTTGACGCCGGCCAGGGTGGCGATGGATTGTTGATGGATGTAGGGCAGCCGGCCACCCCAGCCGAAGAAACGGTCGCGCAGCCAGGGGGCCACCACGGCGTGAGACTGGAACATCGGCGTCAGGCCCTTGCTGGCCTGGCCGTAGAAGCGCAGGTGGGCGCGGCGGCGGCGTGTGTAGCGCTCGAAGACCTGCGGCCAGTCGCCTCCGACTTCGGCGGCGAGTTCATGCGCATCGATGAGGGCCATGTTGGCGCCCTGCCCCAGTTGCGGGCTCATGCCATGGGCGCAGTCGCCGATGGCCAGCACGCGGCCATCGTGCCAGCGCCGCATCCAGACATCGGCATAGCGCGCCTCGCGCAGCTGGGCCGCGTCGGTCAGGCCCGCGATCAGCGGCGCCACGTCGGGGAAGAGTTCGGCCATCTGCTGCTTGAGCCGGTCCAGGCCCATGCGCGTGGACCAGCCGTCCAGCTCGGCCACAGGCAGGCTCCAGAACAGGTTGACGCCGCTCTGCGCGTCGGCATGGGTCGCCCGGCCGACGGGCATCAGGCCCAGCATCTGCGAGGCCGAGCGAAAGCGCTGGCGCAGCTCGATCTGCGCAAAGCCCGCGGGCGCGGGCAGCACGGTCCAGACGGCGCCCCAGGGAAACGGCCGGGCGCTCTGCCCGACGTTCATGCCTTCGCGCAGCCTGGAAAAGCTGCCATTGGCAAGGACCAGGGCGGAATGGCGCTCGGTTTCCCGCCCAGCCAGGCGCAGCGTCACGCCCCGGACGTCCTGATCGAAGCCATCGACCGCCACGCCGCAATGCCAGCGCACGCCCAGTTCGCGCAGGCGCCCCCACAGCAGGCCCATCAGCGCACCGCGCTGTATGCCCAGGCCATAAGCCTCGGGGTGGAAGCGGCGATAGCTCATGTCCAGCACCGTGCGGCCCGCGGGCGTGTCGCCGAACAGCCGGTCCACGCGCGTGCCCAGCGCCAGCGCCTCGTCCAGCAGGCCCATCGCGGCCAGCACGCGCTGGCCGGTGGGCTGCAGCAGCAGGCCGGCACCTATGGGGCGCGGCTCGGGCACGGCCTCGTAGACGTCGACCTCGATACCGCGCTCGGCCAGCCGGGCGGCCGCCGCCGCGCCGGCGACGCCCGCGCCGACGATGGCGACCGACCCGTCAGGCAAAGCGCAGGATGGGCTGGTCCACCGACAGGCTCTCACCCGGCTTGGCCAGGATCTCGGCGATCGTCACGTCCTGCTGGGCCGCCAGGATGTTCTCCATCTTCATCGCCTCGATGACGGCCAGCCGCTCGCCGGCCTGCACGGTCTGGCCCACCTGGGCGGCCAGGTGCACGAGCAGGCCCGGCATGGGCGACAGCAGCAGCTTGGAGGTGTCGGGCGGTGCCTTGTAGGGCATCAGCGCCTGCAGCTCGGCCGCACGCGGGCTCAGCACGGTCAGCTCGACGGAGCGGCCGCCATGCTGGATGCGATATGCCAGCGGGTTCCTGGCCGTGCCGCGCTCGGCCTGGGCCGTGAAGGCCAGGCCGTTGACGGTACCCGTGATGCGCACATCGTTGAGCCGCGAGCCGGAGACGATGCGGTAGTCCTTGCCGCCCACCTGCACCCGCGCTTCGCCCAGGGCACCGGCGAATTCGGTGATGCGCAGCGCATGCTGCTCGCTGCGCCCCCCGCCCAGGTTCACGACGGCGACATAGTCATGCTCGATCTTCACCTCGTGGCCCGGCATCTGGCCGCTGATGCCGGCCTCACGCTCGCGTGCCTTGCGGCGGATGAAGCCGGCCAGTGCGACGAGGAACAGCGGGTCGGCATGCGGCACGTCCTCGGCCTTGAAGCCGCCGGCATAGTGCTGGGCGATGAAGCCGGTGTTGAAGTTGCCGGTCGCGAAGTCCGGATGGGACAGCAGCGCCGCCTGGAAGGGAATGTTGCTGGACACGCCGCGGATGACGAAGCCGTTCAGCGCCTCGCACATCTTGGCGATGGCCTCGGTGCGATCCTGCCCGTGCACGATGAGCTTGGCGATCATCGAGTCGTAGAACATCGGGATCTCGCCGCCCTCGTAGACGCCGGTGTCCACGCGCACGCCAAAGCGCTGCGGCTCGGCCTGCTGCATGGTGGTTTCCGGCGGCTGGTAGCGCACCAGGCGACCGGTTGACGGCAGGAAGTTGCGGAAGGGGTCTTCCGCGTTGATGCGGCACTCGATGGCCCAGCCGTCACGCTTGATGTCGGCCTGCGTGAAGGCGAGCGCCTCGCCGGCCGCGACGCGGATCATCTGCTCGACGAGGTCCAGCCCCGTGATGCATTCGGTGACCGGATGCTCCACCTGCAGCCGCGTGTTCATCTCCAGGAAGTAGAAGTCCTGGTCCTTGCCGACGACGAACTCCACCGTTCCGGCGCTCTGGTAGTTGACGGCCTTGGCCAGGGCCACGGCCTGCTCGCCCATGGCGCGACGGGTGGCCTCGCTGATGAAGGGCGACGGCGCCTCCTCGATGACCTTCTGGTGGCGGCGCTGTATGGAGCACTCGCGCTCGTGCAGGTAGACGACGTTGCCCTGCGAGTCTCCCAGCACCTGGATCTCGATGTGGCGCGGCTGCTCGACGAACTTCTCCATGAAGACGCGGTCGTCGCCGAAGCTGTTGCGCGCCTCATTGCGGCAGGACGTGAATCCGTCGAAGGCGTCCTTGTCATTGAAGGCCACGCGCAGGCCCTTGCCGCCGCCGCCCGCGCTGGCCTTGATCATCACCGGGTAGCCGATGCGCTTGGCGATCTGCACCGCCTCCTCGGGCGACAGGATGGGCTCGTTGTGCCCTGGGATGGTGGAGACCTTGGCCTCGTTGGCCAGCTTCTTGGACGCGATCTTGTCGCCCATGGCAGCGATGCTGTGGTGCTTGGGGCCGATGAAGACAATGCCCTCGGCCTCGCAGCGGCGCGCGAAGTCCTCGTTCTCGGACAGGAAGCCATAGCCCGGATGCAGGGCCTGGGCGCCGGTGGCCTTGCAGGCGGCAATGATCTTGTCAGCCACGAGATAGCTCTCCCGCGATGGCGCCGGCCCCAGAAGCACGGCCTCGTCGGCCAGCTCCACGTGACGGGCGTCCTTGTCGGCCTCGGAGTAGACGGCGACGGTCTGGATGCCCATCTTGCGGGCCGTGGCGATCACGCGGCAGGCGATCTCGCCACGGTTGGCAATGAGGATCTTGGTGAACATGTTGAGCCTCGTTATTTCTTTGTGCCGAGCAGCTTCTTGCGCCGCTCGGTGAAGTTCCACCACGGCTGGGCAGGCCCGCCGTTCATGAAGTCGTGCGCGGCCAGGAAGGTGTCCAGCACGCAGGGGTCATGCCGCCGGCCCATGGGGTCGCGCAGGCGGTCATACGTCTCAAAAGGATCCATGCGCTTCACGTCGGCGGGCGTCGCGATGCCCAGCCCCACCAGGTCGGCGGCCATGGCCTTGCCGATGTTGGGGATGTCGGTCAGCTGGCGCGCCTGGTCGGCCAAGGTCGCCTTGGGCATGCTCACTGCAGCCCCAGCTGCTTGCGCATGGCCTGATTGCGCTCATGGGCGCGCTGGTAGGCAGGGCGCGCGTTCAGGCGATCGACATAGGCCTGGAACAGCGGCGTCGGCTCGATCTGCTTGAACTCCAGCATGAAGCGCAGCGTGCCGCCGAACACCACATCTGCCATGGAGAACTCGTCGCCCAGCACATAGGGTCGGTCAGCAATGGCGCTATGCGCGGCGGCGAGCATGGCCGCGTAATTGCCCCAGCCCGCCGCGACCTCGCGCACTTCCCATTTGCCGCTGTGGGCCATGACGGCGGGCTCGATGACACCGGGCGCGAAAAACGACCAGCGCAGATAGGTGCCGCGCCGCGGATCGTCGAGCGCCGGGGCCAGGCGGCCGGCGGCATAGCGGTCGGCCAGGTACAGGCAGATGGCGGCGGCCTCGGTCACCACCACGTCGCCGTCGACCAGCGTCGGCAGCTTGCCCATCGCGTTCTTCGCCAGCAGCTCGGGAGCCTTCTGCTCGCCCCTCATGATGTCGGTGACTTGCAGCTCGTAGGGCACGCCCGCTTCCTCGAGCGCCCAGAGCGTGCCCGCGGCGCGGGAGTACGGGTGGTAGTACAGGCGGATGGTCATGGTCGCTCCTGGTTACAACGGGATGTTTCCGTGCTTGCGCCACGGGTTCTCGAGCTTCTTGTCCTTCAGCATCGCCAGCGAGCGGCAGACGCGCTTGCGCGTCTCGTGCGGCTGGATCACGTCGTCGATGAAGCCGCGGCTGCCGGCAACGAAGGGGTTGGCGAAGCGGGCCTTGTACTCGGCCTCGCGGGCCGCAAGCTTCTCCGGGTCGCCCTTGTCCTCGCGGAAGATGATCTCCACCGCCCCCTTGGCGCCCATCACGGCGATCTCGGCATTGGGCCAGGCGAAGTTGACGTCGCCGCGCAGGTGCTTGGAAGCCATCACGTCGTAGGCGCCGCCGTAGGCCTTGCGCGTGATGACGGTGATCTTGGGAACCGTCGCCTCGGCGTAGGCGTACAGCAGCTTCGCACCATGCTTGATGATGCCGCCGTACTCCTGCGAGGTGCCGGGCATGAAGCCGGGCACGTCGACGAAGGTGATGACGGGAATGTGGAAGGCGTCGCAGAAGCGCACGAAGCGCGCGGCCTTGATGCTGCTCTTGATGTCCAGGCAGCCCGCCAGCACCAGCGGCTGGTTGGCCACGATGCCCACAGTCTGGCCCTCCATGCGGCCGAAGCCGATGATGATGTTCTTGGCGTAGTCGGGCTGGAGCTCGAAGAAGTCGCCGTCGTCGACCGTCTTGACGATCAGCTCCTTCATGTCGTAGGGCTTGTTGGGGTTGTCGGGCACCAGGGTGTCCAGGCTCAGGTCCATGCGGTCGGCCGGGTCGTTGCTCGGGCGCACGGGCGCCTTTTCCTTGTTGTTGAGCGGCAGGTAGTTGTACAGGCGCCGCAGCATCATGAGCGCCTCCACGTCGTTCTCGAACGCCATGTCGGCCACGCCGCTCTTGGTGGTGTGCGTCATGGCGCCGC
>NZ_JAFAGT010000016.1 GCF_019237615.1 Roseateles sp. | reverse complement strand
TCCTCACCCAGCCCAGCCCAACCCAGCACCGCGCCCTGCAACTCGTCCAAGACATCAAGTTGTAGACAGCAGCCGCACCCCCGATTCCCGCCAAGTGCTTGAATCAACAGGGAAACTCGGCCGGAGGCTCGAGGAACTTCAGTCTAGGCACCGGGCCAGCAGGGACAATCCGTGCACGATTGCCTTGCCGTATCCGCACCCATGAGCCCTGACGCCAGCCCGTCCCTTCCCTCCAACCCGTCCAGCGGCCAGCGCGAGCTGGTGCTGCGCGTGGTACCCATGCCGGCCGATTCGAATGCCAACGGCGACATCTTCGGCGGCTGGATCATGGCCCAGGTGGACATCGCCGGCTCCATCCTGCCGCTGCGCATCTCGCGCGGCCGTGTCGCGACGGTGGCCGTCAACGAATTCATCTTCAAGCAACCGGTCTCCATCGGCGACCTGCTGAGTTTCTACGCCACCGTGACCCGCATCGGGCGCTCCTCCATCACGGTGCATGTCGAGGTGGTGGCCGAGCGCGACCCGACCCACCCCCAGGTGGTCAAGGTCACCGAGGCCAACCTGACCTATGTGGCCATAGACCGCGACGGCAAGCCCCGCCCCTTCAACCCGCCCGCCTGACGTCGCGCCGGCACGGCCGGCCGCAAATCTGCGGCAATCCTCACCGCTGGCGGCCGATGCGCTCCAGAATGATCCACCCGCCGGCCGCGCCGAGCGGGTCACGGCCATGCCCGGCCGCATCGCGATCTTCACAGGAGACAGGCCATGCTTCCCACCTCCTCTGCGCCCGCGGCACCGGTGCCGCTGTACAAGCAGCTGTATGTGCAGGTGCTGATCGCCATCGCGATCGGCGTGCTGCTGGGGCATTTCGAGCCGCATTACGCCACCAAGCTGAAGCCGCTGGGCGACGCCTTCATCAGCCTGGTCAAGATGATCATCGCGCCGGTGATCTTCCTGACCATCGTCACCGGCATCGCCAGCATGACGCACCTGCAGGCGGTCGGCCGGGTATTCGGCAAGGCGATGCTGTACTTCCTGTTCTTCTCGACGCTGGCGCTGATCGTCGGCATGCTGGTGGCGCATGCGGTGCAGCCCGGCGCCGGCATGAACGTCAACGTCGCCGACCTGGACCAGAAGGAGGTCCGCAGCTACGTCGAGAAGACGCACGACCTGACCATCGTCGGCTTCCTGATGGACATCATCCCGAAATCGCTGATAGGTGCGCTGGCGGACGGCAACATCCTGCAGACGCTGTTCGTCGCGGTGCTGTTCGGCGTGTCGCTCGCCCTGTCCGGCGAGCGCGGCAGGCCGGTGCTGGTGTTCTTCGATGCGATGACCGCGCCTGTGTTCCGGCTGGTGCACCTGCTGATGCGCACCGCCCCGCTGGGCGCGCTGGGCGCGATGGCCTTCACCATCGGCAAGTACGGTCTTGCGGCGCTGGCCAACCTCGCCTGGCTGGTCGGCTGCTTCTACATCACCGCACTGCTGTTCGTGCTGGTCGTCCTGGGCATCGTGGCGCGGCTATGCGGCTTCTCCGTCCTCAAGCTGGCCCGCTACCTGAAGGCCGAGCTGCTGCTGGTGCTGGGCACCTCGTCCTCGGAGTCGGCGCTGCCGCTGCTGATGGAGAAGATGGAGAGGGCCGGCTGCGAGAAGACGGTGGTGGGCCTGGTCGTGCCGACCGGCTACTCCTTCAACCTCGATGGCACCAACATCTACATGACGCTGGCGGCCCTCTTCATCGCGCAGGCCACCAACACCGATCTGACGCTGGGCCAGCAGATCACGCTGCTGCTGGTCGCGATGCTGAGCTCCAAGGGCGCTGCCGGCGTCACCGGCGCGGGCTTCATCACGCTGGCGGCCACGCTGTCGGTGGTGCCCGAGCTGCCCGTGGCCGGCATGGCGCTGATCCTGGGCGTGGACCGCTTCATGTCCGAATGCCGCTCACTGACCAACTTCATGGGCAATGCGGTGGCGACGGTGGTGGTCTCCAAGTGGGAGCGGGCGCTGGACACCGAGGCCCTGGACCGGGCGCTTAACGGCCGGGCCGGCGGCGACGACTGAGCGCGCGCCTCCTTCAGGGCGGCGACGCCGCCCACGCCCACGCCCGCGCCAGCGGCTCCGCCAGCGCCCGGGCCCACAACGCATAGCCGGCCGGACCTGGATGGAAGCCGTCGTGTGCCATCAGGCGATCGGCCTCGGCCTGCAGTTCTTCCGGCAGGGCCAGCAGCGCACGGTCCGCGCGCCCCTGCAGATGGCCGGCCAGCGCCGCGTTCAGGCGCCCGGCCTGCCCGCCCATCCACCAGCGCAGCGGCTGCGGCAGCAGCGCGAAGCGCTGCATGGGCGGCACCGCACAGTGCAGCACGAAGCGCACGCCAGCGCGCCGGCGCAACAGGTCGTCGATGCGGTCCAGCGCCCCCAGCCACGGGCCGGGCGGCACGCGCCCCGTGGCGTCGTTGACGCCCAGCGCCGTCACCGCCAGATCGGCCGGCGCCAGGGGCGCCCGAGCAAGCAGCTCGCAGGCCTCGGCGCTCGTGAGGCCGGTGCGAGCCAGCAGCTGCCAATGCACTGCGCGGCCGGTGCGGCGGGCCAGTTCCTCGGACAGCCGCCCGGCCAGCGCCTCTCGCTGGGTAGCGGCACCGACGCCAGCGGCCGATGAATCGCCGACGATCAGCAGCCGCAGCGGCCGCACCTCAGGCGTCGGCTGCGGCGGCCCGCTGCTGCCGGTGCGCTGCCCCTCGGCCTCGGGCAGCCGCAGCGCGCGGGCGCGCACGGCCCGCCCCTGCCACAGCAGCAGCGGGGCAAGCACCAAGGTGGCGAGGACGCGGCGTATGGCCGATGCTCAGCTGAACTTGGAGAAGTCCGGCGCGCGCTTCTGGAAGAAGGCCTGGAAGGCCTCCTGCGCCTCCGGGCTGCGCAGCCGCGCGCCGAAGACCTCGGACTCGCGCGCGATCGCGGCCTTGACGGCCTCGCGCTGCGCGTCGCGGATCAGCTTCTTGCTGTCGCGCACGGCGCCCGGCGCCAGGTGGTTGAAGCGCTCGGCGATGCGGCGCGCGTGGTTGAGCACCTCGCCGCCCGGCAGCACGCGGTTGGCGATGCCGCATTCCACCGCCTGCTCGCCGGTGAAGGGGTCGCCCAGCAGCAGCTTCTCGGCCGCGCGGCGGTTGCCCATCAGCTGCGGCAGCACGACGCTGGACGCGAACTCGGGCACCAGGCCCAGCGCGACAAAGGGCATGGCCAGGCGGGCATCGTCGGCGACGAAGACGAAGTCGCAATGCAGCAGCATGGTCGTGCCAATGCCAATGGCCGCACCCGTGACGGCCGCGACGACTGGCTTGCCGCAGTCCACCAGCGCGTGCATGAACTGGAAGGTGGGCGCGTCGGCATTGCGCGGCGGGCCGGCCATGAAGTCTTCCAGGTCGTTGCCCGACGTGAAGATGCCTGGCTGGCCCGTGATCAGCACGGCGCGCACGGCCGGGTCGGCGTCGGCCGCGCGCAGCGCGTCGGCCATCGCCTGGTACATGGCCTGCGTGATGGCGTTCTTCTTCTCGGGGCGGGCGATCTCCAGGGTCGCGACGCCGTTGACGGTGTAGCTCTTGATGGTCATGCGGAATTCCTCAAGCGGTAGCGGTCTTGGCCTGGAACTGGGTCCAGTGGTTGGCCAAGTGCATCAGATGGGCTCGCTCGTACTGCGGCTTGGTCAGCTCGCCGTAGGCGAAATGAGGCCGCAGCGTACCGTTGAATTGGGCAAACGCATCCATCGCCTCCAGCAGCCGGTTCACCGAGGTCTTCAGCACCTGCGACGCATCCAGCGGAGGCGCCCCCGGAATGGGCTCGGCGAGGTCATGGCTCATCGCGCCGCGCGCATTGAAGACGGCGAAGGCCGCCGAACCGATGGAGGAGCGGAACCAGGCGCCCTTGAGCACCGGGAAGCCCTGCATCGAGAACTCGATGCTCTGCGCCAGGTGCTGCAACACCTGGCTGAGGTTCCAGGGGCTGCCGTGCACGACCTTGGGCGTGAACAGCAGCTCCAGCACGGCCTGCTGGGCCTCCTTCCAGGTCGCGAAGGTGTCCAGCCGGCCGGTGCAGCCCGCCAGCGGCGTCGCCGCGAGCAACACCGTCGTGGTCTTCAGTGCGGCGCGGCGGTCCATGGCTCAGAGCCTCTCGAAGATGCCGGCCGCGCCCTGGCCGGCGCCCACGCACATCGTCACCATGCCGTACTTGCCGCCGGTGCGGCGCAGGCCGTGGATGACCGAGGCCGCGCGGATGGCGCCAGTGGCGCCCAGCGGGTGGCCCAGCGCGATGGCGCCGCCGTTGGGGTTGACCTTGGCACGGTCCAGCTCGATGCCCTTGCTGTCGAGGTCGTTCAGCACGGCCAGCGATTGCGCGGCGAAGGCTTCGTTCAACTCGACCCAATCCAGGTCCCGGGCCGAGATGCCGGCCATCCTCAGCGCGGCCGGGATGGCCTCGATGGGGCCTATGCCCATGATCTCGGGCGGCACGCCCTTGACGGCGAAGGAAACGAAGCGGGCCAGCGGCGTCAGGTTGTAGCGCTTCAGCGCGGCTTCGCTGACGATGATGAGGCCGCCCGAGCCGTCGGAGGTCTGCGAGCTGTTGCCGGCCGTCACGCTGCCCTTGGCGGCGAACACCGGCTTGAGCTTGGCCAGGCCTTCCAGGCTGGTGTCAGGGCGGGCGCCTTCGTCGAGCTTGACGGTGCGGGTCTTCACGTTGACCGTGCCGTCGGCCAGGTTGGGCGTGCGCTCGATGATGTCGAAGGCCGTCATCTCGGCATCGAAGTGGCCCGCCTGCATCGCGGCGATGGCGCGCTGGTGGGACTGCAGCGAGAACGCATCCTGCGCCTCGCGGCTGATCTTCCACTTCTCGGCGACCTTCTCTGCCGTCAGGCCCATGCCGTAGGCGATGCCGATGTTCTCGTCCTTCTCGAAGATCAGCGGGCTCAGGCTCGGCTTGTTGCCGCCCATGGGGATCATGGACATGGACTCGACGCCGCCCGCGAACATCACGTCGGCCTCGCCAACACGGATGCGGTCGGCAGCCATCTGCACGGCGGTGATGCCGGAGGCGCAATAGCGGTTGATCGTCACGCCGCCCACCGTTGGGCCGAAGCCGGCCAGCACGGAGGCCACTCGGGCGATGTTCATGCCCTGCTCGGCCTCGGGGAAGGAGCAGCCGACGATGGCATCCTCGATCGCCTTGGCTTCCAGGCCAGGGGCTTGCGCCAGCGCGGCCTGCATGACCTTGACGAGCATCTCGTCGGGGCGGGTGTTCTTGAAGTAGCCACGGCCGCTCTTGCCGATGGGCAGACGGGTGGCGGCGACGACGTAGGCGTCCTGGACTTGCTTGCTCATGTTTGTTCCTTTCAAGCCTGGGGCTTTTCCTTGGGCACCCAGGCCCAGACAAATTCACACTGGATCGGCTCGATGCCGGCTTCGTCGGTCACGGTCACGGCGACGCGCACCTCGCCCCTGGTCTCGCTGGCCATGCTGGCTCGCTGGGCCTCGGTCAGGTGGGCGCGGGCGACCAGACCGCCGGTGGCGCGCTTCTTGAAATTCACCTGCAGCGACTTGCACAGCGGCAGGCAGTCGTCACGCACGTTCATGCCCACCACCATGCCGGTGGCCGTCTCGGCCAGCAGCGACATCGCGGCCGCATGCACGCCCTTGATGTGGTTCTGCACGCGGCGCTCGTTGGCGACACGGATCTCGCTGCGCTCGGGCGTGAGCGCGACGAAGTCCAGCGCCGCCGTACCGGTGAACGGGACGGCACGCCGCAGCGCGAAGTTGCGCGCGGCGCCTCGCAGCGGACCGGGCAGGCCGTCCAGCTTGGCGAGCGTGCGTTGAAGCCGGTTCACGACATCGGTCTCAGTTGCGGACCGGCTTGCCGGTTTGCAGCATCCCCATGATGCGTTCCTGCGTCTTGGGGTTGTCCAGCAGCGAGCAGAAATGCTTGCGCTCCAGCGCCATCAGGTACTCCTCGGTGACGAGGGAACCCGCCTCGACCTCGCCACCGCAGACCACGTCGGCAATCGCCGACGCCAGGTGGTAGTCGTGGGCGCTGACGAAGCCGCCATCGCGCATGTTGGCCACCTGCCCCTTGATCGTCGCGATGCCGCTGCGGCCGGCGACCGGGAAAACAGCCTTGTGCGGAGGTCGGTAGCCGGCCTCGGCCATGCCCAGCGCGGTGGCCATGGCCACGTGCAGCAGCTCGTCCTTGTGCGGCACGATGACGTCGCTGTCGAGCAGGAAGCCGTTCTTGCGGGCCTCGTGCGCCGACGTCGCGACCTTGGCCGTGGCCGCGGTCATGAAGCCGTCCTTCAGGAAGCTCAGGATGTCGGCGCCGGCATTGCCGGCCGCCGCCATCTCGGCGGCGCGGCGGGCAATGTAGGTCAGGCCGCCGCCGCCGGGCACCAGGCCCACGCCCACTTCGACCAGGCCCACATAGCTCTCGATGTGGGCGACGCGGCGCGCGCAGTACACGGCCAGCTCGGCGCCACCGCCCAGTGCCAGGCCGCGCATCGCGGCGACAACCGGCACGCTGGCGTAGCGCAGGCGCAGCATCATGTCCTGAAGCTTCTTCTCTTCCGGCGCGATGCCCTTGCTGCCCATCTTCATGAAGACGGGCATCAGGGACTCCAGATTGGCGCCGGCCGAGAACACGTCGTCCGGGCTCCAGATGACCATGCCCGTGTAGTCCGCTTCGGCGATCTCGACGGCCTTGAGCAGGCCCTCGGTGACGGCTGGGCTGATCAGGTGCAGCTTGGCGGTGATCGACGCGATGACGACGTTGCCGTCCAGCGTCCAGACGCGCACCTCGTCGTTCTTGAACAGCTCCGTGCCCGACTTCAACGGGTCTGCCGCGCCGGTTCCCAGCAGCGATTCACGGAAGGCCTGTCGCTGGTAAACCGGCAGCTCGCTGCGCGGCTTGAACCTCGCCTCCAGCGCGCTCCACGAGCCCTGCGGCGTGTGCACGCCACCGGCTTCGGCGACCGGGCCTTCCGTCACCCAGGCGGGCAGCGGCGCGCTTGACAACGCCTTGCCTTCGGCAATGTCGGCCGAGATCCACTCGGCAACCTGCTTCCAGCCCGCGGCCTGCCACAGCTCGAACGGGCCTTGGCTGCTGCCGAAGCCCCAGCGCATCGCGAAGTCGATCTCGCGCGCGGTGTCGGCCACGTCGGCCAGGTGCACGGCCGCGTAATGGAAGCTGTCGCGCAGGATGGCCCACAGGAACTGGGCCTGCGGGTTGCTGGATTCACGCAGCAGCTTCAGGCGGTCGGCCGGGCCTTTCTTGAGCATTCGGGCAACGATCTCGTCGGCCTTCTTGCCGCCGGCGACGTACTCGCCGGTCGCGAAGTCCAGGCGCTGGATGTCCTTGCCCACCTTCTTGTAGAAGCCGGCGCCGGTCTTCTGGCCCAGCGCACCCTTCGCGATGAGGCCGGCCAGCACCTTGGGCGTGGCGTAGGTGCCGTAGAACGGGTCGTCCTTCAGGTTGTCCTGCATCGTCTTCACGACGTGGGCCATGGTGTCCAGGCCGACGACGTCCGCGGTGCGGAAGGTGCCGCTGGACGCGCGGCCCAGTTTCTTGCCGGTCAGGTCGTCGACGACGTCGACACTCAGGCCGAACTTCTCGGCCTCGATCATCGTGGCCATCATGCCGGCGATGCCGACCCGGTTGGCGACGAAGTTGGGCGTGTCATGGGCGCGCACGACGCTCTTGCCCAGCGACGTGGTGACGAAGGCCTCGAGCTGGTCGAGGATCTCCGGTCGCGTCGTCGGCGTATTGATCAGCTCCACCAGCGCCATGTAGCGCGGCGGGTTGAAGAAGTGGATGCCGCAGAAGCGCGGCTTGATCCCCTCGGGCAGGACTTCGGAGAGCTTGGTGATGCTCAGGCCCGAGGTGTTGGACGCCACGATGGCGTGCTGGGCCACGAACGGCGCGATCTTGGTGTACAGGTCCAGCTTCCAGTCCATGCGCTCGGCGATGGCCTCGATGACGAGGTCGCAGTCCTTCAGCAGCTCAAGATGCTCCTCGTAGTTGGCCTGCTGGATCAGCGCGGCCTCGGCTGCCTCGCCCAGCGGCGCCGGCTTGAGCTTCTTCAGGCCCTCGACGGCCCTGGTGACGATGCCGTTCTTGGCTCCATCCTTGGCGGGCAGATCGAACAGCACGACCGGCACCTTGCAATTGACGAGGTGGGCGGCGATCTGCGCGCCCATCACGCCGGCGCCGAGCACGGCGACGCGGCGGACTTGGAATCGACTCATTGGGAAATCTCCGAGGTAGTTCGTTTACTCGACGCGGATCCACGTCTGCGTACGGAAGAAGGGGCCGATGTAGCCGCGCATCTCCAGCTTCTTGCCGCCATCCACGGGCTTCAGGCGCGTGCGGTAGGTCTTGCCGTTGTTGGGGTCGAGGATCTCGCCGCCGCCCCAGACGCCATCGCCCTCGGCCTTCACGCCGCGGATGATCTGCAGGCCGACGATGGGCTTGTCCTTGCGGTCGTCCGCGCACTTGTCGCACTTGGCATCGGGGCCGTCCTTGGCGTCGAGCAGCTTGTCGATGCTGCCGACGAGCACGCCACCCTGCTCGTTGATGCGCACCAGCGACTTGGCGGTCTTGCCGTCGTCGTCGATGGTCTTCCACAGGCCCACCGGCGTGGTCTGCGCGAGGGCGAGAACGGGGGCCAGCAACGTGGCGGCGGCGATCAGGGCTTTCTTCATCGGCTTGTCTCCTGGGTTGTCATGGCGCGTCAGAACAGCGCTTCGTCCATTTCCATCAGCGGGGCCAGGCCCGCGCGGCAGCTGCGGATCAGGCTGGCAGTCTCGGGCAGCAGCTTGGCGAAGTAGAAGCGTGCCGTGGCCAGCTTGGCCGTGTAGAACGGATCGCCCGAGTCCTTCTTGTCCAGCGCGATCTTGGCGGCCTGCGCGAAGAAGAACGCGAAGGTCATGTGACCCACGACGCGCAGGTAGTCCACCGCCGCGGCGCCCACCTCGTCGGGGTTGCCGAAGGCCTTCATGCCGATCTCCTGCGTCAGCTTGTTGACCTTGTCACCCAGGTCGGCCAGCGGGTTCACGAACTCCTGCATGGCTTCATTGACGCCCTCTTCCTCGATGAAGGCGGCGATCTTCTTGCCGAACTTCTTCAGCGTGGCGCCGTTGTTGGCGAGCACCTTGCGGCCGAGCAGGTCCAGCGACTGGATGGTGTTGGTGCCCTCGTAGATCATGTTGATGCGCGCGTCGCGCACGAACTGCTCCATGCCCCATTCGTGGATGAAGCCGTGGCCGCCGTAAACCTGCATGCAGTGCGAGGTGGCCAGCCAGCCGTTGTCGGTGATGAAGGCCTTGATGATGGGCGTCAGCAGCGCGACCTCGGCATCGGCGTCCTTGCGCTCGTCCTCGTCGTCGCTCTTCAGTGCCTTGTCCAGTTGCAGCACGGTGTAGCCCTGCAGCATGCGGCCGCCCTCGGCGAAGGCGCGGGCCGTGAGCAGCATCTTGCGCACGTCGGGGTGCACGATGATGGGGTCGGCCGGCTTGTCCGGCGCCTTGGGGCCGGACAGGGCGCGCATCTGGATTCGGTCCTTGGCGTAGGTCACGGCGTTCTGGTAGGCCACCTCCGTCAGGCCCAGCGACTGGTTGCCCACGCCCAGGCGGGCGGCGTTCATCATGACGAACATCGCTGCCAGGCCCTTGTTGGGCTGGCCCACCAGCGTGCCGGTCGCACCTTCCAGCACGATCTGCGCGGTGGCGTTGCCGTGGATGCCCATCTTGTGCTCCAGGCCGGCGCAGAAGAGGCCGTTGCGCGCGCCCAGCGTGCCGTCGGCGTTGACGTTGAACTTCGGCACCACGAACAGCGAGATGCCCTTGGAGCCGACCGGCGCGTCCGGCAGACGGGCCAGCACCAGGTGGATGATGTTCTCGGCCATGTCGTGCTCGCCGGCGGAGATGAAGATCTTCTGGCCGGTGATCTTGTACGTGCCGTCGGCCTGCGGCTCGGCCTTGGTGCGCAGCAGGCCCAGGTCGGTGCCGCAATGCGGCTCGGTCAGGCACATGGTGCCGGTCCACTCGCCGCTGGTCAGCTTGGGCAGGTAGGTGGCCTTCTGCTCGGGCGTACCGTGGGCATGCAGCGCCTCGTAGGCGCCGTGGCTCAGGCCCGGATACATGGTCCAGGCCTGGTTGGCCGAGTTCAGCATCTCGTAGAAGAACTGATTCACCAGCAATGGCAGGCCCTGGCCGCCGTACTCGGTGTCGCAGGACAGCGCCGCCCAGCCGGCCTCGACATACTGCCGATAGGCCTCCTTGAAGCCCTTGGGCGTGGTCACGGCGTGCGTGGCCTGGTCGAGCGTGCAGCCCTCGGCATCGCCGCTGAGGTTGATGGGGGCGATGACTTCGGCAGCGAACTTGCCGCCTTCCTCAAGCACCGCGTTGATCGTGTCGGCATCGATGTCGGCATGGGCCGGCAGCATCTTCAACTCGTCGACAACGTTCAGCAGCTCGTGCATGACGAACTGCATGTCACGCATGGGCGGTTGGTACTGGGGCATCGGGTACTCCTGGGCTAGGGGTGAGAGTGAGTCGGTCAGCGCCTGGCGGCGCCGTTCTTGGAGTCGGGGCGGCTGCGGTCGATCTCCAGGCCCAGCGGGGTCGCGTAGAACTGGATGGTCCGCTCGAAGCCGTTGCCGGCACGTGACAGTGCGCCGGGGATGCGCATGAAGCGCGCGTCGTGGTGCAGCGACAGGATCAGGCCGTGCAGTTCGAAGACGATCTGGTCGACGTCGGCATCGGCCCGCAGATGGCCCTCGTCGCGGGCCAGGACGATGGCCTTGTGCAGTGCCGCATGCCAGGCCTTCACCATGCCCACCAGCGCGTCGCGCACGGGGCCGGGCCGGTCGTCGAACTCGACGGCGCCGCTGATGTAGATGCAGCCCGAGTCGACCTCGACCGAGACGCGCCGCACCCAGCGCTCGAACATCGCACGCAGCCGCGGCAGGCCGCGCGGCTCGCGGATGGCCGTGAAGAAGACTTCCTCTTCGAACTTGGCGTGGTATTCGGTGACGACCGCGATCTGCAACTCCTCGCGCGAGCCGAAATGGGCGAAGACGCCGGACTTGCTCATGCCCGTCACGTCGGCCAGCGCGCCGATGGAAAGGCCCTCAAGGCCCATGTGCGAGGCCAGGCCCAGGGCTGCTTCGAGGATAGCGGCGCGGGTCTGCTGGCCCTTCTGCAGCGAGCGCGCCACGCGGGCCGGCTTCGCGGCGCGCAGCGGGGCGGCTTTCTTGGCGGGGGCGGGCTGTGTCGACACGGGCAGGAATAAAACGAACGGTCGTTCTATTTTGCAGGTCGCTTCCGTGACAACGCCAGCATGGCCCCGCGATTTACTAGGGTGATGCACCTAATACTGCCGCCAACCTAGGGAACACCCGGATCCAGGGCTGTCATGCGGCCACGCTTGAGCGCTGGCCCGGTTCTCGCTAGGCTCGCGGCTGGAGGTAAGCCCAGTGGATGTGCTCCAGCTCGATGTCTCCGGCCGACCCCAGGCCTGGATCACGACGCGCGAAGCGGCCGTGATCTATGCCTGCGACGGCATCGCCTGGACTTTGGGCGAACCCTGCCAGGTGCTGCGCGGCGGCCTGCAGCGCATCACCGGGCGGCAATCCCGCATCGAGGTGCACTCCATCATCGCCGTGCGCGGCGCCGTGCCCAGCCGGGCCTGGCGTCAGGCGCCGGCCTTGACCAACGGCAAGCTCTTCGTACGCGACCGCTTCGTCTGCGCCTACTGCGGCCACCGCCGCCTGCCGGAGGATCTGACGCGCGAGCACATCCAGCCCACGTCGCGCGGCGGCCTGGACAGCTGGATGAACTGCATCACCGCCTGCCGTCCCTGCAACGGCCGCAAGGGCAACCGCATGCCGGAAGAGGCACACATGAGCCTGCTCTACCTGCCCTATGTGCCCAGCCTCCACGAGGACATGATCCTGCGCGGCCGCCGCATCCTGGCCGACCAGATGGAGTTCCTGCTCGCCAGCGTGCCCAGGAGTTCGCGCTTGCACGGTTGACAGGCAACCGTAAAGAGTTGTGCCGGACGGCATCCAGCCGTCAACGGCGAGACAATGAGGCGCGTTGGGCAGCTGTTTTGCCTCTGGAGACCCCGAATGTCCAAGCTCATGACTTCCCTCACGCTGGCCGCGGCGGCCGCGCTGTCGGCCTGCTCGACGACCAGCCCCGACGTGGTCCAGCGCGGTGACGCGCAGCGCATGTCGCAGGTACAGGACGCAACCGTGCTGTCCACCCGCCCCGTCACCGTGGACGGCTCGCAAAGCGGCGTCGGCGGCGTGGCCGGCGGCGTCACCGGCGCCATCGCCGGCGGCTCTGTCGGCGGACGCCGCGACGGTCAGGTGGCCGGCGTCATCGGCGCCGTTGCCGGTGCCGTCATCGGCAACGCCATCGAGCGCTCCGCCACCCGTGAGGACGCGCTGGAAATCATCGTCCAACTGCGCAACGGCGAGCGCCGCGCCATCATCCAGGCCCGCGGCAACGAGAGTTTCAACAGCGGCGACCCCGTCGTCCTCGTGACGACCGGCGGCAAGACCCGCGTGACCCGCGCCCCGGCCGTCATGCCGGCCGGCCCCGGCAGAAACGGCTGAGAGGCACCTCGGGCCGCAGCGGCGGACAATGGCGGGCTTGCCCCGCCACTTTCCGCCTTTCCATGAGCGAGCCCGACGAACCCCTGTATGAAGCGCGCCTGTGGCGCGACAACGGCTGGACCGCCCAGGTCATCAAGAACGAGGACGACGAGGGCTGGGCCGTCGCCATGTTCAAGGCCGGCGAGAACGAGCCGGCCCTGGTCGGCCCCTGGACCATGGGGCGTGACAAGAAGAACCCAAAGCCGCTGGACGTCAACGCCTTCAACACGCTGGTGAAGACGGCCTCGGAGGTCATACGCCGCCACGAGCAGCAACTGCATGCCCAGCTCAACAAGGCCCTCTATGTCGCCCGCGACGGCAACTGGCTGAAGATCACGCTGGAGATCGTGCCCGCCGAGGACGACCCCTATGCCTGGCTCAGCGCCTTCGATGCCGCCGGCGAGCGTCTGGCGCAGGTCAAGGTGGCCGCGGGCTTGCGGTTCAACCAGTCGGCCGCCGAGGCCTGGGTGGACTCGGGCTTCGAGCGCCCCGCCGGCCAGGACTGACTGCAGGTCCGATTGCGGCCAGACGTCCGCAGGCCGCGACCGAAGAATGGCGGCACCCCTTCTGGAGCACGCCATGTCCTTCCGCATCACCGGCCTGCCGGCCCGGCCCTTTTCCCACCTCTTCGGCCTGAGTGACGCCGAGCTGGCGCGCCATGGCGCCCGGCGCTTCCACGGCGAGGGCCTGCCAGACCGCGTCGAGCTGCGCGACACCGGGCCCGGCGAAACCGCACTGCTCATCAACCACGAGCACCAGCCGGCCGACACGCCCTACCGTTCGCGCCACGCCATCTTCGTGCGCGAGCATGCCGGCGCCCCGTTCGACGCGACAGACACCCTGCCCACTGCGCTGCGCAGCCGCCTGCTGTCGCTGCGCGCCTTCGACGCCAGCCACCTGATGGTGGACGCCGACCTCGTGGACGGCTCGGCGGCCGAGGCGCTCATCGAGCGCCTGCTCTCAAGGCCCGACGTGGCCTATGTACACGCGCACTTCGCGCTCCGGGGCTGCTATGCGGCGCTGATCCGCCGCGCTTGATCCAGCTCCACGATCGCCAACGCCGCTTCGTCACGAGGCAGCATCTGGACGATCTCGCCATCGGGCGCGATGACGATGCCGGCGCCGAAGCCGCCGCGCCCGGGCGCGTTCAGCGACTCGGCCCAGTTGCTCTGCAGCACCCAGGCCCGCAGTGCCAGCGCCAGGCGCGCGGCGCCGACGCGGTAGGCCTCGCAGAGGACAGCCTGCTCGGCGTCCGACTCGGCGATGTAGCCGGGCCAGAAGATCAGGCGCGGTCGTGCGTCGTCGACGGGCAGCGCGGCTCGCAATACCGGCAGCAGTGCCTCCACATCCAGCATCTCGCGGCACAGCACCGAGGTGCAGAGCGACTCGCCCAGCACCGTCCAGCCGCGTGATCCACCGGCGGTGAAGAACGTCGCCTCGCTCGGCGTCAGGCCGGTCTTGTGCACGCGGACGACTTCGTCTCCGCACGCATCAATGAAGACATGGCTGTTGAGGACCGCACCACCTGGCCCCAGCGTCGGCATGCCGATGGCCGCGGCGATGCCGAGCCGGGCACAGGCGGCGCGGACCTGCGCTCGCGCGTCGGCCAGCGCCGCCGCGTCCAGCAACTCGGGCAGGCGACGGTGAAAGCCCGTCAACGCCAGCTCCGTGCAGACGCAGCCATCGGCGCCGGTCGCGGCGGCACCTTCCAGCGCGGCCAGCACCTCGGCCAGGTTGCCGGCCAGCGTCCAGTGCATGCGCGGCTGGCTGATCGCCCAGCGCGGCTGCCGGCTCAAGGGGCAATCTCGAACGTCAGCCCGGCACGCTCGTGCAGGCGACGCACCAGGGCCAGGCCCATCGCGGCGCCGGGCGTCCACACGCCGCCGGGCGTCGCGTCACGTCCAACGTCCTGCACCAGGCACAGCGCGGCCTCGCTGATGAGCTTGCAGGTCGAGCCATAGCCCGGGTCGCGGTCGCCCTTGACGACGGCACGCAGCGTCTGGCCGCGAGCCGACTTGCCCGTGAACCAAAGCGTGTAATGGCCGGCCTCGCGCGCGGCCTTGTCCGGGCCGTCGCCGGGCTGGGTCAACACGAAGCGACGCAGCAGGAAGCGCGTCGGCCTGAAGCCCAGCGCCAGGCTCTGCAGCTTCGTGAGGCGGGCCAGTGCAACCGCTTTCCTGCGACCCTTGTCGCCCTGGCCGGGCTTGCCGGTCAGCAGCCTCTCGCTATAGACGAAGCCCGCGCCCCAGGGGTGGCCGCGCAGCGCATTGCTGCGGTGCACGTTCTTCGTGTTGATGGTGGCCATCAGGAAGGGGCCGCTCCAGGCGTCGGCCCAGTCGTCGTAGGCCGGGTCCTGGTCGGCGGGCTGGCGCGGCCCCTTGAAGCCCGGCGTCAGCGCGAAAGGGTTGGCCATCAGCTTGACGAGGCCCGGCTCGCGGCGCACCGCTTCCAGGGTTTCCATCATGCTGGCCAGCGTGCCGCCCGAGGCTGCGCCCTTCACGCGCGCGACGCGCCCGCGCACCTCAGGCAGTGGCGCGCCGAAGCGTTTTTCGGCCTCGGCCTGCAGGTAGACGACACCCAGGTCGAAGGGGATGGAATCGAAGCCGCAGGAGAACACGATGCGCGCGCCGCTCTTCTCGGCCAGCGGCGTGAGCTTGGGGATCATGCGGGCCATCCACAGCGGCTCACCGCAGAGGTCCACATAGTCCGTGCCGGCTTCGGCACAGGCGGTGGCGAGCGGCTCGCCATGCAGTTGATAGGGGCCGACCGTCGTGAGGACGACCTTTGCGCGCCCGACCAGCGCGTTGAGCGCGGCCGCGTCGCCCGCATCGGCCTGCAGCAACGCCACAGAGGGCGGCAGGTTCAGCTCATCACGCACCCGGCCGAGCCTGTCGAGGCTGCGCCCGGCGACGGCCCAGCGCGCACCGGCCGCGCCGCTGAGGTGCAGGTATTCGGCGACGAGCCGCCCCGTGAAGCCGGTAGCTCCGAAGACGATGAGGTCGAATTCCTTGTCGAAGCTCATGCCCTGCCCCTCATCGCCAGCCAGTCGCTGCGCAACATCGACAGCAAATGGCAGTCCACATACTCGCCTGCCACGAAGACGATGCCGCGCTGTATGCCCTCGTGCTTGAAGCCGCATTTCTCTGCCACGCGACGCGACGCATGGTTGTGCACCGACACGCCACAGGACAGGCGGTTCACCGGCCAGTTCTCGAACAAGTAGTCCACCAGCAGCGCGGCCGCCTCGCTGGCCAGGCCCTGGCCGCGCATCGACGGGTCGGCCAGGGTCCAGCCGATCTCGCGCGCCGTCGTGTAGCGCCCGGCGCTGAAGTGCAGCACGTCGCCTATGACGCTGCCATCCTGCAGGTGGCAAATCAGGAGCCTTTCGGAATCCTCGCTGGCGAAGCCGTTGTCCTTCCAGCGTGCATCGATCTTGTGCGGCGACATCATGCGCGTGCCTGCAAACTGGCCCCGGACCTGCGGGTCGCCGGCTGTGCGCTTGAGCCAAGGCAGGTCGTCCTCGTTCACATGGCGCAGGCCGACGCGTTGTCCTCTCAGCATGGATTCGTCCTCGAAATAGGAAAGCCCGGCCGAAGCCGGGCCCGTGGCGGGTGTCGCCGCCTAGAAATGGATGCCGCGCATCATCTGCTGCAGCGCGATGGCCTCGGGCGACAGGCCGCCGCCCCGGCCCTTCTCGCCCTTGGCAGCATCGCTGTCGGGGAACATGCGGAACGAGGTGTTCATGACGATCTGAGCAATGCGCGGCGCCGCGGCATGCAGCAGTTCGCCGGACACGCCCAGGCGCGTGGCGATGCGCACCGGCTTGGCCGTGCAGGCCTGGGCGATCATGTCGGCAGCCTCCTCCGGCGACAGCGTCGGCACGTTGTTGTAGATCTTGGTGGGCGCGATCATGGGCGTGCGCACCAGCGGCATGTTGATGGTGGTGAACGTGATGCCGGTATCGGCGAACTCGCTGGAGGCGCATCGCGTCCACGCATCCAGCGCGGCCTTGGATGCGACGTAGGCCGAGAAGCGCGGTGCGTTCGTCAGCACGCCGATCGAGCTGATGTTGACGACATGGCCGCGCCTCTTGGCCGTCATGCCGGGCAGCAGGCCCATCGTCACGCGCAGGCAGCCGAAGTAGTTCAGCTCCATCGTGCGCTGGAAGTCGTGGAAGCGGTCGTAGCTGCTCTCGATGGCGCGCCGGATGGAACGGCCGGCGTTGTTGATGAGGAAATCCACGCCGCCGAACTGGGTGTTGCACCACTCGACGAGGTTGGCGCTGTCCTCGGCGTCGGCGATGTCGCAGGCGAAGGCGTGGACCTGCGCCTCCTTGCCGGCCTTCTGCTTGATCTCGGCGACGGCTTCCTTCAGCTTGGCCTCGTCGCGCGCGCAGATCAGCGTGATGGCGCCGGCCTCGGCGAACTTGATGGCCGCGGCCAGGCCGATGCCCGACGAGCCGCCCGTCACCAGAACCACCTTGCCGCCGGTCGCGCCCTTGAGCGAGCGATCGATGAAGAGGTCCGGGTCGAGGTGGCGCTCCCAGTAGTCCCACAGCCGCCAGGCATAGTCGTTCAGGTCCGGGCATGCGATGCCAGACCCCTTCAGCGCGGCCTCGGTGTCGCGGCAGTCGAAGCGCGTGGGGTAGTTGATGAAGGTGAACATATCCTCGGGCAGCCCCAGGTCCTTCATCACCGCATTGCGGATGCGGCGCACCGGCGCCAGCGCCATCAGTCCCTTCTTGACGCTCCGGGGGATGAAGCCCATCAGCGCCGCGTTGATGAACAGGTTCATCTTGGGCGCATGCGCGGCCCGACTGAAGATGTCCAGCACATCGCCGACGCGGTAGCCCTTGGGGTCCACGAGGTGGTAGCAGCCCTGACCCTTGGTGACCAGGTGCGAGATGTGGTCCAGCGCGTCGACGACGAAGTCCACCGGCACGATGTTCATGCGGCCGCCCTCCAGGCCCACGCTGGGCATCCACGGCGGCAGGATCTGGCGCATGCGCTGGATCAGCTTGAACACGTAGTACGGCCCGTCGATCTTGTCCATCTCGCCGGTCCTGGAGTCGCCGACGACCATGGCGGGGCGATACACCGTCCACGGCCGCCTGCACTCCTTGCGCACGAGCTTCTCGCTTTCGTGCTTGGTCATGAAGTAGGGGTGGTCGAGGTTCTCGGCCTCGTCGAACATGTCCTCGCGGAACACGCCCTCGTACAGGCCCGCCGCTGCGATGGAGCTGACATGGTGGACATGGCCCGCGTCGATCGCCTGCGCGAACTCCACCATGCTGCGCGTACCCTCGATGTTGACGGCGACCTGCGACTCCTCGTCGGCGGAGAGGTCGTAGACGGCGGCCAGGTGGTAGAGGTGGTCGATCTGGCCCTTGAGGCCTTTGATGACGTCGCCGGCCACGCCCAGCTTCTTGCCCGTCAGGTCGCCGTAGACGGGGATGGCGCGGGTCTTGCCAACGCCCCAGTAGGCCAGCAGGTCGGGCAGCTTGGCCGCACTCCCCTCGCGCATCAGAAAGTAGACCGTGCTGCCGCGGCGTGCCAGCAGCTTCTTGACGAGCCGCTTGCCGATGAAGCCGGTGGCACCGGTGACGAAATACTGCATGCGGGTCTCCTGCTCTTGAAGTTGGGGGGCGATTCGCGTCTGATTCTTCACCAGCGCCCGCGGCACCCCGCTGCGCACTTTCCCGAGGAAACGCGACCCCACTCGTAGAGCGCACTCACTAGGAATCGCCGTGCTGGAGCGGGATGCGGCCGCTACAGTGCCATCGGCCCACTCAACAATCTGCGCAACTCGCAAGGACACCCACCATGGTCAAGAAGCTCCAGAAGATGGCTGACAAGAAGAAGACCTCGGCTGCCACCGGCTTCCCCGCTGGCCTGCTCGACGGCGCGATGGCACAGAACGTGAAGGACAGTGCACAGCAGATCTGGGCCGCCGGCCTCGCCTCCTTCGCCAAGGCCCAGGGCGAAGGCTCCAAGGTGTTCGAGGCCCTGGTCTCGGAGGGACTGAAGTTGCAGAAGAAGACACAGTCCGCCGCCGAGGAAAAGCTCAGCGCAGTGGCCAGCAAGGTCAGTGGCATGGCCGGCGACATGGGTGCCAAGGCCGGTCACCAGTGGGACAAGCTGGAGGCCATCTTCGAGCAGCGCGTCGCCAAGGCCTTGAAGAGCCTGGGCGTGCCGTCCGCCGGCGACATCGACAGCCTCATCAAGCGCATCGATGCTCTAGCCCAGTCCGCCGGCCTGCAGGAGGCACCGGTGAAGGCGGCCCGCAAGCCCGCTGCCAAGAAAGCCACCGCCGTGAAGAAGGCCGCCATCGCGAAGAAGGCGCCCGCCGCCAGGAAGCCCGTGGCCAAGAAGGCCGCAGCTACGCCCGCCAGTAAGGCCGCCCCGGCCCGGAAGACGGCAGCGACAGCCAAGGCCGCGCAGGCCTGAGGCTAGACCCCCGCCGCGATGAGCCGACCGAAGAAGATCGGCCTGGCCCTGGCAGGCGGCGGCCCGCTGGGCGCCATCTATGAAGTGGGCGCCCTTTGTGCGCTGGAGGACGCCGTTGATGGCCTGGACTTCAGCGCCTGCGACGGCTACATCGGCGTCAGCGCGGGCGGCTTCATCGCCGCAGGCCTGGCCAACGGCATGACGCCGCGCCAGCTCTGCGCCGTCTTCATCGAGAACAGCACCGAGGCGCCCGACCGCTTCGACCCCGCGGAACTGCTGCAGCCGGCCTGGGCCGAGTTCGGTGCACGCCTGCGCCTGTTGCCGGGCCTGCTGGCCGACGCGGTGCGCGACGTGGTGCTGGAGGGCCGCTCCGTGCCGGGGGCCGTCGAGCGCCTGGGACGCGTGCTGCCCACCGGCCTGCTCAGCAGCGAGCGCCTGGCTGCTGCGCTGAGCCGCGTCTTCGCCGAGCCTGGCCGCACGAACGACTTCCGCGCGCTGCGCCGCCGCCTCGTGCTGGTGGCCACCGATCTGGACAGCGGCGAGGCCATCCCATTCGGCACCGCGGGCTGGGACCATGTGCCCATCGCACAGGCAGTGCAGGCCAGCGCCGCGCTGCCGGGCCTGTTCCCGCCAGTGGAGATTGCCGGGCGCCACTACGTGGACGGCGCGTTGAAGAAGACGCTGCATGCCTCCGTGCTGCTGGACCGCGGGCTGGACCTGCTGATCTGCCTGAACCCGTTGGTGCCCTACGCGAGCAACCGGATGTCGCCGCGCGACGCGCGCTCGCGCAGGGCGCGGAAGCTGGCCCACAAGCTGGGCCGCCCGGCGCTGCGCGCGCAGCAACCGCGCATTCATCGGCTGGTGGACGGCGGCCTGCCGCTGGTGCTGTCGCAGACCTTCCGCTCGCTGATCCACTCGCGGCTGGCGCTGGGCCTGAAGGGCTACGAGCGCACGCACCCGCGGACCGACATCCTGCTGTTCGAGCCCGACCCGCGCGACGCCGAGCTGTTCATGGCCAATACCTTCGGCTATGCGCAGCGCCGAAAGCTGGCCGAGCATGCCTACCAGGCCACGCGCGAGCTGCTACGCGAGCGCGCCGCGACGCTGAAGCCGCAGCTCCAGCGCGTCGGCCTGACGCTGCGCGAGGACCGGCTGGCCGACCGCGAAGCCCGTCTGCTGTCCTTGCCGGGCGAAACGCGCATGGAGGCCGCGCTGCGCTCGCTGCGCGGGTCGTTGAGCATGCTGGAAGCTAGGCGTCCACCAGCCGCCGCGTGATCGCCGCACGCAGCGGCGGCAGGTGTCGGGCCATGTCGATGACGGCCCTGCGCAACGCCAGCACCGGCGCGCGGTCGTCGGTGAAGAAGCGCACCAGCGCATTGGTGCCGGCATACAGCGGGCCAGCCGCGCGGCGGTGCTCTGCCTCATAGGCCAGCAGGGCGCCCATCTCGCCCGGGTCGCACCCCGGCTCCAGTCGCCGCGACAGCGCCTCAACGCCGTGGAGCCCCAGGTTGTAGCCATGGGCCGTGACCGGGTGCATGCCCACCGCCGCATCGCCGATCAAAGCCAGGCGCGGCGCGACGAAGCGCTGCGCCCAGACGGCCACCAGCGGATAGACGTGGCGCGCGCCGTCCACGCGCATCTCGCCCAGGCTGCCCTCGGCCGCGGCCGCTATGGCGGCGGCGAACGCGGCGTCATCCATCGCGGCGATTCGCGGCAACTCGGCGTTCGCGACGGTCCACACGGCCGAGCTGCGGCGACCGGTCTTGGGCAGCAGCGCCAGCGTGCGGCCTTCGAGAAAGCATTCCTGCGCCAGGCCTTCGTGCTCGCGCTCATGCGTCAGCGGCACGAGCAGCGCACTGCGGCCGAAGTCGTGGTGGCGGGCGGCGATGCCGGCGAGGCGGCGTAACGGCGAGAAGCGGCTGTCGGCCGCGACGACCAGCGGCGCCGCATGGCGCTCGCCGGTGCGCGTCTGCACGACGGCGACCCGGGCCTCGCGCCAGAAGCCGGCGACCTGGCGCCCGCAGCGGATGTCCATGCCGCGCTGCTGCGCCGCCTCCCAGGCTGCGGCGCGGATGCGGTGGTTGGCGACCAGCCAGCCGAGGTCCTGCCCGGCGGCCTCGAAGGCCAGCGGCGTGCGCGTGCCGCTGGAGCGCACGCTGGCGCGGCGCAGCGGCGCGATGTCGCACAGCCGCCCCCACAGGCCCAGCTGCTCCAGCACGCGGCGTGAGCGGTGGGTCAGCGCGATCTCGCGGCCATCGTCTGCCGGGCGAGCCAGCGCGGCGGCATCGGCCTGCTCCAGGACGCGCACGGCCAGGCCGCGGTCATGCAGCGCACAGGCCAGGGCCAGGCCGGCCGGGCCGGCACCGCAGATCAGGACTTGGGCCTCTGAGGCGGCAAGGTCGTTCATGGCCAAGCAGCCTAGGGCGGTGGGCGGAACGCCGCCTTGACCCACATCAGCCCGGCTCGGGATAGGCCTCGGCCTCCTCCAGCGTCTGCAGCTCGACGAGGCGGCGGTACAGGCCGCCGTCCAGGCCCATCAGCACCTCGTGCGTGCCGCGCTCCTGCAGGCGGCCGTGGTTGAGGACGAGGATCTGGTCGGCCGCACGTATGGTGGACAGGCGGTGCGCGATGGCCACCACCGTCACGCGGCCGTGCAGCGCGGCCAGCGCCTCGCCGACCAGCCGCTCGGTCGCGCTGTCGATGTTGCTGGTGGCCTCGTCCAGGAACAGGATGCGCGGCGCGCCCGCCAGCGCCCGCGCCATCGCGAGCAGTTGCTTCTGGCCGGTGGACACGCGCGCTCCGCCCTCTCCCAGCCGCGTGCCATAGCCCTGAGGCAGCGCGGCGATGAAGTCATGCGCACGGGCGGCGCGGGCGGCATCCTCGACGTCCTCGTCCGAGATGCCCGGCCGACCCATCGCGATGTTGTCGCGCACGCTGGCCGACATCAGATAAGGCTCCTGCGGCACCAGGCCCACCGCGTCGCGGAAGGCCACGTCCGGCACGGCGGCCAGCGGTTGCCCGTCCACCGTGATGCGGCCCTGCTGGGCCGTGTAGAAGCGCAGCAGCAGCGACAGCAGCGTGCTCTTGCCGCTGCCCGTGTGGCCCACGATGCCGACGAAGCTGCCGGCCGGGATGTCCACGTCCACGTCGTGCAACACGAGCCGCGCCGGGTCGTAGCCAAAGCTCAGCCCCTCGATGCGGATGCAGCCCTGCGCGATGTCGCGCCCGTCCTGCGCCGGGCCGCGGTGCTCGTCCTCCTCCAGCAGTGTGCGCACGCGGGACGCGGCGACCATGGCCTGCTGCAGCTGGCCGAACTGCATCGTGATCTGGATCAGTGGCTCGACGACGCGGGCGATGTAGGCCAGAAAGGCATACAGCAGGCCCACCTCCAGGCCCGACAGCTCGCGCCGGCCGAAGCTGTAGATGACGGTGACCAGCAACAGCACGTTCATCAGGTCCAGCGCAGGGCGCAGCAGCCAGGCGTTGGCGCGCAGCTCGGCGATGCGCGACAACCGGTGCTCGGCATTCGTCATCTCGAAGCGCTGCCCGAAGCGGTCTGCCGCGCCGCTGGCCTGCAGCACGGCCATGCCGGCCATGCTCTCGGCCATCTGCGCGTTGATGTCGCTGCGCAGCTGGCGCGTGCGCGCGACGGCCGGCGCGGACAGGCGCTGGTAGCCCAGGATGATGACGACCATGGCCGGCACCAGCGTCGCGACGATGAGCATCAGCCGCCAGTCCAGCACCGCCATCGCGACCAGCGAGCCGGCGACGACGATGGTCGAGTCCAGCATCACGTACAGCACCTGGCGGTAGAGCTGGTTGACCGACTCGGTATCGTTGGTGACGCGACTGACAAGCTGGCCCGTGATGGCCTTGTCGAAGAAGGCCATGGGCAGCGCCAGCACGTGCGCGTAGACGCGCTCACGCAGCCGCAGTACCGAACGCCGAGCGACGCCGGCCATGCGCGACAGCTGCGCGTAGCGTATCCACGACGCGGCCCAGCCGGTCAGCAGCACCAAGGCAAGCAGCGTCGCCATCTCGCCCAGGTCGTAATGGCCTGGCAGCAGGTGGTGGTCGATGTAGCGCTTGCCGAGCATGGGCGCCAGCACCTCCAGGCCGGCGGCGATGACCAGCCACAGCGCGCCCCATAGCAGATGCGGTTTCTCAGGGTGCGCCGCGTCCAGCAGCAGGCCCACGCTCTGCCACGGCTTCTCGTGCTTCTTCGCGGTCTCAGGCGGCTTCAAGGCTGGCCTCGATCTGTTGGTAGCGCCACTGCGAGGCGTACCAGCCGCCCAGCTCCAGGAGCTGCGGGTGCGCGCCGCGCTCGATGACGTGGCCCTGCCTCAGCACGATGACCTCGTCCGCATCCATCACCGCCGACAGCCGGTGCGCGATGACGATGACGCTGCGCTCCGGCCGCGCAGCGCGCAACTCGCGCAGGTGGTCGAGGATGGCCGTCTCGGTACCGGTGTCCACGGCCGACAGCGCGTCGTCCAGCACCAGCAACGGCGCGTCGCTGAGCAGTGCGCGGGCGATGGCGACGCGCTGGCGCTGGCCGCCGGACAGCGTCACGCCGCGCTCGCCCACCTCCGTCGCGTAGCCGTTCGGCAGCCGCGCGATGTCGTCGTGCACGGCCGCCAGCCGCGCCGCGGCCTCGATCTCGTCGCGACTGGCGCCGGGCTTGGCCAGCGCGATGTTGTCGGCCACCGAGGCGGAGAACAGGAAGGGCTCCTGCGGCACCCAGGCAATATGGCCGCGCAGCGTCGCCAGCGGCAGCTCGGGCAGAGCGGTGCCGGCCAGCGTCAGCCGGCCCGCATCGGGCTCGGCCTGGCGCAACAGCAGACGCACCAGGGTGGACTTTCCCGCGCCGGTGGCGCCGACGATGCCCAGCGTGCGGCCCGGCGCCAGCGTGAAGTCCACCTGCTCAAGGGCCGGCCGCTTGGCGCCGGGGAAGCTGAACGTCAGCGCCTCGGCCCGCAGCGAGGCCTGCGCCGGCAGCGCCGCACTGCCTCCATCGGCCAGCGTCAGCGGCGCATCCAGTACCGGCGCCAGCCGCATCCAGGCCGCGCGGCCGCGCTCCAGCAGCGCCAGCACCCAGCCGGCCGCAAACATGGGCCAGATCAGCTGGCCCAGGTACATCGTGAAGGCCGTCAACTGGCCGATGCTGATCTCGCCGCGCGCTACCAGCCAGCCCCCCACGGCCAGCGCGATGGCCGTCGCGGCGGACAGCGTCATGCCCACGGCGGGCTCGTAGGCGGCCTCCAGGCGCTGCGAGCGGAAGCTGGCCTCGGCAGCGCGGTCGGCAAGGCCGCCAAACTGCGCCTCGCTGCGCGCCACCAGGCCCAGCGCGCGCACGGTGCGCACACCGGCCAGACTCTCCTGCACCTGCTGGTTGAGGTCGCCGAAGCGTGTCAGCGAATCCTGGGCGGCCTGGTGCAGGCGCTTGGAGACCCACCAGAACGCCAGCGCCATCGGCGGGAAGGGCAGGAGCGCCGCGAGGCCCAGGCGCCAGTCGATGGCGAGGGTCATCATGGCCAGCACGAGGATCAGCGTCTGCGAGCCGTCGAAGCCCGCCAGCATGGCCTCGCCGGCGGCCTGTTCCACGGTGTCGATGTCGTTGGTCGCCAGCGCCATCAGGTCGCCGGTGCGCTGACTCTGGAAGTAGGCCGGCCCCTGCAGCGCCAGCCGCGCGAACAGCTGCGTGCGCAGCCGCGCGCCAAGGCGGAAGGACGCCTTGAACAGCGTCAGCCGCCAGCCCGCGCGCAGCAGGTAGATGACGAGGCCGGCCGCGACCAGCAGGCCCAGCTGCCGCAGCAGCGCGGGCCCCTGCAGCCCGCCGGCCACCAGTTCGTCGACGACATGGCCCACCTGGCGCGGGATCCAGACGGTCAACAGCGCGATGCAACTCAGCATCGCGCCTGCGGCGGCGTAGGCACGCCAATGCTCGCGCACGAAGCCGGCGAGCATGCGGGAGAGGCTCATCGCCCGGACCGCCGCCACGGCATCCTCCGGGTCGACATGTCGTTCAACGGCTGCGACGCCAGCCCGAGGGCGACGACCGGGCCGCCCCGTTCGTCGACATCACACCCCACGACCACGCCACTCAGCGTGACGCAACGCGGCGGCCAGAAACGGGCGGGCCCGTCGATCAGGAGCAGTGCAGGCGACATGGGCCGCGACTATGCCCCAGAGGCCCCGGGATGCGGCGGATCGGTCGGGAGCGCCGGCAGCCCGATGCGGGGCCCGCCGCGCCTGCAACTGTCGCGCCGCAACCACCCAAGCTCCGCCCGGGCTTGGGTGGTTGCGGCGCGCCCCTTGTCTACACTGCGTGCGCTGGTCATCAGAAATCGCGCCGGCATGCCGCAAGGACGACCTTGCCGGCCTTTCTTCACCTCTCGGGACGACCCGAGCGCTGAGCGCTCGCGCGCCGGGAGATACACATGGCATGGCTGATTCTGGTCATCGCAGGCCTGTTCGAAGTGGGCTGGGCCATAGGCCTCAAGTACACCGAGGGTTTCACGCGCCCCTGGCCCACGGCCGGGACCGTGGCGGCAATGGTGATCAGCGTCGCATTGCTGGGCATGGCGATGCGCACGCTGCCGGTGGGCACGGCCTATGCCGTCTGGACCGGCATTGGCGCCGTCGGCACGGTAGTGCTGGGCATGCTGCTGTTCCACGAGCCGGCGACCGTCGCGCGGCTGACCTGCGTGGGCCTCATCGTGGCCGGCATCGTCGGCCTGAAGCTGACCACGGCCTGAGCCACGGCGGCGCGGTCAATAGGTCCGCCCGCCCTTGAACTGCGCATGCTGGCGGCGCTGCAGCGTCGTGCTGCGGCTCATCGCCTCGAAGCTGATGCGCGCATGGGCATGCATGATGGCCAGGCCCAGCGCGTCGGCGGCGTCCTTGCCCGGCACGCCCGGCAGGTTCAAGAGCCGCTGCACCATGGCCTGCACCTGCTCCTTCTTGGCCTGGCCGTGGCCGGCGACGGCCTTCTTCATCTGCACGGCCGTGTACTCGCTGACGGCGAGGTCGGCCGACACCAGCGCGGTCAGCGCGGCGCCGCGCGCCTGCCCCAGCAGCAGCGTGGACTGCGGGTTCACGTTGACGAACACGATCTCCACCGCCGCGCATTGCGGCTGGTAGCGCGCGACGACCTCGCGGATGCCGTCGTAGAGGATCTTCAGTCGCCCGGGCAGGTCACCCAGCGCGACGCCGCTGGTCTTGATCGTGCCGCTGGCGACATAGGCCAGGCGCGCCCCCTCGGCATCGACAAGGCCGAAGCCGGTGGTCTGCAGGCCGGGGTCTATGCCAAGAATCCTCATCGCATCCCCCGCCAGAGCGCCCCATGGGCGATGAGCCCCCCTTGGGGGGCGTCAAGCGGAGTTCGCATGGGGGTCGACATCACCTGTACCCCAGCGGCAGCTGGAAGTACCAGCGCGCCGAATGGAAGAACACCGGCGCCGCGAAACACAGCACGGCGATGCGGTCCAGCAGGCCCACGGCGCCGGTGATGGAGCTGCGGTTGCCCCAGTAGCGCGCACCGGCGTCCTTCTTCAGCGCCTTCATGACCAGGTCGCCGAAGCCGGCCGCGCCGGCCGTCACGAACGCCATCGCCAGCGCCTGGCCGGCCTTGAAGGGCGTGATCCAGAACAGCAGGCCGCCCGCCGCCGCGCCGGTCAGCGTACCCACCCACCAGGCCCGCATCGAGAAGCTGCGGCTGATGCGCCGCGCCACCGGCCGGCGGCGCAGCAGGCGGCGCGCGATCTCCTGCGCGATCTGCGCTGCCGCGACGACCATGACGAGGAAGAACAGCAGGAAGGCACCGCGTCCCGTATAACCGGGGAAGTCCAGCAGCAGCAGGGCCGGCGCATGCGACAGGCCGTAGACGCAGACCATCACGCCCCACTGGATCTTGGCGTTGCGCTCCAGGAAGCGCTGTGGATCGTCGGCCAGCGCGCTGACGATGGGCAGCGCGAGGAAGCCGTAGACCGGCAGGAAGACGGTGAAGAGGTCGAAGAAGCGCGTGCCGCAGATCATGTACTGCACCGGCAGCAGCACGAAGAAGGCGACGATGAGCGTGCGGTGGTCGCTGCGCTGGGTGTGCAAGAGGGTGATGAATTCGCGCAGCGCGAGGAAGGACAGCAGCGCGAACAGCAGCGTCGCGCCCAGCGGCCCGGAGATCCATGCCACCCAGAACAGGCAGCCGCCCACCCAGGCCGCGCGCAGGTCGCGGCGCACGCGTGACCAGGCCAGCCGCGAGGCCAGCCGGTCGTCCTCGTTCTCGCGCTCGCGCAGCGAGTTCAGGAACAGTCCGATGCTCAGCAGCAGCAGGAATCCGAACAGCACGAGGAACAGCAGGGCCACCTGCTCGTTCGAGGTCAATTGCTTGAGCCAGCCCACCATCAGTCGGACTCCGCCACATGCCCCACCGCCGCGGGATCGGGCCGCTGCTCCATCACGGCCTCGCGCGCGCGGCACAGGAAGTCGGCCTTGCTTTCACCCTCGCGCAGCTGCAGCGGCGCGCCGAAAGTGACCGTGCACAGGATGGGCACGGGCACGACCTCGCCCTTGGGCATGACGCGCTGAACGTTGTCTATCCAGGTCGGGATCAGCGGCACATGGGGGAACTGCTCGGCCAGGTGGAAGATGCCGGACTTGAAGGGCATGGGGTTGCCCTTGCTGGAGCGCGTGCCCTCCGGAAAGATGACCAGGGAGTCGCCATTGGCCAGCGCCTCGGCCAGTGGCTCCAGCGGGTCCTCGTCGGGGGTGGCGCGGCTGCGGCTGACGTAGATGGCGTTGAAGACCTCGGTCGTCAGCCAGCGCCTGAAGGCGCTCTTGGTCCAGTAGTCGCGCGCGGCAATGGCGCGGGTCGAGGCCCGCAGCTCATGCGGAAAGGCGGCCCATATCAGGACAAGGTCGAAATGACTCTGGTGGTTGGCGATGTAGATGCGCTGCTCTGCTTTTGGCGGGCAGCCCTTCCAGTGGCCCTGCGCACCCGTGATGAGCCGGGCGATGAAGGCGAGCAACTGGCCGGTGAAGGCGGCAAGCGTCATGGGCCGGATTATCGCGGCCCGATCGTGGCCGCCTACCAGTCGTCGCCGCCGCTGCCGAAGTCGTTGCTGCCGGCATCGCCGCCGCCCCAGCCGTCGCCACTGCCGAAGTCGACGTCGCGACGGGCCAGCTCGTCGGCCGCCCCGTTGCTGCTGCCCGAGTCGAAACTGCCAGGCACCAGCCCGCTGCCCGCGCTGCCGTCATGGTCGCGCGGCAGGCTGCGCTCGTCGCGGCCCTCGTGCAGCAGCTTCTCGGCCAGCATGCCGGCCGCCACGCCGCCCGCGGCGGCCAGGCCCACGCCCATCAGGCCGGGGCCGCCGGACGCCGGCGGCACGCCGGGGCCATAGCCCGGCTGCGGGCCATAGCCACCGCCCATGCCGTAGCCGCCGCCGGCCATCGCGGGCTGGGACGGCACCTGGGCCTCGGTGCGACGACGCATCCAGCTCGCGGCGATCCAGATGAAGAGGCCGGCGCCGACCAGCAGCACCCAGACCGGGATGCCGCCACCGCTGCGCTCGGCAGGCGCGGCCCGCAGCGGTGCCGCAGGCTTGACGGCGGCCGGTACGTTGGACGGCCTGGCCTCGGCGGCCTGCTCGCGCTGCAACAGCTGCTCGAAGGCACTGAACTTGGCCGGGTCGGCGAACTTGATGGCCGGGTCCAGCCCGCGCGCACGCTGCACATGGGTGGCGGCGTCGCCGAACTTGCGCTCATGCGCCAGGATCTCGGCCAGCACGTAATGCGCCCGCGCGCTGTCGGGCTTGGCCGCGACGACCTCGCGCATCAGCTTCTCGGCGCCGGCGTAGTCGCCGCGCTGCGTGGCGGCCTGGACCTCGTCGACGGTTGGCAGGGCCTGTGCCGCGCCCATCCACAGCAGGGACAGCAAGGCCACGCAGATCAGCAGGAATCGGGGAAATTTCATCGCAACACTCCTCGAAGCGTCGCCCGCGTGCCACGCACGCCGGCCGACGGCAGTTTGCGCCCCGGATCTGACGACGGGCCGTCCGGTTTCAAGGCTTTACGTGCAACATGCAAGCCTGCGCTCAGCCAGCAGGCGACAGGTCTGCGGTCGCACGCCCCCCGGTCAGGCCAGCTGCGCGGCGGCGGCGGGCCGCCGCATCGAGGCCCGCATCATCTGCGCGGCCTTCTCGCCGATCATCATCGCCGGCGCGTTGGTGTTGCCGCTGATCAGCGTGGGCATGATGGATGCGTCCACCACGCGCAGGCCCAGCAGTCCGTGCACGCGCAGCTCGGCATCGACGACGGCCAGCGCATCGGCGCCCATCCTGCACGTGCCCACCGGGTGGTAGATGGTGTCGGCGCGGCGGCGCAGCAAGGCCTCGATGTCGGCGTCCGAACGCGTCTCGGTGCTCCACATCTCGGTGCGCCAGTGCGCGCGCAACGACGGCTGCTCCAGCAGCGCGCGGGTGAGCTTGAAGCCGGCCACCATTTGCGGCATGTCGTCGGGATGCTGGAAGAAGGCCGGGTCGATCAGCGGCGCACTGCTCGCGTCCCGGCCGGCGAGCCGCACGCTGCCGCGGCTGCGCGGGCGCAGCAGGCAGACATGACAGGAGATGCCATGGCCCCAGCGCAGCTTGCGGGCATGGTCTTCCACGGCGGCGACGACAAAATGCAGCTGGATGTCGGGCCGTGACTGCTCGGCGCTGCTGCGCAGGAAGCCGCCGCCCTCGGCGAAGTTGCTGGTCAGCATGCCGCGGCGCTCGGCGCGGTAGCGCTGCATGCCGCGCCAGAACGCCAGCCCGCCGCGCAGCGACAGGCCGAAGGTGTCCAGGCTGCGGCTGCGCAAGCCGAAGACGAAGTCCGGGTGGTCCTGCAGGTTGGCGCCGACGCCGGGCAGGTGGTGCAGCACGGGAATGCCCTGAGCCTGCAGCTGCGCCGCGTCCCCCACGCCGGACAGCATCAGCAGCTGCGGCGACTGGATGGCACCCGCCGCTAGCACCACCTCGCGCCTGGCCTGCAGCCGGCGCAGCACACCGCCCACGCGGGCCTCGACGCCCACGGCGCGGCGGCCGTCGAACAGGATACGCAGCACCTGGGCCTGCACCGTCACGCGCAGGTTGGGCCGGCCCAGGTGCGGGCGCAGGTAGGCGCGCGCAGCGCTGCAGCGCTCGCCACCGTCCTGCGTGACCTGATAGATGCCCAGGCCTTCCTGCGTCGCGCCGTTGAAATCGACGTTGATCGCATGGCCCGCCTCGCGGCCGGCCGCCAGCCAGGCGGCGTGAAGCGGGTTGTCGGTGCGCAGCTGGCTGACCTTCAGCGGGCCTGCGTTGCCATGCAGCGGCGCACCGAACGTGTCATTGCCCTCACTCTTGATGAAGAAGGGCAGCACGTCGTCCCAGGCCCAGCCGGGGTTGCCGAGGGCGGCCCAATGGTCGTAGTCCTCGCGCTGGCCGCGGATGTAGACCATGGCATTGATGCCCGAAGAGCCGCCCAGCATCTTGCCGCGCGGCACATAGCCGCGGCGACCGTCCAGGCCGGGCTGGGGCACGGTCTCGAAGGCGTAGTTGTGCAGCCTGCTGGGCACCATCAGCACCGCGGCGGTGGGCACGCTGCCAAGCCAGTTGTTCACGTCGGCGCCGGCCTCCAGCACCAGCACCTGCGTGTCGCGGTCTTCGCTCAGCCGCCCGGCCAGTGCCGAGCCGGACGAGCCGCCGCCGATGACGATGACGTCGTGGCTCTCGTCGAAGTGCGGCGCGTCGTTCATGGGCATCAGGCGATCCGCTTGAGCAGGGAAAGCAGGCGCTCGAAGGTGGCGCCATAGGGCGGCTGGAACAGCCGCGTGCCGGCGAAGCTGGACTGGATGAAGATGGGCTTCTCCTTGCTGCAGGTGCGGAAGCCCCATTCGCCGTGATAGGCCCCCATGCCACTGGCGCCGACGCCGCCTATGGGCTGCTCCTCCTGGCCGAAATGCCACAGGCAGTCGTTGATGGTCACGCCGCCGGCATGGGTCTGGCACATCACCTGCTCGCGCGCGGCGCCGTCGCGGCCGAACCAGTAGAGCGCCAGCGGGCGGTCGCCGCGATTGATGTGGGCCAGGGCCTCGTCGACCCGGTCGTAGCCGACGACGGGCAGCAGCGGGCCGAAGATCTCCTCCTGCATGACCGCCATCTCGGGCGTCACGTCCAGCAGCAGCGCGGGCACCATGCGACGATCATTGGGACGGTCGCCGGGCTGTTCATCGTGGCTGCGCAGCACGCGGGCGCCGCGGGCGGCCGCATCGTCGAGCAGGCCCTGCAGGCGTGCGAGGTGGCGAGGCGAGGCGATGCTGCTGTAGTCGGCATTGCCGTCTATGCGCGGATACATGCGGCGCATCTCGGCGAGGATGCGCTGGCTCAGCGGCTCGATCAGTTCCCGGGGCACCAGCAGGTAGTCTGGCGCCACGCAGGTCTGGCCGGCGTTGAAGAGCTTGCCGAAGGCCAGGCGCGAAGCGGTCAGCTCAAGGTCGCAGCTGCGGTCCACGACGACGGGCGACTTGCCGCCCAGCTCCAAAGTGACCGGCGTCAGGTTCTTCGCTGCCGCCTGTGCGACGAGGCGGCCGACGGCCGTGGAGCCTGTGAAGAAGAGGTGGTCGAAGGGCAGGCCGACGAAGGCCTTGCCGACCTCGGCGCCCCCCGTGATGACCTGCATCTCCTCCGGTTTGAAATGCTCGGCGACGATGCGGGCCATCAACTCTGCGGTGGCCGGCGTCAGCTCCGAGGGCTTGATGAGCACGCGGTTGCCGGCGGCCAGCGCCGCGACGGCCGGTTCCATGGCCAGGTAGTAGGGGTAGTTCCAGGGCGAGACTATGCCCACGACACCCAGCGGCTGGCGCATCAGCGTATTGCGACCGGGCCGGAAGTGCAGCGGCGTCGGCACGCGCCGCGGCCTCATCCAGCGGCGCAGATGCTTCAAGGCGTGGCGGGCGCCGGCCTCGACCGTGAAGATGTCGGCCAGCAGCGACTCCTGGCGGGCGCGGTGGCCGAAGTCCTGCGCGATGGCTGCGGCCAGGGCCTCGCCATGCTCACGCGTCATGTCGAGCAGGCGCTGCAGGCGGTCACGGCGCACCTCGTAGCTCGGCATGCGCTCGGCCTCGAAGGCGCGGCGCTGGGCCGTCAGCGCCAGATGAAGCCGCTCCTGCAGCGTGTTGTCCATGGGTCGGTCTCCGGTGCTCTTGCTGGATGCACCGAGGCTAACCCCAAGACGGGACCTCACCAACGGGAGAGGCCCTGGACTAGAGGACTACGTCTAGAGCCGGCTCATGCCCATCCCTGACTGGCAGGGATGGTCCTTCGATGGGCGTCGGACAGCCCGCAGGGGCTGCCCTCGGTCTCATCTCAGTGCCGGAAGTGACGCACGCCGGTCAGCACCATCGCGATGCCGCGCTCGTTCGCCGCGGCGATGACCTCATCGTCGCGCATGGAGCCGCCCGGCTGGATCACGCAGGAGGCGCCGGCATCGGCCAGCACGTCCAGCCCGTCGCGGAACGGGAAGAAGGCGTCGCTCGCGACGGCCGAGCCCTTCAGGTTCAGGCCGGCGTTGTCGGCCTTGATGGACGCGATGCGGGCCGAGTCGATGCGGCTCATCTGGCCCGCACCCACGCCCAGCGTCATGCCGCCGCCGCAGAAGACGATGGCGTTGCTCTTCACGTACTGCGCGACGGTCCAGGCGAACATCAGGTCGTCCAGTTGCTGGGGCGTGGGCTGCAGCGTCGTGACGATCTTCAGGTCCTCGCGCTTCAGGAAATGGTTGTCGGCCGTCTGCAGCAGCAGGCCCGAGCCGACGCGCTTGCTGTCTCCGGCGTTGCGGCCCTGGTCCCAGGGGCGGGCGCCGCCCGGAGGCAGCGCGATCTGCAGCAGGCGCACATTGACCTTGCCCTTGAAGACCTCCAGCGCCTCGGCGCTGAACGACGGCGCCATCAGCACCTCGACGAACTGCTTGCTGACCAGCTGCGCGGCCGCGCCGTCCACCTCGCGATTGAAGGCGATGATGCCGCCGAAGGCACTGGTGGGGTCGGTCTTGAAGGCCTTCTGGTAGGCCTCGGCCGGGTTGGCGCCCACGGCCACGCCGCAGGGGTTGGCGTGCTTGATGATGACGCAGGCCGGCGTGTCAAAGCTCTTGACGCACTCCCACGCGGCATCCGCGTCGGCGATGTTGTTGTAGCTGAGTTCCTTGCCCTGCAGCTGCTTGCCGGTCACCAGCGAGCCCGGCGCCGGGAACAGGTCACGGTACAGCGCGGCGCTCTGGTGCGAGTTCTCGCCGTAGCGCAGGTCCTGCACCTTGACGAAGGTGGCGTTCATCTGCGCCGGGTACTCGGCCTTGCTGCCGTCCTCGTTCAGCGCGGACAGGTAGTTGCTGATGGCCGCGTCGTACTGCGCGATGCGGTTGAACGCCGCGACGGAGGCCGCGAAGCGCGTCTTGTCGCTGGTCCTGCCATGGGCCTTCAGCTCGGCCAGCACGGCGGCGTACTGGGCCGAATCGGTCAGCACCGTCACGTCCTTCCAGTTCTTGGCCGCGCTGCGCACCATGGCCGGGCCGCCGATGTCGATGTTCTCGATGGCGTCCTCCAGCGTGCAGCCGGGCTTGGCCACGGTGGCCTCGAAGGGGTAGAGGTTGACAGCCAGGATGTCGATGCGCGTGATGCCATGCTGCTGCATCGCCGCGACATGCTCGGGCAGGTCGCTGCGCGCCAGCAGGCCGCCGTGGATCTTGGGATGCAGCGTCTTCACGCGGCCGTCCATCATCTCGGGGAAGCCGGTGTGCTCGGCCACTTCCGTCACCGGCAGGCCGGCCTCGGCCAGCAGCTTGGCGGTACCGCCGGTGGACAGCAGCCTGGCGCCTAGAGCATGCAGCTCCTCGGCGAATTCGAGGATGCCGGTCTTGTCGGAGACCGAGAGGAGTGCGGTGAGTTGTGTCATGGTCTTGATCGGTTGGGGTCGGAGCTCTTCGCTGCGCTCAAAGGTCCAACCCGCAAGGTCTTACAAATTGTGATCGGTCAGCTTGCGGCGCAGCGTATTGCGGTTGATGCCCAGCCACTGCGCCGCCCTGCTCTGGTTGCCGCCGGCCTCGCGCATGACGATCTCGAACAGCGGCTTCTCGACCAGCTTCACCAGCATCTCGTGCATGGAATGCGGCTCCTGGCCATCGAGGTCACGGAAGAAGGCTTCGAGGTTGTCGCGCACGCAGGCGTCGATGGGGTTGGGCGGGGTGGTGTTCTTCTGGGCACTCATGACAGGAGTTTCTTGTTTCAGGCGGCGCAGGCTTCGTCGGCCTGTGCGTCTTCGTCGTTGGCGGCCGCGAGGGTGGGCGGCAGCCGGTCATGCGCCTGGCCGAGTTCGTCGAACCAGTCGCGGAGCGCCTGCAACTGCTGATCGCAGCGCTCCAGGGTGTTCATGTGCTGGCGGAAGGCCTCGCCGCCGGGCAGACCGCGCACGGCCCAGCCGATGTGCTTGCGCGCGCTGCGCACGCCGCTGAGTTCGCCGTACAGGCCGTAGTGGTCATGCAGGTGCTCGGTCAGCACGTCGCGCGCTTCGACGATGGTGGGCGGAGGCAGGTGCTCACCGGTGGCAAGGAAATGCGCCACCTCGCGGAAGATCCACGGCCGGCCCTGGGCCGCGCGACCTATCATCAACGCGTCGGCCTGGGTGTAGGCCAGCACGTCGCGGGCCTTCTCGGGCGTGTCGATGTCGCCGTTGGCGACGACCGGGATGGACAGCGCGGCCTTCACGGCGGCGATGGTGTCGTATTCCGCCAGGCCTTTGTACCCCTGCTCGCGCGTTCGGCCGTGTATGGTCAGCATCGCGATGCCGGCGGCCTCGAACAGCTTCGCCAGGCGCAGCGCGTTGCGCTCGTCGGCGCTCCAGCCGGTGCGCATCTTCAGCGTGACCGGCACGCCGCGCGGCACGCACTGGGCCACGACCGACTCGACGATCTCCAGCGCCAGCGCCTCGTTGCGCATCAGCGCCGAGCCGGCCCATTTGTTGCAGACCTTCTTGGCCGGACAGCCCATGTTGATATCGATGATCTGCGCGCCGCGGTCGACGTTGTAGGCCGCAGCCTCGGCCATCATGGCCGCGTCGGTGCCGGCGATCTGCACGGCAATGGGGCCGGGCTCACCCGAGTGATCAGCGCGACGCGAGGTCTTGAGGCTGCCCCACAGCTCCTTGCGTGACGTGACCATCTCGCTGACCGCATATCCCGCGCCCAGGCGCCGGCACAGCTGGCGGAAGGGCCGGTCCGTCACCCCGGCCATTGGCGCCACGAACAGCGCGTTGGGGAGGAGGTGGGGGCCGATCTTCACGAGGGGTCTGCTCAAAAATGAGGCGACATTGTAGCCACCCCGGCCTTCGCGCCCGGACCACAATGCCGGCATGGAAGCCTGGCTCGCTCAACTCATCCAAGATCTGCTCACCGCCCTGGCCCTGCCCCAGGTGGGCCTGGTCGCGGTCTTCATCATCACTTTCGTCTCGGCGACGCTGCTGCCGCTAGGCTCGGAGCCGGCTGTCTTTCTCGTCGTCAAGGCCGACCCGAGCATGTTCTGGCCGGTCATGGCGGTGGCGACCGTGGGCAACACCCTGGGCGGCATCACCAGCTGGTGGGTTGGCTATGGCGCGGAAAGGGCGGTCGAGGCCGTCAAGCACCGCGAGCCGCCCAACCCGCGCGCGCTGGCCTGGCTGAAGCGCTTCGGCCCCAAGGCCTGCCTGCTGAGCTGGCTGCCCATCGTGGGCGACCCGCTGTGCGCCGTGGCCGGCTGGCTCAGGCTGCCGTTCTGGCCCTGCGTGGGCTGGATGGCGCTGGGCAAGGGCTTGCGCTTCATCTGCTTCACCGCTGCACTGCTGTGGCTGCTACCCGAATCATGGATGTCATGGATGCAATGAACACACCCGCCTATCAAGACCTGAGCACGCGCCAGCAACGCCTGCACCGCCTCGGCCACCTGCAGGCCATCGCCCAGTGGGACCAGGCCGCCAACATGCCGGCCAAGGGCAACGAGGCACGCAGCCTGGCGTTGGCCGAGATGGACGGGCTGCTGCACCAGCTCGCCACCGATTCCATGCTGCCCGGCTTGCTGGACGCCGCCGCGGCCGAGCCGCTGGACGACACCCAGCGCGCCAACCTGCGCGAGATCCGTCGCGCCTGGCGCGCCGCCAACGCGTTGCCGCAGGCGCTGGTGGAGGCCAAGAGCCTGGCCAACAATCGCTGCGAGCACGCCTGGCGCACTCAGCGCCCGGCCAACGACTGGGCCGGCTTCGCGCCCAACCTGCGCGAGGTGCTGAGGATCGCTCGCCAGGAGGCCGACTGCCTGTCGCAGAGCGCGGGGCTGTCAAGGTACGACGCGCTGCTGGACGTCTACGAACCGGGCATGCGCGGCGCGGACGTCGAGCGTGCCTTCTCGCCGCTGCGCCAATGGCTGCCAGGGCTGATCCGCGACGTCCTCGCCAAGCAGGCGGACGAGGCGGTCATCGAGCCCATCGGCCCCTTCCCCACCGCGGCGCAGAAGGCGCTGGGCCTGGACGCAATGCGGCTGATGGGCTTCGACTTCGGCGCTGGCCGCCTGGACGAGAGCACGCACCCCTTCTGCGGCGGCGTGCCCGAGGACGTGCGCATGACAACGCGCTACCGCGAGGACGACTTCCTGCCCAGCCTGATGGGCACCATCCACGAGACCGGTCACGGCCGCTACGAGCAGGGCCTGCCGCGCGAGCTGCTGGGACAGCCCGTCGCCCGCGCGCGCTCCATGGGCATACACGAGAGCCAGAGCCTGTCCTTCGAGATGCAGCTGGGCAGCCACCCGGCCTTCGCCGGCCTGCTGGCCCCGCTGCTGCGCAAGCACCTCGGCGACCAGCCGGCCTTCGAGCCCGGCAACCTGCATCGGCTGCTGACGCGCGTGAAGCCCGGCCTCATCCGCGTCGATGCCGACGAGGTCACCTACCCCGCCCACATCCTGCTGCGCTTCGACATCGAGCGGGCCCTCATCGAGGGCGAAGCCGAGGTGGACGACATCCCCGCGCTGTGGGACGCCGGGATGGCCGAGCTGCTGGGCCTGGACACGCGCGGCAACTTCCGGGACGGGCCTATGCAGGACGTGCACTGGCCGGCCGGCCTGTTCGGTTACTTCCCCTGCTACACGCTGGGCGCGATGTATGCGGCGCAGTGGTTCGCGACGATGCGCGCGCAGCAGCCGGATCTGGACGCCCACATCGCCCGCGGCGAGCTGGGCGGCGTGTTCGACTGGCTGGGAACGCACATCTGGCAGGCCGCAAGCCGCTACGAGACGCCGGAATTGGTGCTCCGGGCCAGCGGCGAGGCGCTGAACCCGGCGCACTTCGAAGCCCACCTGCGCGGGCGCTACCTGGGCGCCTGAGCGGCAGGCACCCGCTCCGGCGCGATCAGCCCGCGATGGCGGCGTTGGTCTTGGCGCGGTGGATGCGCGCGCTCTGGCGGTTCTCGGCACGCTGCACGCGGCGCTGCTCGGCGGCGCCGACATGGCCGTCGGCCGCGGCATGCGCCTCGGCCTGGTCCACCTTGGCCTGGCCTTGCTCCAGGCGGCCGGTCTCGCGCTTGGTCAGCGCGCCGCTCTGCAGCCCGTTCTCGATGCGCTTCTCCTGATTCACGTTGCGCTGCACGTCGGCCTGCATGCGCTGGCTGGAGGCTGACAGCGGATTGCCGTTGACGCCGTTGGTCTCGGCCGTCTTGATGTCGCGGCTGGCCTGGTTCTGCGCGGCACGCAGTTGGCGGCGCTCGGCGGGGCTGAGCTTGCCGTCCTTCAGATCCTTGGCCTGCAGCTTGTCGATCTTGGCCTCGTCGCGTTCGAGCAGTCCGGCTTCACGCGTGGTGATCTTGCCGTTCTGCAAGCCATTCTCGATGCGCTGCTGCTGGTTCACGTCGCGCTGCACGGTGGCCTGCGCGGGAGTCTGCGGCGCGGCGGCAGGGGTCTGGGCAAAGGCGGCGCTGGTCAGCAGGGCCAGGGCGGCGGAGGCGATCAGGGAAGTCTTCATGTTCGGGTTCCTTTCTGGCGGTCAGCGACGGCTGGCCTGCGGGTTCAACGTCGCGCGCCGAGCGCTGCCGACCGGCTGGAACACTCGTCGGTGAGAGGACGTAACCGCCGCGCAAGCCTGCCGACAGCTTGCCGCGCCGGCGCAAAAAAAGGGGCCGCTCCACCGGGAGCGGCCCAATCTACTTCGAACAATCTCTCTTTCAACCCACCGCGCTTCCCCGGCCCCCCGGCCATCTCCACGCGTGGCGCCCTGACGTTGTGGCCCGCCGGACTGGGCCGCCGCGACTGATGCGGCAACCGTGAAGCCATTCTGGGCAAGACGGGCCGCCCTGCCATCCCCGCAAGCTCAGGGGTAGCAACCGCCGGCCGTGAACGGCGTCACAGCAGCAAGGCCAGGCGCTCCAGGATCAGCACGGCAAAGAAAGCAAGGCCGGCGACCAGCGTCCACTTCATGATGACCAGGCCCGAGCGCCGCCAGCGCGTCTGGCCGGTGGCGATGGACAGGGCAAAACAGACGACAGCCGAAAACAGCAGCAGGCCGACGACGAGACGGGCGATCAGCATGCGTTACCAGGCCGGCGCCAGTTCGGCGAAGCCCTGGGGCGCCGCGCGCTCGTCGTCGAAGCTGACGACCTCGTAGGCGGACGCGTCGGCCAGCAGCGCACGAAGCAGCTTGTTGTTCAGCGCATGGCCGCCCTTGAACGAGGTGTAGGCCGCAAGCAGCGGCATGCCGGCTACCTGCATGTCGCCGATGGCGTCCAGGATCTTGTGCTTGACGAACTCATCGTCGTAGCGCAGCCCGTCGGCGTTCAGTACCTTGTAGTCGTCGACCACGATGGCGTTGTCCATGGAGCCGCCCAGCGTCAGGCCGCGCGAGCGCATCAAGTCGATGTCGGCCGTCATGCCGAAGGTGCGCGCGCGGGCGATCTCCTTCTTGTACTTGCCCGAGCCCATATCGAAGACGAACTGGCTGCCGGTGGCGGCCACGGCCGGGTTGTCGAATTCGATCTCGAAACTCAGCGTGTAGCCGTGGTGCGGCTCCAGCCTGGCCCACATCAGCTTCTTGCCCTCGCCCTGGCGCACCTCGACGGGCTTCTTCACCCTCAGGAAGCGCTTGGGCGCGTCCTGCATGACGATGCCGGCGGACTGCAGCAGGAACACGAAACTCGCCGCCGAGCCGTCCAGCACCGGCACCTCGTCGGCATTGATGTCGATGACGAGGTTGTCCAGTCCCAGGCCGGCGCAGGCCGACAGCAGATGCTCGATGGTCTGCACCTTGGGCGCACCGGGGTCGCCACCGGGACTGATGGTGGTGGCCATGCGCGTATCGCTGACCGACATGACGCCGACCGGGATGTCCACCGGCGGGCACAGGTCCACGCGGCGGAAGACGATGCCGGTGTCCGGCGGCGCGGGGCGCAGCGTCAGCTCGACCTTCTGGCCACTGTGGATTCCCACGCCGACGGCGCGGGTGATCGACTTCAGGGTGCGTTGCTTGAGCATGCCCGCGATTGTCCCGGATCAGGGCTGGGCCCTACGCTCCACGGGCAATCGCAGCGAGAGCCGAGTGCCGCCGCCCGGCGTGGAGTCGATTCGCAGCTTGCCGCCCAGGCGCTGGGCACGCTTGATCTGGCTCTTCAGACCGCGGCCATGCTGGATGGTCTGCAGGTCGAAGCCGGCACCGTCGTCCTCGACACGGATCTCGACATGGCTGCCATGGTGGCGCGTGACCATGCGCACGCGGCTGGCCTGGGCATGCTTGAGTACGTTGTTGAGCGCCTCCTGCATAAGCCGCAGCACGTGCAGCGCGTCGGGCGGCTCCAGCCAGGGCAGCGGTGGCAGGTCTTGCACGTCCCATTCGAGCTTGAGGCCGCCCGCCTGCAGGCGCTTGCCGAGGCGATACCGCATCGTCGCCAGCAGCGAGACCAGGTCGTGGCCCACCGGCTCCAGCGAGTCGATGACCAGGCGCAGATCGTCCACGCATTCGCGCAGCACCTCCACGCATTGTTCGTGCGACATGCTGCCCTGCTCCATCGCCACCAGCGCCGACAGCAGCGACGAGCCCAGGCCGTCGTGCATGTCGGCCATGATGCGCTGACGCTCCAGCAGCAGGGCCTGCTGGCGCTCCGCCTCGCGCAGCTGGACGTTCTGCGCCTGCAGCACCGAAACCTGCTCGTCCAGGTCCTCCTGCAGCTGGCTGTTCTCGGCCTTCACCTGCTCGACGGCGCCGACATAGCGGCGTTGCACAGCATGCAGGAAGCTGACCATGACGATCAGCGTCGCGAACGGCATCAGGAAGACATGCTCGGGCCAGGCCCAGCCGGCCAGCACGGCGAGGTCATGGCCACCGATGAGCAGGCCGACAATCAGCGCCAGCGCCATGATGCACAACTCGGCGCGGCGCTCGCGCCAGGCCAGGTAGGCCAGGCAGGCGGTGCCGACGGCGGCGACGCAGGCCGTCACCGCGTACTGCATGACGACCATGTCGAGCTGGCGCAGCCACAGCGGCATGCTGAACAGGCTGACGAGCAGCACGCTGGCCGTCAGCGCCCATTCCAGCCTGGGCAGGCGCCGGCTCGCGAAGCGCAGCGCGAACAGCAGCGCCGACAGCATGACCCAGCCCATGGACGCATGCGTGGCCCACCAGAACCAGTCCAGCGCAGCGGGCGACGCCGGCAGGCTGACGTAGTAATGCAGGTTGCGTACCACCCAGGCCGCCGCGCCGAGGGCGAACAACCCGTAGATGGCCTCGCCGGGCCGGCGCAGCCACAGCGTCAGCGCGAACAGGCCCAGCACGGCCAGCGTCAGGCTGACGGCCTGGGCCAGGCCTGTCTGGGCACGCACCCGCCACAACCAGCGCTTCTCCAGCGCGTCGCGCGGCCCGACCCAGATGCGCGACACCGCGTGATAGCTGCCCGCCGGCACCGGCAGCGCGACGACCAGGTCCAGCCCCTGGGCGCCCAGGCCTGGCAGAGGCAGCCAGATCGGCTGCACCCATTGCTCGCGTTCGGCATGCTGGTTGTCCAGCAGCAACTGCCAGCCGCCGTCGACGCGAGCCAGCACCGCAGCCGACAGCGTGACCAGGCGCGGCAAGTACAAGGCCATGGCCTCGTCATGCCCGGCCGGCACATGCAGCCGGTACCAGCGCATCTCGTAGCCATGCGCGTCACTGACCATGGCCGCTCCGGGGCGGCTGCGCACGTCTGGCAGGACCACGGGCTGCCAGGCCGAAGCGGCCTGCGGCGGCAGCAGCTCGGCGGGAAGGCCCAGGCGGTGGCCGCCGCTCGCCGCGTGATGGCGCAACGCCGCCCACCAGTCATCGAGCTGGGCACGCGTCCAGGCACTGGTTGCCAGCTCGGTGGGGGCCGCATCGATGCCGGCGGCGCTCGCGCTGGGCTGTGGCAGGCGCTGCGCCTGCGCGGGCAGCCCGGCCAGCAGGGCCAACCCCAGCAGCCAGCCGCGCAGCAGCAGGCCAAGCTCAGGCATCCCCAGTGCTTCTTCTAGGCATTGACATGGGGCGCCAGCATGCCACAGGGGGTGGCGCCGTCCCACCCCGGCCCGCCCTTCAGCTCATGTCGACCGGCAGGTACTTGCGCGCCGCCTCGCGCAACTCGCGCGACAGGCCGGCGTCGCCGACGGCGCGAGATAGCAGCAGCGCGCCGACCAGCGTGGACAGCAGGGCCAGCGCCTGCTCGCGGCGCCCGACGGCGTCCGCCGCGGACATCTGCGTCTGCAGCGTCGTGGCCAGGCACTCGACGCCCTCGCCGAAGGCCTGCTGTACCGCCGGCCCGCCGCGCGCCGCGTCGCCCGCCAGCGCCGCCAGGCCGCAGCCCGCGCCGAGGCGGTCGCGATGCGCGTCAGACAGGTAGGCCTTGATCCAGGCCGACAGGCTGCGGTCGGTTTGCTGCTTCCACTGCTCGCGGTTGGACTGCAGCGCGCGCTGCGTGGCTTGGGCGGCCAGGTCGTCCTTCGACTCGAAGTGGCCATAGAACCCGCCGCGAGTCAGGCCGGCGGCCTGCATCAGGTCGTTCAGGCCTATGCCGTCGAAGCCGCGCTCGCGAAAGAGCTGGGCGGCGTTATCGAGGATGCGCTCGCGGTTCTCCTCGGCCTGGGCACGGCTGACCTTCATCGCATCTCCTGGATTGCTTGCAGATGTCGCTTGACGGATTTTATATGTTGAACGACATTTATCTCAATCATGTCGATCGACATGAATAAACGGACCGAGAAGGAATCGCCATGAAGCTCAAGAACGCCGTCGTCCTCATCACCGGCGCCAACCGCGGCCTGGGCCGCGCCTTCGCCGAGGCCGCACTCGCCGCCGGCGCCGCCAAGGTCTATGCGGCCGCACGCACTCCGGCCGCCATCGATCTGCCCGGCGTCGTGCCCGTCGCGCTGGACGTGACCGACCCCGCCCAGGTCGCCGCAGCGGCCGCGCGATGTGCGGACGTGACGCTGCTCATCAACAACGCCGGCATCTCGCGCCAGGGCCGACTGCTTGCCGCGGACGGCATGGCCGCCGCCCGTGCCGAGCTGGAGACCAACTTCTTCGGTCCCTGGGCAGTGGCGCGCGCCTTCGCGCCGGTGCTGCAGGCCAACGGCGGCGGCGCGGTGCTGAACGTGCTGTCGGTGTTGAGCTGGCTGACGCTGCCGGGCGTGGCCACCTACAGCGCCTCCAAGGCCGCGGCCTGGTCGCTGAGCAACGGCCTGCGCAACGAGCTCAAGGCCCAGGGCACTCAGGTGACGAGTCTGCACGTCGGCTTCATGGACACCGACATGACGCGCGGCCTGGAGGCCCCCAAGGCCGCGCCCACCGACGTGGCCCGCTTCGCGCTTGAAGGCATCGAGGCGGGTGCCTTCGAGGTACTGGCCGACGACCTGAGCCGTCAGGTCAAGCACAGCCTGTCCAGCCCCACGCCGGCCTACGCCGGCTGACGAGGAGGCCGACATGGTCGAACCCCCTGCCCTGGCCGCGCCGACGGCGGCCCGTGCCGACGGCCGACTGGCCGCCGCCCGTCACGCCTTCTCCACGCCCGAGCGCGCGCAACTGACCGCCGCCGAGCGCGCCGCGCTGGCCGGCGCCGCCGAGCCACCGCTGCGGCACGAGGGCCTCAAGCTCGCACGCTGGACGCTCGGCACCGGCCCGCGGGTCGTCCTCGTGCATGGCTGGAACAGCCGCGGCGCCCATTGGCTGGCCTTTGCGCGGGCACTGGTGCAGGCCGGCTTCTCCGTCACGCTGTTCGACCTGCCCGGCCATGGCGACTCGGGCGGCCACGCAGCCAGCGTCGTCCATGCCGGCCGCGCGCTGCGCGCAGTGATGGCAGCCTGCGGTGACGTCCATGCAGTCGTCGGCCATTCGATGGGCTCGGCGGCCGCACTGCTGGCCTTCGCCCATGGGCTGCGGGTCAAGCGCAGCGTGCACCTGGCCGGCCCGTCGTCGCTGACTCCCATGGTCAAGAGCCTGGCCCGGGCCCAGGGGCTCGGGCCGGCGGACGCGGCCGCCTTCGCCGGCTGGGTCGAGGGCTTTATCGGCACGCGCATCGCCTGCGTGGACCTGGAGCGCCTACAACAGGGCCTGCGCCATCCTGCCCTCATCGTTCACGATCCGGAGGACCACACGGTGCCCTTCACCGCTTCGCAGGCGCTGCACGCCGCCTGGGCCGGCTCCCGCTTGGAGCCCATGCCAGGCCTGGGCCACCGCCGCCTGCTGGCCGATGCCGACGTCATCGCGCGCAGCGTGGCCTTCCTCGCCGAGGACAGTTCGCCATGAGCCTGGTTCGGCCACGCCGACGGCCCCGGCCAGGCCATCCCGAAAAAGCAAAAAGGGCGAGCCGCAATGGCCCGCCCTTTTTTGTTGTCGACGCAAGCGCGTCGCTCAGTCCGCCTGCTTGCGCAGAAAGGCCGGGATCTCGATCTCGTCCATGCCGTTGGACGACAGCGCCTCGACCTTGGCGGCCGCGCTGCCCGAACGGCCATGGCGCCAGACGCTGGGCACGTTGGCGTTGGCAAAGTCACCCAGACCCAGACCCACATTGGCCTGCTGCGGTTGGCCGACGGCCGGCGCGGCCATCGCGACGGCCTGCGTCAGCACGGGCATGCCGTCGGTGCCGTTGCGCACCACCTGCTGGGTCTGCACCACTTGCAGCGGCGCCTGCTGGCGCGCGCGGCCGGCCATCAGGCCGGTGGCGATGACGGTCACGCGCAGCGCATCGCCCAGGGTCTCGTCGTAGGCCGTGCCGAAGATGACATGGGCCTCGTCCGACGCGTAGCGCTTGATCGCGTTCATCGCGTTGCGCGACTCGCTGAGCTTGAAGTTGCTGCGGCCGGCGGCGATCAGCACCAACACGCCGCGTGCGCCGGACAGGTCAATACCTTCCAGCAGCGGGCAGGCGACGGCGGCTTCGGCGGCCTTGGCGGCGCGATCCGGGCCCGTGGCCTGGGCCGTACCCATCATGGCCTTGCCCGGCTCGCTCATCACGGTCTTGACGTCCTCGAAGTCGACGTTGACCAGGCCGGGAATGTGGATGATGTCGGAAATGCCGCCAACGGCGTTCTTCAGCACGTCATTGGCATGCGCGAAGGCCTGATCCTGCGTGACGTCGTCGCCCAGCACGTCGAGCAGCTTGTCGTTCAGCACGACGATCAGCGAGTCCACATTGGCTTCCAGCTCGGCCAGGCCGGCGTCGGCCGCCTTGGCGCGTCGGCCACCTTCGAAATCGAAGGGTTTGGTGACGACGCCCACCGTCAGGATGCCCATCTCCTTGGCGACGCGGGCGATCACCGGCGCGGCGCCCGTGCCGGTCCCGCCGCCCATACCGGCGGTGATGAACAGCATATTGGCACCGGCGATGGACTCGCGAATGCGGTTTTCGGCCTCCTCGGCGGCCGCCTTGCCCATTTCGGGTTTGGCACCGGCACCCAGGCCGGAAGTGCCGAGTTGCAGCAATTGGTCGGCCTTGGAGCGATTGAGCGCCTGCGCATCGGTATTTGCGCAGATGAATTCAACGCCTTGAACGCCCTGGGCGATCATGTGGTCCACGGCATTGCCGCCGCCGCCACCGACCCCGATCACCTTGATTTGGGTGCCTTGGTCAAACTCTTCGATCATCTCGATGGGCATATCAAACCTCCTACTGCAATTGTGCCTCGGGCACATGAATGTTGACTAGTTGCTGAAACAATTTTTTCTTGATTCTTGGGGGGTCAGAAATTCCCCATGAACCAGTCCTTGGCGCGGCCGAGCAGGGTTTGCACCGAGCCGGCCTGCTGCGCCGCCTTGAAACCCCGGTTGCGCGACAACCTCGCCTCCTCGAGCAACCCCATGACGGTGGCAGAGCGCGGATTGGCGACCATGTCGTAAAGCGCGCCCGAATAGGTGGGCAGGCCGCGCCTGACAGGTTTCAGAAAAATATCCTCGGCGAGTTCCACCATGCCCGGCATGACGGCCGAGCCGCCGGTCAGCACGATGCCGGAGGACAGCAATTCCTCATACCCGCTCTCGCGAATGACCTGGTGCACCAGCGAAAAGATTTCCTCGACGCGCGGCTCGATGACGCCGGCCAGCGCCTGCTTGGACAGCATGCGAGGGCTGCGATCGCCCAGGCCGGGCACCTCCACCTGATCGGCGGGGTCGGCCAGCAGTTGCTTGGCGACGCCATACTCAACCTTGATTTCCTCGGCATCCTTGGTCGGCGTGCGCAAGGCCATCGCGATATCGCTGGTGATCAGGTCGCCCGCGATGGGAATGACGGCGGTATGGCGGATGGAGCCGCCGGTAAATATCGCCACATCGGTCGTGCCGGCGCCGATATCCACCAGCGCGACGCCCAGGTCGCGCTCGTCGGCGGTCAGGGCGGCATGGCTGGAGGCGCTGGGATTCAAAACCAGCTGGTCGACCTCCAGGCCGCAGCGGCGCACGCATTTGACGATGTTTTCAGCCGCGCTTTGGGCACCGGTGACGATATGGACCTTGACCTCCAACCGGCCGCCGCTCATGCCAATGGGTTCCTTGACCTCGTGGCCGTCGATGACGAATTCCTGGGGCTCGACCAGCAGCAGGCGCTGGTCGTTGGGGATATTGATGGCCTTGGCGGTTTCGACCACCCGGGTCACGTCGACCGGCGTGACCTCCTTGTCGCGCACGATGACCATGCCGGTGGAGTTCTGGCCGCGGATATGGCTGCCAGTGATCCCCGTATAAACCCGTGAGATTTTGCAGTCGGCCATCATCTCGGCCTCTTTCAAGGCCTGCTGGATGGACTGCACGGTGGCGTCGATATTGACGACGACGCCGCGCTTCAGGCCATGCGAGGGCGCCACGCCAAGGCCGGCGATGCGCAATTCCCCACCCGGCAATACCTCGGCCACAACGGCCATGATCTTGGCGGTTCCGATATCCAGCCCGACGACCAAATCCTTGTATTCCTTGGCCATGTCCGTCCTCAACGCTTTCTATTTACGGGTTTACCCGGAGTTTTTACGGTCACGCCACGCAGCTTGACTGCGTAGCCGTCGGCGTGACGCAGGTCGGCGGACAGCAGCGGGCTGTGGTAGGTCGCCGTGACCTGGGTGATGGAATGGGCAAAGCGGCCGAAGCGCTGCACCACCTCTGCCTCGCTGCCACGGCCCAGCTCGATGACTGCGCCGCTGCTGAAGGTGGCGCGCCAGGAGCCGCGACCGGACAAATCCAGGCGCTCGATGCTCTCGCCCAGCCTCTCAGCGGCCGGCTCCAGCGCCCGCCACATCTGCAGCATCGGGGCGGCGGCATGGGCCGGGCCGGCGAGCATGGGCAGGTCCTCGTCCTCGACGTCGCCCAGGTTGGCCTGGAAGACCTCGCCAAAGCTGTTGACGAGGGCGCGCTCCGCGGCGGACTCGGTGGCGGCATCGGCACCGTCAGCTCGCGCCTCCCAGTAGGCCGCGGCGCGGTGCTCCTCCAGGTTGACCTTGAGCCGCATCGGCCAGATGCGCTGCAGCTGAGCATGCCGCACCCAGGGCACGGCCTCGAAGGCGGCGCGGCCGTCCTTCAGGCTCATGCTCAGGAAGGAGCCCTTCAGGCGCGGCAGCGCATTGGCGCGCAGTGACGCGACGCTGTTGCGGCTGACATCGCCCTCGACTTGGATGGCGCGCAGGTTGAACACCGGCAACCGCACCGCCCAGCGGAAGAAGCCCCAGGCCGCCGTCGCCAGCAGGCCCGCGACGAGCAGCGCCGACACCGCATTCATCAGGCGGACGTCGGGCGGCAGCGCGGCGGTGGCGACGGCGGAGTTCATGTCAGGCGCTGGCGGCGCGATCCAGCCGGGCCTGGGCCAGCAGCCACAGGCACAGGTGCGGGTAGGCGATGCCGACGGCCTGCGCGGCCTTCGGGACGAGCGAATGCGAGGTCATGCCCGGGCTGGTGTTCATCTCCAGCAGGAAGGGCTTCATGTCCGACTTGCGCAGCATCAGGTCGGCGCGCCCCCAGCCGCGGCAGCCCAGCAGCCGGTAGGCGCGCAGCACCAACTGCTGGATCTCGGACGCCAGCGCGGCGGGCAGCGTGTCGAACAGGTACTGCGTCGTGTCGGTCTCGTACTTGTTTGCAAAGTCGTAGTTGCCGGCCTCGGCGCGAATCTCGATGACTGGCAGCGCGACGGCGCCCTCGCCTTCACCCAGCACGGCACAGGTCAGCTCGGGACCTTCGATGCACTGCTCGAACAGCAATTCGTCGTCGAAGCCCAGCGCCAGCTCGACGGCGCCCTGCATGTCGGAGTAGCCGGCGGCCTTGGTGATGCCGATGCTCGAACCTTCGTGCGGTGGCTTCACGATGACGGGCAGGCCGAGCTCATCGGGAATGGTGCGGACGCGCTCGCGCGTCAGCTCGGCCCGCGACAGGGCCAGGTACTGCGGCGTCGGCAGGCCCTCGGCGGACCAGACGCGCTTGGTCATGGTCTTGTCCATCGCGACGCCGGAGGCCGTCACGCCGGAGCCGGTGTAGGGCAGGCCCAGCCATTCGAGGGCGCCCTGCAGGGTGCCATCCTCGCCGCCACGACCATGCAGCGCGATGAAGGCGCGGGCAAAGCCCTCGTCCTTGAGCGCCTGCAGCGGGCGCTCGGCGGGGTCGAAGGCGTGGGCATCCACGCCGGCGCTGCGCAGCGCGGCCAGCACGCCGTTGCCGCTCATCAGCGACACCGGACGCTCGGCACTCGTGCCGCCGAGCAGCACGGCGACTTTGCCGAGCGCCAGGGCGTCGATGTTCAGGTCGATTGGCGAGGTCATTCGAAATCTCCGCGCCGAGGCGCTGCGATGCGAGCCCCTTCGGGCAGCAGTGCGTGGCTCATGCGGACGCTCCTTGCGAGAAATGTTGGGCCACCAGGCCCGGCAGCCCGCTCATCGAACCGGCGCCCATGCCGATGACGACGTCGCCGTCGCGCGTCAGCGCGGCCAGCGCGGCCGGCATGTCGGCCACCTTGGCGACGAAGTTGGAGCTGCCCACGGCTCGGGCCAGCGCCGCGCCGGTCGCGCCCTCGATGGGTGGCTCGCCGGCCGCGTAGACCTCGGTCAGCAGCACGACGTCGGCGCCCTGCATCACTCGCACGAAGTCGGCGAAGCAGTCGCGAGTGCGCGTGTAGCGGTGCGGCTGGAAGGCCAGCACCAGACGGCGGCCGGGGTAGGCGCCGCGCGCGGCGGCGAGCACGGCGGCCATCTCGACCGGGTGATGGCCGTAGTCGTCGATCAGCGCGAAGCGCCCGCCGTCGGCTGCCGGCCAATCACCATGCTTCTCGAAGCGGCGGCCCACGCCGGCGAACTTCGCCAGCGCCTTCTGGATGGCCTCGTCCGGGCAGTCCAGCTCCATCGCGATCGCGATGGCCGCCAACGCATTGCGCACGTTGTGCTCGCCGGCCAGGTTCAGCAGCACGTCCAGGTCGGCCGCCTCCTCGCGCCGGCAGGTGAAGCGCATCTGCGCACCGTCGCCGGGCCGCACGTCGACCGCGCGCACGCTGACGCCGGCCGACAGGCCGTAGCTGACGACCGGCCGCTCGATGCGGCCGAGGATGGCGCGCACACCGGGGTCGTCGGCGCACACCACCGCCGCGCCGTAGAAGGGCATGCGGTGCAGGAACTCGACGAAGGCCTGGTGCAGGCGCTCGACCGAGTGCCCGTAGGTATCCATATGGTCGGCGTCGATGTTGGTGACGACGGCCAGAACGGGGCTGAGCTTGAGAAAGGAGGCATCGCTCTCGTCGGCCTCGACGACGATGAACTCGCCCTGTCCGAGGCGCGAGTTGGCGCCGGCGGCGTTGAGTTTGCCGCCGATGACGAAGGTCGGGTCCAGGCCCGCCTCGACCAGGATGGCCGTCACCAGCGAGGTCGTCGTCGTCTTGCCATGCGTGCCGGCGATGGCGATGCCGCGGCGCAGCCGCATCAGCTCGGCCAGCATGACGGCACGCGGCACGACGGGCAACTGGCGGGCGCGAGCCGCGATGACCTCGGGGTTGTCGGCCGCGACTGCGGTGCTGGTGACCAACGCCTGCGCGTCGCCGATATGCGGTGCGGCGTGGCCGATCTCGACGCGCAGACCCAGCGCTCGCAACCGCTCGGTCGTCACGCTCTCGACGGCGTCCGAGCCGCTGACCTTGAAGCCCAGGTTGTGCAGGATCTCGGCGATGCCGCTCATGCCGGCGCCGCCTATGCCGACGAAGTGCAGCCTTTGTACGGCGTGTTTCACTTGAGCATCCCCTCGATCTCGTCGGCCACGCGCGCGGCGGCGCGCGGCCGGGCCAGAGAGCGCGCCTTTTCGCCCATGGCCAGCAGCGCGGCGCGGTCCAGGCCGCTCAGCAGCTCGTGCAGCTTCGCGGGCGTCAGCTCAGCCTGCGGCAGATGGATGGCCGCGCCATGCTGGGCCATGAAGATGGCGTTGTCGCGCTGGTGCGAGGTAGTACTGACAACCAGCGGCACCAGGACCGCCGCGCAGCCGGCCGCGCACAGCTCGCTGACGGTGATCGCGCCCGCCCGGCAGACGACCACGTCCGCCCAGGACAGCGCTGCGGCCATGTCGTCGATGAAGGGACGCACCTCGGCGGCAAGGCCGGCGTCACTGTAGGCCTGCCAGACGGCACCCAGGTGATCCTGGCCCGACTGGTGCAGCACCTGCGGGCGCTGCTCGGCCGGCCACAGCGCCAGCGCCTGCGGCAGCGCCTGGTTCAGCGCGCGCGCGCCCAGTGAGCCGCCCAGCACCAGCAGGCGCAGCGGCCCGCCGCGCTCGGCCATGCGCTCGGCCGGCGCGGGCAGCGCCTCGATCTCGGCGCGCACCGGATTGCCGCTGACGACGGCGGCCGCCGTGGAGGCTGCCGCCGCGCCGTCGAAGCCGAAGGCGATGCGGCGCGCGAAGGGCTTGAGCGCGAGGTTGCTTTTCAGCATCGCCGCGTCGGCATTGACCAGCATCAGCGGTCGGCCGCTGAAGGCCGCTGCCAGGCCGGCCGGCACGCAGACGTAGCCGCCCATGCCCAGCACGGCCGTCGCGCGGCGCTGTTCGTAGACCCGGCGCGCCTGGCCCAGCGATTGGAAGAAGCCGACAAGGCCACGCAGCATGTGCTTGAGCCCCTTGCCGCGCAGGCCAGCAAAGGGCAGCGCGTCGATCGCGATGCCGCGCGCCGGCACGAGGCGGTTCTCCATGCCGGCCGGCGTGCCTATCCAGGACACCGTCCAGCCGCGGCGCTGCATCTCCTCCGCGACCGCGAGGCCCGGAATGATGTGGCCGCCAGTGCCGGCCGCCATCACGACGAGATGACGTTCGGTCATTGGAACCCCTCGTCCAACGAGTATGTTGGCCGATCCCCCGAGGGGATGCGAGCCGGCTCGGGAGCGGCCCGGCGCTCGGCCCGCCATGCACTACGGCCTTCACGGCTCACGACCGCCCTCCCCGCATCATCTGCCGGTTCTCCAGATCGATACGCAGCACCACGGCCAGCGCGACGCAGTTCATCAGGATGGCCGAGCCGCCGAAACTCATCAGCGGCAGCGTCAGGCCCTTGGTCGGCAGCGCGCCCAGGTTCACGCCCATGTTGATGAAGGCCTGGCCACCCATCCAGATGCCTATGCCTTGCGCATACAGCCCCGCGAACACACGGTCCAGCGCGATGGCTTGGCGGCCGATCAGGAAGCAGCGCCGCGTCAGCCAGAAGAACGCGACGATGACGACGGCCACGCCGGCAAAGCCCAGTTCCTCGCCGATGACGGCAAGCAGGAAGTCGGTATGCGCCTCCGGCAGGTAGTGCAGCTTCTCGACGCTGCCGCCCAGGCCCTGACCCAGCCACTCGCCACGGCCGAAGGCGATCAGGCTGTGCGTCAGCTGGTAGGCCTTGCCCTGGGCGTACTTCTCGTCCCAGGGGTTGAGGTAGGCAAAGATGCGCTCGCGGCGGAACTCGCTGAACGTGATCATCAGCACGAAGGCGCCCACCAGCACCGTCGTGATCAGCAGGAACATGCGCCCGTTGACGCCGCCCAGGAACAGGATGCCCATCGCGATGGCCGCGATGACCATGAAGGCACCCATGTCCGGCTCGGCCAGCAGCAGCAGGCCCACGAAGGCCAGCGAGATTGCCATCGGCGTGACGGCCTGGAAGAAGTTCTCCCGCGCGTCCATCTTGCGCATCATGTAGTTGGCCGCGTACAGAGCGATGCCGAACTTGGCCAGCTCGCTCGGCTGGAAGTTCATGACGCCCAGCGGGATCCAGCGCCGCGCGCCATAGACCACCTTGCCGACGCCGGGAATCAGCACGCCCACCAGCAGCACCAACGCGACGATGAAGACCCAGGGCGCATAGCGCTCCCACAACGCCACCGGGATCTGCACGGTGATGAGACCGGCAATCAGCGCGAAGCCTATGGCCACCATGTGGCGCGTCAGAAAATGCGTGGGCAGGTATTTGGAGAAGCGCGGGTTGTCCGGCATCGCGATAGAGGCCGAATAGACCATCAGCAGGCCGAAGGCCATCAGCGCGACGACGACCCAGACCAGCGTGATGTCGAAGCCCTGCAGCTGCGTGGGTCGGCCGGCCGAGGTGGACACCCAGTCACGCACCGGCACGCTGGCGTCCTCGGCCTCTCGCTTCCACAGGCGTTGCAGCCTGGCGGTGACGCCACCCAGTACCGCGTTCACAGCATCACCCCGCGCTCGTCGGCCAGCCGCTGTACCGTCGCGACGAAGACCTCGGCGCGGTGGGCGTAGTTGCGGAACATGTCCAGGCTGGCGCAGGCCGGCGACAACAGCACGCTGTCGCCGCTTTGCGCCTGCCCAAGGCACCAGGCGGTGGCTGCCTCCAGCGTGTCGTGGCGCAGCAGCGGCACGCCGGCATTGGCCAGCGCGGCCGCGATCTGCGGCGCGTCGCGGCCGATCAGCGCGACGGCGCGCGCATGACGGGCGACGCCGTCGGCCAGCGGCGCGAAGTCCTGCCCCTTGCCATCGCCGCCCAGGATGAGCAGCAGCTTGGCGGGCGCGCGGTCGGCGCCCAGGCCGGAGATCGCAGCCACCGTGGCGCCGACGTTGGTGCCCTTGGAATCGTCGTAGAACTCGACTCCATCGATGCTGCCGACCGGCTCGACGCGATGCGGCTCGCCGCGGTACTCGCGCAGACCGTGCAGCATGGGCGCCAGCTCGCAGCCGGCGGCTGTGGCCAGCGCCAGCGCGGCCAGCGCATTGGCAGCGTTATGACGGCCGCGCACGCGCAAGGCGTCGGCGGGCATCAGGCGCTGGATAAGCAGCGGCTCCTCTTCATCGCCCTTGCGCTTCTTGATCGTCGGGTCCAGCTCACGGGCGCGCACCAACCAGGCCAGGCCGCCTTCTTCCAGCAGGCCGAAGTCGCCCGGCGCCGTCGGCGCGTTGAGGCCGAAGCGCACGACGCGGCGCGACACGGTGCGGCCGGGCTTGCCGCGGCTGCCCTTGACGAACACCGGCGCGGGAACCAGCGCCTCGACCGCCGCGTCGTCGCGGTTCACGACGAGGATGGACTCACGGCCGAAAATGCGCGCCTTGGCGCGGCCGTAGGCAGCCATGTCGCCATGCCAGTCGAGGTGGTCCTGCGTCAGGTTCAGCACCGCGCCGGCGGTGGGCTCGAAGTTCGTCACGCCGTCGAGCTGGAAGCTGGAGAGTTCAAGCACCCAGACCTCGGGCAGCTTCTCGAACACCGGGCCGCGCGGTGGCGGGGGGTCTATGGGCAGCGGCGCATCTTCGTCAGGCAGCACCGCAGCCTCTTCCCCGGAGGGCTCCTCGACCGGTGCGCCCTCGACTTCTTCGGGGACCACCTCGGCCAGCACCTCGACTGAAGCCGGATCGGGCTCCTTGTCCAGCGCCGCGGTCAGCGTGTCCAGCAGCGTGGGACCGATGTTGCCGGCCACCGCGACGCGCTTGCCGGCACGCTCGACGAAAAGGCCTGTCATGCTCGTCGTCGTCGTCTTGCCGTTGGTGCCGGTGATGGCCAGCACCGCCGGCACATAGCCATGCTGGGACTGCAACGCAGCGAGCGCGTCGGCGAACAGGTCCAGCTCGCCGCGCACGGCGGGGCCGTGCTGGTAGACGGCAGCGAGCCGCGCGTCCAGCGGCGACAGGCCGGGGCTCTTGAGCACCGCGTTGAAGCCCGCCGCAGTCTCGGCCGTCAGCTCGCCGCTGATGAACGCGGCCGCGTCGCCCAGCGCATCGCGCTGCGGCGGCTGCTCGCGCGAATCCCACACCGTGACCTGCGCGCCGAAGCGCGCGCACCAGCGGGCCATCGCGAGACCGGAGTCCCCGAGGCCCAGCACGAGCACGCGCTGTTGGGCGAATTGCGGCAGGTCCAGCCTCATGCGCTTACCGCAGCTTCAGGCTGGCCAGGCCGATCAGGCACAGCAGCATGGTGATGATCCAGAAACGGATGACGACCTGGGTCTCGTTCCAGCCGCTCTTCTCGAAGTGGTGGTGCAGCGGCGCCATCTTGAAGATGCGCCGGCCCTCGCCGAACTGCCGCTTCGTGAACTTGAACCAGCTCACCTGCAGCATCACGCTCAGCACTTCGGCCACGAAGATGCCGCCCATGATGCCCAGCAGGATCTCCTGGCGCGTGATGACGGCCAGCGTGCCCAGGCCGCCGCCCAGCGCCAGCGCGCCGACATCGCCCATGAAGACCTGGGCCGGATGCGCGTTGAACCACAGGAATGCCAGACCCGCACCGGCCATCGCGGCGCAGAAGATCAGCAACTCGCCAGCGCCGGGGATGTAGGGCAGCAAAAGGTATTTGGCGAACACCGACGAGCCGGTCAGGTAGGCGAACAGGCCCAGGGCCGAGCCCACCATGACGACCGGCATGATGGCCAGGCCGTCCAGGCCATCGGTGAAGTTGACCGCGTTGCTGGTGCCGACGATGACGAAGTAGGAGAGCCCCACGAAGCCCCACACGCCCAGCGGCATGCTGATGGTCTTGAAGAAGGGGATCAGCAGGTCGGCCTTGGGAGGCAGCTCGGTCGAGAAGCCGCTGGTGACCCAGCGAAAGAACAACTGCACGACGCCCAGGAACGAGGTCTCCGACACGCTGAACGCAAGGTAGATGGCCGCGACGAGGCCGATCAGGCTCTGCCAGAAGAACTTCTCGCGGCTGCGCATGCCTTCGGGGTTCTTGTCGACCACCTTGCGCCAGTCGTCCACCCAGCCGATGGCACCGAAGCCCATGGTGACCAGCATGACGACCCAGACGAAGCGGTTGCTCCAGTCGAACCACAGCAGCGTGGACACGCCGATGCCGATGAGGACCAGCACGCCGCCCATCGTGGGCGTGCCCGTCTTGGCCAGGTGGGCCTGCACGCCGTAAGCGCGCACGGGCTGGCCTATCTTCATCTCGGTCAGGCGGCGTATGACCCAGGGCCCGAAGGCCAGGCCGATCAGCAGCGCCGTCATAGCCGCCATCACTGCGCGGAAGGTGATGTACTGGAACAGGCGCAGAAAGCCCAGGTCGGGGTAGAGGCCCTGCAGCCATTGGGCCAGGCTAAGCAGCATGGCTGTCTCCTGATTGAGATTGAAGTGCGGAGACCACTTGTTCCATCTTCATGAAGCGCGAGCCCTTGACCAGGGTCTGGGTCGCGTCGGGTTGCTCGCTCAGGGCCGCGATCAGCGCGGCCGTGTCGTCGAATGCGCGCGCGCCGGGGCCGTAGGCCACGGCGGCGTCGCGGGCGGCCGGTCCAGCCGTCCAGAGATGCGCGATGCCGCGTGCGGAGGCATAGGCGCCCACCTCGCGGTGGAAGGCCGGACCGTCGTTGCCGACCTCACCCATGTCGCCGAGGATGAGCCAGCCCGCGCCGGGCAGGCCGGCCAGCAGGTCGATGGCGGCACGCACGCTGTCCGGGTTGGCGTTGTAGCTGTCGTCGATGAGGGCGCGGCCACGCGCGTCGGCTTTCAGCTCCGAGCGCCCCTTGACGGCGCGGAAGGCCTCCAGCCCCCGGGCGATCGAACCCAGCGGCGCGCCGGCCGCCAGCGCGCAGGCGGCGGCCGCCAACGCGTTGCGCAGGTTGTGCTCACCGGCCAGGTGCAACGCCACCGGCGCAGTGCCGGCGGGCGTGTGCAGCTCCAGCGCCCAATGCGTGCCCATCCACGCGGCGTCGCCGGTCACGTCGGCTTCGCCGCGCAGCGCAAAGCTCAGGTGCGGGCGGGCGCCCGCCAGCTCCAGCCAGATGGGCGCGCAGGCGTCCTCGGCGGGGAACACGGCGCAGCCGGTGGGGCCCAGGGCCTCGATGACGGCACCGTTCTCGCGCGCGACGGCCTCGACGGTGGCCATGAATTCCTGGTGCTCGCGCTGGGCGTTGTTGACCAGCGCGACGGTGGGCTGCGTCATCGCGGCCAGCGGTGCGATCTCGCCGGGGTGGTTCATGCCCAGCTCGACGACGGCAGCGCGGTGGCTCACCTCGTCGTCGTGGCGCAGCCGCAGGAGCGTCAGCGGCACGCCGATGTCGTTGTTGTAGTTTCCTTCGGTGGCCAGCGCGGCGTCGCCCGTCCAGGCGCGCAGGATGGCTGCAATCATCTGGGTGGTCGTCGTCTTGCCGTTGGAGCCAGTGACGGCGATGACCGGCAGCTGCTGCTGGCGGCGCCAGGCGGCGGCGAGCTGGCCGAGCGCGACCTTGGCGTTGGGCACCAGGAGGCCGGCCAGGCCCGCCTCGGCGAGGCCGCGCTCGGCCAGCGCGGCGACGGCGCCGGAGGCCTTGGCCTGCGCGAGGAAGTCGTTGGCATCGAAGCGATCGCCGCGCAGCGCGACGAAAAGGTCGCCGGCCTTGAGCGTGCGGGTATCACTGTGCACGCGGGCGAAGCCGGTCGAGCCGTCGCCCACCAGCGTCGAGCCCGGCAGCAGCGTCTGCGCTTCGGCGAGCGTCATGAACAGGCTCACAGCCCCGCCCTTTCCAGCAGCGCCGCGTGCGCCTCGCCGACGTCGGAGAAGGGGCGGCGCACGCCCATCACTTCCTGGTAGTCCTCATGGCCCTTGCCAGCGATGAGGACGATGTCTCGCGCGCCGGCCTGGGCAATGGCCGCGCGTATGGCCTCCTCGCGCGACTCGATGACCAGGGCCTGCGGCGCGGCCGCAGCGATGTCGGCCATGATCTGCGCGGGCGCCTCGGTGCGGGGGTTGTCCGTCGTGACGACGACGCGGCCCGCCAGCCGCGCCGCGATGGCGCCCATCAGCGGGCGCTTGGACGCGTCGCGGTCGCCGCCACAGCCGAACACGCAGACCAGCTCGCCGCCGCGCGCCTGCGCCAGGCCCTGCAGCGCGGACAAGGCCTTGTCCAGTGCGTCCGGCGTGTGGGCGTAGTCGACGACGACCTGCGGCAGCTCGCGGCCGTTGCCCACGCGCTGCATGCGGCCCGGCACAGGCGTCACCCGGGACAGCGCGCCGGCCACGTCGGCCAGCGCATGGCCCTGCGCGCGCAGCGCGCCGGCCACGCCCAGCAGGTTGGCCGCGTTGTAGTCGCCGATCAGGCCGGTCTGCACGTCGACGGCCTCGCCGCCCTCCAGCAGCGTGAAGGCCAGGCCCTCGCCGGTGTAGTGCAGGCCGCGGGCCGAGAGGCGGGCATCGGGGCGCTCGACGCCGGTGGTCCAGATGTCCAGCGACGCCAACTCCGAGGCCAGGCCCGCGCCCTTGGGGTCGTCGAGGTTGACGACAGCGGCGCGCAGGCCGGGGAAGTCGAACAGTGCACGCTTGGCCGCCCAATAGGCGTCCATCGTGCGGTGGTAGTCGAGATGGTCCTGCGTGAAGTTGGTGAAGACGGCCACGCTCACGGCGCTGCCGGCCAGACGGCCCTCCACGATGCCTATGCTGCTGGCCTCGATGGCGCAGGCCGAGAAAGCCTCGTCGCGCATGCGGGCGAAGGCGGCCTGCAACAGCACGGGATCGGGCGTGGTCAGGCCGTTGTAGGCGAGCCGGGGCGGCTCGCCGATGCCCAGCGTGCCGACGACGCCGCAGCGCCTGCCGAGCTGGCTCGAGGCCTGCGCAATCCACCAGGCCGACGAGGTCTTGCCGTTGGTGCCAGTGACGGCGATGACTTGCAGCGTGTCGGTGGGCTTGCCGAAGAAGGCCGCAGCGATCTCGCCGGTGCGCGCCTTCAGGCCCGGCAGCGAGGCGACGCGCGCGTCGACGAAGCCAAAGCGCTCGACATCGCCGTCCTCCACCAGGCAGGTGGACGCGCCGGCCGCCAGCGCCGCCTCGACGAACTCGCGGCCATCGCGCGCGTAGCCGGGCCAGGCGATGAAGGCGTCGCCGGGCCGGACCTGGCGGCTGTCGGTGCGCAACGTGCCCGTGCACCACTCGGCCAGCCAGCGGGCCGCTGCCTCGGGGGATTTCAGGCGGGTCAGCATCAGAAGCTCTCTTCCACGGCCGTGGCCTTCTGGTTGGCGACGATCTGGCTCTTCACGTCCAGGTCCGGGGGCACGCCCAGCAGGCGCAGCGTCTGCGCCGTGACCTGGCTGAACACGGGGCCGGCGACCTTGCCTCCGTAGTAGACGCCGGCGGTGGGCTCGTCAACCATGACCGCGACGACGATGCGGGGCTTGCTGATGGGGGCCACGCCGACGAACCAGGAGCGGTACTTGTGGCTGGCATAGCCGCGACCCTCCTGCTTGTGCGCCGTGCCGCTCTTGCCGCCTATGCTGTAGCCGGGCACCTGCGCATCGGGCGCGGTGCCGCCAGGGCCGGCGGCGGCCTGCAGCATCAGGCGCAGCTCTCGCGCGATCTCGGGGCGGAACACGCGGATGCCGGCCACCGGATGGTCGTGCGGCTGGCGCAGCATGCTGACCGGAATGATCTCGCCGTCGCGCGCGAACACCGTGTAGGCGCGCGCCAGCTGGAACAGCGAAGCCGACAGGCCGTAGCCATAGCTCATCGTGGCCTGCTCGATGGGCCGCCAGCTCTTGTAGGGCCTCAGCTTGCCGGAGATGGCGCCGGGGAAGTTGATCTGCGGTCGCTGACCCAGGCCGATGGCCGTGAACATCTCGTGCATCTCGCGCGGCGGCATCTGCATCGCGAGCTTGGCGGCGCCGATGTTGCTGGAGAACTTGATGACCTCGCGCACCGGGATGACGCCATGCGCCTTGGTGTCGCTGATGACGGCGCCCTGGAAGGCGTACTTGCCGTTGCCGGTGTCCACCAGCGTGTCAGGCGTGGAGCGGCCAGTCTCCATGGACAGGCCGGCGATGAAGGGCTTCATCGTCGAGCCGGGCTCGAAGACGTCGGTCAGCGCGCGGTTGCGCAACTGCTCGCCGGACAGGTTCTGGCGGTTGCCGGGGTCGTAGCTCGGGAAGTTGGCCAGCGCCAGCACTTCGCCGCTCTGCACGTCCAGCACGACGACGGAGCCGGCCTTGGCCTTGTTCTCGGCCACCGCGTCGCGGATGCGCTGGTAGGCGAAGAACTGCACCTTGGAGTCGACGGCGAGGTCGATGTCGTGGCCGTTGGCGGCCGGCACGATGTCGCCGATGTCCTCGACGACGCGGCCCAGGCGGTCGCGCACGACGGAGCGCGAGCCGTCGCGGCCCTGCAGCTCCTTCTGGAAGGCCAGCTCTATGCCCTCCTGGCCGCGGTCCTCGACATTGGTGAAGCCGACCACATGCGCCGCCGCCTCGCCCTCGGGGTACTTGCGGCGGTATTCGCGGTCCTGGAAGATGCCCTTCAGGCCCACGGCCTTCACCTTGGCCGCGGTGTCGTCGTCGGCCAGGCGCTTGAGCCAGACGAAGCGCGACTCGGGGTTGAGCTTGGCCTCCAGCTCCTTGCCGGACATGCCCAGCACCTTGGCCAGCTCGCGGCGCTTGGCCGGGTCGGCTTCGACCTCCTTGGGAATGGCCCAGATGGACGGCACGGCCACGCTGGCGGCCAGCACCTGACCGGCGCGGTCGTTGATGCGGCCGCGGCTCGCCGGAAGCTCCAGCGTATGCGCGTAGCGGGCCTCACCCTGCTTCTGGAAGAACTCGGTGTGCAGCACCTGCACGTAGATGGCGCGACCCAGCAGGCCGGTGAAGGCCAGGCCCACGAGGGCGACCAGGAAGCGCGAGCGCCAGGGCGGAGTCTTGGACGCCAGCAGCGGGCTGGTGGAGTAGCTGACGCCTCGGCCCGTGCCCAGGGCACGCGCGCCGGACTTGTTCTGCCGCGTCATGCCTGCACCCTTCGCGCTGCACGATGCTCCGCCCAGCAGCAGCGAGCTTGCTTGGGGTGGCTCCGCACGGCGTTCATTGGCTCGCCCCCGACGCGACGACGGCCGGCGAGATCACGCGCATGCCCAGGCGCTCACGGGCGACCTGCTCCACGCGCAGGTTGGTGGCCTGCGCATGTCGCTCGGCCTTCAGTCGCTCGGCATCGGCGGCCAGTCGCTGGCCCTCGTTCTTGGCGCGTTCACGCTCGGCGAACAGGCGGCGCGCCTCGTAGGCGTTGTGCACCAGCACGAGGCCGCTGGCCAGCACGGCCAGGACGAGGAGCAGATTGAGCTTGGCCACGGCTTCAGGCCTTGAGCGGCGCATCGGTGCGCTCGGCCACGCGCAGCACGGCGGAGCGCGCGCGCGGATTGGCAGCCACCTCGGCGGCGCTGGGCATGACGCGGCCCAGCGACTTCAGCGCCAGCGCCGGCGGCGGCGCGAACGGAGCGCGGCGGTCCACTTCGGCCTTGCTGTGGGCGGCGATGAACTGCTTGACGCGCCGGTCCTCCAGCGAATGGAAGCTGATCACGGACAGGCGCCCGCCGGTGCTGAGCAGGCGCAACGCCGCGTTCAGCCCCTGTTCAAGCTCCTCAAGCTCGCCATTGACATGAATCCGAAGGGCTTGAAAGGTGCGCGTGGCCGGGTCCTGACCGGGCTCGCGGGTCTTGACCGTGCGAGCCACGAGTTCGCGCAGTTCGTCGGTGCGCGAGAGCGGCGCACCGGCTTCTCGGCGAGCAACAAGCGCCTTTGCAATCTGTGCAGCAAACCGTTCTTCGCCATAGTCTCGAATCACCCGTGCAATCTCGCGCTCGTCAGCGCCCGCGAGGAAGTCCGCCGCGCTCAGCCCGCGCGTCGTGTCCATGCGCATGTCCAGCGGCCCGTCGAAGCGGAAGCTGAACCCCCGCTCCGGGTTGTCGATCTGCGGACTGGACACACCCAGGTCCAGCAGCACGCCATCCACCTGGCGGACGCCCAGCGCCGCCAGCTGCTCGGCCATGTCGGCAAAGCCGCTGTGGACGATTGAAAAGCGCGGATCGGTAATGGCCGCCGCCGCGGCAATGGCCTCGGGGTCGCGGTCGATCGCGATCAGCCGGCCCGCGGGGGCCAGCTTCGCCAGCAGCGCGCGCGAATGGCCGCCGCGGCCGAAGGTGCCGTCCACATAGACGCCATCCGGCCGAGCCAGCACACCGTCCACCGCCTCATTCAGCAGCACGGTGGTGTGGCGGAACGGGGCGTTTTCGTCCATCACGGCACCCATCAGAAACTGAAGTCCTTGAGCGCGTCGGGCAAGGGCCCGGCCATCACCTCGGCCTCATGAGCGGCATGGGCCTCGGCATCCCAGAGCTCGAAGTGGCTGCCCATGCCCAGCAGCATCACGTCGCTCTTGAGCCCGGCGCTCTTGCGCAGTTCGGGCGAGATCAGCACACGCGCCGCCGAGTCGATGTCGACGTCCATCGCATTGCCAAGGAAGACCCGCTTCCAGCCGGCAGCAGACATCGGCAGCGCGGCGACCTTGTCGCGAAAGACCTCCCAGGTCGGCCGCGGGAACAGCATCAGGCAGCCGTCGGGATGCTTGGTGACGGTCAGGCGCCCCTGGCACAGCAGCTGCAGCACCTCACGGTGTCGGCTGGGCACACTCAGGCGGCCCTTGGCGTCTAACGCCAAGTTGGAGGCTCCCTGAAAGACGATTTCCGACACTTTTCACCACGAAACGACACTTCCTCCCACTTTAATTGGCCAACCTCTCGCCGGTCAAGGTTTCATGCGGGTTTTTTCAATGAAATCAAGCACTTAGCGCGGACTGTTGATTTACACAGTCGCGCAAAAAATATCGTTAATAAATAAGGACTTGGCGAAGTATTGAGAAGTTCCGCTTGAGGTTCTTCGGTACAAATGACAGTGTTTGTCCCCATTCTTGGCTGCCTGATCTGCACGCGAGAACTGCAGGTCGAGACGCAGAACTCAGATCGCGACGCCAGAACTCCGATCCGGGCCACGGCTTGCGCAGGAGTTCCTAGCCGACATGGGCATTGCCTTGGTGTTCGAAGAACACTTCAGCAAGCCCCGGCGGCCACCCAAACTCCCCCACTGATGGCCACCCCAAATTCCCCCACCCCGGCGCCGTCGCGATGACGAGCTGAGGTCGCCGCACGCGGCGCCGGGCTGACCCGGCAGGACGTTACTTTGCGCCCCCTCTGAAGCCGAGGG
>NZ_JAFAGT010000060.1 GCF_019237615.1 Roseateles sp. | reverse complement strand
CGCCCCGAAGGCCCGCGGGGCGGCCCCTGTAGGCCCTGCGCCGACCCCGATCACCCGAATCCGCCAGCACATCGCGGGCAACTGCATCCCATGGCTCGCCGGCCACTCGGCTAACGGCAATCAAATGCTTCTCAGGCTCTGAGCCGGCTGCCCTGTGCCGTGCGCAGCGCAAAGTGCCCGAAAGGCCGCTCTTGCATGGGCGGCCGCTGCTTGCGCAGGCGCGGCTCACCCCTGAGACATGGCCAGAAACCGCTCCCTAAGCTCCTCCGACGCATCGCGCCGCCATGCGGCGAACACCGCCGATGCCTCGATCGTCTCCGCCAGCGGCCTGAACACCGCCCCCTGGATGCCCGCCTGCCGGAACGCCGCCGGCACGATGCTGACGCCCAGCCCCTGGGCCACCAGCGATACCACCGACAGCCAGTGCCGCCCTTCGTGCTGCAGCCGCGGGTAGAAGCCATGCCGGCGACAGATCTCGACGATGCGGGCGTGGTAGTCCGGCGAGCCCTTGCGGGAGAACAGGATGAAGGGCTGGTCGCTCAGGGCAGCCAGCGGAATCTGCTCCAGCGTCGCCAGCGTATGGCCCGCCGGCAGGCAGGCCAGGAAGGGTTCGCTGTAGAGCGGCTGCGAGGCCAGGGCCGGCGGCAGGCGGTCGGTGTGGACGAGGCCCAGGTCCAGTTCCTCGCCCAGCAGCGCGTCGATCTGGTCCTGCGAATTCAACTCGATGACGATGACCTCGACCTTGGGGTGGCTGGCTTGGAAGCGCTGCAGCCAGCCGGCCAGCCCGTTGAACAGCGTGGAGCCGACGAAGCCCAGCTTGAGCCGCCCTACCTCGCCGGCCTGCACCTCGCGGGCCAGCGCGCAGGCGTCCTCGGCCCGGTCCAGCAGGGCCTGAGCGCTGCCACGGAAGGCCTCGCCCGCGGGCGTCAGGCGCACGCCCTTGCTGTCGCGGTCGAACAGCCGCGCGCCGACGCTGGCTTCGAGTTGCTGTATGGCGACCGACAGCGGCGGCTGCGAGATGGCCAGGCGCTGGGCTGCGCGGCCGTAGTGCAGTTCCTCGGCCAGCGCGACGAAGTAGCGCAGATGGCGGAACTCCATCGAGCGGTTGGTGGTGCTTTCCATAGGAATTGCGAATCGTCGAAGTCGTTTCTCGAATTGGACACGAATCGAGCCTCGGCGCAATACTTCCCATCATCTGCGCCCGGCGCTTTTGCCGGGCGCCCTGCATTCAGGAGACGCCGACCATGGCCAGCAAGGCAAGCTTTCACTGGGACGACCCGCTGCTGCTGAACGAGCAGCTCAGCGAGGACGAGCGCATGGTGCGCGACGCCGCCGCGGCTTATTGCGCCGACCGCCTGCGCCCCCGCGTGCTGGAGGCCTTCCGCAAGGAGCAGACCGACGCAGGCATCTTCCGTGAGATGGGCGAGCTGGGCCTGCTGGGCCCGACCATCCCGACGGAGTACGGCGGCGCCGGCCTGAACTACGTCTGCTACGGCCTGATCGCCCGCGAGGTGGAGCGCGTGGACTCGGGCTACCGCTCGATGATGAGCGTGCAGTCCTCCCTCGTGATGGTGCCCATCAACGAGTTCGGCAACGAGGCCACCAGGCAGAAGTACCTGCCCAAGCTCGCCACCGGCGAGTGGATTGGCTGCTTCGGCCTCACCGAGCCCAACCACGGCTCCGACCCCGGCTCCATGATCACGCGCGCCCGCAAGGTGGGCGGTGGCTACGAGCTGACGGGCAGCAAGATGTGGATCACCAACAGCCCCATCGCCGACGTGTTCGTCGTCTGGGCCAAGGACGATGGCGGCCAGATCCGCGGCTTCGTGCTGGAGAAGGGCTGGAAGGGCCTGTCGGCGCCGGCCATCCACGGCAAGGTGGGCCTGCGTGCGTCCATCACGGGCGAGATCGTCATGGACAAGGTGTTCTGTCCCGAGGAGAACGCCTTCCCCGAAGTGCGCGGCCTCAAGGGCCCTTTCACGTGCCTGAACAGCGCCCGCTACGGCATCGCCTGGGGCGCCCTGGGCGCGGCCGAGGACTGCTGGCACACCGCGCGCCAGTACACGCTGGACCGCAAGCAGTTCGGCAAGCCGCTGGCCGCCAACCAGTTGATCCAGAAGAAGCTGGCCGACATGCAGACCGAGATCACGCTGGGCCTGCAGGGCTGCCTGCGCCTGGGCCGCATGAAGGACGAGGGGACGGCGGCCGTGGAGATCACGTCCATCATGAAACGCAACAGCTGCGGCAAGAGTCTGGAGATCGCCCGCATGGCGCGCGACATGCTGGGTGGCAACGGCATCTCCGACGAATTCGGCATCGCCCGCCACCTGGTCAACCTCGAAGTGGTGAACACCTACGAAGGTACGCACGACATCCATGCGCTGATCCTGGGCCGGGCGCAGACGGGTATCGCCGCCTTCTGACCGGGACGGGGCCGTTCGCGCGGCGCTCCGTTCCCGGTTGATTCGGCGGGTGACTTGAGACAGGCGCGGCGGCGCGGGGCATGCTCGCGCTCTTCCCGGACCGGAGCGCGCCAATGACATCCCGCCGCCATGCCCTGCTTGCCGCCGCCGTGCTTCCCGCCGTCAGCGAGCCTGCTGCCGCCGCGCCCGTCTGGCCGGATGCCGACGAGATCGCCAGGCGCGTGGCCGAGGTGTCGGCCACCGAGACGTCGTTCGCCGCAGCATTCGCGGCCCGCGACCTGGCGCGCTTTCGCAGCTTTCTGGCGGCGGACACGATCTGGATGGGCAAGGAGGCCTTGCACGGGCCGGAAGCCGTCATGCTGGCCTGGAACAGCTATCTGACGTCGCCCCAGCCGCCCTTCAGCTGGGGGCCCGACCTGGCCTTGGTGCTTCCCAGCGGCGACCTGGCGCGCACCAGCGGGCCCGTGCGCGACCCTGACGGCAGGCAGGTCGGCCGCTTCCAGTCGACGTGGCGGCGCAAGCCCGCCGGGGGCTGGGAGATCGTGTTCGATTTCGGGACTTGATCCGAAACTCAGCGTGGCTTGGTCAGCTGGATTTCGAACAGCCTGGGCCACAGCTTGCCGGTGACGAACAGGCGCTTGGCCTTGGCGTCGTAGGCGATGCCGTTGAGCACGTCGTCGGCACCGCTGCGCTGGGGCATCAGGCCAGCCAAGTCTATCCAGCCCGTCACCTGACCGGTCTTGGGGTTGATGCGGGCGATGCGGTCGCTCTGCCAGACGTTGGCATAGACCTCGCCCTCCACCCACTCCAGCTCGTTGAGCTGGTCGACGGGACGGCCATTGGCCGTCACGCGCACGCGGCGCAGTTCCTTGAAGCTGAGTGGGTCCAGGAAGCGTAGCTCGGCCGTACCGTCGCTCATGATGAGCTCGCGACCGTCGTGGGTGATGCCCCAGCCCTCGCCGGCATAGTTGAACTTGCGCCAGAGCTTGAAGGTCTTCAGGTCCAGCACGAAGGCGGTCTGCTCCTGCCAGGTGATGCTGATGAGGCGGTCGCCCCACATCGTGATTCCCTCGCCGAAGAACTCGGCCGGCAACTCCACGGCCTGCACGACGCGGCCGGTCGTGATCTCCACCTTGCGGATGCTGGAGCGGCCGCGCAGGCCCGTGCTCTCGTACAGGAAGCCGTCGTGGAAGAACAGGCCCTGGGTGAAGGCGTCGGGGTCGTGCGGGTAGCTGTTGACGACCTTGTAGCCCTGTACGGGCGGGGCGGCCGAGGCCCAGGGCGTGGCTATCGCGCTGGCCAGCGCCGCCAGCAGGGCGCGCCGACGGGAATCGAAAGTCGGGTTCATGCCGTCAGCGTAAATCAAGCAGCGCAGGCGCAGCTGTCTTGGCAATGTCAGCCAGCGCGACGACGCTGCCGAGGCGGGTAGGCGGAGGGGCGGCCTGCGAGTGAATCACCAAGCCGCGTCCGCGCCAGCGCTTCGGAAGCGGCGCCCTCCTGTCCATCCAGGAATTTCAGGGTCTGCGCCCTATGCCCTGGCGTTCCAGTCGAGCGGCGGCGCGCATCGTCTTGAGCCAAGCCGGGCCCGGCGAAAGTCATGTGCCTGCCGGGGGGGGCTTGAGCCCTGCCGCTCAGCGGCTGTGGGACGTGAGGCGGGCCAACGGCGAGGCCCAGCTGATGCCGGGTGCCGGCTTGGCGTGATCGTCCTCGGCGCCGCCGGTCAGCGCGGCGATGCTGTCGGGGTTGCGGCGCATCGCCACGCCCACGGCCAGGATGTCGATGACCAGCAGGTGCAGGATGCGGCTGACCATGGGCAGGTGGGTCGCGATGTCCTCGACATGGTCGACGATCAGCGTCAGGTCGGCCTTCTTGGCCAGCGGGCTCTGGCTGGCGGTGATGGCCACGACCTTGGCGCCGCGCTCCTGCGCCTTCTCGACGACGGACAACAGTTCCGGGAGCCGGCCGCCGCTGCTGATGACGACGGCCACGTCGCCCTCGCGCAGCACGTCGGCGGCGAGCAGCTGCAGGCGTGGGTCGGTGTAGGCCCCGCAGGGCATGCCGAAGCGCAGGAACTTGAACTGCGCATCCTGGGCGACGACGCCGTAATGGCCCACCGCGAAGAACTCGATGCGACTGGCCGCCAGCAGCATGTCGATGGCGCGGTCGATGGCGTCGCGGTTCAGGTGGCTGCGCACCTGCAGGATGGCGCTGGCTGTGTTGCCCAGCACCTTGGCGCCCAGCTCCAGCATGGAGTCGTTGGTGTTGACCTGCGTGTGGGTGACGGGCACCGTGCCCGTCAGCCCCGAGGCCAGTCGCAGCTTGAAGTCCGACAGGCCTTCGCAGCCCAGCGAGCGGCAGAAGCGGATCACGGTGGGCTGGCTGACGCCGGCGGCGCGGGCGATCTCGGCGATAGGGTCGCCCAGCACCGAGCGCGGCTGGGCCAGCACCAGGTCGGCGACGCGCAACTCTGCCGGCGACAGCTCGCTGCGCGCGCGGCGGATCTGGCCCAGGATGGCCGAGCCCGGCGAGGCCTGCAGGTTGCGCAGCTGGTTTTCCAGGATGGCCGATGCGCCCTTGAACGTCGCGTTCTCCGCCGTGATGACGAAGGTCGGGATGGCCGCAACGTAGTCGTGGAAGCGCCCTTTGTCCTCGAAGCGCTTGCGAAACGGACTGCGGTCGAAGAACTCGCCCAGGCGCGGCACGATGCCTCCACCGATGTAGATGCCACCCAGGGAGCCCAGCGTCACGGCCAGGTTGGCGGCCGCCGTGCCCAGCAGGCCGCAGAAGACCTCCAGCGTCTCCAGGCACAGCGCGTCGCCGTCATCCAGTGCGCGCTGCGTGATCGCGGGGGCCAGCAGCGCCTCGGCGGCCACGCCGTTGCGGTGGGCCAGCGCGCGGTGGATGAGCTCAAGGCCGGGGCCGGAGATCAAGCGTTCGTAGGAGACGTGGTCCAGCGTCTGCCAGGCAAAGCGCAGGATGTCCATCTCGCGCTCGTCGCGCGGGCCGAAGTTGACATGGCCGCCCTCGGTGCCCAGTGCGATCCAGCCTTCGCCAGCCGGGATCAGGCCAGACACGCCCAGGCCCGTCCCGGCGCCCAGCAGGCCGATGACGCTGGGTCGGCGCGCCTGGCCACCGCCGACCTGGCGCACGTCCACGTCGGCCAGCCGCGGCAGGGCCATGGCCAGCGCCGTGAAGTCGTTGACGACGACCAGCGTGTCCAGTCCCAGGCGCTGGCGCATCTCGTCGATGGAGAACTGCCAGTGGTAGTTGGTCATGCGCACCTGGTCGCCCTCGACCGGGTTTGCGATCGCGATGGCCGCATGAGCGATCTGAGGTGCACCGCCGTCGCGCCGGCTCAGGCCCGCCAGGTAGGCGCGCACGGCGGCGTGAAAATCGGTGTGCTCGGCACAGCGCAGCGAGGCCATCTGCGTGAACTCGCCGGGCCCGACCTCCAGTGCGAAGCGGGCATAGGTGCCGCCGATGTCGGCAAGCAGGCGGGGGCTGTCGAAACGGGGCATGGAAGCGGCCAGGGAGACTGGAGAAGTCGAGCGGCGGATTATTCAGCAGGCGGGCAGTACCGGCGGCGGCCTGGATTGCGGTCGCCGCTGTAGCTCCACTACAGCTTGCGAAGGGGCGATTTTCCCCGTGGCGCGAGCCTCGGTCGAGTCGCAGAAGCGATTTGCAGTTGATTGGCGCCCGCTCAGGGCGGCTCTGTATTGTCGAAGGTGTGTAGTTTTGCTACCGTCCGGCGAGCCCGAAACCACGCCTTCTCGATCCGTGCCCGTCCAAGCCCGAACCCTGCAATTCCACCCCATCGCCGTAGTATCGGGAGCTTGGGCATGAGCGCCGCCTTTCCCTGGCTAGTGGCCGATGTCGGCGGCACCAATGCTCGCTTCGGGACCGTGGCCGGCCCTGGTGCCCCGGTGGAGGATGTGCGCGTGCTGCCCGTGGCCGGGCATGCCGGCCCCGCCGCCGCTGCGCGGGCCTATCTGGACGGCCAGGCGCCGGGCAGCCCCAGGCCGCGCAGCGCGGCCTTTGCGCTCGCGACTGCGCTGGACGGCGACCGCATCGACCTGACCAATGGTGCGTGGAGCTTCTCGCGTGCCGGCACGCAGGAGGAGTTGGGGCTGCAGACGCTGCTCTGCCTGAACGACTTTGAGGCCCAGGCGTTGTCTCTGCCGCGGCTGCGCCCGGACCAACTGCGCGCCTGGGGCGCTCCGCCGCCGGCTGCCGGCGAGGTGGCGGTGGGCACCGTCTTGGCTGTCATCGGCCCGGGCACCGGCTTGGGCGTGGGTGGCGTTGTTCGGGCGCCCGGCTGCTGGCTGGCGCTGCCGGGGGAGGGTGGGCATGCGACGCTGGCGCCGGCCGATGACTTCGAGGCTGCCGTGCTGAACCAGGCGCGCCGCGATTTCGTGCATGTGTCGGCCGAGCGCTTCCTGTCCGGCATAGGTCTGCCGGTGTTGTGCCGCGCCGTGGCCACGGTGTTGGGCGAGGGTGAGGATGTCGGCGTCCTGTCTACCGAGCAGATCGTGGCCCTGGGCCTGGCAGGCGAGTCGCCGACCTGTGCTCGTGCGCTGGATACCTTCTGCGCCATGCTGGGTGGCTTTGCCGGCAACGTCGCGTTGACGCTGGGTTCGCGTGGCGGCGTCTTCATCGGCGGCGGCATCGTGCCGCGCCTTGGCGAGCGCTTCTTCCGGTCGGAGTTCCGCCATCGCTTCGAAGCCAAGGGGCGCTTCCAGTCCTTCCTGGCGGGCATCCCCACGGTCCTCATCACGGACACGCTGGCCGCACTGTCTGGCGCCGCGCTAGCGCTGGAACAAGCCGAGGCCTGATGCCCGGGCCGCGCCGCGCGGCCTTGCCCGCCCCCCGGCGCCCGTCCTGACTTCTTCACCAGAACGGCGGCACCGTCGCGCCGCATGGTCGGCGCCGCCTTGCCGCGCCTGTCGCGGCGTTGATTCGCACGCTTCTCATGGGCGTACTCAACTCAATCCGACGACATGTAGTTGAGCTACAGATTTGCCATTTCCTTGCGACCATGGATCAAGTGGGCAGGGACTTGTGTCGCATTTGTGTGCTGGTTTTCCCTTGGTATTGCGAGGAAATCAGGTCGCTTTCGTGCAACTTCTAGGGTTTACGTAGGTGCGGACAAAAATCTAGTTTTGATACAAACATGCTCGAGACGTTGGGTTCTCGCCCGGGGGATGCGTGCCGCAGCCAGCGCCGCGACAAGGGCTACGTCGCTTTCCACGAAACAGAGGAGACATTCATGACCAAGAGCAACGACGGGCGCAGCATGCCGGCTGCCATGTCCTTCCGCATCAGCCCGGTGGCCATAGGCTGCACGCTGTTGATCGCCGCCGCGGGCGCGTCCGCACAGGCCCAGCAGCCCAAGCAACTCGAGACGGTGACCGTCACCGGCATCCGCAAGGGCATCGAGGACGCGATCTCGGTGAAGAAGAACAGCGACTCCATCGTCGAGGCCATCTCGGCCGAGGACATCGGCAAGCTGCCCGACGCGAGCGTCGCCGAATCGGTCTCGCGCCTGCCCGGCGTTGCGATCCAGCTCAGCCCTGTCACCGGTCGCGCGCAGCAGGTCAGCGTGCGCGGCATGTCGCCGGACTTCAATGGCGGCCTGCTCAACGGCCGCGAACAGGCGTCTACAGGCACGGGCCGCGGCGTCGAGTTCGACCAGTACCCGGCCGAACTGCTGGGCGGCATCGTCATCTACAAGACGCCCGACGCGTCGCTGGTCGGCCAGGGACTGTCATCGACGATAGATCTGCAGATGGTGCGGCCGCTGAACTTCGCCAAGCGCGGCGCGGCCGTCACCTACCGCAAGGAGCACAACACCAAGGCCGAGAACCAGCCTGGCTTCACCACCGGCAGCGGTGATCGCGCCTCGGTGTCCTACATCGACCAGTTCGCAGACCGCACGTTCGGTGTGGCGCTGGGCCTGACCAAGCACAAGTCCAACGGCGGCGGGCGCCCGAACTTCAACACCTGGGGTGGCTGGGTTGCGGACGTGCCCTACAACGGCGGCACCGTGAAGACGCCCGGCGGCTTCACCACCGACATCGAGAGCACCGACTTCGACCGCACCGGCGCGATGGCCGTGCTGCAGTTCCGCCCGAACGCGGAGTTCGAGTCGACGGCCGACATCTTCTATTCCAAGGGCAACTTCTCGGTCAAGAAGCGCGGCCTGGAAGGCCCCATCGGCGGCCTGTCCGCGGGGGCGAACGACGTCGGCGGCGCGCTGATCAACGCGACGGTCTCCAACGGCATCGCCACCTCCGGCACCTTCACGAACTGGAAGGGAGTGATCCGCAACCACAACGAGGACTACACGGACACGCTGAAGTCCATCGGCTGGGCCAACAAGCTGAAGACGGGTGGCTGGACGCTGAAGGGTGACTTGTCCTACTCCGCGGTCGACAAGCACTCGGTGCGCTACGAGACCACGGCGGGTCTGCCGGGCAACACGCTGAACAACGCCGACACCATCAGCTTCTCCGGCTTCGACGGCAGCAACCTGGCCGACGTGAAGTACACCAGCGGCCTGAACTACGCCGATCCCAAGCTGATCAAGCTGACCGACGTGCAGGGCTGGGCCGGCGCCAACGGCGTGCAGGACGGCTACTACGCCAATCCGACCACCAAGGACAAGATCAAGGCGCTGCGCCTGTCGGGCAAGACCGAGGTTTCCTGGGGGCCGGTTGCGGCGGTGGAGTTCGGTGGCAACTTCACCAACCGCACCAAGGACCGTGTCGCCGTCGAAGGCGCGCTGGCCGTGAAGGGGGCCCTCAACGCCAACGGGACGATCAAGGACCGCCTCGCGTACGCCGAGATCCCGAACGCCTCGGTGGGTGTGGGCGGCCTCACCGGCATCCCGACGCTGAACTGGAACCCGGCCGGGTCGCTGGGTACCGTCTACGACCTGATTCCCTGGACCGTGCTGGACATCGCCAGCAAGAGCTGGGGCGTGAGGGAGAAGGTCACGACCGCCTACGTCAAGGGCGACATCGAAGCCCAGATTGGCGGAATGGACGTGCGCGGCAACATCGGCCTGCAGATGCAGCATACGCAGCAGCACAGCTCCGGCTTCCGCGTCGACAACGCCACCTGCAATGACGCGACCAAGAGCTGCACCTACATCCCGATGGGTGACAGCCACAGCTTCAACGACTTCCTCCCCAACCTGAACCTGCTGACCCAGCTGACCGGCGACAGCGTGTTGCGCCTGGGCCTGGGCCGTGTGATGGCCCGGCCCAACATGGAGGACATGAAGACCTCCGTGGAGATGTCGCTGAAGACCGACATCAGCCCGCAACGCCTGAACGGCACCGGCGGCAACCCGAGGCTGGAGCCGTTCCGCGCGAACGCCTTCGACCTGTCGTACGAGAAGTACTTCGGCAACAAGGGCTACGTCAGCGTCGCGGGCTTCTACAAGCAGCTGAGCACCTACATCCTGAACGTCGGGCAACCGTTCGATTTCAAGGCCTATGTGACGCCGAGCACGTCGCTGCCGCCGAGCGGCAGCACGGTGGGCGTGTTCACGCAGCCGGTCAACGGCTCGGGTGGCTCGATCCGTGGCATGGAGCTGGCGCTGAACGTGCCGCTGTCGCTGGCCGCGAACTGGCTGAACGGCTTCGGCGTCATGGTCAACTACTCCAACACCTCCAGCTCCGTCGCGCTGCCGGCCTCGGGTTTCTCGACGCAGAACGTCAAGACCGCCACGATCCCGCTGCCGGGCCTGTCCAAGCAGGTCACCAACCTGCGCGCCTACTATGAAATGAACGGCTTCCAGATTGCCGTCGCCGCGCGCAAGCGCTCGGACTTCCTGGGTTCCATCAACGATTACCAGGACCGCAACCAGCTGGTCTACATCAAGGGCTCGACCGGCGTCGACTTCCAGACCTCCTATGAGTTCGGCAGCGGCATGTTCAAGGGCCTGTCCATCCTGGCCCAGGGCAGCAACCTGACCAACCCGTGGTTCTCGTACTACGACGCTGTCAACGGACAGACCACCGACCGCAAGAAGTTCGGCAAGTCCTACTTGCTGGGCCTGAGCTACAAGCTCTGACCTCCCATGCGTCCGGCCGCCGTGATGGCGGCCGGACGCTCTCCCACTGCTTTCTCGACCGCTGCGCGGGTGGGGCCGCGCAGCCTTCCCCTCGTCAATCGAACGGATAGGAGTTGGCCATGGATATGAGAGTCAAGTCGTCCCTGGGCCGCAGGCTGGCACTGGGCGCCTGCATCGCCTTCGCGCTGGCCGGGCCGGCCGGCGCGGTCACCGCCAGCGGCGCACTAGGGCCCGTGACGCCCAAGGACGTGGTCTACCAGATCATCACGGACCGCTTCTCCGATGGCGACACGTCCAACAACGTGCCCAGCGGCTTCGACCCGACGCTGTACGACGGCACCGGCACCGATCTGAAGCTCTACCAGGGCGGCGACTGGCAGGGCATCATCAACAAGATCCCCTATCTGAAGAACATGGGCGTCACGGCGGTCTGGATCTCCGCACCCTATGCCAATCGCGACACCGCCATCCTCGACTACCAGGCCGGCGGCAGCATCGATCGCTGGACCAGCTTCCACGGCTACCACGTTCGCAACTACTTCGCGACCAACAAGCACTTTGGCGGCCTGGCCAAGTTCAAGGCGCTGCGCGACGCGCTGCACGCCCAGGACATGAAGCTGGTGATCGACTTCGTCACCAACCACACCAGCCGATGGAAGAACCCGACCAACGGCTTCGTCGCCGAGGACGGCAAGCTCTACGAGCCGGACAAGGACGCCGGCGGCAACTACTGCTTCGACGCCGCCGGCGAGCCCACCAACTGCCCCGGTTCTCTGGTGTCCGAGCGGCTGCTGGCCGACCCGAACAACGACGTCAACGGCTGGTTCCACGGGCTGGGCGACCGCGGCAGCGACAGCAGCCGCTTCGGCTTCCGCCACAAGGAGCTTGGCTCGCTGGCCGATTTCTCGCAGGAGAACGCCAACGTCGTCGCCCACCTGGAGAAGGCCGCGGCCTTCTGGAAGGCGCTGGGCGTGGACGGCTTCCGCCACGACGCGACGCTGCACATGAACCCGGCGTTCGTGAAGGGCCTGAAGGACGCCATCGACTCGGCCGCCGGCGGGCCGGTCGCGCATTTCGGCGAATTCTTCATCGGTCGGCCCGATCCGAAGTACGACGAGTACCGCACCTTCCCGGACCGCACAGGCGTGAACAACCTCGACTTCGAGTACTACCGCGCCAGCACCAACGCCTTCGGCAACTTCAGCGAGACCATGACCCAGTTCGGGAACATGCTGCTGCAGACGGCGAACGACTACATCTACAAGAACCAGGCCGTTACCTTCCTGGACAACCACGACGTCACGCGCTTTCGCTACATCCAGCCCAACGACAAGCCCTTCCACGCCGCCATCGCGACGCTGATGACGGCGCGCGGCACGCCCAACATCTACTACGGCACCGAGCAGTACATGTCTTCGGCCAACGCCAGCGACATCGCGGGCCGCGGCTTCATGCAGGTGGCGGCACCGGCCTTCAGCCAGACGACGACGGCCTACGTGACGATCAAGAAGCTGGCCGCGCTGCGCGCCGCCAACGACGCGCTGGCCTATGGCGAGACCACCATCCTGTACTCGAACAACGACGTGCTGGTCTTCTCGCGCAAGTTCTACGACAAGGAGGTCGTCGTCGCGGTCAACCGCCACCCCAGTACCAGCTACACGGTGCCGGTGTTGTCCACCACGCTGCCGGGCGGCAGCTACACGGACGCGCTGACCGGCACGCTGTCGGGCTTCACGGCCACGGTCAGCGGCGGCCAGATCGCCAGCTTCGTCCTCTCTGGCGGCGCGGTCAGCGTCTGGTCCAGCAACCCCTCGCTGGGTACCACCATCCCGCGCATCGGCAACACCGTCTCGACCTCCGGTCGCGCCGGGAACACCGTCTACATCTACGGCACCGGCCTGGGCGGCACGCCCACGGTCAAGTTCGGCACCGCAACGGCCACCGTCGTATCGGCCAGCGACACCCTGATCGAGACCATCGTGCCGGTCGCCGCCGTGCCCGGCGTGCTGGACATCACCGTGCAGAAGGGCGCATCCACGAGCAACACCTTCCGCTACGAGGTGTTGTCTGGCGACCAGGTCCAGGTCATCTTCAAGGTCAACGCGGCGACCACCGTGGGCCAGAACGTCTACGTCGTCGGCAGCCTGCCGGAGCTGGGCGCCTGGGATCCCGCCAAGGCGTCCGAGGTGATGATGAACCCGAACTACCCGCAGTGGTTCCTGCCGGTCAGTGTGCCCAAGGGCACCCAGTTCGAATTCAAGTTCATCAAGAAGGACGGCAGCGGCAACGTGGTCTGGGAGGGCGGCAGCAACCGGGTGTTCACGTCGCCGTCGAGCTCCACCGGCACGGCCGACACGCCCGTCTACAACTGGCAATAATCGCCCGCCAGAACGGCGGGAGCGTCCCGGGCGCTGCCGCCGTTCGCATGTTCCTCAACCCGCCGACCGTCCGGACGCGCCTGTGCAAGCCTCTCCTCTCCAGAACATCGTCATCGTCGGTGGCGGCACCGCCGGCTGGATGACCGCCGTGGCGCTCGCCACGGTGCTCAAGGGCCGCTACGGCATCCGTGTCGTCGAGTCCGACGAGATCGGCATCGTCGGCGTCGGCGAGGCCACGATCCCGATGATCCAGCGCTTCAACCGGCTCATCGAACTGGACGAGAACGAGTTCCTGAGCGCGACCTGCGGCACCTTCAAGCTCGGCATCGAGTTCGTCAACTGGGGCCGCATGGGCGACCGCTACATGCATGGTTTCGGCCGCCTGGGGCGCGACCTCTGGCCCGTCGGCTTCGACCAGTACTGGCATCGTCTGCAGGCGACGGGGCAGGGCCATCCGCTGGAGCAGTACTCGATCACGCGCATGGCCAGCCGGGCCAACAAGTTCATGCCGGCGCGCACGGACATCGAGAACTCGCCGCTGCAGGATATCGCCCATGCCTATCACTTCGATGCCAGCCTGTACGCGAAATACCTGCGCCGCCTCGGCGAGGCGCGCGGCGTGCGCCGCACCGAGGGCAAGATCACGCATGCCACGCAGCGCGCCGAGGGGCGGCATGCGGGGCATGTCGATGCCGTCGTGCTGGAAAGCGGCGAACGCGTCGAGGGCGACCTCTTCATCGACTGCTCGGGCTTTCGCGGGCTGCTGATCGAGCAGACGCTGCAAACCGGCTTCGAGGACTGGAGCCAGTGGCTGCCCTGCGACCGCGCGCTGGCCGTGCCCTGCGAATCAGCTCCCGTGCTGACGCCCTACACGCGCGCCACCGCGCACCGTGCCGGCTGGCAATGGCGCATCCCGCTGCAGCACCGCATCGGCAACGGCCATGTCTACTGCAGCCGCCACATCAGCGACGACGAGGCAGCGGCCACGTTGCTGTCCCACCTGGACGGCAAGCCGCTGGCCGACCCGCGCCCGATCCGCTTCAGGACGGGCATGCGCCGCCTGGCCTGGAACCGCAACGTCATCGCGATCGGTCTGGCGAGCGGCTTCCTGGAGCCGCTGGAGTCCACCTCCATCCACCTGATCCAGTCGGCCATCCAGCAACTGATCGATTTCTTCCCGGACCGCGGCTTCAACGAGGCGGACATCGCGCAGTTCAACCGCGACAGCCGCTTCCACTACGAACGCATCCGCGACTTCGTCATCCTGCACTACCACTTGAACCAGCGCGACGACTCCGAGTTCTGGCGCGACTGCGCGCACATGGGCATTCCGCAAACGCTGCAGGACAAGATGGACCTCTTCCGCAGCCATGGCCGCATCGTGCGCGTGGACAACGAGTTGTTCTCGGAGGTGGGATGGCTGCAGGTCATGGAGGGGCAGAACCTGCGACCGCAGCGCCACCATCCGCTGGCCGAGCTGCAAAGCGAGCAGGCCACCTTCGATTACCTGGAGAGCATCCGCACGGTGATCGCCAAGTGCGTGGACGTGATGCCCGACCATGCCCAGTACATCGCCCAGCACTGTGCCGCCCGGCCCATGTGAGCCCGCCATGAACCTGCCGACCGGCCCTGCGCTGCCGCGCCGCACCTTGCTGGGCGCTGCCGGCCTGCTTGCACTGCCCGCCATGAGCGTCCCCGCCGACATGCACCACCCGCCCTGGTCCCGCCAGGCCGTCATCTACCAGGTCAACGTGCGCCAGTTCTCTGCCGAGGGCACGCTGCGCGCCGTGCAGGCGCAGCTGCCGCGACTGAAGGCGCTGGGCGTGGACATCCTGTGGTTGATGCCCATACAGCCCATAGGCCGGCTCAACCGCAAGGGCGGGCTTGGCAGCTACTACTCGATCCGCGACTACACGGCCGTCAATCCCGAGTTCGGCACGCTGGCCGATGCCAAGGCATTCGTCGCCGCGGCGCACGGGCAGGGCTTCAAGGTCATCCTCGACTGGGTGGCCAACCATACCGCCTGGGACCATCCCTGGGCCACGACCCACAAGGATCGGTACAAGCTCAATGCCAGGGGCGAGGTCTACGCCGTCACCTTCAACGAAGGCCAGCCTGGCGAGGAGCATTGGGAAGACGTCGTCGCCCTGGACTACCGCAGCGAGGGCCTGCGTGCAGCGATGATCGATGCGATGGCCTTCTGGGTGCGCGAGGCGGGCTTCGACGGCTTCCGCTGCGACGTGGCCAGCATGGTGCCGACCGATTTCTGGGTGCGCGCCCGCCGCGCGCTGGAGGCCGTCAAGCCCCTGTTCATGCTCGCCGAGTCCGATGCCGTCGACCTGCACACCAGCGGCGCCTTCGACATGACCTACGGCTGGGACCTGGCTGACCAGGTGTTCAAGAAGGTCGGCAGGGGCGAGGCCGGCGCGCCTCTGCTGAAGGCCTGGCTGGCGGGGCAGTCGGCGGGCTACCCCGCGCATGCCTACCGCATGCGCTTCACGAGCAACCACGACTTCAACTCCTGGCATGGCAGCGATGCGGAGCTGTACGGTGACGCCCACCAGGCTCTCGCGGTGCTCGCGTTCACGCTGCCCGGCATGCCGCTGATCTACAACGGCCAGGAATCGCGGCTGGCGAAGCGGCTGGCCTTCTTCGAGAAGGACGCCATCGACTGGCAGGGTTACGAGCTGAGCGACTTCTACGCCGGTCTGGCCGCGCTCAAGCATGGGCACCCGGCGCTAGCGGCGGGCCAGTACGGCGCGCCGGTCAGGCTGCTGGACGCCCCGGCCGATGTCGTCGCCTTCGAGCGCCGCCAGGGCTCGGACGTCGTGCGCGTCGCCGTGAACCTCTCGGCGGCCAAGCAGACCTGGCAGGGGCGCAGGCTCGGGCCCTGGGGCTGGTGGCTGGCGTGAACAGGCCCTAAGCGGCTTCGCCGGGCTGCAGCCACAGCTCACGGCGGTGCAGCGGCGTCTGCGGCGGCAGCAGCGGGTTGCTCAGGTGCAGCACGCGCGCGGGCGAGACCGGGTGCGCCCTGACGAGCGCACCATAGAACTCGCGATGCAGGCGCTGGAAGCTGCCGTCCGCGACGGCGGCCTCCAGCCCGGTCTTCAGCAGCGCCGCCAGTTCGGGCCGGCCGGGGGTGACAAAGAGATAGGCCGCAGCCGGGTAATGCAGCATCAGCCCGGGCGCGATGGCCAACTCGGGGTGACGGCCGTCGGCCAGCTCGGCGTCGATCTCCAGGATGGAGCGTGGGAAGTAGTCGATGCGTCCGGCCGCCAGCATGCGGAACAACGCCTCGTAGACGCTGTTGGTGCCCACCTGCAGGCCGTTGGCGCGCAGGATGGTGGTGTCGGGCCAGTCGTGGCCCTGGCCGGCCAGGCGCTGACGCAGCTCGCCCAGGCTGCCCACGCGCTCCCACCTGGCCAGTTCGCTACGACGCACCAGCAGCAGCCGCCAGCCCAGCAGCCCGCGGTCGATGGGGATGCGCACCGGCAGCAGGCCGCTGTTCTCGCGCTGGCTGTCGGTCATGGTCCACATCAGGTCGATGGGGCTGCGGCTCGTGGCCAGCTCCGTCAAGGTGCGGCTCTGCGTCATGTCGAGCTCGACGTGGCGTATGCCCAACCGGCGGCCGGCATGGCCCAGCGCCAGCTCGACGATGCGACGCACATAGTTCAGCTGCGGGTCGGACAGGCCGATGTGGCGCGGCAGGCGCACGGACTCGCCGGCCTGGGCGTGCAGGGCGCGGCCGGCGAGCAGCAGCGGCAGGCCCAGCAAGGAGCGGCGCCCCGGGTTCGATGGCGGCAGCGATGGCATGACCCCGCATCATGCGCCAGCGCATGGAAAACGGGGTGATGGCTGTCGTCAATCCGCAGCGGGCGCGGCCGGCCCGCAACGATTCAATGCGGCAGCAGTACCCGGCCGAACAGGGGCGGCACCGTGAGTTCTATCCCGCCGTTTCTCACGGCCACGAGGTCGCCGCCCAGGGCGTCGCGGAGCCGGTCGGCCGGGAAGGGCAGCTTCAGCCTGACCGTCCTGGCCTCGGTGCTGTTGTTGGTGGCCGTGATGGCCCAGCTGCCGCCGTCCCGGCGTGCAAGTACCACGACGTGGTCGTCGATGTGCAGCGGCGCGCCCAGACGACCGTGGCGCAGCACGGGCAGTTCGTGGCGCAGCCGCGTCAGGCGCTTGAAGTCGGCCAGCAGCGCCTCGTCAGGCTGGCCGTCCTCGTCGGCCCAAGGGTAGGGCGCACGGTTGTACGGGTCGTCGCCGCCGCCCAGGCCCACCTCGTCGCCGTAGTAGATGGTGGGTGAGCCGGGGTAGGTCATCTGGAAGAAGACGGCCAGGCGCAGGCGCTGCTTGGCAAGGTTCAGGGCTTGTTCATCGCCGTCGTCGCGGTAACCGAAATGGTGCAGCGCGCGGGCCTGGTCATGGGTGGACAGCAGGTTCATCAGGGCAAAGAGGGCCTGGGGAGGATAGGCCTCGCGGACCAGTTCGAGGTTGGCGTAGGTCTGCGTGGCGGGCTTGCCGGCGGCGTAGTCAAGCACCGCGTTGCGGAAGATGTAGTTCATCGTCGAGTCGAACATATCGCCGAGCAGGAACTTGCTCGCATCGAACCATGTCTCGGCCACTGTCAGCGCGTCGGGCTTGCTGGCCTTCACCGCCTGGCGCCATTCGCGCCAGAAGTCGTCGGGCACCCAGGGCGCCACGTCCATGCGCCAGCCGGCCGCGCCGCGACCCAGCCAGAGCTGGGTCACGGAATCCTTGTCGCGGTACGCGTAGGCGCGGAAGGAGGGGCTGCTCTTGTCGATTTCCGGCAGGTCGACCACGCCCACCCAGCCCTGGTACTGCTTGTCGGGATTGGCTTCCTCGGGCTTGAACTTGAACCAGCCCGCGTACGGTGACGCCGGGTTGATCTTGCCGTTGTCGAAAGCACCGCCCTTGGGAAAGTTGCCGTAGCGGTTGAAGTACGGCGAGTCCGCGCCGACATGGTTCAGCGATGTGTCCGGGATGACGCGGATGCCGCGCCTGGCCGCCTCGGCACACAGGCGCACGAAGTCGTCGTTGCTGCCGAAGGCGGGGTCGATGTTCTTGTAGTCGGCCGCGTCGTACTTGTGGTTGCTGGGCGCGCGGAACACCGGCGTCAGGTAGATGGCGTTGGCGCCCAGCGCCTTGATGTAGTCCAGCTTCTCGATGATGCCGGCGAGGTCCCCGCCGAAGAAGTCGTTGTTGTGGAGCGTGTCCGACCCGTCGCCGCTGCCGGGCTTGAAGGGCCTCTCGTTCCAGGTCGCATGGCGCTCCACGTCGCGGTCCTGGTAGCGGTCCTGCGGCCGACCACCGCCCGGGCGCGGGTCGTTGCTCTTGTCGCCGTTGCGGAAGCGCTCGGGGAAGATGTAGTAGTAGACGATGTCCCTGGCCCAGGACGGCACCTGGAAATCGGGCGCGTAGACTGTCTGCCGGTAGCGGCGCACGCGGCTCGGGTTGGCGGGCAGGCGCTCGATGCTGGACGCGCCCATCGAACCCTTCTCGCGGGTCCAGTAGACCGTGTCCTGGTTGTTCTGCAGCGCGTAGCGGCCCTCGGCCGTCTCGATCTCGAACCAGTAGCCGAAGACGCCGATCTCGTCGAAGCGGTAGCGGGCCGAGAATGTCGTGCCTCGGCCGCGCGGGGCGGGTTTCATCGCGACGCGGGCGATGGGCTCATAGGCCAGTTGTTCCTGGTTGCCCGTCATGCGGCGCCGCTCGATGACGAGCGTGGCACGCTTGAGGCCGGGCACGTCGCTGCCGAGGCTGAACCGGATCTCGCCGCCCTTGGGCTGTGCGCCGAAGGGCGTCTTGAAGGCCGTGCTGCGCGAGTCGAAGCGCGTCGCCAACGCGGCGCGGTCGGTGATGGGATCGGGCAGGGTGGGCTTGAAGGTCTTGGGGCCGACGTCCAGCCGCGGCGCGCCGGCGGCGTCGAAGCTCAGCCGCAGCGTGTGTTCGCCGGCGAAGCTGCGGCTGATGTTGCCCGCCACCCCGGAGCCGCGTGCGAGCCGGCCCTGGGCGTCCAGGCCGACGGTGAGCTCTGCGGTCCAGGCCTCGTCGGACAGCTTGAACTCCTGCGGCCCCTGGGCGTTGACGTTCAGGTAGTAGGCGTCGCAACGGTACTCGAAGGCCTGCTCGTCCTGGGCGACCCAGCCGTTCAGGCCGCCACGTAGGTAGAGCGTGGTGTCGCCCAGCGCGGGCCGGCTGCAGTCGGCGGCCCGGCTCATGGTGGCGAAGGACAGCAGCGCTGCGCACAGCGCAAGGGAACGGAGCATGGGGACCTCAAGCTTTGACGCCGCCCGCCGTCAGGCCGGAGACGATCCAGCGCTGGGCAAGCAGGAAGACCGCCGTGATGGGCAGGCCGGACAGCACGGCCGCGGCGGCGAAGTCGCCCCACAGGAAACGCTGGTCGTGCAGAAAATACTTGGAGCCCACGGCCAGCGTCAGGTGGGCTTCCTCGCGCAGCAGGATGCTGGCTACCGGGTACTCGATGATGGTGCCGATGAAGGCCAGGACAAAGACCACCATCAGGATGGGCAGGGCCATGGGAAGCAGCACGCGCGAGAAGGCCTGCCAATGTGTTGCGCCGTCGACCTTGGCGTTCTCCTCGATCTCCACCGGGATCGTCTCGAAATAGCCCTTGATGGTCCAAACATGGGTGGCGATGCCACCGAGGTACGCCAGCACCAGGCCCGCGTGCGTCTCTATGCCCAGCGCCGGCACATAGCTGCCTATGGTCTCGAAGATGGCGTAGATGGCCACCAGCGCCAGCACCGGCGGGAACATCTGCAGCAGCAGCATGCCGTTCAGCACGGGCTTGCTGAAGCGGAACTTGAGGCGTGCGAACGCGTAGGCCGCCGTCGTCGAGATGGCGACGATGAGGAGGGCCGAGGTGGTGGCGATCTTGACGGAGTTCCACAGCCAGCTCAGCACCGGGAAGGGCGGCTGCACCAGGCTGCCGTCGGCGGCCTGGTACGGGATGCCCAGGGCCAGCTTCCAATGCTCCAGGCTGATCTCGGCCGGGATCAGGCTGCCGGTGGCGAAGTTGCCGGGGCGCAGCGAGATGGACACGACGGCCAGCAGCGGGAACAGCGTGATGGCGATGAAGACCCACATCACCGCATGTGCGGCGAGCGTGCGCCAGCGGGCCTGTTTGCCGAGGACGATTGCCATTATTTTTGAGCCCTTGCAGACAGCCGCAGGTTGACCAGCGACAGCGCCGCGACGAGGAAGAAGATCAGCGTCGAGATCGCCGCGGCCAGGCCGAAGTCCGATCCCGAGTCGCGGAACGCGATACGGTAGGTGTAGCTGACGAGGATGTCGGTCTGGCCTGCGGGCAGCTTGGTGGACAGGAAGTCCGGCCGACCGTCGGTCAGCAGCGCGATCAGCACGAAGTTGTTGAAGTTGAACGCGAACGCGCTCACCAACAGCGGCGCCAGCGGCTTGATGATGAGCGGCGCCGTGATCTTGAAGAAGTTGGTCGCGGGGCCGGCGCCGGCCAGCGCCGAGGCCTCGTACAAGTCCTGGGGGATGGCTTTCAGCAGTCCCGAGCACAGAATCATGATGTAGGGGTAGCCCAGCCAGACGTTGACGATGACCAGCATGGTCTTGGCCAGCAGCGGGTCGGCGAACCAGGCGGGCTTGACGCCGATGAGCGCGTCCAGGATGGCGTTGATCTCGCCGAAGTTCTGGTTGAACAGGCCTTTGAAGACCAGGATGGAGATGAAGCCCGGCACTGCATAGGGCAGGAACAGCAGCGTGCGGTAGGTGGTGCGAAAGCGCATGCCCTCCCAGTTCAGCATCACCGCGAACAGCATGCCGATGGCGGTGGCGAACAGCACCGTCAGGGCCGAGAACAGCACCGTCCACGCGAAGATGGACAGGAAGGGGCCGCGGAACTCGGCATCGAAAAGCATGCGGGCGTAGTTGGCCGTACCGATGAAGGCCTTGAAGCCGGGCTGCAGCGTCTCGCCGCCGCCCGTCTCGACGCGAGACGGGCCGCTTCCGAGCGCCTTGCCCCCCTCGGGGGCATTGGGGGTGCGTTCGAAGAATCCGGTGTCGCGGTTGGGCTTGAACACGGCGCCATCGGCCGTGCGCGTCAGGCTGTTGTCCGCATTCGCCGTCCACTGCGGCCTGACGGGGCCGAACTCGCGCAGGCCCAGGTAGTGCAGCTCGGTCTTGTCGGGCAGCACGAGGACCAGCCGTGCCAGCGCTTCGCGGTGCTTCACCAGCTCGACCAGGGGCAGGGAAGCATCGGCGGGCGAGTTGCCGGCGTTCGCGGCAGCGAGGTCCACGCGCAGCTCCCGGCCGGCGCGCAGCGCCAGCGGCGGCGACACCCAGCGCGGCGCGGCCTCGCCTTCGGCATGCAGCGCAAGGCGGTATCCGGCACCGCTGGCATGCAAGCCGTAGCCCAGCACCTGCGCCTCCACGGCGTCGTGCTGCTCCAGCAGGTAGTCGCGCACGCGGCTCTCGCTGAGCAGATGGGCGCTGGAGTAGTTGGTGAAGCCGATCTGCGCCGTGTAGGCCAGCGGGAAGGCGATAAACACCAGCATGCCGGCCACGCCGGGGAAGAGGTAGCGCCAGGCCATGCCAGCGCGACTGAGGTAGACGTAGAAGCCGGCCGTGAACAGCACCAGCACGCCCGCGGCCCAGGCGGCCTGGCCGGTGGTGTAGATGGCGAAGACGAGGTAGAGCGTCGCCAGGATCGCGGCGGCGGTGGCGGGCCAGCGCAGCCAGGTCGCCAGCTTCTCGGTCAGCGAGGGCGGCAGCGTCGTGTAGCTGCCCCGGCCCAGGGCGGAGGACAGGGCGTTCATTTGTTCAGCAGCATCCGTGCGGCGGCGCCATCCAGCGCGTCCTTGGGGGATTGCAGCCCGTTGGTGATGGCCTCCAGCGCCGCGTCCATCGCGGTCCAGAAGCGGCCCACCTCGGGGATGTTGGGGATGGGGGCGCCGTTGCGGGCGTTGGTCATGCTCGCCTCGATCAGCGGGTTGACCGACAGCTCGGCGTAGAAGGCCTTGTTGGCCGGCACGCCCAGCGAGACATCGGCGTCCAGCACCTTCAGTGCCTCGGGCCGCATCAGGTGGTTCTCAATGAACTCCTTGGCGAGGTCCTTGTTCTTCGATGGCGCCGCGATCATGCAGCCCAGCACGCCGACGAAGCTCTTGCTTGGCTGGCCGGGGATGACGGCGGGAATGGGGGCGACGCCGAAGTCAACCTTGGCCTTGCGCGCGTTGTCCCAGGCCCAGGGGCCGGAGATCATCATGGCCACCTCGCCTCGGGCGAAGGCGGACTCCATCTCGGCGTAGTTGGCGCCCTTGGGCATCTGGCCGTTGCGGATCAGGCCCTCCAGCACCTGCGCGGCGCGCAGCGCCCCAGGCGCGTTGACGTGCACCTGGCGTGCGTCGAAGTCGCCCTGCGCGTCGCGGCCGAAGATGGTGCCGCCAGCGCCGGCCAGCAGCGGCCAGGTGAAGAAGCTCTTGTTGTAATGCCAGAGGATGGCACGCTTGCCCTGCGCCTGCAGCTGCTTGTCCAGCGCCACGACCTCGTCCCAGTTCTCGGGCGGCCGCCTCACCAGCGCCTTGTTGTAGATGAGGCCGGTCGTCTCGATGGCCAGTGGATAGCCCCAGATGCGCCCGCGATAGCTCATCGCGGCCCAGGCCTGATCCTCGACCTCAGCCTTCAGCCGGGCCGACGGGCGCAGCGGCGTCAGCAGACCGGCCTTGGCCCATTCGCCGACGCGGTCATGCGGCCAGCAGAAGATGTCGGGCCCCTTGCCGGCGCCGGCCGCCTGCTGGAACTTGTCCGTCGGGTCCACCGGATGCTCGACGACGACCTTGACGCCCGAGACCTTCTCGAACGCATTGCCGACCTGCTGCAGGCCGTTGTAGGCCTTGTCGCCATTGATCCAGACCAGCAAGCGCGGCGTTTCGGCGAGCGCCGGCGCCGCGGCCAGCATGGCTGCGGCCCACAGTGCGCCCAACTTCATGCCGACAGCTCCGGCGCGGCCAGGCGGCGCATGGCGCGGCCGTCGGCGTCGAACAGATAGAGCGCCTCGGCCGGCAGGTGCAGGTCCAGCGCCTGGCCGCTGCGCAGGCGGTCAACGCCATTGCGGCCTTCGAACTGGCAGGTCAGCGGTTCCTCGAGACCGGGGTAGGGGCAGTAGGCGAAGGTGACGCCGCCCAGCGATTCCACGAAGGCCACCACGCTCTGGAGCCGGTTGCCCTGACCCTCGGTGCGGATGTGCTCGGGGCGCACGCCCACGGTCACCGGGGCGCCGAGCTGCGCGGCGCCAGCGTCCACGAAGGCGCGCAGCACGACGTTGCCGCCCTTGAGCTTCACGTCGACATGGCCCGCGCCGATGGCGACCAGCTCGCCCTGGAGAAAGTTCATCTTGGGGCTGCCGATGAACCCGGCCACGAACAGGTTGCAGGGATGCTCGTACAGCTCCAGCGGCGAGCCGACCTGCTCCACCTTGCCGGCCGACAGCACGACGATGCGGTCGGCCAGCGACATGGCCTCCACCTGGTCGTGTGTCACGTAGATCATCGTGGTCTTCAGGTCCTCGTGCAGCTTGGCGAACTCGTAGCGCATGCGCACGCGCAGCGCCGCGTCGAGGTTGGACAGCGGCTCGTCGAACAAGAAGACCTCGGGCTTGCGTACGATGGCGCGGCCGATGGCGACGCGCTGGCGCTGGCCACCGGACAGGTCCTTGGGCTTGCGGTCCAGCAGGTGCTCGATGTGCAGGATGCGTGCCGCGTTGCGCACGGCAGTCTCGATCTCGGCCTTGGACACCTTGGCCAGCTTGAGCCCGAACGCCATGTTGTCGTACAGGTTCATGTGGGGATAGAGCGCGTAGGACTGGAACACCATCGCGATGCCGCGCTCGGCGGGCGGCACGTCGTTGACGACTCGCCCGCCTATGGTCAGCTCGCCGCCGGTGATCTCCTCCAGGCCGGCGATAGAGCGCAGCAGCGTGGACTTGCCGCAGCCGGACGGGCCGACGAAGACCATGAACTCGCCGTCGCGGACCTCCAGGTCGATGCCATGCAGGATGCGGGTGTTGCCATAGGCCTTCTCCACGCCGGTCAGTCGAACGTCTGCCACTTCCTAACCTTTCTGTCGCCGGTCGTTGTGCGGCCGGCCTGTCTCTTCGAGCGGTCCGAACTTTCTTCTATCCGCCCATGTTTGTAGACAATATACATTTCATCTCGACCTATAACAACAGAGATTGAACGCGTAAATTCTTGTGAAACCGTTTTAAATCAATGAGTTGCAAAACTTGCCGGGTTTTCCCGATGTAGTCAAACTACACAACAGGGCGGAGCTGCCCGATACTTGGGCCAGCGCTGCCGCTCGGGTAGCATTCTTGCCCCCGTCGCTGGGGGTCGGCACTGATGAACACCCCAACCCGCCTCGGCTCCGCGCCGCCCGTGCAGCGCAGGCCCAAGGCTGCCACCGCGATGAAGAAGCCGCCCGCCCTGTCGCCCGAAGACCAGGCCTTGCGCACCGCCTTCGAGGCGGCCTACGAGCGCGAGCTGGCGCAGAGCAGCCATGGCGCCACACCCCAGGCCGCCCTGCATGCCGCGGCACAGGCCTGCCGCGAGACGCTGGCCCGCCGCTGGGCCGCCACGCAGGCCGAAGACGCCCGGCGCGGAGACAAGGCGCCGGTGCGCCGCGTGCACTACCTGTCGATGGAGTTCCTGATGGGGCGCGCGCTGTCCAATGCCCTGAGTGCGTTGCGGCTGGTCGAGCCGCTGGAGGCCAGGCTGGCCGAGCAGGGCCTGGCGCTGGGCGACGTGCTGGAGCGCGAGCCCGACGCCGCCCTGGGCAACGGCGGCCTCGGCAGGCTGGCGGCCTGCTTCCTGGACAGCTTCGCCGAGCTGGAGCTGCCGGCCTTCGGCTACGGCCTGCGCTACCGCTACGGCATGTTCTCGCAGGCCATCCAGCAGGGGCACCAGCTGGAGCAGCCCGACGACTGGATGCGCGACTCGCCCGCCTGGGAGCTGCCGCGCCACGACCTGCGCTATCCCGTCGGCTTCGGCGGTCGTGTCGAGGCCGACGCCTCGGGGGTGCGGCGCTGGATGCCGGCCGACAGCATCGAGGCCCAGGCCTTCGACTTCATCGTGCCGGCCCACCACAGCGCGCGGGTGTCCACGCTGCGCCAGTGGCAGGCCATGGCCGCGCCCATCGAGTTCAAGCCCTTCAGCGAAGGTGACCATGCCCGCGCGGCGCGCCACCAGCTGCAGGCCGACGCGCTGAACTGGGTGCTCTACCCGGACGATTCCACGGAGGCCGGCCGCGAGCTGCGCCTCAAGCAGGAGGCCTTCCTCGTCAGTGCATCGCTGCAAGACCTCATCGCGCGCCATCTGCGCGAGTTCGGCTCGCTGCACAACCTGGGCCGCGCCAACGCCATCCACCTCAACGACACCCATCCGGCTCTTGCGCCCGCCGAGCTGATGCGCCTGCTGCTGGACGAGCATGGCCTGGGCTGGGACGAGGCCTGGAAGATCACCCGCCAGGCGGTGGCCTACACCAACCACACGCTGATGCCCGAAGCGCTGGAGACCTGGCCGGTGCGCATGTTCGAGCAACTGCTCCCGCGCCATCTCGAGATCGTCTACGAGATCAACCAACGCTTCCTGGACGAGGTGCGGGCGCGCTTCCCCGGTGACGACGCGCTGGCCGCGCGCGTCTCGCTCATCGACGAGGGCCGCCATGGCGGCGAGCGGCGCGTGCGCATGGCGGCGCTGGCGCTGGTGGCCTCGCACCGTGTCAACGGTGTGGCCGCGCTGCACTCTGCGCTGATGGTGCAGACCATCTTCGCCGACTACGCCCGCCTCTGGCCCGAGCGCTTCCACAACGTCACCAACGGCGTCACGCCGCGCCGCTGGCTGCAGCAGGCCAACGCGCTGCTGTCCGCGCTGCTGGACGGGCGTATCGGCGACGGCTGGAGACGCGACCTCGCCGAACTGGCCGAGCTCGGGTCGCTGGCTGCCAACCGCGAGCTGGGCGAGGAATTCCTGGCCGTCAAGCGTGCCAACAAGCAGCGCCTGGCCGCCGTGATCCGCCGCGAGCTGGGCCTGGCGGTCAACGTCGACAGCCTGTTCGACGTGCAGATCAAGCGCATCCACGAGTACAAGCGCCAGTTGCTCAACCTGCTTTACGTCATCAGCCGCTACCAGGCCATACGCGACGACCCCGACGCGAACTGGGTGCCGCGCACCGTCATCATTGCCGGCAAGGCCGCTTCGGCCTACCAGATGGCAAAGAGCATCGTGCGCCTGGCCCATGATGTGGCCCGCGTCGTCAACAGCGACTCGCGCGTGGGCGACAAGCTCAAGCTCGTCTTCCTGCCCAACTACGGGGTCTCGCTGGCGGAGAACGTCATCCCGGCGGCCGACCTGTCGGAGCAGATCTCGACGGCCGGCACCGAGGCCTCGGGCACCGGCAACATGAAGTTCGGCATGAACGGCGCCTTGACCATAGGCACCTGGGACGGCGCCAACATCGAGATGGCCCAGGCCATGGGCGTGGAGAACATGTTCGTGTTCGGCCTGCGCGCCGACGCGGTGGCCAAGATCAAGCAGCTGGGCTACGACCCGCGCCTGTATGTCGAAGAGAATCGCCAGCTCAAGCGCGTCATCGATGCCATCGCGGCGGGCGTCTTCAGTAACGGCGACACCGAGCGCTACCGCGCGCTGGTTGACAGCCTGCTGCACCGGGACGTCTACCTGCTGATGGCCGATTTCGCCGACTACGCCGCCACCCAGGCCAAGGTCGATGCGCTGTTTGCCGACCGCGCCGCCTGGGCCGAGCGCGCGCTGCGCAACATCGCCGGCATGGGCCCGTTCTCGTCCGATCGCACGATCGCCGAGTACGTGGAGCATGTCTGGTCCGTGAAGAGTCTGAACCGCTGATGCTCAACGAAGCCGACCTCGACGCCCTGCTGGCGGGCCGCCACGCCGATCCCTTCTCCCGGCTGGGGCTGCACGCGGACGAGGCGGGGAGGCTGTGGGCGCGCGCGCTGCTGCCCGGCGCGACGGACGTGGCGCTGCTCGACGCCGACAGCGGCAAGCGCCTTGTCGAGATGGCGCAGCGCCGTCCCGGCTTCTTCGAAGCCCAGGTGCCGCGCCGCAAGCACCGTTTCGACTACCGGCTGGCGGTGCGCTGGCAGGGCGGGGAGGGTGACGAGGCGGTGTATGCCGACCCCTATGCCTTCTACCCGCAGCTGGCCGACGAGGACCTGACGGCCTTCGCCGAGGGGCGCAACTTCCGCCCCTGGCTGAGCCTGGGCGCGCACCTGGTCCAGCATGGCGAGGTCAGCGGCGTGCGCTTCGCGGCCTGGGCGCCCAATGCACGGCGCGTCAGCGTGGTCGGCAGCTTCAACAACTGGGACGGTCGCCGCCACGCCATGCGGCTGCGGCATGCGGCCGGCGTGTGGGAGATCTTCGTGCCGCATGCGGGCGAGGGCGATCTCTACAAGTTCGAGATCGTCAATGGCAACGGCGCGCTGCTGCCGCTGAAGGCCGACCCCTACGCCCGCCGCGCCCAGCTGCGGCCCGAGACGGCCAGCATCGTCGCACCCCTGCCCGAGCCCACGCCGCTGCCGCGCCAGCGTGAGCGCGCCAACCAGCGCCACGTGGCCATCAGCGTCTACGAGGTGCACGCCGCCTCCTGGCGCCGCGGCGTGGCAGGCGCCAACGAGGGGTTTCCAACCTGGGACGAACTCGCCGAGCAGTTGCCCGCCTACGCGGCCGACATGGGGTTCACGCATGTGCAGCTGATGCCCGTCACCGAGCATCCCTTCGACGCCTCCTGGGGCTACCAGACGCTGGGCATGTACGCGCCCAGCGCCCGTTTCGGCCCGCCCGAGGGTTTCGCGCGCTTCGTCAAGGCCTGCCACGAGCGGGGCCTGGGCCTGCTGCTGGACTGGGTGCCGGCGCATTTCCCCATGGATGCCCATGGCCTGGCCGAGTTCGACGGCACGCGGCTGTACGAGTACGCTGACCCCAAGGAGGGCTTGCATCGCGACTGGAACACGCTGATCTACAACTTCGGCCGCACCGAGGTGCGCGAGTTCCTGATCGGCAGCGCGCTGTACTGGATAGAGCGCTGGGGCGTGGACGGCCTGCGCGTGGACGCAGTGGCCAGCATGCTCTACCGCGACTACTCGCGGCCCGAAGGGCACTGGATCCCCAACCTCCGCGGCGGCCGCGAGAACCTTGAGGCCATCGCCATGCTGCGTGAGATGAACGAGCATGTGGGCGAGATCGCGGGCGCCGTCACGGTGGCCGAGGAGAGCACCAGCTTCCCCGGCGTCTCGGCGCCCACCTATGCCGGCGGCCTGGGCTTTCACTACAAGTGGAACATGGGCTGGATGAACGACACCTTGCGCTACATGGCCGAGGACCCGATCAACCGCCGCTGGCATCACGACAAGATGACCTTCGGCCTGATCTATGCGTTCAGCGAGAACTTCATGCTGCCCATCTCGCACGACGAGGTGGTGCACGGCAAGGGCTCCATGCTCGGCAAGATGCCGGGCGACGACTGGCAAAAGTTTGCCAACCTGCGCGCTTACTACGGCTTCATGTGGGGCCATCCGGGCAAGAAGCTGCTCTTCATGGGCCAGGAGTTCGCGCAGCGCAACGAATGGAACCATGCCGAGGCGCTGCCCTGGGGCCTGTTGGAGGACGATCGCCATGCCGGCGTGCAGCGCCTGGTGCGCGACCTCAACAAGCTCTACCGCGAGCATGCGGCGCTGCACCGGCTGGACTGCGAGAGCGGCGGCTTCGAGTGGATCAGCTCGCACGACGCCGAGCATTCCATCTACGCCTGGGTGCGCCGCGACGGCACGGGCCGCATGGTGCTGGTGGTCTGCAACATGACGCCCGTGCCACGCGAGGGCTATTCGCTGGGCGTGCCGGACGGCGTCACGGCCTGGCGCGAGGCGCTGAACACCGACTCGGCCTACTACGGCGGCAGCAACATGGGCAACGGCGTCGCGGCCGCGGGCCTGCCGGTGCAGGCCCAGCCGGCGCATGGCCGGCGCCTGTCCATCACGATCAACCTGCCGCCGCTGGCCACGCTGTTCTTTGTCCCGATCTAGTCCCGGCTCGAATGGCGCACCTGCCTGACCTGCATCCCGGCTGGCACGAGCCGCTGGGCGCGCTTGCCCGTGATGGCGGCGTCAACTTCGCCGTCGCCAGCGAGCACGCGACGCGCATCGAGCTGTGCATCTTCGATGCCGAAGGCCAGCGCGAGCTGCGCCGCTACGCGCTGTGCGGCCCCTCTGATGGCGTCTTCCACGGCTTCCTGCCCGGCGCGGGCCCCGGCCTGGTCTACGGCCTGCGCGCCCATGGCCCTTATGCGCCGGAGCAGGGCCAGCGCTTCAATCCACACAAGCTGCTGCTGGACCCGTACGCCCGCGAGATCGTCGGCCACTTCGACTGGCGCGCCGAGCACCATGGCTACGAGCTGGGCCATCCCGACGGTCCGCGTTCACTGGACATGCGCGACAACGCGGTGCAGGCGCTGAAGGCGCGCGTGGCGCCAATGCCCGTGGCACCCGCCCGCGCCCACCCGCCGCGCCGCGCGGCCAGCGACATCGTGCTCTACGAGGTTCACGTCAAGGGCTTCAGCAGGCTGCTGCCCGGCGTGCCCGAGGACTTGCGTGGCTGCTACGCCGGCCTGGCCCATCCCGCGGCCATTGCGCACTTCCGGCGCCTGGGCGTCACGACGCTGTCGCTGCTGCCCATCCAGTACTGCATCGCCGAGCCCCATCTCGCCGAGCGCGGACTGCAAAACTACTGGGGCTACAACACGCTGGGCTTCTTCTGCCCGGATCCGCGATGGGCGCAGGCCACCCACCGCGACGACCCGACCGCCGTGACGGCCGAGTTCCGCCACATGGTGGATGGGCTGCACGAAGCCGGCCTGGAGGTGGTGCTGGACGTCGTCTACAACCACACGCCGGAGGGCAACGAGTTCGGCCCCACGCTGTCCTTCCGTGGCCTGGACAACGCGACCTGGTACCGGCTGGTGTCCGAGGACCGCAGCCGCAGCGAGAACCTGACCGGCTGCGGCAACACGTTGAACTGCGCCCATCCGCGCGTGACGCAGTTCGTGCTCGACTCGCTGCGCTACTGGGTCGCCGAGCTGGGCGTGGACGGCTTCCGCTTCGACCTCGCGCCTGTGCTGGGCCGCACCAGCCAGGGCTATGACCCGGGGGCCGCCTTCTTCACGGCGCTGCGGCAGGATCCCGTGCTGGCCGGCGTGCACCTGATCGCCGAGCCCTGGGATGCCGGCCACGACGGCTACCAGCTGGGCCGCTTTCCCGGCCGCTTCCTGGAATGGAACGACAAGTTCCGTGATGCGGTGCGCGGCTACTGGCTCGGTGCGGGCGTCGGCCGCGGTGAGCTGGCGCGGCGCTTCATGGCGTCCAGCGACGTCTTTCACCATGGCCAGCGCAGGCCCGCCGCGTCGGTCAACTTCGTCGCCGTGCACGACGGCTTCACGCTGGCCGACCTGACGAGCTATTCGACCAAGCACAACCAGGCCAACGGCGAGGACAACCGCGACGGCCGCGACGGCGAGCTGTGTGCCAACTTCGGCGCCGAGGGCCCGACGGCAGACGCCGCCATCAACGCCACCCGCGAGCGCGTGCGCCGCGCGCTGCTGGCGACGCTGCTGCTGGCCCAGGGTACACCCATGCTGTGCGCCGGCGACGAGATCGCCAACAGCCAGCGCGGCAACAACAATGCCTATTGCCAGGACAACGAGACGGCCTGGCTGAACTGGCCCGAGGCCGACGACCGCATGACCGAACTGGTAGCCCAGGCGTTGGCCTTGCGCGCCGCCGAGCCGCTGCTGCGCCACCCGCGCTGGTTCGCCAACGCACCGGGCGATGCCGGCATCGCCTGGTACGGGCCCAGCGGCCGCGAGATGGCGCCGCATGACTGGCACGACGCCGGCCAGCGCGCCTTCGGCGCCCAGCTGCGCGAGGCCGGCGCCGACGCGCCGCGGCTGATGATCGTCTTCAACCCCGAGCCCGAGGCCTTGCCCTTCCTGCTCTGCAACGGTCCCTGGCGGCTGGTGCTCGACAGCAGCGGCGAATCGGCCGCGCCCCTCGTCCTTCCCGGCCAGCCACTGAACGTGCCGGCCCGCTCACTCATCGTCTTGCGCCACGTATGAACCTGAACCAACGCTCGTCCGGTGTGCTGCTGCACATCACCTCTTTGCCCGGCCCGCATGGCATGGGCGACTTCGGGCCCGACGCCTACCGCTTCGTCGACTGGCTGCAGGCCGCCGGACAGTCCATCTGGCAGCTGCTGCCCACCACGCCCATTGGCCCCGGCGACAGCCCCTACCAGGGTGTGTCGGCCTTTGCCGGCAGCCCCTGGATGGTGGCGCTGGAGCCGCTGGTCGCCAAGGGATGGCTGGCGCAGCCCGAGGTGCCGCCGTTCAACGGCGAGCAGGTCGACTACGGCCGCGTCACGCCCTGGCGCGAGCAGCAACTGCGCGCTGCCGCCACCGGCTTCTTCGCGGGCGGCAGTGCGGTGGACCGTGACGCCTTTGCCGCCTGGTGCGAGGCGCAGCAGAGCTGGCTGGACGACTACGTGCTCTTCATGGCCATACGCTCGCCGCTGAACGGCCAGCCATGGTGGACCTGGGCCGACGGCCTGAAAACGCGAGAGCCCAAGGCCCTGGCCAAGGCCCGCAAGCAGTACGCCGACGAGATCGCGTTCTGGCAGTTCGTGCAATGGCAGTTCGACCAGCAGGCCGGCGCGCTGAAGGCCTACGCCAACGCGCGCGGCGTACACCTGATGGGCGACCTGCCCATTTTCGTCGCCCACGACAGCGCCGACTGCTGGTCGCGCCCCGATCTCTACGCCCTCGACGAAAGCTTCCAGACCACCGTGGTGGCCGGCGTGCCGCCGGACGACCTCGGCCCGCTGGGCCAGCGCTGGGGCAATCCGCTGTACCGCTGGGACAGGATGGCCGAGGAGGGCTACGCCTGGTGGACGGCCCGAATCCGCCGCGCACTGAGCCAGGCAGACGTGTTCCGCATCGACCACTTCCGCGGCTTCGCCGGCTACTATGAGATCCCCGGCGACAGCCCCGACGCCACGCGCGGCCGCTGGGTCACGGGTCCCGGCATGGCGCTGTTCGACGCCATCAAGGCTGCGCTGGGGCCGCTGCCCATCGTCGCCGAGGATCTGGGCTTCATCACCGACGACGTGCACGCGCTGCGCGACGGCTGTGGCTTCCCCGGCATGAAGATCCTGCAGTTCGCGTTCGGCGCCGAGGCTGACCACGAGTTCCTGCCGCATACCTGGCCTCGCGCGTCCGTGGCCTACACCGGCACGCATGACAACGACACCGTGCGTGGCTGGTGGGACCAGGCCAGGCCCCGCGAGCGCGCATTCGCGGGCTCCTACCTCGCCTGCGGCGAGCACGACGTGCACTGGGCCATGATCCGCGCCTGCGCCAACTCGGTGGCCAACATGGCCGTCTACCCGCTGCAGGATGTGCTGGGCCTGGGCAGCGCCCACCGCATGAACATTCCCGGCGTGCTGGGCGGCAACTGGGGCTGGCGCTTCCGCTGGGACTGGCTGGGCAGCGAGCCCACGCGCGTGCTGGGGCTGATCACGGCGGCGGCGGGGCGGGGGCCGTTCGGGCTGCTGAAACTGCCGGGCTGATTTGCCTGCGCGCCTGCAGTGGATCGGGCGGCGCAGCCGTACGTCCTCACGCCACGCAGGCCGGCAGGTTCTTGCCAGGGCGATGGCCACGCACAAAATAATCATGGCTTCACGTCATTGGGTTGAGTCGCTGCTTCGTGGCGAGGGCGGGGGAAGTTCTTCTTGTTCGTGAGGGTTCCGGGATGCTGAGTGCTGCAAGCCGCGCGGATGCAAGGCTTCGTGGTTGGGGTGATGTCGGTTTTCTCTGACTTCACGTGGGCGCCAGCGATCAAGACGTGTAACACCTGTGCTGCTGCGCCAGGCCGCGCCGTCGCCTAGCCAGCAGCCTGGCCCGTTGACGGGCACCAAGGTGCGTTCTACGCCGGCAAGTAAGGCCCTCTCCAAGGCGATCGAGATCCCTCAGCCGGACCACGCCGCCGGGATCGACAATGGGGCGCAATAGACGCTCAATATCCAACCGCGCTGCAGTCGAGGCTTGATGTCCGCCAAGAAGTCCGTTGCTTCCTTCAAGTGAGAAGCTGACACCGGCAAGTTCGTCGTGAACACCGTCGAGGCGGGGTCCGCCACGTCGACGGTCACATTTGGCGCTTTCAGTGTGAGCGCGGCACGGCCCAGGGTGGTTGAGTTCAGGCGCAACGTCACGACTTGCCGAGCTGCTTTGGCCCGCGCGGTGCCCAAGCTCAGCAAGCCTGGTGTCGTGGTCAAGAAGTTGGGTTCCGTGCCGTTGTTCCGGGCGCTCCCCCAAGACCCGAGCCGGCTCATTCGCGAAGTCAATGGCGAAGCCGTTGTTGGAAGGTTCATCAACGTTGGGCTTGCGCAGCGAGGCGCTCGGAGCTGCCGTGGTTGCCGTCGAACGGCACCGCGTTGGTTGGGTGGGGCGCTCCTGCGCTCCATTTCGGCCTCAGGGCGGCCTGTGTCGCTCACTCACTGGTCGGCTGGGGGGCATCGTGCCAGTGCAGCACCCTCTACAGGTGGAAGTGGCCCTCGGCTTCCGGCTGGTAGAGCAGTTTCCCGATCCGGACCCGGCAAGTCCTGTCGGGCACACGCCAGTCGATGACGTCGCCTTCCCGGTAACCCAGGATCGCGGTGCCTATGGGGGAGCAGACCGACAGCTTGCCGGTGCTGTCGTCGGCATCCTGCGGGTAGACCAGGGTCACTTCCATGTCCTCGTCGTCCAGCCGCAGCCTGGCCCTGGAATTCATCGTGACCACATCGCGTGCCACCTGCTGCGGGGCGACGACGATGGCCCGCTCGACCTCGTGCGCCAGATCGGCATGGCTTGGCTCGCGCGCGATGAGGCTTCGCAGCCGGATCCTGTCGATTTCAGTGATGTAGATGGTGGCCGGATCCGTCGCCGGATCCTCGCGCAGCAGCGGCAGGCAGTGCTCGCGCGTGGCGGCAAATGTCTTCAGCGTCGGAGTTTCGCCGGCGAACTGGAAGCCGCAGCGTTGGAAGGCCTTCAGCGAACGCGTGTTGTCCGCGTGGATCTTGGCGATGAGCTTCTCTGCCCGCATGTCGAAGAAGGCCAGCTTCATGGCCTCGCGGATGGTGCTGGTGCCGAGATGTCGGCCCCAGTTGGCGCGGTCGCCGATGACGAGGACCATCTCCCAGTCGGGGCCTGTCTTGATGAGGCGGACAAAACCCACGGGCACGTCATGCTGGTCGCAGGCCATGAAGAACCGGCCGCCCTGGTTGAACAGATGCGTCAGGATGGGCAGCTGGACCCTGCCCACGAGCTGTTCGATGAACCGCGAGACGTGGCGTGAATCGCTCAGGTAGCGGGTGACGTTCTCGTCCTCCAGCCAGCCCATCAGCGTGAATGCGTGGTCGCGGGTGATCTCGGGGCACAGAGATATGAAAGGCTTGTTCATCTTCACCACATCGGGTTGCAAGAATGAAAGCCTTTCATGGCCATGATGGCGACGACGGTTCTTTCGGGACGCCTGCATTCTAGGCGGTGTGCCCCGACGGCAAGGGTGCTTCAGCGCTCGATGTCCAGGATCAACGGCCTGCGCGCCGGTGCGATCAGGCGTTCGCCCAAGGTCTGCAGCTCGCCGCTGAGCACGTCGCGCGCCCGCGCACCGGCGGCCACGCGCTCCGGGAACCGGGCGATGGGCACGGCCACCGGCCTGTCCGTCTTGTTCAACACCACCATGACCGTGCGGTTCGCGTCGTAGCGGAAGAACACATAGACGCCGTCCACCGGGGCGTACTGCATCAGCGCGCCGTCGTGGATGAGGCGTTCGCCCTTGCGCCAGCTGAAGAGGCGACGCACCCAGTCCTGCATGTCGCGCTGTTCGGCCGTCAGGCCGGCGCCGGTGAAGGCGTTGACCTGGTCGCCGGGCCAGCCGCCCGGCATGTCGCTGCGAACCTTGCCGTCGTCGCGCTCGACGGGGCTCTCCATCAGGATCTCGCTGCCATAGAACAGCTGGGGGATGCGGCGCGTGGTGGCGATGTAGGCCAGTGCGATCTTCGCCAGGCCCACGTCGCGCCTGAGCAGCGAGAACAGCCGCGGCGTGTCGTGATTGCCGTCGAACAGCACGAGGTTGGCCGGGTCGGGGTAGACGAAGTCGTGCGCCAGGCCTTCGTGGAGCCGGGTCAGCCCGGTGAAGGCACCGTCGCCCTCGGTCAACGCGGCCAGCAGGCTCGAATTCATCGGGAAGTCCATCATGCTGGGCGTCGACGACACATAGCCGTCGTGGTTGCGTTTGCCTCGCTGCCAATAGGCAACGACGGCCGGGTGCGCGCTCCATTCCTCGCCGACGATGTTGAGCCGCGGGTACTCCTGCATCACGCGGGCCGACCAGCGGCTCAGGAAGTCGCGGTCGGAGTAGGAGTAGGTGTCGGTGCGCAGGCCCGACAGGCCGTATCGCTCTATCCACCACAACGTCATCTGCGTCAGATAGGTCGCCAGCTCCGGCCGGCGCTGGTTCAGGTCGGGCATGCCGGGCACGAACCAGCCGTCGGTGAAGCGCAAGCGGTCGCTGGGCGCAGCGTAGGGGTCTTGCAGCGTCATGCGCGCGTGGTGCGTCTCCATATAGCCCTGCGGCCATTGGTTGACCCAGTCCGGCGCGGGCAGGTCGGCCATCCACCCATGGTTGATGCCGATGTGGTTCAACACCACATCCTGGATGACGCCCAGGCCCCTGGCCCGAGCCTCGGCCACGAAGGCGCCGAAGTCGTCGTTCGTGCCGAAGCGCGGGTCTATCTTGTAGAAGTCCGTTGCCGCATAGCCGTGGTAGCTGTACTGGTCACTGTCGTTCGCGATCAGCGGCGTGGGCCAGACCTGCGTGAACCCCAGACCGGCGATGTAGTCCAGGCGGCGGCGCAGGCCGGCCAGGTCGCCGCCATGGCGGCCGTTGGGGTTGCCGCGGTCGACGCCTTCCTTCATGCCGGCCCGGCCCAGGTCGGCGCCCTTGGCGAAACGGTCCGGCACGACCAGGTAGATCGCGTCCCCGGGGCCGAAGCCCTGGCGCCCGGCCGAGCCCGGGTCGCGAGCCAGCAGCGGGTAGCGCAGCGTCTGGCTGCCCACGCTCAGCGTCAGCTCCCCCGGCCTGGCGCCGGGCGTGACGTCGAGGTCCACGAACAGGTAGTTGGGGCTGGTCGCGCGGTGGCTGGCCTTCAGCGTGACGCCGGGGTAGGGCGCCAGCACGGGCTTGGCATCGGCGATGCCGGCGCCGTGGATCATCAGCTGCAGCGAGCTGTCGCGCATGCCGATCCACCAGTTGGGCGGTTCGACGCGGTGGGGGGCAGGGCTGGTCTCGGCGGCCAGCGTGGGCAGGGTCATCAGCAGGGCGGTGGCAAGGGTGATCAGGGGCTTCATCGCGCGGCCAGCCGGTAGATGCGCACGGACAGCGGCGGCAGCGTCGTGCGGCCCGGCGCGGCGGCGCCGGGCTTGGGATGCAGCATCCGCGCGCCGGCCGGCAACTCGAGGGCGGCCGGCGTGTCGCCGTAGTTGATGGCGACGAGGACGCGCTCGCCGCCGTGAACGCGCTGGAAGTGCCACAGCTGGCCGTCGACCTGGTCGGCCTCGTAGCGGCCCAGCGTCAGCGCCGGCGACGCGCGGCGCAACGCGATCAGCTTTCGGTAGAAGTTGAACAGCGAGTCCGGGTCACGCTGCTGGCTCTCGGCGTTGTGACGGCTGCGGTTCAGCGACAGCGGGCGGAAGGGCTGGGCCGCGGTGGTGAACCCGCCGGAGGGTGTCCAGCTCATGGGCGCGCGCAGCGGCTCGTCGTGCCTGCCGTCTATGCCGGCCTGGCCTATCTCCTCGCCGTAGTAGACGAAGGGCGTGCCCGGCAGCAGCAGATAGCTCGCCGCCGCCAGCCGGTAGCGGGCCTCGTCGCCGTGCAACTGGTCCCAGACGCGCTGGCCGGTGAAGATGTCGTGGTTGTGCAGGAAGGTCGCCATCGTGGGCGACATGCTCCGGTAGTAGTCGGCCACCTTCTGCACGGCCGTTGCATCGCCCTTTGCCGCCTTCATCAGCTCGTAGTTCTGGTTGAACGCGAAGGCGCCGCCACACAGCTCTGGATTGCCGTAGGCGATGGGCTCGGCCGTGGCCTCGCAGACGACGTAGCGGCCGGGGTAGCTCTTGATGAGGTCCTGGAATTGCCTGGTCAGCGCGCGGCTCTCGGGCTGGTCGTTCCAGTCCTTGGCGCTGTTCTCGATCAGGTGGGGCACGGCGTCCAGCCGGTAGCCGTCCAGGCCGCGGTTCAGCCAGAAGCGCAGCGAGTCCTCGTGATAGCGGACCACCTCCGGGTTGCGCAGGTTGAAGTCGGGCATGTGGGGCCCGAAGGTGCCGAAGAAGATGTCCGGCGAGCCGGGCTTGATGGGCGGCAGGTCCTTCCACTCGCCGGTCCACGTCCACGGCTGCCACGCTGCGTCGTACCAGGGAAACTTGCCCCAGATGTCCCAGCCCGGGCCAGGGTCTGGGTTCCAGACGAACCAGCTGCGCCAGGGGCTTGCGCGGTCCGCCACGGCCTGCTGGAACGGCGGGAACTGCCAGGACGCGTGATTGATGACGTAGTCCATGACGATGCCTATGCCGCGCTTGTGGGCCTCGCGGATCAGCGCGTCGAAGTCGGCCAGCGTGCCGTACTGCGGCTCGATGCCGCGGTAGTCCGTCGTTGCGTAGCCATGATCGTGGTCCGAGCTGGCGGTGATGGGCATCAGCCACAGGCCGCTGATGCCCAGCTTCTGCAGATAGTCCAGGCGCCGGGTCAGGCCGCGCAGGTCGCCGATGCCATCGCCGTCACTGTCCTGGTAGCCGCGCACGAAGACCTCCATGAAGACGCCGTGCTGCCAGTTCGCTGGCAGCGTGCTCGCCTGCGGCTGGGCGGGGACCGCGCGGGTGTCGATCTGGGCCTGCGCGAGACCGGCGGCGGCAAGCGCGAGGGCGGGCAAAAGCATCTTGTGCATGGCGGTGGCGGCAAAACGGCTGTCGAAGTCGTCTGTGTAATCAAACTACCAAACAAATGTCGTCGAAGAATAGCGCCATGCCGAGCATGTTCTACACCATGGTTTCCATTGATGTAGTTTTGCTACTATTGAGGCAATAACAAGGAGACATGCATGCCACTTCGTCACCTGCTGCCGGTGCTGCTGGGCCTGGCACTGGTCGCCGGCGCGGCGCGCGCGGCCGATCTCGACGACTGCAATGCCGAAGTGCCCACGCCGGCCGCCGCCGTGCGACCCGTCGCCGAGGCCTACTGGTTGGACGGTCACCGGCTGCAATGGCCGGGGCTGGTGCTGCAGCCCGGCGAGCAGGTGCGCCTGCATCACGCGCATGCGGCAGGCCTGCGCGCCACGGTGGGCGAGGGGGTGGTGGGGGCCGACGGTGCAGTGGCCTTGCAGCCGAGCGCGGCCGCGCCGCCGGAGCGCCTGCGCTTCATCGGCGCCGGACCGCGCTTCGCGGTGCCGGCCGGCGTGCCGGTCGCAGAGCTGCTGCGCGAGCAGTTGCTGCTGGTACACGAGGCGGAGGACGGCCGTGTCATCGCCGCGACGGGCATCCAGATCGCTGGCGCGCTGGACGATCTCTACGCCGCGGCCGAGCAGGTCGACGACCTGGGCGCCCATCGGGCGCGGGCCCAGACCCGCTTCGCCGTCTGGGCGCCGACGGCCCGGCGAGTCATGGTGTGCCGCCATGCCGATCCCGAAGCGCCGGCCGTCGCCGCCGAGGCGATGCGCCTGGACCCCGCCACGGGTGTCTGGCGCGCCGAACTCGAGGGCGACCTTGGCGGCCAGGCCTACCGCTATCTGGTCGACGTCGTCACGCCCACCCATGGCCGCGTGCTCAATCTCGTCACCGATCCCTACTCCGTCGCGCTGACGGCCGATTCGCGGCTCAGCGTCGTCGCCGACCTGGCTTCGCCCGCGCTCAAGCCCCGCGGCTGGGACCAGGCGCCGCGGCCCGGCCGCGTGAAGGCCGCGACCGACCAGATCATCTACGAGCTGCACGTGCGCGACTTCTCCATCGCCGACGCCAGCGTGCGCCCGGCCTGGCGCGGCAAGTACCTGGCCTTCACCGAAGCCGCATCCCAGGGCATGCGGCACCTGAAGGCACTCGCGAAGGCGGGCCTGACCGACGTGCACCTGCTGCCCGTCTTCGACATCGCCAGCGTGCCCGAGCGCGGATGCAGGACGCCCAAGGTGCCCGACGCGCCTGCCGACAGCGAGGCCCAGCAGGCCGCCGTCATGGCCCTGGCCGCCGAAGACTGCTTCAACTGGGGCTACGACCCCTGGCACTTCAACGCACCCGAGGGCAGCTATGCGACCGACCCGCTCAGGCGCGTCGTCGAGTTCCGCCAGATGGTCATGGCCCTGCACCGGGCAGGCCTGCGCGTGGGCATGGACATGGTCTACAACCACATGGCCGCCGCCGGCCAGGCCCGCAAGTCGGTGCTGGACCGCCTCGTGCCGGGCTACTACCACCGCCTCGACGCCCGCGGCGAGATCGAGCGCTCCACCTGCTGCGACAACACTGCCACCGAGCACCGCATGATGGCCAAGCTGATGATCGACTCGGCGGCGCTGTGGGTGCGCGAGTACCACATCGACTCCATGCGCTTCGACCTGATGGGCCACCAGCCGCGCGAGGCTATGCAGAGGCTGCAGCGGCGGGTTGACGCCGAGGCCGGCCGGCCGGTGCAACTGCTGGGCGAGGGCTGGAACTTCGGCGAGGTGGCCCATGGCGCGCGCTTCGTGCAGGCATCGCAGCTGAGCCTGAACGGCAGCGGCATTGCCAGCTTCAGCGACCGCGCGCGCGACGCGGCCCGCGGCGGCTCGGCGGGCGAGGGCGGCGATGACAGTGTGCGCCGCCAGGGCTGGCTCAACGGGCTGGTCTACGCGCCCAACGCGCTGGCCGCGGCCGGGCCCGAGGAACTGCTCGCGGCGGCCGACATGATCCGCGTCGGCCTGGCCGGCTCGCTGCGCGGCTTCGAGCTGACGACTTGGCGCGGCGAGACCCGGCGCATGGACGCCATTCCCTATGGCGACCAGCCCGCCGGCTTCGCGTCGGAGCCGGGCGAGGTCGTCAACTACGTCGAGAACCACGACAACCAGACGCTTTTCGACGTCAACGCGCTCAAGCTGCCGCTGTCCACCTCGCGCGAGGACCGCGCACGCGTGCAGGTGCTGGGCGCCGCCCTGGTCGCCTTCAGCCAGGGTGTCGCGTACTTCCATGCCGGCCAGGACATCCTGCGCAGCAAGAGCCTGGACCGCAACAGCTACGACAGCGGCGACTGGTTCAACCGGCTGGACTGGAGCTACCGGAGCAACCACTTCGGCAGCGGCCTGCCGCCCCGGCAGGACAACTACGGCAAGGACGGCCACGACTGGGCGCTGGCCCGCGAGCGCCTGGCCAACCCCGCCATAGCCCCCGGACCGGCCGAAATCGTCTGGGCGCGGGACGTCTTCCGCGACCTGCTGAAGATACGCGCCGGCACGCCGCTGCTGCGCCTGCAGAGCGCGGCGGAGATCGGTAAGCGCGTCAGCTTCCCCGGCAGCGGCGCCGGCCAGAACCCGGTGCTGGTCGCCACGCGCATCGACGGCCGAGGCTTGGGTGGGTACCGGGCGGTGCTGACCCTCATCAATGTCGCGCCGACCGCGCAGGCGCTGGCGCTGCCGGCCGAGGCCGCGGCGCGCTGGGTGCTGCACCCCGTGCAGCGCCACGGCGCCGATGCGCGTGTGCGCGACGGGGCGCGCTTCCGGGCCGGCCGATTCGAGGTGCCGGCCCGCAGCGCGGCGGTTTTCGTGCTGGACTGAGCACCCCCGCGAAGGCGTGCGGGATGACTCAAGACAGGCGAGCGGGGCAGGACTAAGCTTGTGTCAGGAGACTGACATGAAACACGTCCATGCCCTGGTCACTGCATTGGCGCTTCTGGGCGCGGTTGCCGGCCTGACGGGTTGCGCATCCGAGCCCAAGGACGCACCTACCACCGACGTTTTCGTCGATACGGCCTTCCGGCCGCCCAGCGTGCGCATCGATGCTCACGAGGCCCTGGCGATGAGCCCGGCGATGCAGCACTTCGCCGAGACCGAGATGGCCAGCGAGATACGCCTCAAGGGCCTGCGCGACGGCCTCATCGACGCCCTCTACACCAAGGGCCGCCTGCAGCTGGACTACGACGCCGAGACCACGCGCACGGCCGCCGAGGCCTTCGACGCCAAGCGCGGCAACTGCATGTCGCTGGTGCTGATGACGGCGGCCTTCGCCCGGCACCTGGGCATGCCCGTGCGCTTCAACAGCGTCTACCTTGAAGAGAGCTGGACGCGCGCCAACGGCATCTTCTTCGTCGCCGGCCACGTCAACATCAGCCTCGCGCGGCCACTGAGCACCCAGTCCCGCGTCGTCTACGGCGACCCCGAGCTGCTGACCATCGACTTTCTGCCGCCCGAGCAGGTGCGCAACAACCGCAGCCGCGTCATCGACGAGTCGACCATCCTCGCGATGTTCCTCAACAACAAGGCCGCCGAGGCGCTGACCGTGGGACAGGTGGACGACGCCTACTGGTGGGCCCGCGCGGCCATCCTGACCGACGCGCGCTGGCTGTCGGCCTACAACACGCTGGCCGTGCTCTACCGTCGCAAGGGGCTGTTCGAGCGCGCCGAGTCCACCCTGCGCCTGGTGCTGCAGCGCGAGCCGGCCAACACCCAGGCCATGTCCAACCTGATCCTCGTGCTCAGCGACACCGGCCGCCGCGAGGAGGCCCAGGTCTACGCCACCCAGCTGGCCCAGCTGCAACCCGTGCCGCCCTACAAGTTCTTCGACGAGGGCGTGGCGGCGATGCGGGCCGGTGAGTTCGCGACCGCTCGCCAGCTGTTCCGCAAGGAGGTGGCGCGCGCGGCGTATGTGCCCGAGTTCCACTTCTGGCTGGGCCTGGCGAACTACGGCATGGGCGACATGGCCGGCGCGCGCGGCGAGATCGCCAAGGCGCTGGAGAACAGTTCGACGGTCAAGGATCGCGAGCTCTACGGCGCCAAGCTGGCCTGGCTCAACGACCTGCGCGAGCAGCAGCGCCAGCAGCAGCGCACACCACTGCGCGGGGCGGCGGGTTCCTGAGGTCCTAAAGCGGCGCCAGCCCGTGCCGGGCCCGGGCCCGAGCGCAGGCCTCGTCGCCCAGGCCCATGGGCGCACGCTCGCCGAACTCGCGGCAAGGCGAGGGTCGCCATTCGTGGATGCCGCAGGCCGCCTTCTCGCCCACCCGGCCCTGCAAGGCCGCGCAGCGCGGTTGGGCGTGGTCGGTGCCGCGCATGCGCACGAGGCGGCCGGTCAGCTCCACCGCCAGCCCGTCCGGCACGCGGCCGCCCTCGCTCTCCAGTTCGCTGCGATCGAAGTCGACGCGGAAACTGGCGCAGCAGGCGCCGCAGCTCAGGCAGGGGTTGGCGGACATTCAGCCCAGCATGCCGGACTCGAAGCCATGGGCCGGCAGGTCCACGCGCGGCGCGGGCGTCCAGCCCGGCTTGCGATGCTCGGCCACGACGTTGGTGTAGATGCCGCCGCGCACATACCATTTGGCCGTGATGCGGATGAAGCGCGGGTCGGTGACCTTGACGATGTCGTCCAGGATCTTGTTGGTGACCTTCTCGTGGAAGGCGCCCTCGTCGCGGTAGCTCCAGAAGTACATCTTCAGGCTCTTGAGCTCGACGCAGAGCTCGTCCGCGATCATGTCGATCGTGAAGTGGGCGAAGTCGGGCTGGCCCGTCAGCGGGCAGTGGCAGGTGAACTCGGGCACCTGGAACTGGATGACGTAGTCGCGCTCGGGATTCGGGTTCGGGAAGACCAGGATGTCCTTGCTGGGCTTGCTCGGCGGATTCTTGGGCACCTCGCGCATCTTGGGCTTCTTCTTGGGGGCGGGGGCGGGGGACTTCTTGGTGGCCATGGTGCAAAGGCTTTCTGAGAGGGGGCGAATGCTATCATCCGACCCCGTCAAAGCGCCCGTGAAAGGCGCTTTTCTTTAGCCAAATCAACGGCTTACGCGCCTCCTTCATGCGGCTGAATTCGATCAAGCTCGCCGGCTTCAAGTCCTTCGCCGAACCCACGACCTTCCAGCTGCCAGGCCAGCTCGTGGGTGTCGTCGGGCCGAACGGCTGCGGCAAGTCCAACATCATGGACGCCGTGCGCTGGGTGCTGGGCGAGAGCAAGGCCAGCGAGCTGCGCGGCGAGTCCATGCAGGACGTCATCTTCAACGGCAGCGGCAACCGCAAGCCGGCGGGGCGCTCCAGCGTGGAGCTCGTCTTCGACAACCAGTCCGCACGCGCCGGCGGGCCGTGGAACCAGTTCACCGAGATCGCCGTCAAGCGCGTGCTGACGCGCGACGGCACCAGCTCCTACTTCATCAACAACCAGCCGGTGCGCCGCCGCGACGTGCAGGACGTGTTCCTCGGCACGGGCCTGGGGCCGCGTGCCTACGCCATCATCGGCCAGGGCACGATCTCGCGCATCATCGAGAGCAAGCCCGAGGAGCTGCGGCTGTTCCTGGAGGAAGCGGCCGGCGTGTCCAAGTACAAGGAACGCCGCCGCGAGACCGAGAATCGCCTCAAGGACACGCGCGAGAACCTGACGCGCGTCGACGACATCCTGCGCGAGCTGAACGCCAATCTCGAGAAGCTGGAACGCCAGGCCGAGGTCGCGGCCAGCTATCGCAGCCTGCAGGACGCCGGCACGCTGAAGCTGCACCAGCTGTGGTGGCTGAAGCTGCGTGACGCCGGCAACGAGGCCACGCGCGTGAAGGCGGCCCACGCCGAGGCGCTGAACGCGCTGGAGTCGCGCACCGCCGAGCTGCGCGCCGTCGAAGCCGAGCTGGAGGAGGTGCGCCAGCAGCATTACGCCGCCGGCGACGAGTTGCATAAGTCGCAAGGCCGTTATGCAGACGCCCAGCTGGAGGTGAGCCGGTTGGAGGAGCGCATCCGCTTTGTCGTCGAGAGCCGTACGCGCGCCCAGGCCCGCCTGGCCGAGCTGCATGCTCAGGACGGCCAGTGGCGCGAGCGCATCGCCCAGTCCCAGGCCGAGCTGGAAGGCATCGCCGAGCAGATCGCTGGCGCCGACGAGCAGAGCGAGATCCTCGCGGCCCAGGCAGAGGAGCAGCAGGCCCAGTTGCCGCAGAGCGAAGACGCGCTGCGCGCCGCGCAGGCGCGTGCCAACGAGCAGCGCGCGCTGGTGGCCCAGGTGCAGCAGCAGATCCAGGTGCTGGCCGCAGAGAGTCGCAGCGTGGACGAGCAGGCCCGCGCGCTGCGCCAGCGCGAGGACCGGCTGACGGCCGAGTCACGCGCCCTGGGCGCGCCGGACCATGAGGCACTGGAGACGCTGAAGGCCCGCAGCGCCGAGGCCGACGAGGCGCGCGACCTGGCGGACGCCCGCCTGCACGAGCTGGCCGAGCATCTGCCCCAGCTCGAGGAGCAGCGCCGTCAGGCCCAGCAGGACGCCAACGCCCAGCTCGCCAGGCAGTCTGAGCTGACCGCCCGCCTGGAGGCGCTGAAGGCGCTGCAGGAGAAGGTGCAGACCGAGGGCAAGCTCAAGCCCTGGCTGGCCAAGCATGGACTGGATGGCTTGCAGGGGCTGTGGACCAAGCTGCACATCCAGCAGGGCTGGGAGAACGCGTTGGAGGCGGCGCTGCGCGAGCGCATGGGCGCGTTGAGCGTGGGCCGCCTGGACATGGTGCGCGCCTTCGAGGCCGACGCGCCGCCGGCCCGCCTTGCTTTCTATTCCACGCCGGCGGGTTCAATAGCCAACACCCACGAGACACTGCCCAAGCTGACCTCGCTGCTGAAGCTGGACGATGCCGGCCTCGTCGCGCTGCTGAACGACTGGCTGGAGGGCGTCTACACGGCGCCTGACCTGGATGCCGCATTGGCGGCGCGCGGCCAGCTGACGCATGGTGAGCTGATCCTGACGCCGCAGGGCCATGCGGTGGGCCAGTTCTCGGTGGCGTTCTACGCGCCCGACTCCGAGCAGGCCGGCCTGCTGGCGCGGGCCCAGGAGATCGAGCAGCTGACGACGGCCCAGCGCGCCCAGAACCTGATCGCCGACGAGGCCCGCCTGTCGCTGGGCCGCGTGGAACACCAGTTCAACGATGCCAACGGCCGCCTCGCCGCGCTGCGCCGCGAGGCCAGCGAGACGCAGACGCGCGCCCACCAGATCCATGTCGAGCTGCTGCGCCTGAGCCAGCAGGCCGAAGCCAGCCAGCAGCGCCGCACGGCGCTGGACGCCGAGCTGGCCGAGATCGCCGCGCAGCAGGAGGGGTTGCAGGAGCGCCGCGCCGTCGGCGAGGCGCGCTTCGAGGAGCTGGACATCCAGCTCGGCGACGCCCAGCAGCGCCATGCGGAGCTGGAGGACGGCACCATCGCCGCCGAGCGCAGATTGGCCGACGCCCGCGAGCAGCTGCGCACGCTGGAACGCCGCTCGCAGGAGGCCCGCTTCGCGACCCAGACGCTGGCCGCCCGCCGCGGCGAGCTGCAACGCGGCATAGCGACGGCCGACGCACAGATCGCAACCATGGCGACGTCCGCCGCCAGCCTGCAGGCCGAGCTGGACACGCTCAACGACGCGGCCGCCCAGGCCGGCCTGCAGGACGCGCTGGCCGTGAGGCTAGAACGCGAGCAGGCGCTGGCCGCCGTGCGTTCCGGCTACGACGACCTCTCGCTGCGGCTGCGCAAGGCCGACGAACAGCGCATGACGTTCGAGCGCAGCCTGGACCCGTTGCGCGAGGCCATCACCAAGCTGCAGCTGGAGGAGCAGGCTGCGCAGCTGGGTGGTGCCCAGTACCGCGAGCAGCTCGAGGCGGCCGAGGTCGACCAGGAAGCACTGGCGAAATCCATCGAGGACGGCGCCGTCAAGCTCTACGGCCTGCAAGGCGAGATCGACCGCATCAACCGCGAGATCGCCGCCCTGGGAGCCGTCAACCTCGCGGCGCTGGACGAGCTCACGGCGGCGCGCGAGCGCAAGACCTTCCTCGACTCGCAGTGCATCGACCTGAACTCGGCGATCAAGACGCTGGAGGATGCGATCCACAAGATCGACCTGGAGACGCGCGACCTGCTGGGATCCACTTTCAACCAGGTCAACGACCACTTCGGCCGCATGTTCCCCGAGCTGTTCGGCGGTGGGCAGGCGCGGCTGGTGATGACGGGCGAAGAGATCCTGGACGCCGGCGTGCAGGTGATGGCGCAGCCGCCGGGCAAGAAGAACAGCACCATCCACCTGCTGTCGGGCGGCGAGAAGGCGCTGACCGCCATCGCGCTGGTGTTCGCGATCTTCCAGCTGAACCCCGCGCCGTTCTGTCTGCTGGACGAAGTGGACGCGCCGCTGGACGATGCCAATACCGAGCGCTACGCGCGGCTGGTGACCAAGATGAGCGCCGGTACGCAATTCCTCTTCATCTCGCACAACAAGATCGCGATGGAAATGGCTGAACAACTGATTGGCGTGACCATGCAGGAGCAGGGCGTGTCTCGCATCGTCGCGGTCGACATGGACAAGGCGCTGGCAATGGCGGAGGCGGCATGAGCCTCACGCTGACAACGCTGCTGGCCATCGTCGGCGGCCTCGTGCTGGCGGGCGTCATCGCCCATGGCGCCTGGACCGCCCGCAAGGCCGGCCCCAAGCGCGCGCTGCCGCCATTGGAGGAGCCGCATTTCGACGCGCCGCCCGTGTCGACCGACGTCGCTGCCGAGGTCGAGGAACTGGAGGTGACGCTGCCTGCGGTCGCCCGGCCGCTGCGTCGCCCGTCGGCGCGCATCGACGCACTGATCGACGCCATCGCCACGATCACCGTCGAGCAGCCGGTGACGGGCGACCTGGCGCTGCAGCACCAGCCGGGCAGCCGCCGTGCCGGCACCAAGCCGCTGCAGATCGAAGGCCTGAATGCCGCGAGCGGCGACTGGGAGCTGCCCGCGCCGGGCCAGCGCTATGGCGAGTTCCAGGCCGGCCTGAAGATGGCCAGCCGCAGCGGGCCGCTCAACGAGATCGAGTATTCGGAGTTCGTGCAAAAGATCCAGGCCTTCGCCGACGGCGTGGGCGGCTTCGTGCAGTTTCCCGACATGCTGGACGTCGTCGCCCGCGCCCGCGAGCTGGACCAGTTCGCCGCCAGCCATGACGCCCAGCTGGCGCTGCTGCTGCGCGCCAAGGCGACGGCCTGGACGCCTGGCTTCGTGCAGCAGTCCGCCGGGCGCCATGGCTTCGTGGTCGGCTCGCTGCCGGGCCGCCTGGTGCTGCCCGCGGGCGAGGAGGGCGCCCCGCCGGTGCTGACGCTGCAGTTCGACGCCCAGGCCGCGCTGGCCGAGGACCCCGAGGCCTTGTCGCTGCGCGAGTTGACGCTGGCGCTGGACGTGCCGCAGACCGCCGCCGAGCAGGAGCCGTTCGCGCTCTGGCAGGAATCGGCCCGCGCGCTGGCCCGCGACCTGGAGGCCGAGGTCTGCGACGACCGCGGCCAGGTGCTGGGCCTGCACGCCTTCGCCGCCATCGACGTGGAGCTGAAGAAGCTCTACGCGGCGCTGGCGGAGCGTGATCTCGCCGCGGGCTCGCCCGCCGCCCGAAGGCTGTTCTCCTGATGGCGATGTCGCTGCTGCTGATCAGCCTGCTGATCCTCGGCAGCGCCTTCTTCTCCATGGCCGAACTGTCGCTGGCGGCGTCGCGGCGGCTGAACCTGCAGCAGCGCGCCGATGCCGGCGATGCGCGTGCCGCCAAGGTGCTGGCCGTTCAGGAGCACCCGGGCGACTACTTCACCGTCGTGCAGATCGGTGTCAATACCGTTGCCATCCTGGCCGGCATCGTCGGCGAGGGCGCCTTCACGCCGCATTTCGAGGCCACGCTGCGCCTGGTGATGGCACCGGAGCCGGCCGCGACGCTGGGCTTCGCTGCGTCCTTTGCCAGCATCACGTCGCTGTTCATCGTCATGGCCGACCTGGTGCCCAAGCGGCTGTCCATGACCGAGCCGGAGCGCGTCGCCATGGCCCTGGTGGGGCCCATGCTGCTGCTGTGCCGCGTGCTGAGGCCGCTGGCCTGGGCCTTCAGCGGCATCACCGAAGGCCTGATCCGCCTGCTGGGCCTGCCGGCCAAGCGCGACGAGACCATCAGCCACCGCGACATCCTGGCGTTGACCGAGGCGGGCTACCAGGCCGGCGTCGTCGCCGACGAGGAGCAGCAGGTGATCGCCAACGTGTTCGAGCTGGACACGCGCACCGTCGAGACGGTGATGACCAACCGCGAGCGCATCGTCTTCTTCTCGCGCGACGACGACGACGCACTGATCCGCAACCGCATAGCCGACGCACCGCATTCCACCTATCTGATCTGCAACGGCGATGTCGACCAGGTCGTCGGCTACGTGGACGCGACCGACCTGTTCCAGCGCGTGCTGCGCGACGAGAGCCTGTCCCTGAGGGGCGATGCCAGCGTGCTGGTCAAGAAGGTGCTCATCGTGCCGGACCGGCTGACGCTGTCGGAGATGCTGACGCAGTTCCGCGAGGCCCACGAGGACTTCGCCGTCGTCGTCAACGAGTACAGCCGTGTCGTTGGCGTCGTCACGCTGAACGACGTGATGAGCACGGTGATGGGGGCACTGGTGGCGCCGCACGACGAGGAGCAGATCGTGCGCCGCGAGGACGGCTCCTTCCTCGCCGACGGCATCACGCCCATCCCCGACGTGGAGCGATCACTGGGCATCGAGAGCTGGCCGCATGCCGGCACCTACGACACGCTGGCCGGCTTCCTGATGGTCATGCTGCGCCGCATCCCGAGGCGCACCGACGTCGTCGAGTGGGAGGGCTGGCGCTTCGAGGTCGTCGACGTGGACAGCCACCGCGTGGACCAGGTGATGATCACCGCCGCGTCGCCCGCCGGCAGGACCTGACGTCACGGTCGCTTGACACGGATCAAGGGACCGGGCGCCGCCAGCCCCCAACATGGGCGCTGCCATGCTCGCCCCCTTCAGCATCCCCAACTTCCTGCGTACGCAGCCGCTGTTCGTTGACGTCGGCGAGGCCGCGCTGCTGCGCCTGGCCGCGGCCTGCCGTCTGATGCATGTGACGCACGCCCAGGCCGTGCTGTGGGCCGGGCGGTCCTGCGAGGCCTTCTTCATCGTCGTTCAGGGCCAGGTGAGGCTGTACATGACGGCGCCCGACGGCAGCGAGACGGTCATCGAGCTCGTCGGCCCTGGGCAGAGCTTTGCGCAGGCCCTGGTCTTCCTGGAGCGCCCCTGTCCCATCAACGCCCAGGCATTCAGCGACACGGTGCTGCTGCATGTGCCGCGCCAGGCGGTGATGGCAGAGCTGCAGCTGGACGCCAGCTTTGCGCTGCGCATGCTGTCGGGCATGTCGCGTCGCCTGCACGGCATGGCGCAGGCCCTGCAGTCCGGCGCGCTGCAGTCGGGACTGCAGCGGGTGGTGGGCTACCTGCTGCGCGACGTGGATCCCGACCGGCCCGGGCCGGCCATCGTCGGCATGCCGGCGGCCAATGCGACGGTGGCGTCGCTGCTGTCGCTGACGCCGGAGTGCTTCTCGCGCGTGCTGCGCGAGCTGGAGGCGGCCGGCCTGCTGGAGGTCGACCGACGCGACATCCGCCTGCCCGACCCCGCGGCGCTGGCGCGGCACGCCGCTGGCAAACACTGAGGGCGGCCTGCAAGGGCGCTGGCCAATCAGCGCCGACGGGCTGCCATCTCCGCACCCATGGCCGCGAGCATGGCGGCATCCAGCTGCCGTGCCGCGGTGGGGAAGGCCTCGCCTTCCTCGGCGGCCATGTGGCCGGCGTACAGGGCCGCGTAGGCCTGGCAGGCCGGGGCGTCCAACCCTTCGTCGCAGCCGTCGCGCAGTGCCTCCAGGGCGGGGCGTAGCGCGGCCCACTGGCGGCCCATCTCGGCATGCTCCGCGGCCAGCCGGTCGGCCAGCTGGCCGCGGCCAGCAGCGCGCAGCTGCGGCAGCACGTGGCGCTCCTCGTCCTCGTGATGCTTGGGGCCGGCGATGTCGAAATAGCGCAGCACGTCGCGGGCCGCGTCGCGTGCCGGCTCGTCGGCGCCCTGCACGGCCACATGGGCTTGCAGGCGAAGCAGCAAGTCCAGGCTGCGCCGCACGCGCTCGTGGCAGGCAAGCAGCATCTCCAGGGGCTGGTCGAAGCCGACCGCCGGGCCGGCGTGGAGCAGAGTAGAGGTGGCCATGCCGACGATTCTCGCCGCGCGGCCCGCGACAATACGCCATGACCGCCGCTCCCGCCATGCGCGCCGCTGAACTGCGCGACCAGCTCAACCGCCACGCCCACCTCTACTACGTGCTCGACGCGCCGGAGCTGCCCGACGCCGAGTACGACAAGTTGTTCGCCGAGCTGCAGGCCATCGAGGCGGCCCACCCCGAGCTGCTGACGCCGGACTCGCCGACCCAGCGTGTCATCGGCGCCGTGCTGGCCGGGCTGACACCGGTGCGCCATGCGGTCCCCATGCTGTCGATCACGACCGAGACCGACACCACCGAGGGCGGCGCCATCGCCTTTGACGCCCGCGTGCGCCGCGAGCTGGGGCTGGCCGAGGCCGATCCGCCGGTGGAGTACGCCGCCGAGCTGAAGTTTGACGGCCTGGCCATGAACCTGCGCTTTGAAGCCGGCGTGCTGGTGCAGGCCGCGACGCGCGGCGACGGAGAGACCGGCGAGGACGTGACGCAGAACGTGCGCACCATCGGCCAGATCCCGCTGCGACTGCGCGGCGACGCCCCTGCGGTGCTGGAGGTGCGCGGCGAGGTCTACATGCGCCGCGACGACTTCGAGAAGCTCAACGAGCGCCAGCGGGAGCGTGGCGAGAAGACCTTCGTGAACCCCCGCAACACGGCGGCCGGCGCCATCCGCCAGCTGGACCCGGCGCTGGTGCGCCAGCGGCCGCTTTGCTTCTACGCCTACGGCCTGGGCGAGGTGCGGGGCTGGGAACTACCCGCCACGCATGCCGGCCTGCTGGACGCGCTGGCGGCCTTCGGCCTGCCGGTCGACGCCGACCGCGTTGTCGTGCAGGGGCCTGCCGGCCTGATCGAGTTCCATCGCGCGATGGCCGCCCGGCGCGACGCCTTGCCCTTCGACATCGACGGCGTCGTCTACAAGGTCAATTCGCGCGAGCTGCAGCTCAGGCTGGGCTTCAAGACCCGCGAGCCGCGCTGGGCCGTCGCGCACAAATACCCGGCCCAGGAGCAGGTGACGACGCTCGTGGCCATAGACGTCCAGGTGGGCCGCACCGGCAAGCTGACGCCGGTGGCGCGGCTGGAGCCGGTATTCGTCGGCGGCACGACGGTCAGCAATGCGACGCTGCACAACGTCTTCGAGATGCGCCGCAAGGGCGTGCGCGTGGGCGATCGCGTCATCATCCGCCGCGCCGGTGACGTCATCCCCGAGGTGGTGGGCCGCGTGCCGGGCGAGCGCCCGGCCTATGTGCCCAACTTCCACATGCCGCGCGAATGCCCCGTCTGCAGGAGCGAGGCCGTGCGCGAGAAGGGCGGCATCGAGTACCGTTGCACCGGCGGCGTGTTCTGCCCGGCGCAGCGCAAGCAGGCGCTGCTGCACTTCGCCGGCCGCCGCGCGATGGACATCGAGGGCCTGGGCGACAAGCTGGTCGAGCAGTTGGTCGACGCCGGCATCGTGCTGAGCCTGCCGGGCCTCTACAAGCTGGGCGTGGCCAAGCTCGCGGCGCTGGATCGCATGGCCGAGAAGAGCGCGACCAACATCATCGACGCGCTGGAGAGGAGCAAGACGCCCACGCTGGCGCGCTTCCTGTTCTCGCTGGGCATACGCCAGGTCGGCGAGACGACGGCCAAGGACCTGGCGCGCCACTTCGGCACGCTGGACAAGCTGATGAACGCCAGCGTCGAGCAACTGCTGGAGGTGCCCGACGTCGGGCCCATCGTCGCGGCCAGCATCCACACCTTCTTCGCGCAGCCGCACAACCGCGAGGTCGTCGATCAGTTGCTGGCCGCCGGCGTGAGCCCGAAGGAGAGCGAAGGCGAGGGCGACGACCGGCCGCGCCCGCTGCTGGGCAAGACGCTGGTGCTGACCGGCACGCTGCCCACGTTGTCCCGCGACGAGGCGCAGGCCCTGATCGAGGCGGCCGGCGGCAAGGTCAGCGGCTCGGTGTCCAAGAAGACCAGCTACGTCATTGCCGGCGAGGAGGCCGGCAGCAAGCTGGAGAAGGCGCGCACGCTGGGCGTCACGGTGCTGGACGAGGACGGGCTGCAGGCTTTGCTGGCAGGCTGAGCAGGGCGGTCCTGGCCCATTCCGGCACTGTCTCGAACAGGTGGTCGATGAAGGCGCGCGTCTTGGCCGGCATCAGCCGACGGCTGGCCGTCAGCAGGTGCACGGGCAGCGGTTCGTAGCGCCAGTCGGGCAGCACGGGCACCAGCGTACCGGCGGCGACGTCGGGCGCCACCATGCCGAAGGGGAAGCTGGCGATGCCGCCGCCGGCCCGGGCCAGCGACAGCACCAGCCCGATGGAGTTGGCCTCCAGCGGCCCGCGCGCCTCCACCTCGACGGTCTGCTGGCCGTTCTGCAGCTTGCGGTGCAGGCCCTTGCCCTGGCTCAGCACGACGAAATCATGCTCGGCCAGGTCGGCCGGCGTCTGCGGCGCGGGTCGGGCCTGCAAGTAGACGGGGCTGGCATAGAGGCCGCGCTCCAGCAGCATGTACTGGCGGGCGACGAGGTCGGGCTCGTCCACCGGGCCCATGCGCACGGCCAGGTCGTAGGGCTCGTTGAACAGGTCGACGCGGCGCGGCGTCGTGTCCACCTCCAGCGTCACCTTGGGATAGCGCCGCACGAAGCGCGCGAAGCTCTCGGCCAGCACCAGCATCGCGAACTCGGCCGGCACGGACACGCGCAACCGGCCCTGCGGCGTCGCCTCGCGCGAGGCCAGCCACTGGCGCGTCTCGGCGATGTCGTCGTCATGCCGGGCGGCGCGCTCGGCGAGCTGCTCGCCCAGCTCGGTCAGCGTCAGCCGGCTGGCGCCCGGCACGAACAGGCGCGCCCCCACCGAGGTCTCCAGCGCCGTCAGGCGCCGGCTCAGCGTGGCCTTGGGGCAGTCCAGCAGGCGGGCCGCGGCGGACAGGGAGCCGGCGCGGTGGACCTGGGCCAGCAGCAGCAGGTCGTCGACCTTCATGTCGTGTTTTCTCGTTTCGTTTTTGGAACAGTGCATTTGAGTTTTGCATCTATTCGCCGGAAATGGAACTCTCTACAGTCGCGGCCAGCATGTCAACTGGCCCTCTTCTTCTCCAACCCCAGAAGCACCGCATCGGCAGCGGCTTCCAGGCCGAGGGCTGGCGCGAGCCGCTGGAGCTGCTGGACCCCTTCATCACGGTCGACCATTTCCGCATGAGCGAGGCGGTGTTCGCGCCGCACCCGCATGCGGGCTTCTCGGCCGTGACCTACCTGTTCGACGACTCGGCCACCGGCCTCGTCAGCCGTGATTCACTGGGCGGCGAGCACGAGATCCCGCCCGGCGGCCTGCATTGGACGCTGGCCGGCCGTGGCCTGATGCACGACGAGTTCCCCATCGAGACCGGCCGCGAGGCCCATGGCCTGCAGGTCTTCGTCAACCTCCCGGCCACGCAGAAGCTGCGCGAACCCGGCGTCATGCGCCTGGACGCGGCGCAGATGCCGCGCCACGCGGGCGAGGGCTGGCGCACCGTGCAGGTGTTTGGCGGGTCCGAGCTGGCGCTGCCGTGGCCCACGGCGCTGTCCATCGTCGACATCGAGGCCGGCGCCGCCTACGAGCCCACGCTGGCGGACGGCGAGCAGGGCTTCGCGATCGTCATCCACGGCCGCGGGCAGGCCGCCGGGCTGTCGATGTCCGCCGGCCAGGCGCTGTCGATGTCCGGGCCGCCCCCCGTTCGCATCCAGGCCGACGAGGCCTTGCGCCTGGCCTGCTTCAGCGGCCGCCCGCTGCGCGAGCCGCTGGTGCGCCACGGCCCCTTTGCCATGAGCGACGAGGGACAGGTCGTTGCCGCGCTGCAGCGCTTCCAGACCGGCGGCATGGGCCGTCTCTGCGCGCTCTCCACCCCCAGAACAACCCCGAACGCTTGAAAGACAGGAACTCGAAATGACCGCAGCCCAGGACAACGCCGCCGTGCCCAAGCCCGCCGAGAACGGCAAGAAGAACGGCCCGCCGCTGCCGCTGCTGATCATCGGCGCGGCGCTGCTGGTGGGCGGCATCTCGCTGGGCGGGCGCATGTGGTGGCGCAGCCAGCACCTGGTGGAGACCGACAACGCCTTCGTCGCCGGTCGCATCCACCCGGTCGCCACACGCGTGGCCGGCGTCGTCACCGAGATGCACATGCAGGACAACGCCGTCGTCAAGACCGGCGATCTGCTGCTGCGCCTGGACCCCGCCGACGCGTCCGTGCAGGTCGAGCGCCTGAAGGCCCAGATCGCCCAGGCCGACGCCGCCATCGCGACCAGCAGCGCGCAGATTGCCCAGGCGAGGGCGCAGGCGGCCGTCACCGCTTCCCAGGTGGCCCAGGCCGAGGCCGTGCTGTCCCGCACCGAGCTGGACGCCAAGCGCAGCCAGGCCTTGTTCGGCGCCGAGCTGCGCGCCACCAGCAAGCAGGAACTGGACGCGGCGCTGGCCGCCCGCGACGTGGCGCGCGCCGACCTGGCTGCCCGCAAGGCCGGCGCCAACGCCGCCAAGGAGGCCGTCGCCGCCGCCGAGAGCGCCCGCCAGTCCGCCAACGCCCAGAAGAGCGCCACGCTGGCCCAGCTCAAGGATGCGCAGAACCAGCTCGGCTACGTCGAGCTGCGGGCATCGAGCGACGGCCGCATCGGCAAGCGCACCGTGGAGGTGGGCCAGCGCGTGCAGCCGGGCCAGCAGCTCGCCGCCATCGTCGAGCCCGAGACCTGGATCGTCGCCAACTTCAAGGAGACGCAGCTCGCCCGCATGAAGCCGGGCCAGAAGGCGCATGTGAAGTTCGACGCCTTCCCGGACCGGGATCTGCTCGCCCATGTCGACAGCTTCTCACCGGCCTCGGGCGCCAGCTTCGCGCTGCTGCCGCCGGACAACGCGACCGGCAACTTCACCAAGATCGTGCAGCGCGTGCCGGTCAAGCTGGTCTTCGAGCCGGCGAGCCTGAAGGCGCTGGGCGAGGCTGCATCGCGCATCGTGCCGGGCCTGTCGGTCCAGGTGGAAGTCGAGATCGCCGGCTGAGTCCGCCATGGGCAACGAGAACTATCTGCCCCCGCCGCCCGACCAGAAGGTCAGCGGCCGCACCTGGCTGGCCGTGCTGGCCAGCCTGCTGGGCGCCTTCATGGCGGTGCTGGACATTGCCATCACCAACGCCTCGCTGCGGGACATCCTCGGCGCGCTGTCGGCCACGCAGGAGGAGGGCTCCTGGATCTCCAGCGCCTACCTCGTCGCCGAGATCGTCGTCATCCCGCTGGCCGGCTTCCTGGCCATGGTGTTCTCCACGCGCCGCTACCTGGTCGTCAACGTCGCGCTGTTCCTGATCTTCAGCACGTTGTGTGGCATGGCCTGGAGCCTGGAGAGCATGATCGCCTTCCGCGCGGCCCAGGGCTTCACCGGCGGCGTCATGATCCCTATGGCGATGACGCTGGTCACGCGCAAGCTGCCGCTGAAGAAGCGCCCCATCGGCCTGGCCCTGTTCGGCATGACCGCCACGCTGGCGCCCACGTTGGGCCCGACGGTGGGTGGCTACCTGACCGAGCTCTACGGCTGGCCCAGCATCTTCTACATCAACTGGATCCCCGGCGTGCTGCTGATGCTGGGCGTCAGCGCCGGCCTGGACAAGGAGCCCATGCAGCTCAAGCTGCTGCGCGACGTCGACTGGTGGGGCATCCTCTTCATGGCCGTGGGCCTGGGCTCTCTCACTGCGATGCTGGAGGAGGGCAATGCCAAGGACTGGTTCCAGAGCCCCTTCATCATCACGGCCGCCGTGCTTGCGGTGGCAGGCATCTACGGCTGGGCCTGGCGCGGCCTGACGCGCAGGAACACCTTCATCGACCTGCACATCCTCGGCCGCCCCAGTTTCCTGATCGCCGGCGTCATCGCGTTCACGACCGGCATGGGCCTCTACGGCTCGGCCTTCATTCTGCCGCTGTACCTGGGCCAGATCGCGAACTACACGCCCATGCAGATCGGCCTGGTCATCATGTGGATGGGCCTGCCGCAACTTTTCATCATGCCCTTCGCGGCCAAGCTGTCCACCAAGCTGGACAACCGCGTGATGATGAGCCTGGGCCTGACGCTGTTCGCCACGTCCTGCTTCATGAACACTCACATGAGCGCCGACACGGCAGGCCCCGAGCTGCTGGCCGCGCAGATCGTGCGCGCGCTGGGCCAGCCGCTCATCATGATCACGCTGACCAACTTCGCAGTGAACGGCATCCCGCCCCAGCTGCTGCCCAGCGCCTCGGGCATGTTCAACATGATGCGCAACCTCGGCGGCTCGGTCGGCATCGCGGTGCTGGCCACGCTGCTGACCAACCGCGAGCACCTGCACAGCGCCCGGGTCGGCGAGGCCGTCAGCCTATACGACCCGGCCACCCAGGCGCGGCTGGACGCACTGACGGCGAACTTCGCATCCAAGGGCTTCGACGCCACGGCGGCGCAGGACATGGCCCTCAAGGCGCTGGACAGCGTCGTGCGCCGCGACAGCTACGTGATGGCCTACAACGATGCCTTCCTGATCCTGGGGCTGGCGCTGTTCGCCTGCGTGGCCATCGTCTGGCTCAGCAAAAAGGTCCTCGGCGGCGCCGCGAGCGCGGAAGCCGCCCACTGATTCGGGAGATCGACATGATCCAACTCAAGACCGTCCTCACCCTTGTCGCCGCGGCAGCGCTCGCCGCCTGCACGACGCTGGGCCCCAACTACCAGGCGCCGGCCGCCAACGCGCCCACCGCCTACCGTGCCGCCGCTCCCGCGGCAGGTGCCGAGCTGCAGCGCGACTGGTGGCTGATGTTCGGCGATGCCCAGCTCGACGCGCTCGAGGCCCAGGCGCTGCAGGCCAGCCCCACGCTGGCCGCCGCCGCGGCGCGCGTCGCCCGCGCCCGCGCCGTCTACGGCGCGACCCGGGCCGACGAGCTGCCGCGCCTGGACATCGGCGCCAACGAGACCGGCCTGCGCACCTCGGCCAAGTCCGTCACGACACCCGTGCTGGGAGGGCAGGCCATCACCTTCGAGGGCTGGCAGGGCACCGTGCAGGCCAGCCTGGCCTGGGAGATCGACCTGTGGGGCCGCGTGAAGCGTCAGGCCGAGGCTGCCCAGGCCCAGCTCGACGGCGCCACGTTGGACGCCGCTGCGGCCCGCGTCGCGCTGACCGCCGACGTCGCCGCAGCCTACTGGCAGTGGCGCGCGCTGGCCGACGAGGCCACGGCGCTGCAGCGCCTGCGCGACAGCCGCGCCAAGGCCTTCCAGGTCGCGCAGACCCGCTTCGACGCCGGCGCCTCCACGACGCAGGACCTGGAGCGCGTGCGCGCCGAGCTGGCGTCCGCCGATGCCGACGTCGCCGACCTGCCGCGCCGCCAGGCCCTGGTGCTGAACCAGATCGCCGCGCTGACCGGCCAGGCCGCCGCCGAGCTGAAGTTGCAGGCCCGGCCGCTGGCGACGCCGCCGCAGATCCGCGCCGGCCTGCCGTCCGAGCTGCTGCAGCGCCGCCCCGACCTGGCCCAGAGCCTGGCGCAGCTGCACGCCGCGACGGCCCAGGTCGGCATCGCCGAGGCAGCCTTCTACCCCTCCATCCGGCTGACCGGCAGCTTCGGCTACCAGAGCAAGGACCTGAGCGACCTGATCTCGGCGCCGGCGCGCCTTTACAACTTCGGCCCCAGCATCTCGCTGCCCATTTTCGAGGGCGGCAGGAACAAGGCCAACCTGGCCGGCGCCAAGGCCCAGGTCGACGAATCCCTCGCATCCTTCCGTGGCCGCATGCTGCAGGCGTTGCGCGAGGTGGACGATGCGCTCGCCGAACTGCAGGGCCGCGCGACGGTGGTGGACGCCCAGAACCTCACGCTGGCCTCCAGCAGCCAGGCGCTGGCCGTGGCCAGGAGCCGCTACGACAAGGGCGCCGTCAGCTACCTCGACGTGACCGAGGCCGAGCGCACGCCGCTGGCGACCGAGCGCGCGCTGGCCCAGTTGCGTGGTGCGCAATGGGCGGCGACGGCCCAGCTCGTGAAAGCGTTGGGCGGCGGCTGGAGCGACGGCAAGGCAGCAGCCAGCGGCGGTTGAACGCGCCGTTATGCTGCGGTCCAGGAGGATCCATGGGCCGCATCACCAGACGCCAGACCCTGCTGGCTACCGGCGCCCTTGCCATTGCCGCGAGCACTCGAGCCAGGGCGGCCGAGCCCTCGCTGCAGGCGCTGTTGGAGGCCCGATTGAAGGGTGGCGGCGTGGCGCTGGCCGCCGGCCGGCTGGCGGGCGGCCAGGCCGAGTTCGGTGGCGCCGCCGTGAGCGGTGCAAGGCCGGATGCCGACAGCGTCTTCGAGATTGGCTCCATCACCAAGACCTTCACCGCGCTGCTGCTGGCCGATGCCGTCGTGCGCGGCGAGATCAAGCTCGACGATCCCGTCGAGGCCGCGCTGCCCGACGGCCTGCGGCTGCGCGACAGCCAGGGACAGCCGCTGCGCTGGGTGGACCTGGCCACGCAGCGCTCCGGCCTGCCGCGCCTGGCCGCCAATATGGCGCCTGCCAACCCCGCCGACCCCTATGCAGACTACGACTGGCCGGCGCTGCGCCTGTTCCTGCAGGGCTGGCGGCCCAAAGTCGCCCGCGACAGCCGCTTCGAGTACTCCAACCTCGGCTTCGGCCTGCTGGGCCATGCGCTCGCGCTGCGCGAGGACACGGACTACGCGACGCTGCTGGCGCGCCGCGTGCTGCAGCCACTGGGCCTGACGGGGCAGGTCGGCTTTGCTCTGCCCGACCTGCTGCCGGGCCATGACGGCAAGGGCCGGCCCGTGCCGGCCTGGCATTTCCGGAGCGTCACGGCCGGTGCCGGCGCGCTGCACGGCACGGCGCGCGGACTGCTGCGCTACGCCGACGCGGCTCTGGGCGGCTATGAACACCCGCTGCGCGAAGCCTTCGCGCTGTGCCTGCAGCGCCGCGCGGCGACCATCGCACCGACCAACCCCATCGGCCTGGCCTGGCTGCTGGCCCCGCTGAACGACCGCACGGTGTTCACGCACGACGGCGCCACCTTCGGTTTTGCCAGTTCGCTGTGGCTGGACCCCGAGCGCCGTCGCGCCAGCGTCGTCCTGGCCAACGCCCAGGTGGCCGTGGACGACCTGGCGCTGCGTGTGCTGGGCGACGCGTCGGTGCGCGACGTGGCCGCCATCGCCGCGACGCATGAGCAACTGCAGCCGCTGGAAGGCGTCTACGCGCTGAACCCGCAGTTCAAGCTGAGCGTGCGCGCCGACGGCACCCAGCTGCTTGCCCGCGCCACCGGCCAGGGCGAATTCGAACTCTTCGCCAAGTCGCCGCGCCGCTTCTTCGCCAAGATCACGCCGCTGGAGATCCAGTTCGACGACGACACCAAGGCCTTGACGCTGTTCCAGGGCGGTGCAACGCTGCGCTTCGTGAGGGAGTGAGGCGGCATGCGCATGGGGGGCGTGCTGCGCCACGACTACGCAGCGAGTGGGCGAGGGCTCCGTTGGCTGGCGAGGCGGGATCTCGTTTGAACCCGTGCCGTTTCCGGAACCTGACGTCCGCCGCCCCCTGGCGTTCGGCTTGGCAGGGCCGGGTCAGCCATGCCGCCGCTGGCGGCTGAGCGCGCGAGGAGGCGCATACTCGGAGCCATGGCAATCCTCCATGCGCTCCCGGGCCAGGCCGTCGACGTGCGGCCGCTGGGCGCAGGCCTCGCTCAGGAGAAGACCAGCGCGCTCTTCAAGTCGGAGGACCTGGAGGTCATGCGCCTGGTGCTGCCGGCGGGCAAGTCCCTGCCGCCGCACAGCGTGCCCGGCGAGATCACGCTGCAGTGCATCGAAGGGGCCTTGCTGATCACGGCCGAGGGGCGGTCGCATGCACTGGGCGCCGGGCAGCTGCTCTACCTCGCTGGCGGTGTGATGCATGGCGTCACGGCCGTCGAGGACGCCTCGGCCCTCGTGACCATCGCGCTGCGCCGCTAGGGGCTGATTCAGCGAGCCAGCGCCAGGATGGCCTCCGCCATCCGTGCCGCCGCCCCGCGATGGGCGGAAGAGAAGGCAAGGGCATTGCGGCTCATCGATTCAAGCGCGGGCAGGTCCGCGCACAAGGCCTGGCCCCGCGATACGGCGTCGGTCAGCGTCGCGCAGCGCTGCGCCGCTCCGGCCGCCAGCGCCAACTCCGTCGCCTCGGCGAAGTTGAAGGTGTGCGGCCCTGCCAGCACCGGACAGCCGCAGGCCGCGGCCTCGATGAGGTTCTGGCCGCCCAGCGGCTCGAAGCTGCCGCCCAGCAGGGCCACGTCGGCCAGGCCGTAGTACAGCGGCATCTCGCGCATGGAGTCGCCCAGCCAGACATCGGCCGTGAAAGCCTCCAGCGGCGGCGCATCGCCCCAGTGGCTGCGGCGCGCGAGCGTCAGACCGGCGGCTTGGACCAGGCCGGCCACCTCGTCGAAGCGCTGCGGATGGCGTGGCACGATGGCCAGCAGCGGGCGAGGGGCAGCTTGCTTCACCCATTCGTCCAGCAGCGCCTTCTCCTCACCTTCGCGGCTGACGGCCAGCATCAGCACGGGCCGCCCGGCCTGCGCCGCCCAGGCCTGGCCGCACGCGATCAGCGCCGCGTCCACGGCGATGTCGTACTTCAGGTTGCCGGCCACCTCGACCCGGGCCGTGCCCATCGCGCGTATGCGTTCGGCATCCGCCTCGGTCTGGGCCAGGGCCAGCGTCATGCGGGCCGCGGCCGGCCGCATCAGCGCCGCCAGGCGCCGGCCCTGGCGCAGGCTCTTCTCGGACAGCCTGGCATTGGCCAGCACCATCTTCACGCCGGCACGCTGGGCCTCGCGCTGCAGCATGGGCCAGACCTCGGTCTCCATCAGCACGCCCATGCACGGCTGCCAGTGGCGCAGGAAGCGCCGCACCGCTCCCGGCGTGTCGTAGGGCAGCCAGGCGAGGGCGTCGCCATCGCGCAGCAGCACCTGCGCGGCCTCTCGACCGGTAGCGGTCGACTGGGTGAGCAGGATGCGCAAGGCGGGGTCGCGTGCGCGCAGCGCATCGATGAGCGCGCCGGCCGCGCGGGTTTCGCCCAGCGAGACGGCATGGATCCACAGCCGGCCGCTCGCATCGCGGCGGCCGCCGTAAAAGCCCAGCCGTTCACCCAGCGCCTGCCGGTAGAGCGGCTCGCTGGCGCCGCGCCGCCACAGGCGCAGCAGGTAGAGCGGGGTCAGCAGCCGCAGCAGGGCGGCATAGACCCACAACGCCATCAGTGCCCCGCGGCGAATGTGGCGTCGGGCTTCACGCGCCTGAGCTGGGCCAGCACGTCGTGCTGGATGCGCTCCAGCGCTTCGGGCGTGTGACCCTCGAAGCGCAGCACCAGCACGGGCGTCGTGTTGGACGGGCGGATCAGGCCGAAGCCGTCCGGGAACTCGATGCGCAGGCCGTCGATGGTGACCAACTCGGTGGCGCCGGGGAAGTCGGCCAGCGTGACCAGTTCCTTGAGCTTCTTGACGACCTCGTGGTGCTCGCCCTCGGCGCAGGGCACGTTGATCTCGGGCGTGTTGAAGCTGTTGGGCAGGTTCTTCAGCGTGGCGCTGGGGTCGGCGTCTCGGCTCAGGATCTCGAGCATGCGGCCGGCCGTGTACATCGCATCGTCGAAGCCGTACCAGCGCTCGTTGAAGAAGATGTGGCCCGACAGCTCGCCGGCCATGGGCGCGCCCGTCTCCTTCAGCTTGGCCTTGGCCAGCGAATGGCCGGTCAGCCACATCAGCGGCTTGCCGCCATGCTCGCGGATCCACGGCGCCAGGCGCTGCGTGCACTTGACGTCGAAGATGATCTCGGCGCCCTTGTTGCGCTTCAGGATGTCGGCGGCCAGCAGCATGATCTGGCGGTCCGGCATGATCATCTCGCCGTCCTTGGTGACGATGCCCAGGCGGTCGCCGTCGCCGTCGAAGGCCAGGCCCAGTTCGGCGTCGCAGGCATGGACGATGCGCTTGAGGTCTTCCAGGTTCTCGGGGCGCGAGGGGTCCGGGTGGTGGTTGGGGAAGTCGCCGTCCACCTTGGAATAGATGTCGATGACCTCGCAGCCCAGCGCGCGCAGGATGGCCGGGGCCGAGGCGCCGGGGATGCCATTGCCGCTGTCGACGACGATCTTCATCGGGCGGGCCAGCTTGCAGTCCTTGACGATGCGGGCCGTGTACTCGGCCACCACGTCCATCCGGCCGACGCGGCCCTTGCCGGTGGCGTAGTCCTCGGCCTCGATGCGGCGCTTGAGGTCCTGGATCTGCTCACCGTAGACGGCGGCGCCCTTGAGGACCATCTTGAAGCCGTTGTAGTCCTTGGGGTTGTGGCTGCCGGTGACCTGGATGCCGGACGTGCAGCCATGCTTGCCGCGCGTGGCGGCCACGTAATACAGCATGGGCGTCGTCACGGCGCCGATGTCGACGACGTCCAGACCCGTCGACTGCAGGCCGCGGATCAGCGCGGCGACGAGGCCGGGGCCGGACAGGCGGCCATCGCGGCCCACGGCCACGGCCTTCTCGCCCAGGGCCTTGGCCTCGGTGCCGAAGGCACGACCCAGGTGCTCGGCGAGCTCCTCGTTCAAGGTCTGGCCGACGACGCCACGGATGTCATAGGCCTTGAAGATGGATGCGTGAACCTGCATGGATGCCTCGGGTATCGGGTTTGAAAAGCGCGGCGGATTGTAGGCAGGGGCCGCCTCGCCATTCATCGCCCCGTCTGTCGAATCGTCGCCAGCCCCGGTTCGGGGGCTGGCCGGCTTCCTACACTGCTGACCATGACGTTCATCGAGGAATTCACCCAGGCACTGCGCCACCAGCGTACGCTGATGAAGAAACGCCCGGGCCGGCGGCGCATCCGCGCGCTGATCTACCTGGGGTGGTTCGTCGGCTTCGGGCTGCTCTTCGCCACGGTCAATGGCGTGCACGGCGGACGGCTGGGGTCCGTCGTCTGGTGGCGCAACGACTTGCCGGGCAACATGCTGATCAGCCTGTGCGTGACGCTGTGCTTCTTCATCGGCTTCCGCGGCTTCGAGCGGCTGGCGCCGCAGCGTTGGCTGGACACCATCACGGGCTGGCGCGATTGGCGCTCCGGCCTGTTCTTCTCGACGCTGTCCATCGCCTGCTCGCTGACGGGCCTCGTCATCGGATTTGCCGTCGTGGCCCGAATCTGGAGCCGCCAGGACATGCTCGGCAAGCTGCTGGCCAAGCCCGGCTTCTGGGCCGAGTTCCTGCTGATCTCCATCGTCGTCACCTTCATCATCGGCCTGCGCTACCGCGCGCGCTGGAAGCAGGAGGCCATGCAGGCCCGCATCACCGAGGCTCAGCTCAAGCTGCTGCAAGGCCAGATCGAACCGCATTTCCTCTTCAACACGCTGGCCAATGTCCAGAGCCTCATCGACTTCGACCCCCAGCGGGCCAAGCAGATGCTGGAGCGGTTCACCGACTATCTGCGCGCCAGCCTGGGCCAATTGCGCGGCGAGTCGACGACTCTGGCCCAGGAGTTCGCGATGCTGGAGGCTTATCTCGCGCTGATGCAATTGCGCATGGGCGAGCGGCTCAAGGTAGAGCTGACGCTGCCGGCCGAACTGGGCGGCATCGAGTTGCCGCCGCTGCTGGCCCAGCCCCTGGTCGAGAACGCCATCCACCATGGCCTTGAGCCGCAGATTGCCGGTGGCACGGTGAGCGTCAGCGCCCGGCGCGATGGCCACCGGCTTCACATCGAGGTGACGGATGACGGCCAGGGGCTGGACGGCCCCAAGTTCAGAGGCCAGCGCCGCAGCGGCAATGGCATGGCCCTCGGCAACATCCGCGCCCGGCTCGAGGCCCGCTTCGGCCCGGGCGCCAGCCTTGAACTGCTGCCGCGCGAAGGTGGCGGCACGCGCGCCTGTCTCCAGATTCCCCTGCCCCACGACACCCCATGACCACTGCCCTGATCGCCGACGACGAACCTCATCTCGTCCAGTACCTGAAGGCCCAGCTCGAACAGGCCTGGCCGGAGCTGAAGATCGTCAAGACCGCCGCCAACGGCGTCGAGGCCGCCGCGGCCATCGCCGAACTGGAGCCCGACCTGGCCTTCCTGGGCATCCAGATGCCCGGCCTCACCGGCCTGGAAGTGGCCCAGGGCATCGAGGGCTCGACGCGCGTCGTCTTCGTGACGGCCTATGACCAGTACGCCGTCGACGCCTTCGAGGCCCGCGCCGTCGACTACCTGCTCAAGCCGCTGAAGGCCGAGCGCCTGGTCGCCTGCGTGACGCGGCTGCGCGAAGCCGCGCCCGCGGACGACACTGCGCTGGCCGAGACGCTGAAGCGGCTGCTGCCCGCCGCCGGCGCCGCGGCGCCGGCCCGGCTGCGCTATGTGCGGGCTGCCCAGGGCGAGCTGGTGCACCAGATCCCCGTCGGCGACGTGCTCTTCTTCCATGCCGACGACAAGTACACCGTCGTGCAGACTGCGACGGCGGAGCACCTCATCCGCACGCCCATCTTCGAGCTGGCCGGCCAGCTCGACCCCGATCAGTTCTGGCAGGTGCACCGCTCCACCATCATCAACCTCGACCACCTGGCCGGCACGCGCCGCGACGACGCGAGCCGGCTGTTCGTCCGCGTCCGCGGCCACGAGCGGGAATTGCCCGTCAGCCGCGCCTACGTCCACCTCTTCAAGGCCATGTAGGAGCGTGCCGCTATCGACGCGTCTCCTTTGCGGCATCGTCAAGCGAGATGCTCAGTTGGGGAAGGCTGGGCGCAGGCCGAGAGCGTAGGCGCGTGAGCCAGGGGCGCCTGTATTTATGCTGGCTTTAGGCTGTCTGGACAGCATTTAAGCGCCGGCCGATCATTCGGTCATGTCAGCAACAAACGAACCCAGGCCTGTCGGGCGACCAACGTTCCGTATCGACCCGGACCGGCTGCGCGGTATCCGCGAGGAAAAATCGTTCTCCCAAGCCCACCTCATCGCGCTGGCGCACGAGCACCGGGGTAGCCAGGCCAACGAAGCTTCGGTCAAGCACTACCAGCGCATCGAGCGCACGGGAAAGACCAGTCAAGCGATGGCAAGCGCCCTTGCTGCGGTGCTCGGAACGACCGTCGCAGTTCTGCAGGGCGAGGCGCCTGAGGACGAGGGTGCGCTGTTCATCGACCGACTGGAGCAGCACATTGCTGAGCAGCTTGCGGGCAACGCCAACCCGGCGCTGGCCGCCGAAGTGGCTCGATACGGCGGCGCAGAGTCGCGCGACGTGGCCATCGACTTGGCTCATCAGATCGAGTCGGCTCGGTTCGATGGCCGCACTGACGAACTGATGGCACTCGCCCAACTGGTCGGCTGGTCAGTGGAAGAGGTGAGCAAGCCGGTCACGCATCGCGGGCACTGGCTAATCAGTTCCAGCCGCTGCACATCGACTGCAGAGGTCGTGTTCGGCACAGACGAGGTCGGTTGGCGTGTCGCCCGGTTCGCCGAGAAGCATGCCCGCTTCCATCAGAGCGACGGCAGCGTCACGCTGCGCGAGGCGCTGCCGAAGCTGTTTGTGGAGATCCAGCATCCCTATCTCGCCGCCATCCGACTGAATATGAGCCTCATGCGGTGCGTCCCCTCGTCGACGGGGCTTCACTGGGTCAATCCGAGTTGGCGTGACAGGTTCTTCTTGAACGACTCGCTGCGGGGATGGGCGTATCGCACCTTCAACTTCGTGACCGACTTCGATGGTCTGCGCCGCCCGACGGACGTCCGTCGGCTCCGCCTGGTGGTCGAGGAGCTCGGGCAGGACAAGGCCTGGAGGCATCTGTCCCTTGTCGACGGTGACCTTGCTGACCTGCATGAGCGCACGTTTCAGGGTTTTCAGGCCGAAGGCTCGTCCCATGACCTCGTGCTCAATTGGCTCATCGCGGACGCCGCAAGCGAGCTCAAGCCGCTCTTTGATGAGTGGCCGGTGGGCTGCTGGGAGTTTCATGCGTACGAGCGTTGCATCTGTCTGCACCTCAATGTGCCCTTGCGCATCTCGCAGGCCCGTGGGCAGGACTTCCAGTGGGGGCAGAAATATCGCGTCGACTTGGTTGAGGAGATGCCGGATGGGGCACTCCAGCCAGCACCTTGGCGCGAGGCCTCCGTCGCCGCTGCACGCGATGAGCTGAAGCGCCGCCTGACCACCGCTCCCGGTTAGCCGGCCGCAGCGACTTCCCAACGAATTTCTCGAGTTCCTCCGGGGGGCCCCGGCTGGGGGAGCTCATCCTTGAATACTGGGGCCGGAGATTGAAGATGAAGCTGAAGCTCGAAAACGCCCCAAGCAAGAACCACAACATGCCCTCTGGTGGAAAGCGAGGCAATAACCCGCCGAAGAGGTAGTCGCGGCTCAAGACAGGGCTGGATGGCGGCCCTGTCGGCCTCGCGCCGCCTGTTTCATCTGCCCCTTCGAGAGCTTCAACGGTTGAGAGCTGGTGCCTCGCTGGCATCGCATTGCATCGACGCGACTCCACCGCCCGCAGCCCTCTGTCCCTCCCTAAGAGCCCCAACGGTTTTGCTTCTCCGTACCATTTCGGTCATGGCCGTTCGTTCAAACATTGCCGCTCCAGGGGCATGTCCGAAAACTGCCAGGATCTGGCAGGGACGAGCCCTAGACTGGTTGCATGGCGTCCGAGATCCTGCCCCCCGACGCGGCCTACGCCGCCCTGCAAGCGCGTGACGCGCGCTTCGACGGGCGGCTCTACGTGGGCGTCACGTCCACCGGCATCTACTGCCGCCCTGTCTGCCGCGTGCGCCTGCCGCGGCGCGAGAACTGCCGCTTCTTCTCGACGGCTGCCCAGGCCGAGGCCGCCGCCTTCCGCCCCTGCATGAAATGCCGCCCCGAGCTGGCACCGCGCCCCCTGCCGTGGACGACGATGGACGCCTCGCGCACGCTGGCGGCCCAGGCGGCCGCCTGGCTGGATGCCTGCGACGACGCCGAGGCCAGCGTCGAACAGCTTGCCGCCTACCTGGGCATCACGAGCCGCCACCTGCGCCGCATCTTCCAGGCCGAGCATGGCGTCTCGCCGCTGCAATACCTGCAGACGCGCCGCCTCCTGCTTGCCAAGGCCTTGCTGACGGACAGCACGTTGCCCGTCCAGGAGGTCGCCTATGCGGCCGGCTTTGCCAGCCTGCGCCGCTTCAACGCCGCCTTCGTCGAGCACTACCGGCTGCAGCCCACGGCCCTTCGCCGTGTCGGGCGCGAGGGCGGCGGGGCAGGGCCGTCCAACCCGGTTTCAAGGCTGCGGCTGGGTTATCGCGAGCCCTACGACGTGGCCGGCGTGCTGGCCTTCCTGGCGCCGCGCGCCGTTGCCGGCGTCGAGGCCGTGGACGGGCATGGCGTCACCCGCACGCTGGCCCTGACCCACGCCGGCCGCCGCCACGCCGGCTGGCTGCGCGTGAGCTTCGACAAGTCCGGCGAGGTCGGCGTGGAGCTGTCGCCCACGCTGTGGCCGGCCGCCGGCTCGCTGCTGCCGCTCCTGCGCCGTTGGCTGGACCTGGATGCCGACCCGCAGGCCATCGCCGCCGCGCTGGGCGAGGGCGCCGTGCCGGGCCAGCGCCTGCCGGGTTGCGTGGACCGGTTCGAGCTGGCCGTGCGGGCAGTGCTGGGCCAGCAGGTCACCGTAGCCGCCGCGCGGACGCTGGCGGGCCGCTTCGCCGAACGCTTCGGCGAGCCCCTGGCCGACGCTCCTGATGGCTGCAGCCGGCTCTTCCCCGCCCCCGAACGCATCGCCGCCGCGACGCGCGACGACATCGCGTCGCTAGGCATCATCGGCCGCCGCGCCGACAGCCTCATCGCGCTGGCCAGTGCTTGGCCCACGCTGGCCTTTGCGCGCCGCGAGGGCACGCCCGAGGCCGCGGCCGAGGCCTTGACGGCCATTCCCGGCGTCGGCCCCTGGACGGCCGGCTACATGCTGATGCGCGGCTGGAGCTGGCCCGACAGCTTCCCGCCCGGCGACGTCGTGCTGCGCAAGGCGCTCAGCGGCGACGGGCCACCGGTGTCGGCCAAGGCCTATCTCGCCGCCGCCGAGCACTGGCGCCCTTTCCGCAGCTACGCCGTCCTGCATCTCTGGAGACATTCATGAACACCCAGCATCACATCCTGCAGCGCCGCATCGCGACGCCACTGGGCGCGCTGACGGCGGCGCGAAGCGCCGCCGGCCTGTCGGGCCTCTGGTTCGACGGCCAGAAGCACCACCCCGGCGCGCTGGACGTGCCCGAGGACGACGGTAGCGACGCCGTGCTGGCGGCGGCCGAGGCGGCGCTCCGGGCCTACTTCGGTGGCAGGCCGTTCACGATGCCGCCGCTGGACCCGGCCGGCACGGCCTTCCAGCGCGAGGTCTGGCAGGCCCTGCTCGCCATCGCGCCGGGCGCGTCCGACACCTATGGCCGGCTGGCCCGGCGCCTGGGCCGCGTGCAGGCTGCGCGCGCGCTGGGCGCGGCCGTGGGCCGCAACCCCATCTCCATCCTCATCCCCTGCCACCGTGTCGTCGGTGCCGATGGCTCGCTGACCGGCTATGCCGGCGGCCTGGAACGCAAGCAGGCCTTGCTGAAGCTGGAGAGCGTCGCAGCATGAAGACTTTCGACATCGGCGAACTGGTCCTGCTCGCGGCGCTCTGGGGCGCGTCCTTCCTGTTCATGCGCCTCGGCGCCCACGAGTTCGGTCCCATCGCGCTGGCCGCCGTGCGCGTGGGCCTGGCCAGCGTCATGCTGATCCCGCTGCTGGCATCGCGGGGGCAGATGGCCGCGCTGCGCACGCATTGGAAGGGGCTGCTGTTGGTCGGCGCGTTGAACAGTGCCATCCCCTTCGCGCTGTTCTCGTTCGCGGCGCTGTCCATCACGGCGGGGCTGTCCAGCATCGTCAACGCGACGACGCCCTTGTGGACGGCCATCGTCGCGTTCGTCTGGCTGCGCCAGGGGCTGACGCCGCTGCGCGTGCTGGGCCTGGTCATTGGCTTTGCCGGCGTTGCCTTCCTGGCCTGGGACAAGGCCAGCTTCAAGGCCGGCGCGGACCACAGCGGCCTGTTCGCCGTGGGGGCCTGCGCGATGGCCACGCTCTGCTACGGCCTGGCCGCAAACGCAACCAGGCGCTACCTCGCCGGCGTATCGCCGCTGGCTGTGGCCACCGGCAGCCAGTTCGCCGCGGCGCTGCTGCTGGCGCTGCCGGCCGCCTGGCTGTGGCCCGCCGCCATGCCCGGCGGCGTGGCCTGGGGCGCCGCGCTGGCGCTGGCGGCGCTGTGCACGGCGCTGGCCTACATCCTCTACTTCCGGCTGATGAGCCGCGTGGGGCCGACCAATGCGGTCTCCGTCACCTTCCTGATCCCGCTCTTCGCCATCCTGTGGGGCGCGGTCTTCCTGGGCGAGGCCGTCACGGCGCAGATGGTGGCAGGCGGCGCCGTCGTGCTGGTGGGCATCGCGCTGGCGCTGGGGCTGGCGGGCCCCAAGGCACGTTGAGGGGATCCCCGGGATTTCCCGGGAGCCGCCCTGACGGCGCAGCGACTGTCACAAACAGTGGTAGGGTGCGTTCCATAAGAATTGGTAGCGCTACCTTTGCGCATATGGAGACCGCATGAGCTTCCTGTTCCACCCGTCCCGCTGGACCGCCGGACTCGGCCTCGTCGCCGCGCAGTTGCTGGGCAGCGCTGCCGTCGCCCAGCCCTCGGGCGGCCCCTATGGGCCCGTGCCGCAACGCTATGCGCTGCCCAAGGCGGCCCACGTCTACTTCGTCGCTCCGGAGGGCAAGGCCCAGGCTTTAGGGAGCTCCATCGGCGAGCCGACGTCCATCGAGGCCACCATGGACCGCGTCGTCAGCGGCGACGCCATCATCATGCGCGGCGGCACCTACCGCACGGGCGGGCTGCAACTCAACCAGGGCATCACCATCCAGCCCTATCAGGATGAAATACCGGTCCTGAAGGGCACGCGCGTGGCGACCGAGTGGGAGAGCCTGGGCAACAACGTCTGGCGCACGAAGTGGGCGACGCTCTTCCCCGCGGCGCCGCTGGGCTGGTGGCGGGCCGAACGCGAGGGCATGCTGACGCCTCTGCACCGCTTCAACAACGACATGGTCTTCGTCGACGGTGAGGCGCTGCAGTCCGCCGGCTGGCCGGGCGAGGTCGGCGCCAAGGGCTTCTTCGTCGACTATGCCAAGGGTCATGTCTACATCGGCGTGAACCCGGCCGGACGCCTCGTCGAGATCACAGCGCACGACGTTGCCCTGCATCGTCCGTCCCGCAAGGTGCACGGCAAGGAATCAGACCGCAAGGGCCCGACGCTGCGCGGCCTCACCTTCACGCAATACGCCTACCGCGCCATCGACATCGAGGGCAGGAAGCCCTCGACACCGGTGTCCGAGGAGCCGACGGACGACCCGGTCGGCCCGTCTGCCGAGGCCGAGCACGGCAAGGAAGTCGTCGGCACGCTGCTGGAGAACGTCACGATCACCCATTGCTCGCGCGTGGCCGGCTATTTCCGCGGCGACAAGCTTGTCATCCGCAACTCGCTGGTCAGCGACACCGGCACCGAAGGCATCTACGTCATCGGTTCGTCCGACGTGCTCCTGGAACGCAACCTCATCCGGCGCAACAACGTCCGGCGGCTGACCGGCTACTACCCGTCGGCGGTGAAGATCTTCAACCAGTCCTACCGAGTCACGCTGCGGGACAACCTCGTCGTCGAGCAGCCGTACTCCAACGGCGTCTGGTACGACGTCGGCAACGTCGACGGCGTCTTCGTCAACAACCACGTCGAAGGCGCGCTCGCCGGCCTGTTCTTCGAGATCTCCAAGGGTGTCACGGTCGCCGGCAACGTGTTCGTGAACAACCAGCAGGGCCTGCGCGTGCTGAACAGCGCGGGCGCCAGGGTGCAGCACAACACCTTCGTCAACTCGCCGGTGCTGATCGACCGCAACGAACGCAGCGCCCAGGGCGACCATTTCGGCTGGCATCCGCAGACGGGGCCGGACGTCAACGAGCGCGTGGGCCATGTCTTCGAGGCCAACCTGGTGGTGGCCGACGCGGCGGTGAAGGGGCCGTTGCTGCGCATCGAACAGGCGCCGGCCATCTGCGGCAAGGTCAGCGAGGCCATGACGGCGCGCATAGACGGCAACGTCTACCTTCGCTCCGGCAGCGGCCAGCCGCTGGTCGGCTGGGCGCCCGTGCCGGGCACGCCCTGCCAGACCCAGTTCGCCAGCCTGGACGAGTTCCGCCAGGCCGTGCCCGGCGTGGAGATCAGGGGCAGGGCGCTGGCGTCCGACGGCGGCGCCGTCTTCCGCAGCCCGGAGCTGCGCCGCTTCGAGCTGGCCCGGGTGCCCGAGGGCGTGCTGCCGCTGCCGGTGCCGGCGGACCTGCGCAAGCTGCTGGGGTGGAGCACTGCCACCCATCTGCCAGGCGCCTACTGACGTGTCATCCAGCGGCGCAGCGCAAAGCTGGCGCCGTCCACCAGCGCGACCAGCACGAGCATGGCGATGAGCACGGTGGCCGTCTTGTCCATCTGGAACAGGCCCATGTGGAACATCAGCAGCTGGCCCAGGCCGCCGGCGCCGACGACGCCCAGCACGGCGGCGGCGCGGATGTTGTTCTCCCAGCGGTAGAGCGTGTAGCTCATCAACTGCGGCAGCACCTGCGGCAGCGTGGCGTAGAGGAACACGCGGGTCGCGCCCGCGCCCTGCGTGCGCAGCGCGGCGCCGGGGCCGGGTGGCGCGTTCTCGATCGCTTCGGCAAACAGCCGGCCCAGTACGCCGCTGGTATGGATGGCCAGGGCCAGCGTGCCGGCGAAGGGGCCCAGGCCGGCGCTGATGAGCAGCATGGCCGCCCACACCAGCTCGGGCACCGAACGCAACGCATTGAGCAGCAGGCGTGCCGCAGCGCGGCCGCGCTTCAGCTGGCTGGCCGGCAGGGCCAGGGCCAGACCGGCCAGCGCCGCCAGCAAGCTGCCCAGGGCCGACATGGCCAGCGTTTCCCAGGCACCGTCCACCACCTTGCGGACAAAGCTGGGGCTGAAATCAGGCGGAAAGAACTCGCGCATGAAGCGGCCCATGCTGGCCAGCGCCTCGCCTGACGCGAAGTTAGCCAGCTTCAGGTCCAGCGACGCGAAGCTGGCCACGACCAGGGCCAGCACGCCGGCCACCAGCCAGCAGGCACGGCAGCGGGCGCTGAACAGCGGCGGCGGGAGCTTGTGCGATGGCTTCATCGCGTCAACCCAGCGCACGCCGCAGTGCGGCGCTGAGGCGGTCGGCCAGCGCGACCAGGGCCACGAAGACCAGCAGCATGGTCGCCACCTCGCCGCCGGCGAACATCTTCATCGAGCTGTCCATCTGCTGGCCCAGGCCGCCCGCGCCGACGAAGCCCAGCACCACCGAGCTGCGGATGGCACATTCCCAGCGGTAGACGGTGTAGCTGGTCAGCTCGGCGGCGTTCTGCGGCAGCAGGCCGTAGGCGAAGGCCTGCATCCGGGTGGCGCCATTGCGCAGCAGCGTCTGCGAGGCCTGTGCGTCGCCGCTCTCAAGGATCTCGGCATAGACCTTGCCCAGCATGCCGCCGTAGGTGAGCGCGATGGCCAGCACGCCCGACGTGGGTCCCAGGCCCACGACGCGCACGAATACCAGGGCCCAGACCAGCTCCGGCATGCTGCGCAGCCCTATGAGCAGGCCGCGCACGAGCTGGCGCGCGGCGTAGGGCAGGGGCGCCATCGCTCCGGCCAGCGCCGAGACCGACAGCGCCCGCGTGGCCGCCAGCGTCAGTGGCAGCGCGACCAGCAGCGCCAGTGTCACGCCGGCCGTCGCAATGGCCACCGTGCGCCAGGTCTCGCGAGCCAGCATCCAGAGGAAGTCGCTGCCGAAGGCAGGCGGGAAGAAGCTGCCGACGAAGCGGCCGGTGACGCGCAGCGAGTCGGGCTCCAGCAGCAGCCAGGGCTTGAACTCGGTGGCGACCAGCAGCGGCCACAGCAGCACGGCCCCGGCGGCGGCCAGGCCCAGGCGGCCCAGCCAGGCGGGGTCACGGCGCGCAGCGGCGTTCAGCGGCATTGCATCACCACGGGCGGGGCGGGCCGGGGCCGGTCGTCGGCCGGTGCTGGGCCGCCGAGCAGCTCGTCCTCGTGCTGGGCATACAGGCGTGCCAACAGCTCGGGCGTGACCTCGGCGGCGGGCAGGTCGAACACCAGCCGACCCTCGCGCAGGCCCAGGATGCGTGGGAAATGAGCCAGCGCGGCGTCCACCTGGTGCAGCGTGGCCACCAGCGTCACGCCGCGTGCACGGGCCTCGCGCACCAGGGCGGCAATGGCGCGCTGGGCGCGGGCAGGGTCCAGGGCCGACAGCGGCTCGTCCACCAGCCACAGCCGCGCCGGCGCGACCAGGGCGCGGGCCAGGCCTACGCGCTGGCGCTCGCCACCAGACAGGCGGTCCACGCGCTCGAACAGCTTGTCGCTCAGCTCGAAGACGTCCAGCGCCGCATCGGCCGCGGGGATGTCGACCGGGTAGAACAGTGAGCGCAGCGCCGTCCACAGGCTCCAGCCGGGCAGCCGCCCGGCCAGGACGGCCGTCACGACGCGCTGGCGCGGCGGCAGCGGCGGCACCTGCGGCACCAGGATGAGCCGCCCGCGCAAGGCCTGCAGCGCGCGGCGCGGCAGCGACCAGGGCGTTGCGCCGTCCACCGCCAGGCGGCCCGAGGCCGGCGGGCGGGCGCAGGCCAGCACCTCCAGCAGCGTCGTCTTGCCCGCGCCCGAGGGACCGATGACGGCCAGTTGCTCGCCCTCGGCGATGTCGATGCTCAGGCCGGTCAGCGCAGCGGCCGCGTCGCGCCTCGCCGTCGCGTGGCGGGCACTCAGGTCTAGCAGGGAGATCTTCACCGGCCGCACTCTAGCCGGCCGCGCAACTGCGGAAGCCGGCCGGCACGTCGCTGCGCGCGGCCGGGAAGAAGTTGCGATAGCGCGGATGGCGCATGCGCGGCTGGGTGCAGTGGGAGGCGCCGCGCAGCACGGGGCGGCCGTCGAACCAGGGGGCGGAATAGTCGCCGTAGGGGTGGGGCTCAAAGCCGGGGAAGGGCGCGAAGGGGCTGGCTGTCCATTCCCACACGTCGCCCCAGCGGAAGTCCTCGGGTCGAGTGCAGGCGGCCAACTCCCATTCGGCCTCGGTCGGCAGGCGCCGGCCCGCCCAAAGGCACCAGGCCTGGGCCTCGTCGCGGGTCAGATGGCAGGCGGCGAGGGAGAGGTCCAGCGGCTGCCATTGGCCGTGGCGCCATGACTGCCAGCGGCCATCGTCGCGGCGCAGATAGCGCGGCGCAGGCTGGTCGCAGGCTTCGACGAAGGGCAGGTATTCGGCCCAGCGCACGGCCTGGGCGTCGATGCTGAAGGGCTGCAGCGCGACGTCGAGGCCGGCCAGCTCGTTGTCGAAGGCAAAGCCGGCGTCGGTGTCGCTGCCCAGCCGCCATTGGCCCGCGTCGAATTCCAGGGCTGCCGGCGGTGCAGGCAGGGGCAGTGGCTGCCAGCGCGCATCGACGACGGGCAGGCCCAGGCCGCGCGCCATGTAGAGGGCGGCCTCGTGGTGCATGTCCTCGTGCAGCAGCGCGAGGCGGAAGAAGTAGAGCGCGTCGTCGCCGTCGCCGGCCTCGCGCAGCAGGGCCTGGGTCTGGGCCAGTTGGCGGGCGAGGTCGTCGCGCGTCGCGGCGGCATCGGGCAGGGGGAGCTGCCAGCGGCTGTCGTGCGGCACCTCGCCGGAGTTGTAGAGGGCGTCGGCATTCGCGCGCAGCGGCGCCCGGCGCGGGGCACGGGCGTCGGCGCGCGGCCCCAGCCCCCGCTCGGGATTGCGTCCGACCCAGAACTCCTGGAACCAGCCGACATGGCCCAGCTCCCACAGCGGCGGGTTGATCTCGGCGCGCAGCGGCACGGCGAGCCGGGGCAGGGCCTGCGCCAAGGCGGCGAAGGTGGCCAGCGTGTCGGCGCGGCTGGCTTCCAGCGCCCGGGCGAGCACTTCGGGGCCGCCCCGACGGGCATCCAGGGCGACCCGGGTTAGGCTGCTGTCGTGCATCGTGATTCCCTCGTCATCGTGACGCCGGCCCTGGCCCAGGCCCACAACGGCAACTGGCAGACGGCCCACCGCTGGGCGCGGCTGCTGCGACCAGCTTACCGCGTGCGCCTGGCCGAACGCTGGGACGGGGGCGACGAGTCCTTGCTGATCGCGCTACATGCGCGCCGCTCGGCGGCGTCCATCGCGGCCTGGCACGCGGCCCATCCGGCGCGTCCCCTGGTGCTGGTGATGACCGGGACTGACCTCTACCGCGACATCGGCAGCGATGCCGGCGCCCAGCGCTCGCTGGTGCTGGCCGACGCCCTCGTCGTGCTGAACGAGCTGGGCCCGCGCCAGTTGCCGGCGGCGCTGCAGGCCAAGGCCCATGTGGTGTTGCAGTCCTGCGCGGCGCGCGCGCCGCGGGTCCATACCCACCGGCATCTGCGTGCCGTCATGGTGGGCCATCTGCGCGACGAGAAGGACCCTCGCACCTACTGGCGTGCTGCTCGCCGCCTTGCCGGGCGGTCCGACCTACGGCTCGACCACATCGGCGCCGCGCTGGACCCGGCGCTGGGCGCGGAGGCCGCCGCGCTGGCGGCCGGGCAGTCGAACTTCCGTTGGCTGGGCGGCATGGAGCACGCAGCCGTGCGACGGCACATCCAGGCCGCCCATGTGCTGGTGCATGCCAGCCTCATGGAGGGGGGCGCCCATGTCGTCATCGAAGCCATACGCAGCGGCACGCCGGTGCTGGCTTCGCGCATAGACGGCAACCTGGGCCTGCTGGGCGAGGGCTACGAGGGCCTCTTCGAACCCGGCGACGACGAGGGCCTGGCGGCCCTGCTTGCCCGTGCCCGCGACGATGCCGATATGCTTCCCCGACTGACCACCCTGCTCAGCCCGCGCGCCGCCCTGTTCGCGCCCGAGGCCGAACAGGGCACGCTGCGCCGCCTCGTCGGTGCGCTGCTTGCCAAGACCTCCCAGCCATGAATGCTCCCATCCCCTCCAACGAACCCCGCCTGACCTCGCTGTCCCACGGCGGCGGCTGCGGCTGCAAGATCGCGCCGGGCGTGCTGTCCGAGATCCTGAAGGGCACGACGGCCCTGCCTATCCCCAAGGAGCTTCTGGTGGGCATAGAGACGGCCGACGACGCCGCCGTCTACCAGCTCAACGAAGAACAGGCCCTGATCGCGACGACGGACTTCTTCATGCCCATCGTCGACGACCCGTTCGACTTCGGCCGCATCGCAGCGACCAATGCGATCAGCGACGTCTACGCGATGGGCGGCCGGCCCATCCTGGCGCTGGCCCTGGTGGGCATGCCCATCAACGTGCTGTCCACTCAGACCATAGGCCGCGTGCTGGAGGGAGGCGCCTCGGTCTGCCGCGCGGCGGGCATCCCCATCGCCGGTGGCCACACCATCGACTCGGTGGAGGCCATCTACGGCCTTGTCGCGCTGGGCCTGGTGCATCCCAAGCGCGTCAAGCGCAACGCCGATGCGCGGCCCGGCGACATGCTGGTGCTGGGCAAGCCGCTGGGCGTGGGCATCCTGAGCGCGGCGCTGAAGAAAGAGCAGCTCGACGCCGAGGGCTATGCCCGCATGATCGCGACGACGACGCGGCTGAACACGCCGGGGCCGGACCTCGCGGCGCTGCCGGGCGTGCATGCGCTGACCGACGTGACCGGCTTCGGGCTGGCCGGCCATGCGCTGGAGCTGGCGCGCGGCGCCGGCTGCACGGTGGAGCTGGACTGGCGCACGGTGCCGCTGCTGGCGGGCGTGCGCGAGCTGGCGGAGCGGGGCTTCGTCACCGGCGCGTCGGGGCGCAACTGGGCCGGTTATGGCGGCGACGTGCAACTGCCCGAGAGCTTCGCCGCAGAGGATCGCGCGCTGCTGACCGACCCCCAGACCAGCGGTGGCCTGCTGGTGTCCTGCGAGCCGGGCGCCGTGGATGCGGTGCTGGCCACCTTCGCCCGTCACGGATTCGATGCGGCGGCTGTCGTGGGCCGTGTCACGCCGACCGGCGAGCGGCCGCTGCGAATCCAGGCCTGACTACTTCGGCGGACGAACCTCCGCCGCCCCGTCCAGGCGGATCACACGCCGCGACCGGCTCTCCGTGTCGTCCAGCGACTCGCTGACGAGGCGATTGTGCTGCTCCCAGTCCTCCGCGCTGCGGATGATGCTGGGCTTGAGGAGGACCACCAGCTCGCGCTTGCGGCCGTTGTTGGCGCGGTTGCCGAACAGCATGGACGTCAGCGGGTTGCTGTCGGCGCCGGGCAGGCCCGAGCCTCGGCGCGTCGCCTCCATCTGCATCAGGCCGCCGATGGCGACGATGTGGCCGTCGGGGATGCGCACGACGGTGTCGCTCTCGTTGACGCTGGCGCTGGCCAGCGGCAGGCGGAAGTTGCCGACCGAACCGAGGTCGACCTGCTTGACCTTCTCGGTCACGTTGGAGACCGAGGGGTGGACGTGCAGCGTGATCATGTCGGCTGCGTCGATCTGCGGCGTCACGTCCAGCGCGACGCCGCTGAAGAATGGCGTCAGCGTCAAGGTCGGGATCTGGTTGACCACGCCGTTGGTGCCGGTGCTGTTTGTGCTGCTGTTGCTGTTGCTGCCGCTGATGCCGGTGATGAAGTAGTCGTCGGTGCCGACCTTGAGCACGGCCTTCTGGTTGTTCAGCGTGGCGATGCGCGGGCTGGACAGGATCTGCGTGTCGCCGTGGCTCTCGATGAAGCTCAGCAGTGCCTGGAAGCCGCCGCGGGACAGCGCCAGGCCGAAGCTGCCACCGCCCGCCGAGGGCAGGGGGATGAGGTCGGGCCAGGCGGGGCTCTGCGTGCCGGTGGACAGCACCGGCAGGCCGCGCGTGTTGCTGACCAGCGGGTTGATGATGGTGCTGACGCCGGTGGGGATGGAGGGGTTGACGCTGGTCTGGCCGATGGCGCCGCGGTCGCCGACGCGCGACCAGTCGATGCCGCTCTGGTAGCCCTCGCGCAGCTCGACCTCGACGATCTTGGCCTCCAGCATGACCTGGCGCTCGACGGACAGTCGCGTCGCCTTCAGCCAGGCCTCGACATGGCGCAACTCCTCAGGCATGGCGCGCACGGCAACCGTGCCGGTCTGCGGGCTCGTGATGACGGTGCGGCCTTCGCCGGCGCCGACCAGAGCCTTCAGCGCATTGCTCGTCTCGCTCCAGAAGTCGGCCATGACCTTGGTGCTGAGCTGGCTGCTTTCCTGCTGCAGCACGGTGTTGGTGCTGCCGGAGACGCCCGCGGCCGTGTTGCCGGTGGAGCCAGCCGGCGCGGCGCCGGAGGAGACGCGCACCTCGCTGCGGCCACTGCGCTGCTGGGCCAGCGCGTTGATCGTGAAGACGCGGGTCTGCAGCGTCGGCGGAAAGACGGTGATGCGGCGGCCGTCGATGGAATAGTCGAAGCCGTAGACCTCGCGGATGGCGTCCAGCGACTCGCGCAGCGTGACACCCTTGAGCGTGACCGACAGCGGACCTGCCACTGCCGGGTGCACCAGCATGCTGTAGCGCGTGTCGCTGACCAGCGACAGGAAGACGTCGCGGGCCGGCGCACCGTTGACGATGAGGTCGAAGCGTGGCTCCGGTGGCAGGGCGGGCGCGGGGGGCGGCGCAGGCTGGGACGGCGCGGCAGGGACGGAGGCCGCCAGCGCGGGCGGGACCGTGCGTTGGGCCTGCAGCTCCTCGCGCAACGCCTGGCTGGGCTGGGCCACGCGCAGCGGCTTGTCCGCGCAACCCGCCAGCAGCACGGCGGCGCTGAGCAGCAAGAGACGGGGGGCGGGGGCCTTCATGGCTTCTCCTTGGATTTCCTGGCGGCGGCGGCCGACGCGGCCGGGGGCGGCGGCGCGGGCGGGCGCTTCTCGACGCCGCCGTACAGCGGCTCGCGGCGCAGTTGGCCGGCCTCGCGCAGCCAGACAGCCTGCTCGGTGATGCGCTCGATGCGCGCGCCGTCGAGTCGCTCGCCGACGCCATGGCGGCGGCCACGCTGCACGACGTAGCCGCGACCTTCGGCGAAGACAACCTGGCGGATGGCCCTGTCGTCCTCGGCGCCGGAGGCGGCCGACGCCGGCACGGCGGCGGCCAGCGCGCTGCGCAGCGCTGGCGGCCAGGCGGTCGGGTCGCGGGTGGGCTCGTCGGCGCGGGCTGGCACGAGCGCCAGCAGCAGCAGCAGCAGCGGCAACAGCGCGGGGGCTCTCATGGATGCACCTTCAGCAGGAAAAGCTCGGCCTGCAGGCGCGACGCTTCGTTGCCGCCGCCCGCGCTCAGGCGCATCTGGCCCCAGCGCAGGCCGGGCAGCTCGCGCTCCAGCGCCTGCAGATAACGCTGGACGTCGTGATAGCCGCCCTGCACCTGCAGCTCCACGCCCTGCCAGCTCAGGCCATCAAGCGCCGGCTGATGCTCGCCGGCGACGGGCGCATCGTCCAGCAGTCGCAAGCGCTCCAGCACGAGGCCCGGCTGCTGCGCCAGCAGGCGCTGCAGCACGACGGCCAGCCCCTCGCCGGCGCTGGCCGAGCCGGCGCGGCGCAAGGCCTCGTCCAGGCGCGCGCGCTCGGTACGGGCGCCGTCGAGCTGGCGACGCAGCCGGGCGACAGGGTCGCTGCTCCCCTGGCTGGCGGCGACGAACTGATCACGCATCTGGCCCAACTCGGCGGCGTGCCGCGCGGCCTCTTCGCGGCGCTGTGCGGTTCGCGCGGCATGCGGCGACAGTACCAGCGTATCGAACAGCGCGGCCAGCACGGCAAGCAGGCTCAGGAAGAGGAAGCTGCGCTCGCGCAGGCTCAGCGCATCGATGCGCTGAGCCTGGCGCTCCCAGGCGGCCCGCAAGCGGCGCAGCAGGGCCTGGTCGGTCTGTGCCTTCATCGTGCACCTCCCGAAGCAGCGCTGGCCGCAGCCGCCGGCGCACTGACGACCCGGAAGGCCCAGACCGGCAGGGGGCTCTGGGCCAGCAGGCCGCCGTGCTCCAGCAGGGGGTGGCTGCCGACGGCGCCCTCCGCCGCACCCCTGCGCTCGACGCGCAGCGCCGAAAGCTCCTGCCCGACCAGCAGCGGGTGCGCGCCGAGCTGGCCCAGCCACGGCCGCAGCACGCTGGTGTCCAGCGTGCCGCCGATGAGCTCGACCCGGCCAGGCGCGTAGTGCAGCTCGCTGAGCCAGGCGGACTCCGGCAGGCTGCGGGCGATGAGGGCGAGCAGGTCGGAATGGCGCTGGCCGGCCATGCGGCCGCCTTCGCTGCCCAGGCTGGCGAGCAGGGCCCGGCGCTGGGCGTTGCCGGCCTCCAGCGGCTGCAGCTGCTGCTGCAGGCTGTTGACGTCCTGCGGCGCGGGCAGCGTCGCATGCGCCACGCTCAGCTGCTGGCGCTCGGCGGCGTAGCGGGCCAGCAAGGCCTGATGGTCGAGCGCGGCCTGCCGGTCGCGCTGTTGCATCCACGCTGCCGCCGCCAGGCCGGCTGCGACCAGCAGCCCGGTGGCCTGCAGCAGCGTCAGCGCCGAAAAGTAGCGCTTCGGGGCCAGCAGGATGGGCGTGAGGAGGTTGATCTGCTGCGGCATCAGAGCTGCCTGGTCTCGGTGCGCAGGGCGGCGCCCAGCAGGGGAATGCAGGCGGCCAGGGCCTGGGCGGCGTCGCCCTCGGGCTCAGGGTGGCCGGCGGCGAAGGCAGCGAGCGGGTCCAGGGCCACGGTGCGCAGGCCCAGCTCGCGCTGGATCAGCGCAGCGACCTCGGGGCCGTTCGAGGCCGAGACGGCGTACAGGCGCGCCAGCGGTAGCTCGGGCCAGCTGCGCTCCCAGACGTCGATGGAGCGCTGCAGCTCGACGACCAGCGGCGACTCCCGGGCGGTGCCGCCTTCGAAGTCACCGCCGGGCTGGTACTCGAAGCCCAGCGGCAGCTCGGGGGCGGGGCCATCGGCCTGCTCGCCACGCGCCCGGGCCAGCAGGGCGGGGTCGGCCTCGATGCGTCGGGTGTAGAAGAGCTCGTCGCCGGCGCAGACGACCAGCAGGCATTGCCCCTCTTCGATGAGAACGGCCGCACAGGCGCGCGCGGCGAGGTCGTCGGCCCGGGCCCGAAGGGCCAGCAGGTTGCGCAACGCCGTCTCCCAGATGTCCACGATGGAAACCTGGTCGGTCAGGCCGGCGGCGCCGTCGGTCAAGGCCTTGATGGCACTGTTGCGCGCCGCGACGACGAAGAGCTGGCGCTGCGCCCGCTGGATGTCGCCGCCGACATGCATGACGTCCAGCGTCAGCTCGGCGACATCCACATCCACCAGCTCTTTGATCTGCCAGCGCGCCGCGGCCTTGAGCTCCTCCTGCGGCACGTTGGGCGTGTCGACCTTGAGGATGCTGTAGTCTGCCGGGTCCAGCAGCGCGATGGCCTCGCCAGCTGGGACGGGCCTTGCCGCGTCGACGAGGCCCCAGCGCAGCAGCCGCACCGGGGCCTCGCCCGGCGCGCCATCGGTCAGCACGAAGGCCTGCCGGCCGCCCGCCAGGCGCAGCAGCAGGCGCTGGGAGCTGCTGCGCGGGGACCAGGGCCAGCGCATCAGAAGTTCTCCCGCTGGTAGAGGACGCCGTCGCTGCCGCGGTACAGCCCCCAGCTCGCTCGGGCGCCGGGGTCGTTGCTGGCGCCGCACCAGTTGCCGCGCAGGCTCGCCAGGTTGGCGCCCTGCGTTGCCGGCGTCGTGGGGGCCCAGCCCGCCTTGGCGAGGCAGGACTGGTCGGGCGGCGGCGAGGCGGCGTCCAGGGCGATGGCGACGTCGACGCTGAGGCGCGCGCCACTGCTCTGAGTCAGCGTGATGAAGCTGCCGTTGACGGGGTCCACGGTGACACTGGCCGGGTTCATGCTGACGCCCAGCGGCTTCGGTCGGAAATTGCCGAAGCTCAGGTTTGCGGCGCTGACGCTGGTGCAGGAATCCAAGGTGTTGGTTCTGTAGGCGGCGAGACCGCTGTCCCAGTACTGGGCCGTCAGCGGCAGGGTCAGCGCGCGGTTGGGGGCACTCATGCCATTTTGCAAGCGCAGGCGGCCGTATCGCAGCCGGACTTGCCCCAGCAGGCTGCGGTCGACGGTGGTCGAGGGCGGGCTGGTGGCCAGGTTCAGCGCCAGCATGCCGACGCCGTCGCCATCCACGGGCGCGATGCCGAACTGGGCCGTGTCGAAGGGGCCGCCGGGGCTGGTGCCGCGGACCGCGTTGGCTGTCAGACGCACGTTGGCCACGCCGCTGCTCCAGCTGCCGCTGCCGGCCGAGGTGGGGAGCCCTGCGCCCTTGAACGACGTCGCGCCGGCGACGCCGGCCAGGTTGAGGTTGACCGGCGTCGCGACGGCCAGCTTGGCGAAGCTGCCCGTGTAGTTCTGCGTGGTCGCGCCGGCCGTGTTCAGCGCAGTCAGCGTGAAGGCCACGACGAAGTTCTCGCCCAGGTAGCTGAAGTCGGAGGCTGGTTTGCAGCCGAGATCGCTGCGCTGCGTGACGGCGAAGCCGCTGGTCACGAAGCCGGCCGGCACGAAGCGGCCGACATTGGCGCTGGGCGTGCCCGTCACGCTGCCGCTGCCCAGGTAGCCGGCGCTGCTGGCCGTGGAGGCCGTGATCTGCATGATGCCCACCTCGCTGTAGCTGAGATTGGCGACGCTGGCGCTGCCGCCGCTGAACTGCCCGCCGGCCAGCGTGGCGTTGCCTAGCGTGCCGGTCGCACCTCCGGCCGGCTGCACCAGGCCGGGCGTCAGCAGCACGCCCTCGGGCGTGTTCTCGCGGCCAAAGTTGGGCGTCGCGACGCCGCCCGATGTGACGGCCGTGATACGGGCTCCGAAGGGCGCGCCGGCCTGCGTGAAGACGGCGTCACCAGGGCCCGCGGCGGCCGGGTTGGGCGCGGCAGCGGCGTTGCTGACGCTGTCGACCGTGAAGCCGCCGGGCCGCGTGACGAAGGCGTTGCTGGCGCCGCTGAGCGGGTCGCCGTTGATGGTGGTGTTGAAGTACAGGGTCGTGCGACCCACGTCGGCGAAGTTGAGCGTGAACGGCGCATTGCCGTTGGCATCGAACGTCATCGCCACGGCCGAGTAGGCCAGCGCCGCGGCGGCGGCGTTGCGCTGGACGGTGGTGGGCAGGCCGGCGTTGACGCTCATCAGGTTGCCGCCGCTGCAGGTCGACGGGTCGTTGCACTGATAGGCCCAGTTCACGCTGCGACTGCCGCTGAGCGCGGGCTCGCAGGCCTGGGTCGTCGTGTTGCTGCGCACGGCGCGCAGGAAGAGGCCGCTGGACGCTGTACCGGCCGTTTGCGTGGGCAGGCTGGCGACGCCGCCGCCGGCACTTGCCGAGATGATGAAGCCGGCCCGGTTGAAGGTGGTGGTGCAGCTGTTGGCGGCGCTGCAGCTGCCGCCGTTGGGACAGCATTGCCGGCCGTTGGCGGCAGGCACGGTCTCCCCGCTCAGCGTCACGGCCACGGCCGTGCCGTCCGCGCCCGCCGGCAGGCTCAGCGTGGTCGTCGCGACGCCGTTGCTGAAGCTGACGACACTGCCGGCCAGCGTGCCGGCGCTGCTGCTCAACCCCGCGCTGCCGTTGACCGTCGTGTCGACGCTGGTGCAGGGGCTGCTGGCGTTGGCACAGGCCTTGACGGTCAGCGTCGTGGGCAGGCAGGTGAGGCTGCTGGTGGGCAGGGACAGCTCATAGTGGTCGGTGCTGCTCGAGGGGCCGCCGCTGCGCAGCGCCACCAGCACCCCAAGGCTGGCCAGCACCGCGTTGCCGCTGGACTGCTTGCTGCCCGACGCCCCGGCGCCGGCCTGGGCGGCATACGAGGTGCCCAGCACCAGGCCGTTGGGGCCGGCGCTGGTGCCGATGTTGACCGCCTGGGTCATGCCGCTGGGGGTGGCGACGCTGCCATTGCCGTTCACGGCCGTGTGGACGGCCACGAGGAGGGCGCTGGCCGTGCTCGTCAGGACGGAGGGCGCCGTGTAGGTGGCGGAGGCGGCGTTGGACTGCGAGGCGCTGGCGTCTATGGGCGTCGTCGTGTCCACGCCGCGGAAGGCCAGCGCGGCGCCCGCGGCGCGGCCCGTGGAGCCCAGCTTCCAGTCGTAGCTGGCCGGCTCCGAGGCGGTGGCCTGCTTGCGGTAGATGGACAGGCCGATGGAGTTGTTGATGCCGTCGTCCTGGCTGCGCACCAGCACCCAGCCGGTGGGCACGCTGATCATGTTCTGGTCCAGCGGCACGCTGCCGGTACGCTGCACCAGCACGGCCAGCATCATGTCGCCCGCGGCCAGGCCGGGAGGCGGGGTCAGCGAGATCAGGTTGGTCGGCGACGACTGGGCCTGGGTGCTGGCGCCGACATAGCTGGGCGCAGCGCGGCTCAGCGTCGCCACCAGCAGCAGGCCGAGGAAGACGAGGAGGGCGGAGCTCTTCATCGGGACAGCGTCCGCAGCAGTTGCCGCTCGACGTAGGTGGGCTCTGCCGTCGCCCCGTTGGGGCAGGCGCCGCCGGCCGGCAGGTTGCAGGCGGTCGCCTGCAGCGCGTAGAAGGCCAGATTCTGGTCGCCGTCGCTGACGGTGCCGCTGGACGGCGTGCGCGTGCAGCTGACGGTGACCGCGAAGCCGGCAAGCTGGTCGGCCAGGGCAATGCTCTTGGTGGCGAAGCAGGCCGGCTGGGGCGTGCCGGCCGGGCCGCTCAAGACTTGCCAACTACCCCATTCCAGCCCCGCCAGCGCGGCCTGGTAGGCCCGCGCGGCCGCCAGCTCACCCGCCGAGCCGAGCTGCTGGCGCTGGCTCAGCGAGGCCAGCGCGGCCCCCAGGGCCGCCAGCGCCACCAGGATGAACAGCATCGTCATTGCCGTGAAGCCGCGCGCCGTGGTCATGGCAGGTTGTCCGCGTGGACGGCATGGTAGAGGCTGACCGTCTCGCCCCTGCGGCTCAGCGAGATCTGCAGCGTGACCAGGGCGTAGCGGGCGGCAACGGCACCGGGGTCGTAGCCGAAGAGGCAGGCTGTCACGTCGCGGGCCAGCACGGCGCTGCTGCCGCCGGAAGGCGGGTCGGGCTGGACGGCGTTGAAGCCGTAGCCGCTGTAGCGCGTCAGCGTGCCGGCCGCCAGGTCGCAGCGGTAGCTGACGGGCGGCTCTATGGCGTAGACACGGAACGGCGGCGCCTGCAGCGGGTTGGGCAGCGGCGCGCCGGTGATGCCGACGCTGCTGGCGTTGCCGGCGGCGCTGGTCGAGGTGCGCACGTTGCTGAGGGTGTAGGCATCGGCGTCGGGGGTGCCGGCGCCGAGGTTGTACCAGGCCAGTTGCTGGCTGGCGTGGCTGAGCGTGAGCGGCGGTCCGACGATGTCGAAGCCCGCGTCGACGACGCCGAACTTCAGCGGGTTGCCTGACTCCGTCGCATAGCGCGCTGCGCCGCTGACCGGGATCAGCTCCACGCTCAGCGCGCTGGCTGAAACGCGGACGCTGTTGGGCAGGGCCCGGCTCAGGTCACGGCCGATGCGGCGCAGTGCGGTGTCGGCCTCGTCGCCGAGCTGGGCGCGCGCTGAGCTCGAGAAATAGGCCGTCGTCGCGGGCGCGATGAAGACGGCCACGATGGCAATCACGACACCGGTGATGGCGATGACCATCACCGACTCGATCAGCGTGAAGCCGCGTTCTGCCCTCATGCTCAGTCCGGCGCGTTGGGCGCGTAGCGGGTGCGCCAGCCCTGCAAGCTCAGGCTGCTGCCGTCCGGCGCGGTGACGGTGACGGTGATCTTCAGTGCCGCGCCGGCGGCGACGTTGTCCAGCGCGGCCGCGGTGACGTCCACCGCGGCGCCGTAGCCGCCCAGGCCGGCGACGGCCGCGTTCGTCACGTCGCGGATGCCGCTCATGGAGAAGCCGGCGTAGTCGTTGACGTTGTTGAAGAAATTGGACGGACCGTAGCGGGTCTGGCCGGCCTCGGGGCCGCTGGCTTCCGGGAGCGTCGCGCAGTCCGCCGCGGAGCCGGCCGTCGCGACCTTCGTGTCGGTCGGGTCGCACCAGGTGAAGGGCATCAGCTCGACCTCGCGCAGCAGCGACTCGGCAATGGCGAGCTGCTGGCGACGGATCATGGGGTCGGCGCTGGCCTGGGTGGCAGCGACGAAGACCTGCAGCAGCGCGCTCAGGGCGACGCCGACCACGACGACGAAGAGCAGCAGTTCGATCAGGGTCAGGCCGCGCGGGCGTCGCCTGAGGTGCATGGCCGGCATGCGCGAAATGCTAGCCGAGCCGGGCACCTTCGAAACCTCAAGGCGTTGGATAAATCAGACCCGTGTCCGTCTCGATGCGGTAGGCCTGGCTGTAGCTCCCATAGGCGACGGTGGCGCTCATCGCCGCGCCCGTGCCGGTGGCCGTCGCGCCGCTGTTGCCGCTGTTGAAGGTCACCGAGCGGCTGCCGCCCTCGGCGATGCAGGGGCTCTCGGTCGCCGGGCAGGGCAGGGTGTCGATGACGGCGCCGCCGGCGTAGGCCCAGCTGACGCCGCTGCCGGTGAGGGTGGCCACGATGGGCCGGCGCTGCTGCAGGGCCAGGCGCAGCATGGCCTGGTGACGGGCCTGCAGGTCGTCGCCAAACGAGCGCAGCCGCCACAGCGTCGTGTCCACCACCTTGGGGAGGGCGAACACTGCCAGGGCGGCCGTGATCACGACGACGAGGATGAGCTCGATCAGCGTGAAGCCACGCGGGTTGCGTGGCATGTGCTCAGGAGATACCGGTGGCGGTGAAGGTTGTGGTCGCCGTGTTGCCGTTGATTGATTGCGTCAGAGTGCACGACACGGTGTTGTCCGCGGTGATGGCGGCCGCGGTGATCGTGTAGCTGCTGCTGGGCAGGCCGGTGCCAGGCGTGCCGTTGTAGCTTTGCATGGTCTTCTCGACGTCGCTGCAGTTGGCCACCGCGACGCCCTTGGTGTTGTTGGCCTTGCGGGAAGCGTAGTTGACCGCGGACCCGGAGCTCAGCGCGCCGGCCACGCCATTGAGGGCGGCCGCCCGCGCATCGGCATCCACGCTGACGAACTTGGGCAGCGCGACGGCCGCCAACACGCCGAGGATGACGATGACCATCACCAGCTCGATCAGGGTGAAGCCGGCTTGCTGAGACTTGTTCATGGGTGCCTTCCTGCGCGGCGCGCTGTGGTCCGGGGGTGGCGGGAATATCGGCTAACGGGTCAGCAATGAGAAGTGAAAAGCGCACAAATTGTGTGGACGCCCCCTGTCGCCTGGAAAACCGTTGCAGGCTTCACGGCCGCGGTCAGCGCCCCATGGCGGCCCGGCTGAGGTTCCACAGCGGCAGGAAGACGCCCAGCGCCAGCATCAGCACCAGCAAGCCGATGACGACCAGCAGTATGGGCTCGATGGCGGCGGACAGTCCCTTGACGGCGTAGTCGGTCTCGCGCTCGTACATCTGCGCGATCTCGGTCATCAACGCGTCCAGCTCACCGGTTTCCTCGCCCACCGCGATCATCTGCAGCACGATGGGCGTGAAGACGCCAGTGGCGGTCGCGCAGCGCGAGATGCTCTCGCCGCGCTCGACGCCGTCGCGCATCTGCTCGATGCGGGCGCCGATGTAGGCGTTGTCCACCGTCTGGGCGACGACGGTCAGGGCCTGGCTGATGGGCACGCCCGCACTGCTGGCCAGCGCGAAGCTGCGCGCGAAGCGGGCCAGCGTGGCCTTGAGGACGATGTCTCCGACGATGGGCAGGCGCAGCTTGAAGCGATCCCAGGCGTAGCGGCCGCCGGTGGTGGCGACCCCGTTGCGCCAGGCCAGTGCCAGCGCGATGCCGCCGGCGGCGACCAGGGGCCACCATTTCACCGTCCAGCCCGAGAAGCCGAGCAGGAGGCGCGTCATCAGCGGCAGCTCGCTCTTGAAGTGCGCGAAGACGTCGGCAAACTTGGGCAGCACGACGAGGTTGATGATGATCAGCGCAACGCCCATCGCGACGACGACCATCAGCGGGTAGCGCAGGGCCTGCTTGATGCGGGCGCGGGTGTCGAGCTCGAACTCCAGGTGCTGGGCCAGGCGCAGGAAGACCTCGGTCAGCCGGCCCGTCAGCTCGCCGACGCGGGTCATCGCGACGTAGAAACTGCTGAACACGTTCGGATGGCGGGCGAAGGCCGTGGCCAGCTCGCGCCCCTGGTCCAGGCTGGCATGCACGTCCCGCAGCAGGCTGACGATGCCGGCATGGCTGGTGGACGCCTCCAGGCCGGCGAGGGAGCGCAGGATGGGCACGCCAGCCTTCTGCAGCGTGTAGAGCTGGCGCGTCAGCACCAGCGTGTCCTCCTGCGTGACAGGCTTGGCGAGCAGCGCCTGCAGCCAGCCGCCGCCCCCCGCGACGCCGACGGCCTCCGGCGTCGCCTCGATGCTGACGGGCACGACGCCGCCGGCCATCAGCTGGGCGGCGACGGCGTCGCTGCTGGCCGCGTCGACGATGCCTTCCACCAGCTCGCCGCGGGTGTTGCGCCCCTTGAACGTGAAGTTGCTCATCCGGCGCTCAGTCGGCATCCACGCTGATGCGCACCGCCTCGGCCAGCGAGGTCTGGCCCTCGCGCACCAGGGCCAGACTGCGGTCGGCCAGCGTCTTGCCCTTGAGGGCACGGCGCGCCGCGGCGAGGAAGGCGCCGGCATCGCTCTTCTGGATGGCCAGGGCCATGTCGGGGTCGATTTCCAGCATCTCGTAGATGCCACGCCGTCCCTGGGTACCGGTGCCGTTGCATTCGGAGCAGCCGCGGCCCTTGACGCTGGCCACCGGGGCGGGCGGCTCCCCGTTCAGGGCCTGCACCTCGTGGATCCAGGCCTGCTCCTGCGGCGTGGCCAGGTGCGGCTCGGCGCAATGCCTGCAGACGCCGCGCAGCAGGCGCTGGGCCAGCACGGCCTGCAGCGACGTGGCCACAATGAAGGGCGGGGCGCCCATGTCCAGCAGCCGGAAGGGCGTGGACACGGTGTCCTTGGTGTGCAGCGTGGACAGCAGCAGGTGGCCCGTGATGGCCGCGCGCAGGCCGATCTCGGCCGTTTCGGCGTCACGCATCTCGCCGACGAGGATGACGTCGGGGTCCTGGCGCAGCGCGGCGCGCAGCACCTTGGCGAAGTCCAGCTCGATGCGGTCGTTGACCTGCACCTGGGTCAGACCGGGCAGGCGGTATTCGATGGGATCCTCGGCCGTGATGATCTTCAGCTTCTCGGCATCCAGCTCGGCCAGCGCGGCATAGAGCGTCGAGGTCTTGCCGGAGCCGGTGGGGCCGGTGACCAGGATCATGCCGGCGTCGCGCGCCAGCAGGTCCCGGAACCGCCTGAGCATGTCCTCGGGCATGCCGAGGTCGGCCAGGCGGCGCAAGGACGTGCCCTGGCCCAGCAGACGCATGACCACGGATTCGCCGTACTGGCTGGGCATGGTGGACAGGCGCACGTCCAGCGTGCGGTCCGACAGGCGCAGAGTGAAGCGGCCGTCCTGGGGCAGGCGCTTCTCGGAGATGTCCAGGCCGGCCATCAGCTTCAGGCGCTGGGCCAGGGCCGGGGCGATGCGCTTGTCGGCCTGGGTGAGCGTCTGCAGGATGCCGTCGACCCGGTTGCGGATCAGCAGCTCGCCCTCCTGGGGCTCGATGTGCACGTCGGAGGCGCCGGCCCGCGTCGCATCCTCGAACACCGATTGCAGCAGCCGCACGACGGGCGCGCCCTCCTGGCCCACGCTGGCCTGCAGCGCGCCGAAGTCCACCGCGTCGCCGATGTCCTTCTCCAGCGCCTTGGCCAGCCCCGAGATCTCGTCGCTGCGGCGGTAATGCTTGTCGTAGACGGCAGCGAGCTGGCTGTCTGCGACGACGGCCATGGCCAGGCGGCGCTTCAGGATCTTGGCCAGCTCGTCGAAGCCGAACAGGTCCAGCGGGTCAGCCATGGCGACGAGCAGGGTGTCGCCGCGCTCTTCCAGCACCAGCGCGCGAAAGCGCCGCGCCGGCGTCTCGGGCAGCAGCCGCACCAGCTCGGTCTTGAGCGGGAAGGTCTTCAGGTTGACGAAGGGCGCGCGCAGCTGGCGGGCCAGCACATGGGCCAGCGCCTCCTCGGAGATGAGGTTGGCCTCGATGAGCAGGCGGCCCAGCTTCTTGCCGGTGGCGCGCTGCAGCTCCAGCGCCTGGCCGAGCTGCTCGGCCGAGATGAGCTGCTGCTCGACGAGGACGTCGCCGAGACGCAGTTTTGGGCGGGGAGCGGCTGCGGCGTCGGCTTCGGTCATGGCTAGCTGTTGCTGGTGGCGTGGACTTCGGCGATGGTGGTGACGCCCTGCAGCACCTTGACGATACCGTCCTGGCGCAGCGAGCGCATGCCCTCGGCCAATGCGGTCTGCTGCAGCTCCTCGGCGCGGGCACCGGTCTGGATCATGCGGCGGGTGTCCCGTGACACGGTCAGCAGCTCGTGCAGGCCCGCGCGGCCCTTGTAGCCGCTGTTGCCGCAGGCGGGGCAGCCCGGGCTGGTGAACTTCATCAGCCGGCCATCCCGGCCATGCTGCCGGGTCCACTCCGCCGTCAGCGCGAGGCGGTCGGGCCGTGCGCCGGCCGGGAAGACGTGGAGGTAGTCGTCCAGCAGCTCGCCGAGCTCGACCTCGGTCATGGGCTCGGCCGTCTGGCAGGCCGTGCAGCTGCGTCGCACCAGGCGCTGGGCCAGCACGGCCAGCAGCGAGTCGGCGAAGTTGAACGGGTCCATGCCCATGTCCAGCAGACGCGTGATGGTCTCGGGCGCGCTGTTGGTGTGCAGCGTGGACAGCACCAGGTGGCCGGTCAGCGAGGCCTCGACGGCGATCTCGGCCGTCTCCTGGTCGCGGATCTCGCCGACCATGATGACATCGGGGTCGGCGCGCAGGAAGGAGCGCAGCGCCTTGGCGAAGGTCCAGTCGATCTTGGGGTTCACCTGCACCTGGCGCAGGCCGGCCTGGGTGATCTCGACCGGGTCCTCTGCGGTCCAGATCTTGCGCTCGGGCGTGTTGATGTGGCTGAGCGCCGAGTGCAGCGTCGTCGTCTTGCCCGAGCCGGTGGGACCCACGCAAAGCACCATGCCATAGGGCCGGGCCACGGCCGCCCGCAGGGCCGCGAGGTTGGCCGCGCTCAGGCCGATGCGGTCCAGCGGCATTGGCTTGCTGCTGGCCAGCAGGCGCATGACGACGTCCTCCAGCCCGTTGGTGGTGGGGATGGTCGCGACGCGCAGCTCCAGCTTGTGCTGGGCCGAGAACCGCCCGAAGTTGATCTTGCCGTCCTGCGGCTTGCGGCGCTCGGAGATGTCGAGATCGCACATGATCTTGATGCGCGCGATCATTGCATTACGGTAGGTGTGAGGCAGCTCCAGGTAATGCTGCAGCACGCCGTCGCGGCGGAAGCGGATCTTGAGCTTCTCGCGGCCCGGGTAGGTCTCGATGTGGATGTCGGACACGCCCTGGCCATGCGCCTCGATGATCATCGAGTTGATGAGGCGGACCAGCGAGTTGTCACTCTGCTCTATGGTCGATTCCTCTTCCCGCGTGGCGCGCTCGCTGCTGTCCCGCTCCAGGCTCTCGATGAGCTTGTTGGAGCTGTCCAGCGCGAAGTCAGGCTGGAAGTCGGGCAGCGGGTCGGTGTTGCTGCGCGGCAGCGCATCGGCGCCGTAGCGGTCGAAGGATGCAGGGATGGCGAACTGCAGCGTGCCCAGCTTGGTCAGCGTCGGCACGACCTTGAGCTGCGTGATGAACTCGACCTCGTCGAGGGCGTCGCGCCGCGTCGGGTCTTCCATCGCGACGATGAGGCGGCCCTCGCGCAGCACCAGCGGCAGCACCTCAAGGCGCTTGGCCACCGCATGCGGCAGCTTGCGGACCGCGTCGGGCTCGATGGCGAACTTCTCGACGTCGACGACCGGGTAGCCCATCTTGCGCGCCAGCGCCGACTGCAGCTGCGCTCGGCTGATGACTCCCTTGCGCACCAGCAACTCGCCCAGTGGCACGGAGCGGTCCTCGCGCTGCTGCATCAGGGCCTGGTCCAGCTGCTGGGGCGTGACCAGGTCCAGCGCGAGCAACGCTTCGCCGATGCGCACCATGGGCATCTTGGCCTGTTGCTCGATGGCTTGCAGCAATTGCTCGGCCGTGACGACCTGCTGCTCGACCAGGATATCGCCGACGCGGCGCCGGCGCAGGCCGGTCTGCTCGACGGCGGCTGCCTTCAGTTGCTCTGGGGTGACGAGTTCGTCCTTGAGCAGCATGTCCCCGATGCGCTCGCCGATCTCGAAATGCGCCAGCACCTCGCGAGGCACGAAGACACGGCGCACCGAGTCGTCATCGCCGGACAGGGGCGGGAACAGGAACAGGCCCAGACCGTCGTGGTGGTGGCCTATGGTCACGCCCTTGAGCTCGTCGCCGCCGTTGAAGACGATGCGGAACTCCGAGCGCGGGCGCTGGTCCACGCTGAGGGGCGAGTTCGCGTCGCCAGCGTCGCGCGGCGGCACCGTCAGCGGGCGCTGCAGCTTGACGGCGCGGAACTGGCTGAACTTCAGCGGCATGCCGTTGCGCGCCGGCGGCACGTTGATCTGCACGACGCGCTCGGCGACGTCCAGGTGCAGCAGCTGGCCGGCGCTTCGGCTGTTGTTCAGGCCGAGGATCTCGCAGGCCTCCTGGCCGCGTTGCACCTGGGGCTGGGGATACGCCGCGTAGGGTGGGCAGGGCCAGGAGAAGCCCGACGCCGACGCCGACGCCGGGACGGGGGCAGGGGCGGGAGCGGAAGGGGCGGCATCGCCGTGGGGCCACGACAGGGGCTGGGACGGGTCGATCATGGGCAAGCGCAGAGGGAGTGCCGGCGATTATGGAGGGCAGTCGTGACTCGCCTCCCCTGGAGAAACACCGTGCAAACGACGCAGGCGCGCGGCGTGCCGATTCGCGAGAATGGCGGCATGAACATCCTGCTCACCGGCTTCGAGCCCTTCGGCGGCGACGCCATCAATCCGTCCTGGGAAGTGGCGCGCTCGCTGCAGGGGCACGTCATCGCCGGCGCGACCGTGCACGCGCGCTGCCTGCCCACCAGCTTCGGTGGCGCGCCCGAGGCGCTCGAGGCGGCGCTGACCCTATTCAAGCCCGATCTCGTCATCGCCCTGGGCCTGGCCAGCGGCCGCACGGAGATCTCGATCGAGCGCGTGGCCGTCAACCTGATCGACGCCCGCATCCCCGACAACGCCGGCGAGCGCCCGCAGGACGTGCCGGTGCGCCCCGACGCGCCCGCGGCCTATTTCTCGACGCTGCCCGTCAAGGCCATACGCAACGGGTTGCGCGCGGCCGGCCATCCGGCCGGGCTGTCGCTCACGGCCGGCGCCTTCGTTTGCAACCAGGTCTTCTTCGAGTTGCAGCATCGGCTGGCAGGCCGCGGGGTCAGGAGCGGCTTCATCCACGTGCCGGCCTTGCCTGAGCAGGCAGCGCGCGCCCAGCCCTCGGTGCCCAGCATGGGCCTGGCGGCGCAGATCGCCGCGATCCAGCTGGCCGTGGCGATCGCGCTGGAAAGCGAGGAGGCCTCGGCGTCGGCCGCGCCGGACGAGGGCGCGCCCACGAGCTGATCACTCGACCGGGTGCTGCCGCCAGCGTGCGCTGGCCAGGCGCATCAGCCGCACCTGACGGGCAAACCGGCGGCAGTTGCTGCAGATGCGGTGATGCAGGCGCAGCGAAAGCCGCTCGGCCAGCGGCATGCGGCGGTCCTCGGCCTGCAGGATGATCTGCGTGGCCGCCCGGCAGGTGATCTTCAGCTTGATCAAGGCGCTTCTCCATGGGATGCCGCGTCGAACCAGCCCGCCTGCAGGCATTCGCGCAGCCGCAGCCGGGCCCGGTGCAGCATGACCCAGAGGTTGGTCGGCGTGATGGCCAGTTCCTTACAGATCTCGTCGGATTCCAGCTCCAGCCATTCGCGCATCATGAAGAGCCGCCCCTGCTGGCCGGGCAGTTTTTCGACGCAGGCTTCCAGTACCTTCATGAAGTCGAGCTGACGCAGCGCATCCTCCGGGTTGCCCCAGTCATGCTGGGTCTCACGCCAATGCCCGTCGGCGGCGAACAGCAGCTCGTCCAGGTCCTCGCGGTCATCGGTACCGGCCGTCGTCGACAGTTCGCGGCTGTTGCGGCGGATCTGGTCGACGAGCTTGTGCTTGAGGATGCCGATGAGCCAGGTCTTGAGCTGGCTGGCGCCCGCAAAGGCCTGCGGCTTCTCGAGCGCGGCGAGCAGCGTCTCGGAGACGGCATCCTCGGCCCAGGCCGGATTGCGCAGCTGCAGCCGGGCGTATTTCAGCAGGGTGGGGCGCAAGGCCTCGATCTGGCGGCAGAAGTCGGTTGAGGCGGCCATGGCGGCGCGCAGTGTAAGGACTGGGCGTGTCTTGCGACTTCATCGCAGCCGCCGCATCATCGGCCGCTTAGTTCACCACCCCTCAGCTTTCGGAGACCTGTCCATGAAGAACCAAGCCCTCATGTCCTCGGCCCTTGCCACCGCCCTGTCCCTGGGCCTCGTTGCCCAGGCCCAGGCCGCCGACGCCGCCAGGGAGAAGTGCTATGGCATCGCCAAGGCCGGCCAGAACGACTGCGCCACCGGCGCCCACTCCTGCGCCGGCCTGGCCAAGGCCGACAAGTCCCCCGGCGAGTGGAAGTACGTCGCCAAGGGCAGCTGCGAGAAGGATGGCGGCTCGACCAAGCCTCCGGCCAAGAAGTGACGACTTGAACCCGCAAGCCGGGGTGCCGGCCACGCCCTGCGTGGGCGTCGGCTGGCGCCAGCCCCACTACGAGGCCCTGCTGGCCCAGCGGCCCGCGCTCGGCTTCATCGAGGTCCATTCGGAGAACTTCTTCGCCGACGGCGGCGTCGCGCTGGCCGTGCTGGAAGCCGGTCGCGCGGCCTACCCGGTCAGCCTGCATGGCGTGGGCCTGGGCCTGGGCTCCGCGGTCGGGCTGGACGACTGGCACCTGGAGCGCCTGGCCCGCCTCGTCGAACGGGTGCAACCTGCCTGGGTGTCCGACCACGCCTGCTTCGCGCGCGTCGGCTCGGGACTGCACGCGGCGGACCTGCTGCCCATCCCGTTCAACGACGAGTCGCTGGCGCTGCTGGCCCGCCATGTGGACGCGGTGCAGCAACGCCTGGGCCGGCCCATGCTGGTCGAAAACATCAGTGCCTACGTGGGCTGGGGCGGGGACACGCTGGCCGAGCCCGAGTTCTTCAACGAACTGACGCGGCGCAGCGGCTGCGGCCTGCTGCTGGACGTCAACAACCTCGTCGTCAACGCGCGCAACGCGGGCCACGGGCCCGAGGCCGCGGCGCGGGAGGCGATGCGCTGGGTCGATGCGATTCGCCCCGGCAGCGTCGGCGAGATGCACCTGGCCGGGCATTGCGAGCGCGAGGACGGCCTCGTCATCGACGACCACGGCAGCCGCGTGCGCGACGAGGTGTGGCGCGTCCACGCGCATGCCATCGCGCGCTTCGGGCCGACGCCGACGCTGATCGAATGGGACCAGGACTTGCCCGAACTGCACGTGCTGCTCGCGGAGGCCGAGCGGGCGAGGGCGGTGCAGCCATGAAGGCCCGGCAACAGGCCTTGCTCGATGCACTGCTGGGCCGTGGCGAGCCGCCCGCCGGGCTGAGCGGCGGCCAGCGCGGCCTGGCCGCCTACCGCGGCAACCTGGTGGCGCTGTCCGACCGGGCGCTGGCCGTGCCCTTCGGCCGGCTGCGCGACGCCCTCGGCGAGGCCGAGTTCGCGGCGCTGGCCTGGACCTTCTGGCGTGCACGTCCGCCCGAATGCGGCGACCTCGGGGAATGGGGCGGAGCGCTGGCCGGCTTTCTCGTCGAACGCGCCGGCGAAGCCTCGGGCCTGCCCGATCTGGCACGACTGGACTGGGCCTTGCACCAGGCCGAGCGGGCTGGGGATGTCGCGCTGGACGCCGACTCGCTCCAGCTGCTCGGCGATACGCCGCCCGAAGCGCTGTGGCTGCGTCTGCGCCCCGGCGTCGCGATGCTGGCGCAGGCGGGCGGCCCGGTGCTGGTCTGGCGCCAGGGCTGGCGTGGGCAGTGGCAGGCCCTGCCGGCGGCCGAGGCGGTCTTCATGCGCTGCCTGCTCGATGGCGCCAGCCTGGCCGACGCGCTTGCGGCCGCCGAGGTGAAAGGTTCCGGCGCCGAGACCGACTTCGACTTCGGCGCCTGGCTGCAAGCCGCGCTGCAGAAGACCTGGCTGCAAGCGGTCGGGACCACACCACCGGAACGGAGCAAGCCGCCATGAACACCCTGATCTCCCGCACGCTGCGCGCCTTCACCGACCCGGGCCTGGCGCCCACGCGGCTGCCGGCGCCCCTGGAGGCGCTGCTGAGCCAGTTGCAGTCCCTGGCCCTACTGGCGGCACGGCTCTATGTGGCCCGGATCTTCTTCATGTCCGGCCTGACCAAGCTGCGCGACTGGTCGTCGACGTTGGCCCTGTTCCACGACTACTACCAGGTGCCGCTGCTGCCGCCCACGCTGGCCGCCTACATGGGCACGACGGGCGAGCTGGTGCTGCCGGTGCTGCTGGTGCTGGGGCTGGCCGGGCGCTTCGCCGGCGCGAGCCTGTTCGTCGTGAACCTGATGGCGGCGCTTTCGCTGATGAGCGAGGATTTCACGCCAGTCGCCCAGGCCCAGCACATGCTGTGGGGTGTGTTGGCCCTGGTGATCGCATTGTTCGGCTCCGGCCGCTGGTCCGTCGACCGGTTTATTCGCGTGGGCGGAAGCTGAGGATCAGCACCGGTGGCACGCGGCCGTCGACGTCGCGGGGCAGCGTCTCGGCCTTCTCGATGGCGCGCAGCACGGCGCGGTCCCAATCGCCGTCGCCGCTGGCCTTGAGCACCTTGGTGCCGAGGATGCGGCCGTCGGGGCCCAGCGCAACCTGCACTTCGGCGGTCGGGTTTGCGGCGCCGTCGTCCGAGTAGATGATGAGCGGGCGGATCTTGCCCTTGATGCGGCCCGCGTAGCCCGCCGACGGCGCGGAGTTCTGCGCTGCCGCCCCGGTCGAGCCCGGCGTACCGCCGGCCATCCCCTGGATGCGGCGCAGGAACTCCTGGCGCTGCGCCTCCCGGCGGGCATCGGCCTCCTTGGCCTCCTTCGCCGCCTTGGCGTCCTGGAGCTTCTTGCGCTGGTCCTGCTCTTCCTTGGCCGCCTTCTCCTTGGCGGCCTTGTCCTTGGCTTCCTTGGCTTCCTTTTCCTTGGCCACCTTCTCGCGCTCGAGTCTGGCGGCGTCCTCGCGGGCCTTCTCTTCCTTGATCTTCCGGGCCTTGGCGACCGCGATCTCGGCTTCGCGCTGCTCGGCGGCGGCTTCCTCGGCCGCGCGCTGCTGCGCCTTCAGATCGGGCTTGGGCTGGGCCTGAGGCTCGGGCTCCGGCGGGGCCTCCTCGCGGGGTGCGGCGACCTGCGGTACGGCCGACCACAACTCGGCCTCGAAGGCAGCCGACGAGTCGCTGCGCCAATGCAGGCCGTAGCTCAACGCGAGGATGAGCAGGCCGTGCGCGATCAGCGCAAGCACGAGGCCGCGGCCCAGGCCGGCGGCTTCAGGGGGACGCAGGGTCGCGACGCTCATCGATCGATCATTGGCTGGACGCGCCGCTCTTCACGGCCAGGCCGACGCGCTGGATGCCGGCGCGCTGCAGCGAGTCCATGACCTGCACGACGGCCTCGTACTTGACGTTCTTGTCGGCGGAGATGACGACGGGGTTGTTCGCGTCGCTCCCCTGGGCCTTCTTGACGCGCTCGGCCAGCCGGTTGACCGGGATGGACTCGGGCTCCAGCTGGTCGACCTTGATCTTGAGCTTCTCGTCGGTGCCGACGATGACCTGGATGACATGCTCGGGCTGCTGGCGGCTCTTGCCCACGCTGGGCAGGTCCACGAGGCCGGTCGTGATCAGCGGTGCGCTGACCATGAAGATGATGAGCAGCACCAGCATCACGTCGATGAACGGGACCATGTTGATCTCGTTCATCGTGCGGCGCCGGCGACCGCCACGGGAGGAGACGGTGGCCATCAGTGCTGCGTCGCGTTGCGTTGCAGGATGTTGGAGAACTCCTCGATGAAGGTCTCCAGCGTGATCGCGCTGCGGTCGATCTGGCGCGCGAAGCGGTTGTAGGCCAGCACGGCCGGGATGGCGGCGAACAGGCCGATGGCCGTCGCGACCAGCGCCTCGGCAATGCCGGGGGCCACGGTGGCCAGCGTCACCTGCGTCAGGTTGGACAGGCCCACGAAGGCGTGCATGATCCCCCAGATGGTGCCGAACAGGCCCACGTAGGGCGACACGGAACCGACCGAGGCGAGGAAGGACAGGTTGCTCTCCATCGCATCCAGCTCGCGATGGAAGCTGGCGCGCATGGCGCGGCGCGCCGCGTCGAGCAGGGCACCGGCGTCGGTGACGCGTTTCTCGCGCAGCTTCAGGAACTCGCGCATGCCGGACGCGAAGATGCGCTCCAGCGGCGCGCCGTCCTGGCGGCTGCCAACCGACTGGTAGAGGTCGTTGAGGTTCTTGCCGCTCCAGAACTCGGCCTCGAAGGCGTCGTTGCGGCGCTTGATCTGGCCCAGACCGATGAGCTTGCCGAAGATGACGCTCCAGCTCGCCAGCGACACGAGCAGCAGGCCCGCGATGACGAGCTGCACCGCGAAGCTGGCATGCAGGATCAGGGAGACGATGGAGAGTTCTTGGTTCATGCAGTGATCGCCGCGACGACGGTGTCGGGCAGGCGTTGGGGTTTCAGGTCGTCGGCGCGCACGCAACCGATGCGGATCTCGCCTTCGCACAGCAGCGTGTCGCCGCGCAGCGCGCGCTGGCGAACGACGAGGCTGGCACGGCCGGCGGGCAGGGGTTCGACGGTGACGGTCAGCAGGTCGTCGAGCCGGGCCGGCGCGAGATAGCGCAGGCTGGTGGCCGCGACGACGAAGATGACGCCGGTATCCTCGCGCAGCTGGTGCTGCTCGACGCCGGCCGCGCGCAGCCACTCGGTGCGGGCGCGCTCGAAGAACTTCAGGTAGTTGGCATAGAAGACGATGCCACCGGCATCGGTGTCTTCCCAGTAGACCCGGATCGGGAACTCGAAGCTCACGCCAGCACCTCGCGCAGGCGGGCGACGGCTTCTTCCAGGTCCTCCATGGACGAGGCGAAGGACAGCCGCATCCAGCGCTGCGGGTCGGCGACACCGAAGTCGCGACCCGGCGTCAGCGCGATCTGGGCCCGCTGCAGCAGCTCATGAGCGAACGTCCAGCTGTCGGGGTGGTGGCGGCTGACGTCCATCCAGGCGTAGAAGGCGCCGTCCGGCGGCACCGGCACGCTCAGGCCCAGCGCATCGAGCGCCGGCACGATGTAGTCGCGGCGCTGTTTCAGCACGGCGCGACGACGCTCGTACTCGCCGATGGATTCGGGCTCGAAGCAGGCCAGCGCCGCAAGCTGCGCCAGCGTGGACGGGCAGATGTAGAAGTTCTGCGCCAGCCGCTCGATGGCCGGCACCAGGGCAGGCGGCAGCACCAGCCAGCCCAGCCGCCAGCCCGTCATGCCAAAGTACTTGGAGAAGCTGTTGACCGAGACGATGTCGTCGCCCAGGGCCAGCGCGCTGTGGCCGAAATGCTCCTCGTAGCTCAGCGGCAGGTAGATCTCGTCGACGACCGTGACGCCACCCTGGCTGCGCACAAAGCCGGCAATGTCGGCCAGCACCTCGGGCGCGATGGAGGTGCCGGTGGGGTTGCTGGGCGAGGCCAGCAGCACGCCGCGCGTGGCCGGTGTCCAGGCCTCGCGCACCTGGCCGGCACCGAGCTGGAAGCGCTCGGCCGCGCCGGTGGGCAGCAGGCGAGGCGTCGCGTCGGTGGCCGCCACGAAGTGGCGGTTGCAGGGATAGCACGGGTCGGGCATCAACACCTCGTCGCCGCGCTCGAAGAGGGCGAGGCAGGCGAGCTGCAGGCCGGCCGATGCGCCGGCCGTGATGGCGATGCGTTCAGGGGCGATGACAAGGCCGAACCGCTGCGCATACCAGCGCGAGATGGCCTCGCGCAGTGCAGGCAGGCCCAGCGAGTCGGTGTAGGGCGTGGGGCCCTGCGCGGCGCGGGCGGCGGCATCGCGCACTGCCGGCGAGGCGCCGAAATCGGGCTCGCCGACATGCAGCCGGATCATGCGCCGTCCGCCGCGGGCGGGATCACACAGCGGACCGGCCGCCGCCTGGGCCGCGGCCTTGGCCAGCTCCATCACGTAGAAGGGCTCGATGCGGGCCAGCCGCGAGGCGAGCTTCATCGGCGCGCGCTGACCTCGACGGGGCGCAGGTCGACGGCCGCGCGATCCAGCACGCCATTGACGTATTTGTGACCATCGGTGCCACCGAAGGACTTGGCCAGTTCGACCGCCTCGTTGATAGCGACCTTGTAGGGGATGTCGATGCAGTGCTTGAGCTCGTAGGCGCCGATCATCAGAATGGCGTGCTCAATGGGCGAGAGCTCGGTGGTCTGGCGGTCCACGTGACGGGACAGGATGGCGTCGAGGTCGGCGGCCTCGTTCACGCAGCCGGTCAACAGCGCGTCGTAATGCTTGACGTCGAGCTTGGCATAGCCTTCCTGCTCGCGGCCGAGGGCGTTGATGGCGCCGACGTCCTCGCCGGTCAGCAGCCATTGGTACAGGCCTTGCACGGCGGCCTCGCGCGAGCGGCGGCGGGCGGACTTGGCGGGGGCGCGCTTGGCGCCGGGTCGATTGCCGGTCTTGGCGGGGGTGGCGTTCACTCGATGTCTTTCAGCAGGTTGGCCATCTCGACGGCAACGCGCGCGGCGTCGCGGCCCTTGGGTTCGGCCCGGGCCCAGGCCTGGGCTTCGTTCTCGACGGTGAGGATGGCGTTGGCGATGGGAGTGCCATGGTCCAGGCCGACGCGCGTGATGGCCGCGCCGCTTTCGTTGGCCACCAGCTCGAAGTGATAGGTCTCGCCGCGGATGATGCAGCCCAGTGCGATCAGCGCGTCGTAGTCATCGCTCTCGGCCAGCGCCTGCAGGGCCAGCGGCACCTCCAGCGCGCCGGGCACGGTCACGTGGCGGATGGCCTCGGCCGGCACGCCCAGCACCGACAGCTCGGCCAGGCAGGCGCTGGCCAGGGCCGAGGTGATGGCGTCGTTGAAGCGTGCCTGCACGATGGCGATGCTGAGCTCGCTACCGTCGAGTGCGCCCTCGAAGCCGGGCCGGCCTTGTTCGGAATCTTGCATCGCGTGCCTCCGTCGTTCAGCAGGAAGGGGGGGCGACGAAGCCGGTCACTTCGAGGCCGTAGCCGGTCATGCTGGGCATGCGGCGCGGGCTGCCCAGCAGCTTCATGCGGTGCACGCCCAGGGCCTTCAGGATCTGGGCGCCGACGCCGTAGGTGCGCAGGTCCATGGCACCCTTGGAGACCGCGACCGGCTCGCTGGATTGCACGCGGGCCAGCACACCGGCGGCATCCTCGCCGCAGTTCAGCAGCACTGCGGCACCGGCCGGGCTGGCCTTGAGCGCCGCCAGCGCAGCCGGCAGGCCCCAGGAGTGGCCGCAGGAGCCGGCCTCCAGCAGGTCCATGACGGACAGCGGCTCATGCACCCGCACCAGCACCTCGTCGCCGGGTTGCCAGGCACCATGGCTGAGGGCCAGGTGGGTGGCGCCCGTGCGGTCGGTGAAGACCTGGCAGTCGAACTCGCCCTGGGCCGTGTTCAGGCGGCGCTGGGCGACGCGCGTGATCAGGCTCTCGTGACGGCTGCGGTACTCGATGAGGTCGGCGATCGTGCCTATCTTCAGGCCGTGCTCCTTGGCGAAGATCTCCAGATCGGGCAGCCGGGCCATGCTGCCATCGTCCTTCATGATCTCGCAGATCACGGAGGTGGCCGACAGGCCGGCCATGCGGGCCAGGTCGCAGCCGGCCTCTGTATGGCCGGCGCGCATCAGCACGCCGCCGTCCTGTGCCTGCAACGGGAAGATGTGGCCGGGCTGGACCAGGTCGCTGGCCTTGGCCTCGGCGGCGACCGCGGCCTGCACGGTGCGGGCGCGGTCGGCGGCGGAGATGCCGGTCGTGACACCGGTGGCCGCCTCGATGGACACGGTGAAGGCCGTGCCATGCTGGGTGCCGTTGCGGCGCGTCATCGGCGGCAACTGCAGTCGCTCGCAATGCTCGCGCGGCAGCGTCAAGCAGATCAGGCCGCGGCCATGCTTGGCCATGAAGTTGATCGCCTCGGGCGTGACGAGGTCGGCGGCGAGGACGAGATCGCCCTCGTTTTCGCGATCTTCCTCGTCGACCAGGATGACCATGCGGCCGGCGGCCAACTCGGCGACCAGCTCGGGAATGGGGGAGATGGGCATAGCGGGCAATTGTAGGTGGCGACCCTAGGTCGGCCGCAGACGCAGGCGCAGATCCTGACCCACGGAGGTGGCCTCGAGCAGTTGCCAGCGACGGGCATGGCCGAGCTCGGCCAGAGGCGCCAGCGCAGCGAGCGGGCGGCCCTCGCCGATCAGCAGGGGCGCCTGGTAGACCAGCAACTCGTCGACAAGGCCGGCATCGAGGAAAGCGCCTGACAGCGTCGGACCGGCCTCGACGTGCAACTCGTTGATGCCCTGGCCGCCCAGCTCGGTGAGCAGGGCAGGCAGGTCGGCACGGCCCGGGCCGATGACGCGGGCCTCGCCGGGCGGCTGCAGCAGGCAGGCGTCGGCCGGCATGCGGCCCCGCGGATCCAGCACGATGCGCAGCGGCTGCCTGGCTGTGGGCACCAGGCGCACGTCCAGCCGCGGATCGTCGGCCAGCACGGTACCTATGCCGGTCAGCACGGCGCCCGCGCGCTTGCGCCAGGCATGGCCGTCGGCGCGGGCCGCTTCGCCGGTGATCCATTGGCTGCGACCGTCCGGCAGGGCAGTGCGGCCGTCCAGCGAGATGGCCGACTTCAGGCGCACGAAGGGGCGGCCGCGCTGCATGCGCGAGAAGAAGCCGATGTTCAGCTCGCGGGCCGCCGCGGCGACGGCGGGCTCGGCCAGCTCGACCCGGATGCCCGCGGCCTGCAGTCGCGACAGGCCCTGGCCGGCGACCTGGGGGTTGGGATCCTCGATGGCGCAGACGACGTTCGCGATGCCCGCAGCAATCAACGCGTCGCAGCAGGGCGGCGTGCGGCCATGGTGGGAGCAGGGCTCCAGCGTGACGACGGCCGTCGCCCCGCGCACGTCGTGGCCGCGGGCGGCGGCATCCCGCAGCGCCATGACCTCGGCGTGGGCCTGGCCCGCGACCTGGGTGTGGCCGGCACCCAGCTCACGGCCGTCGGGCGCCAGGATGACGCAGCCGACGCGGGGGTTGGGGTCGCTCAGGCCGACGGCTTGCTCGGCCAGGGAGAGTGCGCGCAGCAGGGCGGCATGGAGGTCCGGCGGATTCATGTCGCCAGTCTAGCCAGCGCGCCCTCCGTCAAGGCTGCAATTGGATCGTCGAATAGTCGGCGAAGACGCCGTGGGCCGGATCGACGGCGGGCGCCGTGGGGCAGTTGAGGTCGCCGCGCACCACCAGGAAGTTCTGGCGCGTCAGCGAGCCGGCGACCTTGGCGTAGACGGCCGGATGCTCTTCGTTCTCCAGGGCCGTCCAGTCGGCCGTGAAGCCGCCGCCGCTGCCGTTGTAGTCGGCGCTGTAGCGGCAGACGCGGAACTGGGCGGCGCTGGCGCCGGTCGCAAAACCCGTCAGGACCAACTGGCCCGACCAGGTCAGGCGCGAGCCGGCGGGACCGGCCTCCTTCGGGTAGACGACACAGTAGTAGCTGACGTAGGGCGGGCTGCTGGCCGAATCGCTGAGGCACTGCTGGTCCGCTGCCGCGGGAGCCGTGGCGACAAAGCTGTCCAGCACCATGTTGCCGCTGCTCATCACCGGAACACCCTGGGGTGTGAGCCGCGGCAGCCAATAGGTCCCGTTGACGATGCTCAGGCCCAGCTGAAAGCCGCCGGCTTCGGGCAGGCCGGGGTTGGGCGGGCTGGTGTTGGAGAAGCGGACCACGCCGCTGAGCAGATAGCCGACCGTGCCGTTGATGCAGGACTCGACATCGGCGGTGGTGAGCGTGGACACCGGCGTGCCGGCGGGGATTTCGCATTTGCCGATGATGGTGCCATCCAGGTTGTTGAAGACCCAGACCGTGCCAGCCAGCGCGTCGGGGCGGAAGGCGCTGATGTCCTTGCCCAGTTGCTTGGCTCCGGCCGGAATGGCCGGGTTGCGGGCGGACGGCTGGGTCAGCGGGGCCCTGCGAGGCGTGAACCCCACCACTGCGCTGAAGACCGGGTCGACGGAGGCGATGACGGTGTCGAGGTTGACGAACTGCAGGTCCCCGGTCCGGTCCGTCCAGCTCACGTTCACGCGCACCGTCAGCCCCTGCCCGCCGGTAGCGAGGGAGCCGATGTTGCGCTGCACGACATAGGTCGTATTGGAGTCGGGCAGCGTCACCGGCCTCACCGGCAAAGGGGTGACGGTTTCGGCGAGCATTGCGGCGTAGACCCCGGCGGAAGCCGGCGTGCTGGAGGCGCGGCGGAGTTCGGAGAAATCGCGCATCTGGGCGATTTCAGCGCGCGCAATGCGCATGGCTTCGCTGCGCTGCTTGGCGAGATCCGCGCCATAGCGGAGGTTGCTCATCAGGCCCACCAGGGCAAGCATGCCGAAGGACATCACCAGCAAGGCCACGAGTGCCTCGATCAGGGTGACGCCCTGCTGGCGTGTGGATGTGCGGGGCGATGCGGAGGTGGAATGCAGCTCGGACATGGCTCTGCCTCCGTCAGTCGGCGTCGATCAAGCTGCCGGAGACCCGCGCATAGCTGCCCTGGCGGTTGCGGAGCTGATTGGCGATGGATTGCAGGTACTGGATGTCCATGCTGCCCGTCGCGGTCATGTCGCCCTGGACCAGCACCATGCCCGTGATCAGCGACGTGAGCCCCCCGGTGTTGCTCCAGGCCAGGTCGCCGAGCGCCACCAGCATGCCGTTGATCTGCATGGGCCCGCTCAGCACGACATTGCCGTTGACGATGATCAGCGGCGGGTCGTTGACGGCACCGATGACGACGTTGGAGGCGATGGTCATGGGGCCTGCAATCCACAGGATGCGCTGGCCCGCGGCGTAGGCGGCCTGCAGAGCCGGCCCGCAATCACCGGCGGGGCAGGTGACGACGCGCAGCGACGGATGGTTCTGGTAGCGGCTGGGCGCCATGCCCATATAGGTTCGGAAGAACCAGTCGGCGGACAAGCTACTCAGTCCGGCGTCGTCGAAGATGCGCGCCTGTGCGGGTGGGGTGCCGGGCACGCTGTCCATGCGGGCGTCGACGAGGGCCGGCGCAGTCCCGCCCGAGACGACCAGCAGGCCTGAAGATGCTGGATCGGTGTTGTGCAGGCCCAGCCCGCCACTGCCCGTGGTCGTCAGGCTGCCCTTGACCGTCAAGGGGCTGGCGGGAGAGGAGGGCACCGCGGCGATGAAGGCGATGGACGCCGTCTGCACGGACGTGGCGATGGCCTTCGGGCTGCGGCCCTCCGCACCATCGGTCCTGCAGTTGTCGACACTGCTGTCGCTGCAGCCCTGCGAGGTCACCTGGAAGCTGCCGTAGTGCAGGGTCACGTCGGTGCCCAGGGCAAGCCCGAAGCTGGGCACGAGCAGGCCCTGAACGGTCGTGGCGGGCTGGGCGGTCCGGTCGTTGGGCGCCGGGCAGCGGCAGACCAGGGTGTTGCCGGTTCTGGCGCAATCGACCGCGAATTCCAGGGCGGCAGCAGTCTTGCTCTGCACACTGCGATCCACCGATGAAATGGCGAGGTACTTGTCGGCGAACCGTGTCCCGCCGCTGCTCACCGGCTGGCAGCTGGCATCGATGCCGGTGCCATTCAACATGGCCACCGTCCATTCCACGCCGCCCTCGGCCATCTCCTGTGCCAGGCTGGCACGGTAGTAGCTGCCCGAGATGCGCTGCTCGAACATCAGGCTGCGGTTGGCATAGGCAGCCAGCAGGGCCATCACAAGGAACAGCACCATGACCACCACCAGCGTGGCGGCACCGTTCTGTGCCGATCGGCCCACGCCGAATCCGCGCCTCATTGGCAGACCCCGTCGACAAGGTCGGCGCGGATCTTTTCGCTGACCCGCAAGGTGCGCTTGACGTTGCGATCCGACTTGGAAACGGCCTGGATGGTGACGTCCACGCGCCTCAGGGTCAGCGTCGGGCAGGCGCCGCCGGTGGTGCAGTCACACACATCCTCCAGCGAGATCTGCTGCGTGCTGATGACGGGAGTGAAGTTCTCGATCAGCACCGCATCCGGATCGGTGATGGGCTGCCAATTGGACTGACCGAGCTGGAGATAGAGCGTCTTGTTGCTCAGCCGGATGCCAGACTGTTCATTGCTGGCCAGCGCATTGCTCGTGTTGACGGCGGTTGTGCCGGCCGGCGGCCGCGCGTAGCGGTAGAGCAGATCGTTCGTGCCCTGCGGCTGCGTCAGCACGGTGTACGGGCTGGACGCCGCGGGCTTGGCCGGGATCGTGCCCGCGCTGCGCTCCGGCTCCCACACGCCGTTGGCCGGTAGTCCGCGGTAACCCGCGCGACGCAGGTCCTGCTGCAGCAGGTCGGCCGCGACCCGCAGATCCTGCTGCATCTGCACTTCGAGCATCAGCCGGCGATGCTCGGTGATCTGTCGTGTCGCGACCAGGGTCGCCCCTGCGACGACGATCAACCCGACGGTGATGCCCACCATCAACTCGACCAGGCCCAAGCCCCGCTCGGCCAGGCCGCGGCTTGCACGGCGCAGGTGGAGATTCATGCGCATCTTGCGTATCCGGTCATGTCGCCGGCGGGCGTGCAAACCCTTACCCGGCCGGCCGTATTGACCTCTACACGCAAGGTGTATTTCTTCTTCTTGCTGACCACATCGACGTGGAACCCCAGTGCGGCGACGTCCATCTGCATGCGCCCGAACTTAAGCTGGTACGAGGTGCCCGGCCATTTGTGGTCGATCGTGTCCGCCGCGAAGGTCACGTAGTCCGCAGGCAACTGGAACAGGCGCAACAGCTCGGCACCGGCGCCCTGACAGATCAGGGCCGGATCCTGATTGCACTTGCACCTGTTGTTGAAGCCCGTTGCAGACGTCGTGACGGCGGCGCAGCTCATGCTGGTGCCGGGGTCGAATCGCACGGTCAGCACGGAATTGGTCGACGTGGTTTCCGCCTTGGCATAGGTGAGGACGCTCGCGACCTCCTCGGCGGCGGCAATCACGCGACGCCGCTCCAGCAGGTCGGCCATCGAAGGCGCGGCAACCGCCAGCAGGATTGCCAGCACGCCCAGCCCGACCAGGATCTCGACCAGCGTCAGGCCCGACCGGCGAGTCTTCGGCGCAAGAAAACGCTTCTGCATGGTCAATTGGGCCAGCAGAGTGCTCTGGTGTCCCGGTCGGACCCGCTGTTGTCGGGGTCCCCCAACGCGGTATACGTGGGGGTCGCACGGTTCAGGGTCACCGTGAAGCTCTTGCAGGCGGAGTCGCGTGCCTGCTTGCCGCCAGGCACCGGCGTCGCCGTCGCGATATAGCCGGTCGAGAAAGCCGCTGGGTTCCCGACGCCACTCAGGCTGACCTGGTAGTGCGGCGTGATGTCTGAAATGTTGATGTTCAGGGAATTCAGCGACGACGCATAGTTACTGACGTTGCTGCGAAATCGCTCCTGGGCCTGCATGACGGCCGACAGCGCGGCGATGGCGTCGGCCCGCCGGCCGCGCTGCAACTGGGAGGTATAGGCCGGGTAGGCAATGGCGGCAAGGATGCCGGCAACGGCGAGCGCGACCATCAGCTCGATCAGGCTGAAGCCTTGGCGACGTGGGCGACGAGGCATGCGCATCGAATGATTCTCGGCAGGCATCGATGGCGACCCTGGTTCACCCGCGCCGCTCATCCGCCGAGTCGCGCCGCCGGTCGGCGACCACCGCGAATGAGGGGCTCAGGCGAACCTGGGGATATTGCCCATCCCGGCGCCGACGGCGCAGTTGCGCATCCGGGATGCGGCGAGGGCGGCGACCTGACGGATCACCGAACCGCCGCTCAGGCCCAGCTCGATGCCGCCAACCTGCGTTACCAGGCCCAGCTCGATGCCGCCAACCTGCGTTACCAGGCCCTGGCGATGCTGGAGCCCCGGCGTCTGGGCCTGTTGGGCCATCACCCACTCGCCCTCTCCGAAGAGAATCAGGGCCAACCCGGGTCAGATCTCGCGGATCAGCTGCCGGAACTCGTCGACGTCCTCGAAGCTGCGGTAGACCGACGCGAAGCGCACATAGGCCACCTTGTCGATGCGCTTGAGTTCGCGCATGACCAGCTCGCCCAGCCGCGTCGATGCGATCTCGCGCGCGCCGCTGGCCAGCAGCTTCTCCTCGATGCGGTTCAGCGCGGCGTCGATCTGCTCGACGCTGACCGGCCGCTTGCGCAGCGCCAGCTGCATGGAGGCACGCAGCTTGGCGGAGTCGAAATCGGCGCGCCGGCCGTCCTTCTTGACGACCGAGGGCAGGGTGATGTCGGCCCGCTCATAGGTCGTGAAGCGCTTGTCGCACGACAGGCAGCGGCGCCGCCGGCGGACGACGTCGCCCTCATCCGACTCCCGGGTTTCGGAGACCTGGGTTTCGGTGTGAGAGCAGAACGGGCAGCGCACCGTCAGCCGCGGTAGACCGGGAAGGCTGCCGTCAGTGCGGCCACCTTGGCGCGCACGGCGGCCAGATTGGCCTCGTCGTGCGGCTTGTCCAGCACGTCGGCGATCAGGTGGGCCGTCTGGCGCACCTGCTCCTCCTTGAAGCCACGCGTGGTCATGGCCGGCGTGCCCAGGCGGATGCCGCTGGTGACCATGGGCTTCTGCGGGTCGTTGGGGATGCCGTTCTTGTTGCAGGTCATGTGGGCGGCGCCCAGGATGGCCTCGGCTTCCTTGCCGGTCAGGTTCTTGGGACGCAGGTCCACCAGCATGACGTGGCTCTCGGTGCCGCCGGAGACGATGCGCAGGCCGCGCTCGATCAGCGTCTGGGCCAGCACCTTGGCGTTCTTGACGACCTGTTCCTGGTAGGCCTTGAACTCCGGCGTCAGCGCTTCCTTGAAGGCCACGGCCTTGCCGGCGATGACGTGCATCAGCGGGCCACCCTGGATGCCGGGGAAGATCGCCGAGTTGATCTTCTTGGCGATGGCTTCGTCGTTGGTCAGGATGATGCCGCCGCGCGGGCCGCGCAGGCTCTTGTGCGTGGTGGACGTGACGACGTCGGCGTGGGGCAGCGGGTTGGGATAGACGCCCGCGGCGATGAGGCCGGCGTAATGGGCCATGTCCACCATGAAGTAGGCACCGATCTCCTTGGCGATCCTGCCGAAGCGCTCGAAGTCGATGCGCAGCGAGTAGGCGGAGGCGCCGGCGATGATGAGCTTGGGCTTCTTCTCGCGGGCCAGGGCCTCCATCGCGTCGTAGTCGATGGCCTCATTGGCGTCCAGGCCGTAGCTGATGACGTTGAACCACTTGCCGCTCATGTTCAGCGCCATGCCGTGGGTCAGGTGGCCGCCTTCGGCCAGGCTCATGCCCATGATGGTGTCGCCGGGCTGCAGCAGCGCGAAGAACACGCCCTGGTTGGCCTGGGAGCCGGAGTTGGGCTGCACATTGGCGTATTCGGCGCCGAAGAGCTGCTTGACGCGGTCGATGGCGAGTTGCTCGGCGACGTCCACGTACTCGCAGCCACCGTAGTAGCGCTTGCCCGGGTAGCCCTCGGCGTATTTGTTGGTGAGCTGGCTGCCCTGGGCCTGCATGACGGCGGGGGAGGTGTAGTTCTCCGACGCGATCAGCTCGATGTGGTCTTCCTGGCGGCGGTTCTCGTTCTGGACGGCGGTCCAGAGCTCGGGGTCGACCAGGGCGAGGGTGGAGGTGGTGCGGTCAAACATGCTGGTGTTCCGAAGGTCAGGCGGTGAGTCCCAGGCGATCGCGGCAGGCGCGACGTCCAGGGCTGCCCAGGCGAACGGCTGACAGCGGCTCCTTGGAACCGCCTCACGCTCCCCGGTGGTGGCCCACCTCGGGTCAGCTCGTGACCCTGATCGCCAGTCGCGTGAACCGGCAGTGTAAGTCAGCGCAGCAAGGCCACCTGAGCAGATTCGCCAGTGGGCGCCGACGCCGCCTCGCGCAGCGGGCGCGCGGCGGCATTGGCCGGGACAGCGCGGCCGGCGGCCACGGCCTTGAGCAGGTCGTGCTCGGCCATCACGCGGGCGGTGTACCCGGTGTCGTCCGCCAGGTTGGCGGCGCCGACGTAGTAGCGCAGGCCCTCGTCCAGGCTGCCTGCGCGCTGGATGCATTCCTTGAGCACCTGCACGCCCACGCGCAGATTGGTGACCGGGTCGAAGGCCGCGAGCGTGCCGCCGAAGGCCTCGTACTTGTCGTCGTGCACCCGGGTCATGACCTGCATCAGGCCTTGAGCGCCGACGGAGCTCTGTGCGAAGGGGTTGAAGCCCGATTCGATGGCCATGATGGAAAGGATCAGCGTCGGCTCCACCTTGGCGCGCTGGCCCACGGCCCAGGCCTCCTGCACCAGCCGGCTGACGGGCTCGGGCGCCACGCGGTAGCGGCGCGCCAGCCAATGGGCCACGGCGGCCTGCTGGCGGCTGAGCCCGCGCGGGTCGGTGGCGGTGGCACGGGCTATGGCCTCGGGCTCGGCCGGCACCAGCAGCGCGCTGCCGTCGGCCTCAGCGCGCGCCTCCTGGCGGGCGTGCAGCCAACCCAGCGTGGCGGACTCCAGCTTCTCGCGCAGGCCCGCCTGGCTCGTGAACACCAGCAGCACCGCCACCACGGCGAGCCCGAGGAGGGCCAGCGTGTTGTGGCTGACCACGAGCAGGCCGTTGCCGATGTCCTTCACGAACAGCGACGCCGAATCCCGCGTGTGGCGAGCCAGGCTGAACAGGTCTTGACGTGTCGTCATGCGACTCCTTGTGCCGCGCCTACCTCAGGTTGCCGCCGTTGCGAGGCGGTCTGGGTGGAGCGACGGTGATAATTTCCCGGTCGATTGCTCTGGCCTGTGGCATCTCTGTGCCCGGAGGACCCGGCCGGTTGGGCTTCAGTGGAAACCCGAAGCCGCGAATTTTACGAGCCGAAGATAACCCGTCAAGGCTGTTTCAACACTTCTAAACTACTTTTGGTTATGAAATACAGCGACCTGCGGGACTTCATCGCCGGCCTGGAAGGCCTTGGCGAGCTCAAGCGCGTGCGTGAAAAAGTCTCGCCCGTGCTGGAGATGACGGCCCTCAGCGACCGGGTGCTGCGTGCCGGCGGACCGGCCCTGCTGTTCGAGGCGCCGGCCGGGTTTTCCTCGCCCGCCTTGACGAATCTTTTCGGGACGACGCGTCGAGTCGCACTCGGCATGGGCGCTGAGTCCCTGGCCGATCTGAGGGACGTGGGGAGGGTGCTCGCCAGCCTCAAGGAGCCCGAGCCGCCCAAGGGCCTGAAGGACGCCGGAAAGCTGTTGCAGATGGCCAAGGCGCTGTGGGACATGAAGCCCGCCGTTCAGCGCCGCGCGGCCTGCCAGGAAGAGGTGCTGGAGTCCGGCGACATCGACCTGGGCCGCCTGCCCATCCAGACCTGCTGGCCGGACGACGCCGCCCCCCTGATCACGTGGGGTCTGGTCATCACGCGCGGTCCGGCGAGGCCTCGCCAGAACCTCGGCATCTACCGCCAGCAGCTCATTGGCCCCCGCCAGGTCATCATGCGCTGGCTTGCGCACCGCGGCGGCGCGCTGGATTTCCGCGATTTCGCGCTGGCCCACCCGGGCGAGCCCTTCCCCATCGCCGTGGCCCTGGGAGCGGACCCGGCCACCATCCTCGGTGCCGTGACGCCCGTGCCCGATGCCCTCTCGGAGTACCAGTTCGCCGGCCTGTTGCGTGGCTCGCGTACGGAACTGGTCAACACCGGCGTGGGCCGGGGCCAGCCGCTGCAGGCGCCGGCGTCGGCCGAGATCGTGCTGGAAGGCCATATTCCGCCCGCCGCGCCAGGCTTCACCGGCGTCAGCGAGCGCGGCGTGCCGCTGAAGGAGAAGGACGGCTATCTGCATGCGCTGGAAGGCCCGTTCGGCGATCACACCGGCTATTACAACGAGCAGGACTGGTTCCCCGTCTTCGAGGTCACGCGCCAGACCCAGCGCAGCAACCCGATCTACCATTCCACCTACACCGGCAAGCCGCCGGACGAGCCCGCCATCCTGGGCGTCGCGCTCAACGAGGTCTTCGTACCCATCCTGCAGAAGCAGTTCCCGGAGATCGTCGACTTCTACCTGCCGCCCGAGGGCTGCAGCTATCGCATGGCCGTCGTGTCCATCAAGAAGTCCTACCCCGGTCATGCCAAACGGCTGATGTTCGGCATCTGGAGCTTCCTGCGCCAGTTCATGTACACCAAGTTCATCGTCGTCGTCGACGACGACATCGACACGCGCAACTGGCAGGAAGTCATCTGGGCCATCACCACCCGCATGGACCCGGTGCGCGACACCACGCTGGTCGACAACACGCCCATCGACTATCTCGACTTCGCCTCGCCCGTCAGCGGCCTGGGCGGCAAGATGGGGCTGGACGCCACCAACAAATGGCCCGGCGAAACCTCGCGCGAATGGGGTCGCGGCATCAGCCTGCCTCCCGAGATCACGGCGCGCGCCGATGCGCTATTCGGGCAACTCTTCTTGAAGCAGGAAGCTGGCTCGCCTACTGTTTGAGGGCCTTTTGAGGCAAACCCTCTGGCGCAATCTTTGCGCGCCAGGAGCCCCTCGGCAGATCGCCCTGGAGCCCCAAGGTGGCATCGCCACCCACCCCGCCCGGCCTGAAAGCCCGGCGGGGTTTCTATATTCGACGCCTCAACGCCCCGCCCACCAGGCCAGCGCCTCGTAGGCGATGTAGCGCACGCGCTCAAAACCGTCGACGGACGGGCACCAGTCGTCAAAGCTGCTCAGCGCATCCTCGCGCAGCCCCACGGGTGCCGGCAGCACCCGCAGGCCCAGTGGCGCGGCCTCCGCCTCGAAGGCGCGCAGCGCGCGACGCATATGGGTCTCGTGCGTGACGAGGATCACCTCCTTCACGCCCGCCGCCGCCAGCATGGGCAGCGTGTGGGCCGCGTTCTCGCGCGTGTCGCGCGAACTGGCCTCGGCCCAGCGCAGCGGCAGGCGGTAATCCTCGGCGGCCACCCGGGCGACGATCACGGCCTCGGGCTGCCTCAGCTGGCCCGCCGTCCAGCCAATCCCACCCGTGAACCCCAGTGGCCAGCCGCTGCGCCGGGCCAGCCAGACGCCATAGGCCAGGCGTTCGGCCGTGAGTCGTGTCGGGGCGCCGCCACCGAACTCCGGCGCCAGCCGCCGCACGCCGGCACCCAGCACCAGCACGGCACCATCCTGGCGGCCGCGCAGGGCGTCGACCTGGCTCGGCGGCAGCAGCGCGGGCTGCCCGACGACCCGGCTCAGCAGCTCGCCGGCAGCTTCGGTGCCCGACAGCCACACCCCGGTCAGCGCCAGCGCCAGCAAGGCCCCGCCGAAGCGCCGGCCGCGCCTGAGCCGCCAACCGCCCCATGCGGCCAGAAGCAGCAGCGGCGCTGGAGGCAGAACGACCGCCAGCACCAGGGTCTTGAAACCGGAGTAATCGAGGGCGAGGTTCACCCCGGCATCATCGCTGACATCAATAATGCGTCCGCTGTGATGACATCCTTCCGCTTCCCGTTCCGTGCCGCCCGCATCGCCCTCTGGACCCTCGCCGCCCTGTCGGCGCTCGGCACGCTGCTGCTGCTGATCGTGACGCTGGCGCTGCCGGGCTGGGTCACCGGCCGTGGCGCCGAGCTGGCCAGCCAGGCCCTGGGACGGTCGATCCGCATCGAGGAGGCTCATTTCCAGCCCTGGCGCCTCGCCCTCGTCGTGGAAGGCCTCAGCATTGCCGGCCCCGGCGCCGGCCGGCCGCCGCTGTTCACGCTGGCCAAGCTGGACGCGGCTCTGTCGCTGCGCTCCTTGCTGCACGGGCGCGCCGTCGTCGAGTCGCTGACGCTCACCCGGCCCGAGCTGCGCATCGCGCACCTGGCCGAGGGCCGTTACGACATCGACGACCTGATCCAGCGCCTGGCCGCCAAACCCGCAGCCCCCGGCGAGCCCGAGGCGGCCGAGCCCGAATTCGCCGTCTACAACATCGAGCTCGGCGAAGGCCGCATCGTCTTCGATGACCGCCCCGTCCAACGCCAGCACGAGCTCAGCGAGCTGCGCCTGGCCCTGCCTTTCCTGTCCACGCTGCCGGCCGACGTCGAGGCCAAGGTCCGGCCGCACCTGAGCGGCCAGCTCGACGGCGTCGCCTTCGACAGCCGCGCCGAGGCACTGCCCTTCGCCGAGGACGCCAGTGCCCGCCTGTCGTTCAAGTTCGCCGGCCTCGACCTCGCACCGCTGGCTGCCTATGTGCCCGCCAGCGCGCCGCTGCGCCTGGGCAGTGGCCGGCTCGACGTCGACCTGGCCGTGGACTTCGCCGAGCGGCCCAAGCAGCCGCCCGGCGTCAAGCTCAGCGGCGGCGTGCAGTTGCATGATCTCGCGCTGACCCAGCCCGATGGCCAGCCGCTGCTGGGCTTCAAGCACCTGAATCTGCCGCTGGCCGACGTGCAGCCGCTGCGGCGCCAGCTCGGCTTCGGCCAGATCCTGCTGGAGTCGCCCGAGGCCCGCTGGGTGCAGCTGCCGGCGGGGCAGGGCGGGGCAGCAGGGCCCGCGTCCCCGCCCTGGCAGGTCAGCGTCGCCGGCCTCGAGGTCAAGGATGGTCGCTTCAGCGCCGGCAAGGATCTCGTGCTGGACGCCATCCAGCTCAAGCTCGGCACGGCCGCCTGGCCGCTGAAGGCGCCGGCCCAGCTGGATGCCAGCCTGCAACTGGATCGGGCGACGCTGAGCGCCAAGGCCCGACTGGCGCCCGAGCTGCTGGAAGCCGACGCCGAGCTCAACGGCCTGGCCCTTGAGCGCCTGGCTGCCTGGCTACCGCTGCCCGCGGGCGCGCGGCTGACGGCGGAGCTCTCCACCCGGGCCGGCCTGCGCGTCAAGAATCCGCTGGCCGAAGGTGCCGCCGAGCGCGCCGAGCTGACACTGGCCGAGCTGCATGTCGGCGATGCGCGCCTGAGCCTGCCCGGTTCGCCGCGACTGCTGACGCTGGCCTCGGCCCGACTCGACAAGGCCAGTGTCGAGCCGGCCACCCACAGCATCAGCCTGGGCATGCTGTCCCTGGACGCGCCGCGCGCCCAGTTCGCCCGAGAGCGCGACGGCCGCCTCAACCTCGCGGCCTTGCTGCAGCCGGCGGGCGCGGCGACAGGCCCTGCCGCGGGCCCCGGCTGGAAGCTGCAGCTCGCCGGCCTGAGCGTCGAGCGCGGCGCGCTGCGCTGGCACGACGCCGCCGTGCCCGCCGGCATGACGCCAGTGGCTTTGGCCGTCGAGCCGCTGCGGCTGCAGCTGGGCGCGCTGAGCTGGCCGGCCAAAGCCATGGTGCCAGCCCAGCTCTCGGGCCAGCTCGCGGCGCTGGGCGCCAATGACCGGCCGGTGGCGGCCAGCGCCGGCAGCCTGCAGTGGAGCGGCCGCCTCGGCCTGGCGCCACTGTCCGCCAGCGGCAGCCTGCAGACCAAGGCACTGCCCCTGCAGCTGCTCAATGCCTACCTCGACCCAGCCTGGGGCCTGCATCTGCAGCGTGCCGAGTTGGGGCTCAGGACCACGGTCAACGCCAGCCAGCAGGCCGGCGGTGGCTGGTCGGCCAGCGCCGACGGCGATGTGCGCGTGGGCCCGCTGGCCGTGCAGCAGGCGCGCTCCGTGGACGGCGAACGCGTCGTCGGCGAAGACCTGCTGAGCTGGCAGATGCTGCAGCTCGACGGCCTCAAGCTCGCGCTGGCGCCCGGCGCGCCGCCACGCCTGGCCGTGCGGGAAGCCCAGCTCGACGACGCCTATGCCCGCCTCATCGTCAACGAGCAGGGGCGCTTCAACCTGCGCGACATCGGCCCGGCCGACGCCGCCTCGGCGCCGGCGGCAGCGGCGGCGTCAGCCCCTGCGCCGGAGTTCGCCGCCGAGCACATCCGCGTCAACCGTGGCACCGTCGACTTCAACGACCGCTTCGTGCGGCCTCACTACAGCGCCCGGCTGACGGATCTGCAAGGCTCGCTGGGCGCCTTCTCATCCACCAGTCCGCAGATGGCGCCACTGACCTTGCGCGGCAAGATCGCAGGCACCGGCCTGCTGGAGATCGACGGCCAGCTCAAGCCCGGTGCGCCGCTGGCCATGGACGTGGCCGCCAACGCCACCGACATCGAACTCGCGCCGCTGTCGCCCTACGCCGGCAAGTACGCCGGCTATGCGATCGAGCGCGGCAAGCTCTCCACCAAGGTGCGCTACAAGGTCGAGCCCGGCGGCCAGCTCGTCGCCAGCAACCAGATCATCCTCAACCAGCTCACCTTCGGCGACAAGGTTGACAGCCCCGACGCGACGACGCTGCCGGTGCGCTTCGCCGTCGCGCTGCTGAAGGACCGCAACGGCGTCATCGACGTCAACCTGCCCGTCAGCGGCTCGTTGAACGACCCCGACTTCAGCGTCGGTGGCCTGGTCTGGAAGCTCATCCTCAACCTCATCGGCAAGGCGTTGACCTCGCCTTTTGCGCTGTTCAGCGGCAGCGACAACCCGGAGGAAGCCCAGATTGCCTTCCTGCCCGGCAGCACGGAGCTGTCCGCCATCGACCAGCTCGACCGTATCGCCAAGCTGCTGGTCGACAAACCCGGCGTGCAGCTCACGCTGACCGGCTGGGCCGGCATTGCCGCCGAGAACCAGCCCATTCGCGAGCAGCGCCTGGCCCAGGCGCTCAGGGCCGAGAACGCGCTGCTCACCAACCCGGCGCCGGACGCCGCGCTCAGGCGCCTCTACCAGGCCAGCAAGCTGCCCAACAAGCCCAAGAACCTCATCGGCCTGCCCAAGGATCTGCCGCCCGAGCAGATGCGTGGCCTGCTGCTGGGCAGCTACGCCGTCGACGACGAGGCCCTGCGCCAGCTGGCCGTGGCCCGCGCCACCGCCGTGCGGGACGCGCTGCTGGCCCGTGGTGCGCCCAATGCCCGCGTCTTCGTTGCCGCTCCCAAGCTCTGCGATCAGGGTTGCGATGAAACCTGGCGCCCCCATGTCGAGCTGTCCCTCGGCGCACATTGAAAGCCCTCCCATGACCGCAACGAATCTCGAGCGCATCACCCTGGCCGGCGGCTGCTTCTGGTGCCTGGAGGCTGTCTACGAGCGCGTGCGCGGCGTGCACCATGTCGAGAACGGCTACAGCAACGGCCAGGCGCCACACCCCAACTACGAGCAGGTCTGCAGTGGCAACACCGGCCATGCCGAGGTCGTGCGCATCGATTTCGACCCGGGGGAGGTCTCCCTGCGCGAGCTGCTGGAGGTCTTCTTCACCATCCACGACCCGACGACGTTGAACCGCCAGGGCGCCGACGTCGGCACCCAGTACCGCTCCGGCATCTACTGGCACACCGAGGCGCAGCGCGAGCTCGCGGCCGAGCTGATCAAGGAGGCCAGCGAGCACCACGCCGGCCGCGTCGTCACCGAGCTGCAGCCCGAGGCCAACTACCACCCGGCCGAGGCCTATCACCAGCACTACTACGCCCGCAATCCCGACCAGGGCTATTGCGCCTTTGTCGTCGCAGGCAAGGTGGACAAGTTCCTCGCCAGCTTCAAGCGGCTGGTCAAGTGATGCTGGCCTGGCAGGGGCTGTCCCACCACTACGCAGGCGCCGAGGCGCCCATCCGCTACGCCGACTTCACGCTAGGCGCGGGGCGACATCTTCTGCTGCGCGGCGCTTCGGGCTCGGGCAAGTCGACGCTGCTGGCGCTGCTGGCCGGCCTGCTGCGCGTGCAGCAGGGCGAGCTCAGCGTCGCCGGCTCCGGCCTGGCCGGAATGAGCCCGCGGGCGCTGGACGCCTGGCGCGGCGCGACGTTGGGCGTCGTGCCGCAGCGACTGCACCTGAGCGAAGCCCTGACAGTGGCAGAGAACCTTGCGCTGCCGGCCCTGGCGGCGGGGCAGGGCGCCGATCCGGGACGCGCGGCCGAGCTGCTGGCGGCGCTGGACGTCGCCGGACTGGCGGCCCGCCGGCCGCACCAGCTCAGCGTGGGCCAGGCCCAGCGCGTGGCACTGGCCCGCGCGCTGATGCGCCGCCCGCGCCTGCTTCTGGCCGACGAGCCCAGCGCCAGCCTCGACGACGAGCACACCTTGCACATGCTGGCGCTGCTGCTGGACGCCGCCGAGCGGGAAGGCTGCACGCTGGTCATCGCCAGCCATGACGCGCGGGTGGTCGACGCGCTGAACGCCCGCCAGGACGTGGCGGAGGTCATGCTGTGATTCGCCTGGCCTGGAAATACCTGTGGTCCAGCCCGCTGACGACGGCGTTGAACCTGCTGCTGCTGACGCTGGGCCTCGCGGCCGTGACCTTCGTGCTGCGCGCCAGCGCCCAGGTCGAGGCCGGGCTCAGGCGCGACCTGGCCGGCATCGACCTCGTCGTGGGCGCCAAGGGCAGCCCGATGCAGATCATGCTGGCCGGCGTCTTCCACCTCGACGCGCCCACAGGCAACATCCCGCTGGCCACGCTGGAGCTGCTGAAGCGACAGCCGCTGGTGGCCCAGGCCGTGCCGCTGTCTCTGGGCGACTCCTTCCGCGGCTACCGCATCGTGGGCACGACGCCGGACTATGTCGGGCTGTACGGCGCGACGCTGGGGCAGGGCGCCCTGTGGACCCGGCCCATGCAGGCCGTGTTGGGCGCCGAGGTCGCACGGGCGAGCGGGCTCAAGATCGGCGACCGCTTTGCCGGCAGCCATGGCTTGGCCGAGGGTGGCGGCGCCCATGGCGAGCACCCGTTCGAAGTTGTCGGCGTACTGGCCGAATCGGGCAGCGTGCTGGACCGCCTCGTGCTGACGGACCTTGCGTCGGTATGGGAGGTGCATGAGGCGCACCATGCCGGCGCGGCGCATGAGGAGGCCGATGAGGCGCGCGAGACGACCCTGATCCTGGTGCGCTACCGCAGCCCGCTGGCGGCCGTCATGCTGCCGCGCTGGGTCAATGCCCAGGACGGCCTGCAGTCGGCCGCGCCGGCGCTGGAGACGGCACGGCTGATGCGGCTGGTGGGTGCCGGCACCGAGGTGCTGCGCGGCTTCGGTATCGTGCTGCTGGCGGCCGCGGGGCTGTCGGTCTGGGTGGCGTTGCTGCACGCGGTGCGCGCGCGCCAGGGCGACCTGGCCATGCTGCGCATGCTGGGCGCGCCGGCCTCGCGCGTAGCGGCCCTGATCGCGCTGGAGGCGCTGCTGCTGGCGGGCCTGGCCGCCGTGCTGGGCCTGGCGGCGGGGCACGGCCTGGTCGCCGTGCTGGAACGCCTGCTGGCCGAGCGCCAGTCGCTGCGCCTGGGGCCGCTGGGCGTCAGCGAGGCCGAGTGGCTGGTGCCGCTGCTGGCCTGCGGCCTGGCACTGCTGGCCGCGGCCTGGCCGGCCTGGCGGGCCTATCGCCTGGATGTCACCAGCCTGCTGCAAGCTCCGCGCTGAACACCGACAATTCGCTCACCATGAAGTTCAAGCCCCTGCTCATCCTCTGCCTGGCCGCCTCGGCCGTGTTCGCGCAGACCGCGCCCTCCATCGGCCAGGGTCCCGGCTACCACGACCCGCGCAGCCCCTTCAAGCCGCTGGAGGAGCGCGCCGACATCGTGTCGTGGAAGCTGCTGTCCCAGGTCACGGCCAGGGCGGAGAAAAAGAAAATCATCCCGACCTTCCCGGCCGCCGTGCAGGCGCTGGACCGCAAGACGGTCAAGGTGCAGGGCTTCATGATGCCGCTGGAGGCGGGCGACAAGCAGCAGCATTTTCTGCTGTCCTCGGTGCCGACGACCTGCTCCTTCTGCGTGCCCGCCGGCCCCGAGGGCCTGGTCGAGGTGCGCACCAGGAAGCCGGTACGCTATACGCTGGAGCCTGTCGTCGTCGAAGGCCAGCTGGCCGTGCTGACCGACGACCCCTACGGCCTGTACTACCGCGTCGAGGACGGCAACGCCGTCAACTAGGGCGCCAGCCTTTCGCGCAACCAGTCGCTGCCCTGCAGCCGGAAGCGCAGGCGGTCGTGCAGCCTTGAGCGGCGCCCCTGCCAGAACTCGAACAGGTCCGGCACCAGACGGAAGCCTCCCCAATGCGGCGGCCGTTCCGGGTTCAGCCCATGCTGGACGGCGGCCTTGGCCGCATTGGCCACCAGCACCGCACGGGTGCCGATGACGCGGCTCTGCGGTGATGCCCAGGCGCCCAGGCGCGAATCTAGCGGCCGGCTCTTGAAATAGTCGTCTGACTCCCGGGCCGAGGTCTTCTCGACGCGCCCCTCGATGCGCACGACGCGCTCCATCTCCACCCAGTGGAACTGCAGCGCCGCGTAGGGGTTGTGAGCCAGTTCCTCGCCCTTGCGGCTTTCGTAGTTCGTGAACCAGACCATGCCGCGCGCGTCACAGCCCTTGAGCAGCACGATGCGCGTCGACGGCCGGCCATTGACGCCGACCGTCGCCACCGTCATCGCGGTCGGCTCCGACACATCATGGGCGATGGCCTCGTCCATCCAGCGCTGGAACAGGGCCAGCGGGCCGTCCATGGCCTGGGACTCGTCAAGTTCGCCCAGTTCATAGCTCTTTCGAAATTCGCTCAGCTTGCTCATGGAGCGAAGTATGCAGACCTTCCCTTAAGTGAACGTACCAGTTTCAAGCGCAGTGCCACTCGGCATGCTTGTGGCACCGCAGCAAACGGCGCAGACCGAAGCTGGGCAGCGAGGGTTTGGAAGGATCAATTGCAAATGACAAAGCGACGCCCCGCCGTCGTTGTGCTGGCCGCCGGTCGCGGCTCGCGGTTCAGAGGTCCGGGCCACAAGCTCGAGCAGCATCTGGGTGGCTTGCCCAGTGGAGACACCGTACTGGCGCGCAGCCTGCGCCACGCCATTGCGACGCAGCTCCCGGTCGTCGTGGTGACGACGGCGGCGCTGGCGCCGGCCGTGCACAGGCTGGTCGCGGCGCGCGACGTCGTCACACTGCCCGATCGCGATGCCCAGGGTCGCCCCCAGCCCGTCGGCATGGGCCACTCCATCGCCGCCGGCGTCAGCGCCACCGGCGACGCCGATGGCTGGCTCATCCTGCCGGCCGACATGCCGCTGGTGCAGCCCGCCACCATCGTGGCCGTCGCGGAAGGCCTGGAGCGCTTTCCCGTCTGCTATGCCCAGTACCGTGGCATCCAGGGCCATCCGGTCGGCTTCGGCACCGAGCTCTACTCCGAGCTGGTGGCCTTGCAGGGCGACGAGGGCGCGCGGCGCATCGTGGCGCGCTATGCGGCCCAGCCCATCACTGTCGACGATCCCGGCGTGCACGTCGACGTGGACACCGTGGAAGACCTCGCTCGGCTGCAGGGCAGCTAGATGTAGGCGGCTGCCGCGCGGCTCACAGCGGCGCGCACAGGCCGTGCTGCGCGGCCAGGTGGGCCTGGCGCTCCAGCTCCGTGTCGCGGATGCCATGCTCGCGCAAACCCTGAACGGTGCGCAGCAGATAGTCCAGCGTCGTGCCATAGCGGCCGCTGGCGTGGCGAAAGATGTACAGCAGCTCGGGCTCGTGCAGCGGGCCGGTCCAGTTCGGACTCTGGCGCGACAGCGTGAAGGCCAGCGCGCGCAGGCGGCCGGACGGCGTCTCGCAGTTCAGCCAGCGCGGCTCGTAGACGCCATTGGGCATCTCGCGCACCCACAGCCGCGGCAGCACGGCCTCGCCGATCTCGCGCGGGACGCGATAGACCAGGCCGCGGCAGCTGCCACCCGAGATCAGCGCCAGCACCAGCCCCGGCTGCTGCGGCGACCCGCGGTTCACGCGCGAGCGCATGCGCAGCACGCGATGGAAGCCCAGTACGCGCGCGGGCAGGGCCTGGGCATACTCGAACTCCGGCCGCCAGATCAGCGAGCCGTAGGCAAACAGCAGCAGGTCGTCGCCGCTGGATCGCCATTCGGCCATCGTGCGTTGCAGCAGATGCGCGCTGCGGGCCGGCCCATGGGGAATGTGGATTGCCTGTGACGCCATGCGCCCATCTTGTCACGTCGGTACCCAGGCCGTAACCCGCGGGCTCCTTGGGCGAAGTAATATGGTTACTTAAATTCCCAAGGACCGGTTACGTAAACGCGGTCCCAGGAGGCACAGCATGAATTCCACGCTCACCGCAGTCACACAACGCATCCGGGAGCGCAGCGCCAAGCCGCGCGGCGACTACCTGGCCCGCATCGCCCAGCTCAACAACCGCCAGCGCGGCTTCGAGCGCATGGGCTGCGCCAACGTCGCCCATGCCGTCGCGGCGCTGCCATCCAACGACAAGCTGCGCATCGTCGCCGAGAAGGCGCCCCACCTGGGCATCGTCACGGCCTACAACGACATGCTCTCGGCCCACCAGCCCTACGAGGACTACCCGGCCCAGATCCGCGCCGAGGCCCATCGCCTGGGCGCCACCGCGCAGGTGGCCGGCGGTGTGCCGGCCATGTGCGATGGTGTCACCCAGGGCCTGCCCGGCATGGAGCTCAGCCTGTTCTCGCGCGACACCATCGCGATGAGCACGGCCATCGCGCTGACGCATGACGTCTTCGACGCCGCGCTGCTGCTGGGCATCTGCGACAAGATCGTGCCGGGTCTCCTGATCGGCGCGCTGCACTTCGGCCATCTGCCCTGCGTCTTCGTGCCGGCCGGGCCCATGGGCACCGGCATCTCCAACAGCGACAAGGCCAAGGTGCGCGAGCTCTACGCCCAGGGCAAGGTGGGCAGGGACGAGTTGCTGAAAAGCGAATCCGCCGCCTACCACGGCGCCGGCACCTGCACCTTCTACGGCACGGCCAACAGCAACCAGATGCTGCTGGAGGCCATGGGCCTGCACGTGCCGGGCAGCGCCTTTGTGCATCCGCACGACGACCTGCGTGCGGCGCTGACGCGGGAGGCCGTCGGCAGCGCGCTGGACATCAGCGGCCGCCTGGCCGGCAAGCCCGCCAAGCCCATCGGCCAGCTCGTCGACGAGCGTTGCATCGTCAACGCGATGGTGGCGCTGCTGGCCACCGGCGGCTCCACCAACCACCTGATCCACTGGGTCGCCGTCGCCCGCTCGGCCGGCCTCCTGATCGACTGGACGGACTTCTCCGACCTCTCCGCCGTCGTGCCGCTGCTCGCCCGCGTCTACCCCAACGGCAGCGCCGACGTGAACCAGTTCCAGGCCGCCGGCGGCCCCGGCTTCGTCATCCGCGAGCTGCTGGACGCCGGCCTGATGCACGAGGACGTGCTCAGCGTCGCCGGCAACGGACTGCGCCCCTACACCTTCGTACCGCAAGCCGTGGGGCAGGGCGGCGAGGTCGTGCGCGAGCCCATGCCCGCGGCCAGCGGCGACGATGGCGTCGTGCGCACGGCCGCCGCACCCTTCAGCGCCACTGGCGGCCTCAAGCTGCTTGACGGCAACCTGGGCCGCGCGGTCATCAAGGTCTCGGCGGTTCCCGAGGACCGCCACATGGTCGAGGCGCCTTGCCGCATCTTCACGACGCAGGAGGCCATGCTCACCGCGTTCAAGAACGGCGAGCTGGAGCGCGATGTCATCGTCGTCGTGCGCTTCCAGGGCCCGCATGCCAACGGCATGCCCGAGCTGCACAAGCTGACGCCGCCGCTGGCGGTGCTGCAGGGCAAGGGCTTCAGGGTCGCCCTGGTCACCGACGGCCGCATGAGCGGCGCCTCGGGCAAGGTGCCGGCGGCCATCCACGTCAGTCCAGAGGCACTGGCAGGCGGCCCGCTGGCGCGCTTGCGCGACGGCGACATCGTGCGCGTCTGCGCGCTGACCGGCAGCCTGCAAGCCCTGGTCGGCGACGCCGAATGGGCGGCTCGTGACGTCGCCAGGCTCGACCCCGCCGAGGCCGACGTCAATGCCCATGGCCTGGGCCGCGAGCTTTTCGCCGGTCTGCGCCGCAATGTACTGAGCGCCGAGCAGGGCGCCTGCACCTGGCTCTAATGAACTCGGTGCCAGACCGCACGCGCGAAGCGGGTAGCACTGGCATTCACGGATCAAGGAACATGAAGATGATCGATACCCTCAGCCTGGCCAGCCACGGCCCCGTCATTCCCGTCATCGTCATCCAGCGCCTGGAAGACGCCGTGCCGCTGGCCGAAGCGCTGGTCGCCGGTGGCGTCAAGGTGCTTGAGGTGACGCTGCGCACCCCCGTCGCGCTGCAGGCCATGGAAGCCATGGCCAAGGTGCCGGGCGCCATCGTCGGCGCCGGCACGCTGCGCAGTCCGCAGGACGTCACCCACGCCAAGAACGCCGGCTGCCAGTTCGGCGTGAGCCCCGGCTACACCGACGCGCTGGCCGCGGCCTGCAAGGCCGAAGGCCTGCCGCTGCTGCCCGGCGTGTCGACGGCCTCCGAAGTCATGCAGGCCAACGCGGCGGGCTTCGGCTTCCTGAAGCTGTTCCCGGCCGTCGCCGTGGGTGGCGTGAACCTGCTGAAGTCGCTGGCCGGCCCGTTCCCGGATGTGGCCTTCTGCCCGACCGGCGGCATCTCGCTGGAGACCGCGCCGCAGTTCCTGAAGCTGCCAAACGTCAAGGTCTGCGGCGGCTCCTGGCTGACGCCGCAGGACGCCATCGACGCCAAGGACTGGACGCGCATCACCAAGCTGGCCGCCGAGGCCGCGGCGCTGCGCGCCTGACGCTAGGCCGGCGGCAGGTCGAACAGCAGGCAGGTCGTCGACGCGTGGGCATAGAGCTTGCCGTCGTGGCCGACGAGGGTGGCTTCCGATGTCGTCACCTGCCTGCCACGATGCACCACGCGGCCGATCGCACGCACCAGCGGCACCTTGTCGTTCAGGCTGCGCACCAGGTTGACCTTGAACTCCAGCGTCGTGTAGCCGCGGCCCACGGGCAGCGTCGTGTGCACAGAACAGCCCAGGGCGGAGTCCAGCAGCGTCGCGAACCAGCCGCCATGCACGCTGCCCAGCGGGTTGTAGTGCTTGAACAGCGGCCGGCCCTGGAAGGTGGCCTGGCCGTCCTCGACCGAGATCAATGCGAAGTCCAGCGTCTGGCTGATCGGCGGCGGCGGCGCGAGGCCGTCCAGCATGGCCTGCATCTGCTGCAGGCCGGTCTTGCCGGCCAGCATCGCTCGCGAAGCCAGCCCGGTGTCGCGCTGCTGGCGCGCGCGAACTGCGGCCTCCTCGGCCTGCCATTGCGCAAGGATGTCGTCGGGAGAAGATGAACTCATGGTGCGGCTTCAAGCGGGGAAGCCACCGATTCTGCGCAAAGCCGGCGCCCCGCGCTGTCGCCCATGTTCAGGCGGCCAAGCGCTGCTCCACGGAGCCGGCGCGGCGGCCGTGCAAGGTGTTCCTGAGCGCATCCAGCACCGGTCCCTGCCAGGGCAGCAGGTACACCAGCGTCGCCAGCATCGCGCGCCGCCGCGACGACAGCAGCGGCCGGCCACGCTCGTCCAGCAGCAGCACGTTGGAGCGCACATTGAGGGGATCGGCCTGCACGATGGTGCCTTCGATCATCTCGACCCAGTCCCACTCCACCCAGGCGCAGGCATCGGCATAGCAACGGTCCCAGCGCGTGGAGCCGCTCGCCCGGCGCTCGTCGCCGCGCGAGCAATGCATTTGGGTCCGGGCATGCCTCGCGTCGCGGGCGGCGCCGGGCAGGGCGGCCGCGGGCCAGCAGACGCTGCCTTCGGGCAACTGGATCAGGGCTGACATGGACGCCTCCTCTCTGGCGTGTGTTTAGTACGGGAGCGCAGTCTCTGGTCGGCTCGGGGGGGCGAACAAGCTGGCAGACTTGGCAGGTATGGCCAAGCCCGAAATGAACTACCAGCAGCTGATCGATGTCGGGCTGAGCGAAGACTTCGAGAGCTTCGAGCGCCGCCTCGTCGCGACGGCGGATGCCATGGGGTTCCCCATCATTTCGGGCATGTTGATGCGCGGAGTGCTGCAGGACAGTGGCATGCAGATCACCACGTATGGCAATACGCCCGTGGGCTACCTCGAGGCCGCCCGGGATCGGGGCGACGCACTGCGGGATCCAGTGGTGGGTCATCTCATGACCCAGACCGTACCCGTGGTCTACGACCAGGCCACTTATGTCTCGGCGGGCGTGGGTGAGCTGTGGGAGATGCAGGCCCCCTACGGCTACAAGACCGGCATCGCGGTCAAGCTGCATCTGCCGGGTGACAAGCATTTCGTGCTTGGCGTGGATCGCGACGAGTCGCTGCCCAAGGCGGGGGGGCAGCTGATGCACATGGTGGCTGGCCTGCAGCTTCTTGCCGCCCATGCTCTGACCGCCGCGGACCGGTTGCTGAGCCCCAAGCTCAACAAGGGCGAGCTGCCCAAGCTGACCCGACGCGAACTGGACGTGCTGAGCTGGACGGCCCAGGGCAAGACGGCCTGGGAGGTCAGCGTCATCCTGGGCATGAGCGAGAAGACCGTGAACTTCCACCTCGGCAATGCAATGCGCAAGCTGGAGGTGACCTCCAAGCACCAGGCGGTGCTCAAGTGCGTGGCGGCAGGCGTTCTGTAGGCACCGCAAGCTGGCAGACTTGCTAGGTTTCTAGGGGGGTAAAAACAGGGACAGTCCGGGTCAGCGATTTCTTTCCCATCCCACAGGAGCCTCCCATGCAACTCATCGACTTGATCTGCGAAATCCTCGGCGTCCCCCGCTTCGGCGGCTGACCAGCAAGGCAGACGCCTCGACCGAGATGTACGCGGCGATGATGGATTGCGAAGGTGACCAGCTCCAGACCACGAGCTCCGCACCTCCGCACCTTCCATCAAAGCCCCTGCGTCCGGCCTCGACCCCGACCGCATTGCCCGCCAGCGCAAGCATCGTGGCCATCTCCTCGGAAACCTATGCCCGGCTGCTGAGCCTCGCCGACCAGGCACCGCTCGAATGCCTGACGCTGACGCCCCGTACCTTGGCGCGCGCCAAGACACTGGGCTACAACCGGATCGGCCAGATCCGCGGCACGCCGGCGAACCGCCTGCTGGCTGATCTGGGCGAAGAGCGCGCCGACGAACTCAAGCGCGCCCTCTACGACTTCGGCATGCGCCAGCCCAGCGGCGACTGACGGCCCGAACCAATCCCGCACCTCCAGAGACCAGGCCGCACCAGCGGCCTGTCTTGTTTGGGCGACCGGCATGCGAGCATGCAGCCCATGCAAGATCGCGACATTCCCCTGGACGCCTGGCCGCGCCGCGCGGCCCTGGAGCACTTCCGCCGCATGGCCCAGCCGGCCTTCAGCGTCACCGTCCCGGTGGACGTGACCGGCCTGCGCGAGCGCGCTGCCCGACATGGAGCGACGCCCTGGCTGGCCTACCACCATGCAGCGCTGGAGGCGGCAAACGGCATCGAGGCCATGCACCAGACGCTGACGGCCGATGGCGGCGGCGTGCGCGAGTTCGCCGTCATCCACGCCAGCACGACGGTACTGCGCGATGACGGCAGCTTCGGCTTCGTCACGCTGCCGCGCGAACCTTCGCTGGCCGCATTCGCGGCGTGCGCCAAGCCCAAGGTCGAGCGCGTGCGCCGCGCCAGCGGCGACCTGTTCGCGGCCGACGAGCCCGGCGACGTGCGCGAGGAGACGCTGGTCCACATGACAGCCTTGCCCTGGCTGGCCTTCACGGCTTTCACGCATGCCCGCGGCCAGGGCGATGACCGGCCCAAGGTGGCGTTCGGCCGCTTCACAGAGCAGGCGGGCCGGCTGCTGATGCCGGTGGCCGTCGACGTGCACCATGCACTCTGCGATGGAATCCATGTGGGCCGTTTCTTTGAACGGCTGCAGGCGCGGCTGGACGCCGTCTAGGGACACCAGCCTCCGCTCTTCTGGGGATGATGGGGACGAGTGCGGATGCAAAACTGCCTGCATTCCTCCCCCCCTTCGCTCGTGAGGCTCTCCGCATGAACCCGCCGCGTCAACTGGTGCTGCTGTGCGACGGCACCAACAACAACCTCAGCGGCCGCCATTCGGACACCCACGTGGTGCTGCTGGCGGAACTGCTGGGGCTCTACCCGGACCCCGACCGGCTGGTCTATTGCGACCCCGGCGTCGGCAACCCCGGCCAGTTGCCCGGCACGACGGTGGCGGACAAGTTCCGCCGCGCTCGTGAGCGCATCGATGGCCTGGCCTTCGGCCGCGGCCTGTTCGACAACGTCGCCGAGGGCTACCGCTTCCTGATGGCCAACTGGCGGCCCGGCGACCAGATCTTCGTGTTTGGCTTCTCACGCGGCGCCTTCACGGCGCGCTCCATCGCTGGGCTCGTGAACGCCTTCGGCATCATCGACGGCCACCAGGACACGCTGGTCTCCAGCCTGGTCGCCACCTATTTCTCGCGCCAGTCGCCGGAGCGCAAGGCCATTGCCGACCAGGCCGCGCGGCTGTTCGGCCAGGGCAGCACGCCCGCGCAATGGCCCGAGATCCATTTCGTCGGCGTCTGGGACACCGTGGCCAGCGTGGGCCTGCCTCCCTTCGGCCTCAAGATCACCGCCAAGCCCGACCTGGCCGGCAAGCATTTCCGGCATGTGCGCCAGGCACTGGCGCTGGACGAGCAGCGGGCCCAGTTCCTGCCTCGCGCCTATGCGGAGAACGACGGCGCCTACACCATGGTCGGGCAGCAGCCGGGTGACATCAGGCAATGCTGGTTCCGTGGTTCTCACTGCGACGTCGGCGGCGGCAACCCCTACCGGTACAGCGAGCTCTCGCGGGCGCCGTTCGCGTGGCTGGTGGCCGAGGCGCTCGCCTGCGGGCTGAACCTGCCCGCCAATGCCCGCCATCCAGCGCTCGCGACCGAAGCGGACGTGACCCGCCTGATGCCCGCGCTCGATCCGGTCCCACCCACCCGCGACGCGGCGCGCATCAACAGCGAGACCCGCGCCATGCCGCTATGGGCGCTGACCGGCCTGAAAGTGCGCGACACGGCCCGTGCGGCGATGGACGAGCAGGCCAGCCTGCCCGTGAAGATGAGCACCCATCCCTCGGTCTCGCAATGGACGCAAGCCTTCCCGGCGGGCACCGTCTGGCGCGCACCGGGCACGCTGTCCTGGGTCACGATGCTGGCCTGGCTGCTGGTCCTGCCGCTGCTGGCGCTGATGGGCTGGTCCCTCGTCCCGCCGCAAGGCCCGCTCGCGCCACAGGAGCTGCTGCACGCCGCGTGGGACGCCAACCTGCGCTTCCAGCAGTGGCAGCTGGGCCTGCCCCTCGCCGAGTGGTCAGCTGTGGCGAAGGGCTTCGAGCGGCCCGGCACCGCGCTGCTGCTGGACCTGATGCTGATCGCCGCCTACACATGGCTGCTGGCGCCCTGGGTGTGCCGGGCCTTTGCGCGCCATGCTGGCCTGATCCGCGTCGGCGAGCGGCCGCCGGCATGGCTGAACCGCGCCGGCTGGGCGCTGCCCATGGCGGTGGGTGCGGATCTGCTGGAGGACCTGCTGTCCTGGCTGGCGCTGCTGGCGGTCCGTGCCGATTCCTGGATCGCGTCACCGCTGGGGCTGCTGCTGGCCGCCGCCAGCCTCGTCAAATGGGTCGGACTGCTGGGCGTCGCGGCGCTGATCCTGACGTCGTTCAAGCGCCGCCAGGCGGTGCCCGCGCCTCAGGTCGCCGCCACCTGACCGTCCAGCGTCACGATGACGGGCGCGTGGTCGCTGGGCCGCTCGTTCTTGCGCGGCAGCCTGTCGATCTCGCAGGCTGTCACGCGGCTCTTCAGCGCCGCGCTGACGAGGATGTGGTCGATGCGCAGGCCCTGGTTCTTGCGGAAGGCCAAGTTGCGGTAGTCCCACCAGCTCCAGCTCTTGGGCGGCTGGTCGAAGAGGCGGAATGCATCGCTCAGGCCCAGCTGGATGAGCTTCTGGAAATGCTCGCGCTCCTCGGGCGTGCAGTGGATCTGGCCGGCCCAGGCGACAGGGTCGTAGACGTCGCGATCCTCCGGGGCGATGTTGAAGTCACCCATCAGCACCAGCTCCGGGTACCGCTTCATCTCCTCGATGAGCCAGCCGCGCAGGCCGTTCAGCCAGTTCATCTTGTAGACGAATTTCTCGCTGTCTGGCGCCTGGCCGTTGGGGAAGTAGCCGCCGATGACGCGCACGCCGCCCACCGTGCCGGCGATGACGCGGGCCTGCTCGTCGGCAAAGCCGGTGATGTTCTTGACGACGTCCGTCGCCGGCTCACGGCTGATCAGCGCGACGCCGTTGTAGGTCTTCTGGCCGAACCACTGCACCTGCCAGCCGGCCTCGCCGAACTCCATGGTGGGAAACTTGTCGTCGGTGAGCTTGGTCTCCTGCAGCACCAGCGCGTCGACGGGGTGGGCGGCCAGCCAGTCGAGCACCTGCGGCAGGCGTACGGACAGGGAGTTGACGTTCCAGGTGGCGAGTTTCATGAGAATCCTATGCTATTGATTTTTAAGGATATTTTCTCATCAATCTGCACTGGTCTTCTCCTGGCTACCCGTCTAGCCACTCATCTTTGGTGAACTGGGGTGGCTCTGCCAGAGCCACCCTGAAATGTGTCTCAGCACCAAGCACTGAGGGCACCTGTCCGGTCGCTGCCTGTTGCCGAATCAGTCTATCAGGCGGTCCTCCCGCTCCGGCACGAGCTCGGATGGCGTGGAGCCGTCCAGAATGCAGTCGTGGGTGCGAGGGAGGGGGGAGCACGCTGGACGGAAGCGACACAACGGGGCGATGCCGGCTTATCGTTTGCCGTTTCGACTGGATCGTGATGAGTTCGAGCGTGCCGGCCTAGCTGCAGCTCATTGCCGCACAGCTCGACGCGCTCGTCCTAGGTCTGCCCGGCAACGATCATCCGAAATGAGCCGATCATGAGGGCGTGGGTGGCATCGATTGATCGTCCCGCCGAACCCACCTGTTCACCTGCCACGCCGAAGTGCTTGGCTGTAAGGCAGATAACGGCACCGGGCCGTAGATCGAACATCCAGGATCGCTGGGGCAAAACGTTGCGGCTCCAGAGTCGCTCTCTGGGCCGCCCTTGGCTTGGTCTAGGCGCGAACATCCAGGTACAGCCAGGACGGCCAGGCCCAGCCAATGTTCATCGACTCCTGGGTGTTGACGCGAGGTCAGATCCTTCACAGCGACCGTGGCAGCCAATACTGCAGTCGAGAATTTCGTGCTCAGCTGAGCGGCTACGGCATGCGTTCGTCGATGAGTCGCAAGGGCGATTGCTGGGACAACGCGCCGACCGAGAGCCTATGGGGCCGGCTGAAGGT
>NZ_JAFAGT010000065.1 GCF_019237615.1 Roseateles sp. | reverse complement strand
GCATCCCCGCCTATACGCTGGGTGCGGGGCTGATCAATGCCGGAATGTCCTGGCGCCAGGCGGTCGGGACGGTGTTTCTCGGCAATCTCATCATCCTGGTGCCGATGCTGCTGATCGGGCAGGTAGGCGCCAAATACGGACTTCCCTACGCCGTCTTCGCCCGTGCCGCCTTCGGCACGCGCGGGGGGCGGCTGCCGGCGCTGCTGCGCGCCATTGTCGCCTGCGGCTGGTACGGCATCCAGACCTGGTTCGGCGGGCAGATGATCTACACGCTGGTGGGCGTGCTGATGGGCAGGCCATTGAGCGGCGACCCGCTGCCCGGCCTGGGCATCAACGTGGCGCAGCTCGCCTGCTTCCTGCTGTTCTGGCTGCTGCAGTTCTGGTTCGTCGTGCACGGCATCGACGCCATCCGCAAGCTGGAGACCTACACGGCGCCGCTGAAGATCGTCATCTGCTTTGTCTTGCTGGGGTGGGCCTGGGATAAGGCCGGCGGTTTCGGCCCCATCCTGGACCAGCCCTCGGCCTTCGTCGAAGGCGGCAAGAAGGCGGGCCAGTTCGCCGCCGTGTTCTGGCCGTCGCTGACCGCCATGGTGGGCTTCTGGGCGACCCTCGCGCTGAACATCCCCGACTTCACGCGCTTCGCGAGGACGCAGCGCGACCAGTTCGTGGGTCAGGCCATCGGCCTGCCCGCACCCATGGGCCTGCTGGCCGCTCTGGCCGTGTTCGTCACGTCGGCCACCGTGGTCATCTACGGCAAGGCGCTGTGGGACCCGGTGGACCTGGCCGCCCGCATGACCGGCGCGGCGGTGCTCATCGCGCTGATCGTGCTGCTGATCGACACGGTCAGCGTCAACCTGGCTGCCAACCTCGTCGGACCGGCCTACGACTTCTCGGCGCTGGCGCCGGGCAAGGTGAGCTACAAGCTGGGCGGCATCATCACCTGCGGCATCGCCATCGCGATGATGCCGTGGAAGATCCTGGCCTCCACCGAGGGCTACATCTTCACCTGGCTGATCGGCTACTCCGCGTTGCTGGGGCCGGTGGCCGGCATCCTCATCGTCGACTACTACCTGCTGCGCAAGACCGAACTGGTCGTCGACGAACTCTACCGCGAGGGTGGCCGCTACAGCTATCGCGGCGGCTGGAACACGGCCGCCGTCATCGCCTTCGCCGTCGGCGTCGCGCCCAACATCCCCGGCTTCCTGAATGCGGCGTTCCCGGCCGCTTTCCCCGAGGTCGGCGCGGCGTTCAAGACCGTCTACACCTATGCCTGGTTCGCCGGCCTCGCGCTCGCGGCCATCGTCTACGGCGTGCTGATGGCCGGCAAGGCCCAACCCCAACCGCTCACGAGGAGCGCGACATGACATCCCTGCTGATCCGCGGTGCAACGGTCGTCAACGCCGACGCCGAATCGCGCACCGACGTGCTGTGCGTCGACGGCCGCATCGCTGCCCTCGGCGATCGCGCTTCCAAGGAGGCCCCGGGCGGCACCGAGACGCTGGACGGCACCGGCCAATACCTGATTCCCGGCGGCATCGACCCGCATACGCACATGCAGCTGCCCTTCATGGGCACGGTCACGCAGGACGACTTCTTCACCGGCACCGCGGCCGCGCTGGCCGGTGGCACCACGTCCATCATCGACTTCGTCATCCCCAACCCGCAGCAGCCTCTGATGGACGCCTACCGCACCTGGCGCGGCTGGGCCGAGAAGAGCGCGGCGGACTACGCCTTCCACGTCGCCGTGACCTGGTGGGACAAGACCGTCAGCGACGACATGGGCACCCTCGTTCGCGAGGAAGGCGTCAACAGCTTCAAGCACTTCATGGCCTACAAGAACGCCATCATGTGCGACGACGAGACGCTGGTGAACAGCTTCAAGCGCGCGCTCGAACTCGGCGCCATGCCGACGGTGCACGCCGAGAACGGCGAGCTGGTCTACCTGCTGCAGGCCGAGGTCGCCAAGATGGGCATCACCGGCCCCGAGGGCCACCCGCTGAGCCGCCCGCCCATGGTGGAGGGCGAGGCCGCCAACCGCGCCATCGCCATTGCCGACGTGCTGGGCGTGCCCATCTACATCGTGCATGTGTCCTGCATCGAGAGCGCCGAAGCCATCGCCCGGGCGCGCGCCCGCGGCCAACGCGTCTATGGCGAGGTGCTGGCCGGCCATCTGCTCATCGACGACAGCGTCTACCGCGACCCCGACTTCGCGACCGCCGCGGCCTACGTGATGAGCCCGCCGTTCCGTCCCAAGATCCACCAGGAGTTCCTGTGGCGCGGTCTGCAGTCGGGCCAGCTGCACACGACGGCCACCGACCATTGCACCTTCTGCGCCAGCCAGAAGGCGGCCGGCAAGGACAACTTCGCCAAGATCCCCAACGGCTGCGGCGGCGTCGAGGAACGCATGGCCGTGCTGTGGGACGCCGGCGTCAACTCCGGGCGGCTCACGCCCAGCGAGTTCGTCGCCATCACATCCGCCAACGCGGCCAAGCTCTTCAACATGTACCCGCGCAAGGGCGTCATCAAGGAAGGCGCCGACGCCGACCTCGTGCTGTGGGACCCGGCCGGCACCAAGACGCTGTCTGCCAGGACGCAATTCTCGAGGAACGACTTCAACATCTTCGAGGGCCGCACCGTGCGCGGCATCCCCAGCCACACCATCAGCCAGGGCCGCGTCATGTTCGCCAACGGCGACCTGCGTGCCGAGCAAGGCAAGGGCCGCTACCTGAAGCGGCCCGCCTTCGGTCCGCAGTTCGATGCGGCGTCCAAGCGCGCCGCCGACCTCGCCCCCACCGCCGTCGCAAGGTGAGCATGCAGACCGTCGTCCCGCAGCTGCGCATGACCCAGGCCGACCGCAGCCTGGCGTTCTATGTCGGCCAGCTCGGATTCACGATCGACTGGGAGCACCAGTTCGAACCCGGGCTGCCGCTTTTCGTGCAGCTCACGCGCGAGGGACAGACGATTTTCCTGAGCGGCCATGCCGGCGATGGCCAACCCGGCGGCGCCGTCTACTTCTGGGTACCGGACGCCGACGCGACCTATGCCGCCTTCGTGGCCAAGGGCGTGCAGCCGGCCAAGCCCATAGAAGACATGCCCTGGGGCGTGCGCGAGTTCCTGCTCGTCGACCCCGACCACAACCAGCTGCGCTTCGGCACCGAGCTGCCGGACTGAGGACATCACCATGGACATGCCCACCACCAAGACCGACATCACGACGCTGCGCGTCAACGGCCAGCGCCTGTGGGACTCGCTGATGGAGCTGGCGAAGATCGGCGCCACCGACAAGGGCGGGGTCTGCCGCCTGACGCTGACCGACCTCGACAAGCAGGGCCGCGACCTCGTCACGCGCTGGGCGCGCGAGGCCGGCATGACGGTCACCATCGACCAGATCGGCAACGGCTTCATGCGCCGCGCCGGCCGCAACGACAGCCTGCCACCCATCATGACCGGCAGCCACATCGACACCCAGCCCACCGGAGGCAAGTTCGACGGCAACTATGGCGTGCTTGCCGGCATCGAGGTGGTGCGCACGCTGAACGACCACGGCATAGAGACCGAGGCCCCCATCGAGGTCGCCTTCTGGACCAACGAGGAAGGCTCGCGCTTCGTGCCTGTCATGATGGGTTCAGGCGTGTTCGCCAAGGCCTTCACGCTGGAGCACGCCTACGCCGCCACTGACACCGAAGGCAAGACGGTGAAGGGCGAACTGGAGCGCATCGGCTACGTCGGCGACCAGGTTCCCGGCGACCACCCCATCGGGGCCTACTTCGAGACCCATATCGAGCAGGGCCCGGTGCTGGAAGACCACGACAAGACCATAGGCGTCGTCACCGGCGTGCTGGGCATCCGCTGGTACGACTGCGTCGTCACCGGCATGGAGGCTCACGCCGGCCCCACGCCGATGGCGCTGCGCAAGGACGCGCTGCAGGTCGCGACCAAGCTGATGCAGGAGGTCGTCGCCTGCGCCCACCGCCACCCGCCGCACGGCCGCGGCACGGTAGGCATGGTGCAGGTTCACCCCAACAGCCGCAACGTCATCCCCGGGCGCGTGAAGTTCAGCATCGACCTGCGCAACGCGACCGACGCGCTGTGCGACGCGATGGATGCGGACATTCGCTCAGTCGCCGCGAAGCTGGCTGCGGAGTCTGGTCTGAGCATCGAGATCACGCCTGTCAGCGCCTATCCGGCCCAGCCCTTCCACGCCGACTGCATCGCTGCCGTGCAGAAGGCCGCCGACGCGCTCGGTTACAGCAACATGCCCACTGTCTCCGGCGCCGGCCACGACGCCGTCTACATGGCTCGACTGGCGCCGGCCGGCATGATCTTCATCCCCTGCAAGGACGGCATCAGTCACAACGAGATCGAGGACGCCAAGCCGGAGCACATCGAGGCGGGGTGCAATGTGTTGTTGCAGGCGATGCTGGAGCGAGCGGGCTGAATGCGCGGCTGGCTGCTGACGCAGGCAGCCACTTTGCCTTGGTAGCAAGCCGAAGCGTGCTGCTGCCGGTACTCGCCGGCATGTCGAACATGCTCCTGGCGCCACGGGATGAGGCAACGGCTGTACTGACCGCCTGCGATTCGCACAAGCCGGCTTCACCAAGGCCCTTCACGTCGCCCGCAGCAACAAGTGCACGGGTTTCGTGACGTTCAGCAAGGCCTTGGTCAGGCGTGCCGCCAAGGCCGATCTGGCGGCGCCGATGGGACAGGCCTGACCAAGGGAGACATCCCCTCAGAGGCCGCGCTCGTCAGCCCCCCAGCTGACCCAGGTCGCGCACCGCCCCCTTGTCCGCCGACGTCGCCAGCAGCGCATAGGCCCTCAGCGCCGCCGACACCTTGCGCGGACGCGCCTCGGCCGGCTTCCAGCCCTTGGCGTCCTGCTCGGCGCGGCGCTTCGCCAGTTCCTCCTCACTGACCAGCACATCGATGGCCCGGTTCGGGATGTCGATGCGGATGCGGTCGCCGTTGCGCACCAGGCCGATGGCGCCGCCCGCCGCCGCCTCTGGCGAGCAGTGGCCGATGGACAGGCCCGACGTGCCGCCGGAGAAGCGGCCGTCGGTCAGCAGCGCACAGGCCTTGCCCAGGCCCTTGGACTTGATGTAGCTGGTGGGGTAGAGCATCTCCTGCATGCCGGGGCCGCCCTTGGGGCCTTCGTAGCGCACCACCACGACATCGCCGGCCTTGACCTTGTCGTCCAGGATGTTGGCCACCGCCTCGTCCTGGCTCTCGACCACATGAGCCGGGCCTTCGAAGACGAGCAGGCTGTCGTCCACCCCGGCGGTCTTCACGACGCAGCCGTCCAGCGCGATGTTGCCGCGCAGCACGGCCAGACCGCCTTCCTTGCTGAAGGCGTGGTCGAAGGAGCGAATGCAGCCCTCGGCGCGATCAGTGTCCAGGCTGGGCCAGCGCGTGTTCTGGCTGAAGGCCACCTGCGTGGGGATGCCGGCGGGACCGGCCATGTAGAAGGTCTTGACGGCCTCGCTGGGCGAGCGGGCGATGTCCCACTGGTCCAGCGCGTCCTTCATCGTCCTGGCGTGCACGGTGGGGGCGTCGGTGTGCAGCTTGCCGGCGCGGTCCAGCTCACCCAGGATGGCCATGATGCCGCCCGCGCGGTGCACGTCCTCGATGTGGTATTTGTTGGTGTTGGGCGCCACCTTGCACAACTGCGGCACGTCACGCGACAGGCGGTCGATGTCCGTCATGTCGAAAGCGATGCCCGCCTCCTGCGCCGCGGCCAGGATGTGCAGGATGGTGTTGGTGGAGCCGCCCATGGCGATGTCCAGCGTCATCGCGTTCTCGAAGGCCTTCTTGCCGATGGCGCGCGGCAATACGCTGGCGTCCTCCTGCTCGTAGTAGCGGCGGCACAGCTCGACGACGGTCCGGCCGGCCTGCTTGAACAGCTGCTCGCGGTCGGCGTGCGTGGCGACGACCGTGCCGTTGCCCGGCAGCGAGAGGCCCAGCGCCTCGGTCAGGCAGTTCATCGAGTTGGCCGTGAACATGCCCGAGCAACTGCCACAGGTGGGGCAGGCCGAGCGCTCGACTTCGGCGAGGTCGGCATCGCTGACCTTGGCGTCGGCCGCCATGACCATCGCGTCGATCAGGTCCAGCTTCTTGATCTCGATCTTGCTGGTGCCGGGCACGGCCAGGCGCACCTTGCCGGCTTCCATCGGGCCGCCGGAGACGAACACGACGGGAATGTTGAGCCGCATCGCGGCCATCAGCATGCCGGGGGTGATCTTGTCGCAGTTGGAGATGCACACCAGCGCGTCGGCGCAGTGGGCGTTGACCATGTACTCGACCGAGTCGGCAATGATGTCGCGGCTGGGCAGCGAATACAGCATGCCGTCGTGGCCCATCGCAATGCCGTCGTCCACGGCGATGGTGTTGAACTCCTTGGCCACGCCGCCGACCGACTCGATCTCGCGGGCCACCAGCTGGCCCAGGTCCTTCAGGTGCACGTGGCCGGGCACGAACTGGGTGAAGGAGTTGGCGATGGCGATGATGGGCTTGGAGAAGTCCTCGTCCTTCATGCCGGTGGCGCGCCACAGCGAGCGGGCGCCGGCCATGTTGCGGCCGGCGGTGGAGGTCTTGGAGCGGTAGGTGGGCATGGCAGCGGCCTGTGCGGTTCGGGAGCAGGAAGCGCCGATTTTCCGGCAGCGCGCGGCCGGCGTCTGCTGGCGTATGCGTTCCCGCAGGCGCGCCGAAAGCTCGGTTGCGCCATGCCGAATGCTCAGCGAGCCCTCACCGGCCACAGCTGCACCACCGCCCAGGCCAGCTCGGGCAGCAGGAACAGCAGCAGCACCGGCAGGCCTCCCTGGCTCCACGCCCAGGCCATCCACAGGCTGAACAGCAGTCGCCCGACCCCGTCATAGCGGCCGAACAGCACCGTCGGCCCGCGCAGCCGCAACACGGACCACACCCCCACGATGCTGCCCATCAGGAGCACGAACAGCGTCTGCACCACGCCGAAAGCCGGCAGCACCGGACCGCCCAGCGCCTGGTTGAGCGCACTGAGCTGCGCACGGTTGAGCTCGAAGGTCCAGGGCGTGGCGAACGGCGCGGCGAGGACAAGGTCGTACAGCGCGCTGAACCAGACGACGCGGAGGAAGCGAGGGGTGCTGAAGGCAATCATGCGGGGTCACGAAGCAACTGGGGTTGAAGTGCCGGCATGCTCGACCCTGGACCACACTCCAGGGTCAAGCCCTTTTTCTACGTCCCATGCGCATCGGCACCCTTTCCACGCTGACCGGCCTGAGCCGCGACAGCCTTCGCTTCTACGAGAAGCGCGGCCTGCTGCAGGCCCGTCGCAGCGACAACGGCTACCGCGACTACGCCGAGGAGGCCGTGCAGTGGCTGAGCTACGTCCGCAAGGCGCAGCAACTGGGTTTCACGCTGGCCGAGATCGCGGCGGACCTGCCGTTGCCGGCCCAGGTTGAGGACGCCGGCCCGGCGCTGCGGGCGACGCTTGCGCGCAAGCTGGCCGACATCGACGCGCGCATCGCGGCGCTGCAAGACCTGCGCGCCCAGTTGGCGACCCGGTTGGCCGACACACCCGGGACCGGCGCAAGCTGCCCGCTGCGGCCGGCCGCTTGAGCGTCAGCGCAGCTTCGCCAGCCGCTTCGCCGCCTCCGCCAGCGTCTCGTCCCGCTTCGCGAAGCAGAACCTCACATGGCCGCGCTCCTGTGGCTGCTGGTAGAAGCCCGACAGCGGGATGGCCGCCACGCCGATCTCGGCGGTCAGCCATTTCGCAAAGTCCAGCTCCGGCAGGTCGGACACGGCGCTGTAGTCCACCGTCTGGAAGTAGGTGCCCTCGCAGGGCAGCAGCCGCAGCGGCGTGGCCAGCAGCGCGGCGCGGAAAGCGTCGCGCTTGGCCTGGTAGAAGCCGCTCAAGGATTGCCAGGGCGTGGGGTCGGCCAGATAGGTCGCCAGCGCATGCTGCGTGGGCGTGTGCACCGTGAACACGGTGTACTGGTGCAGGCGCCGGAAGGCTGCGCTCAGGGCCGGCGGCGCGGCGACGAAGCCGACCTTCCAGCCCGTCACATGGAAGGTCTTGCCGAAGCTGCTGACCAGGAAGCTGCGCTCGCGCAGCGCCGGGTGGCGCGCCACGCTCTCGTGCGCAGCACCGTCGAAGACCATGTGCTCGTAGACCTCGTCGCTGATGACGAACAGGTCATGCGCCTCGGCCAGCCGCTCCAGCTCGCGCACGTCCTCCGACGTCGCGACGCGGCCGCTGGGGTTGTGCGGCGTGTTCAGCACCAGCGCCCGCGTGCGCGGCGTGAGGGCGGCGCGCACCGCATCCCAGTCGATGCGGTAGTCCGGCGTCATCGGAACTCCCACCGGCACCGCACCGGCCAGGCGGATGGCGGGGTCGTAGCTGTCGTAGGCCGGCTCGATGATGAGAACCTCGTCGCCCGCGCCGACGCAGGCGTGGATCGCCGTGATCAGCCCCTGAGTGCCGCCGGCCGTGATGGTGATGTCGCGGTCGGCTTCGTAGGCAGAGCCATAGAGCGCATTGAGTTTGGCCGCGACGGCCTGGCGCAGGGCCGGCACGCCGGTCATCGGCGGGTACTGGTTGTGGCCGGCTGCCATCGCGTCGCCGACGGCCTGCAGCAGCGCCGGGTCGGCGTCGAAATCCGGAAAGCCCTGGCCGAGGTTGACGGCGCCATGCTCGGCGGCCAGCGCCGACATGACGGTGAAGATGGTGGTGCCCGTGTGGGGCAGCTTGTTGGGCAGGGCGGGCATGGTGAGCGCATTTTGCAAGGGCCGGTGCGCCCTGCCCGCCGCAGGACGCTGTCAGCCGTGCGGCGGCCCGCCCCGCAGGCAGCGCCGCGCCGCCAGCGCAATCGGAAAGCCGAAAACGAGGCAATGCGCGGCAATGGCCGCGGCGTCCAGCCTGGGTGGCCAGAACGGCGTGTGCAGCGCAGACAGCGGCAGCACGACCTGGTTCATTCCGAAGTAGACGACCAAGCCATAGACCAGGCCGGCCACCGCAGCATGGCGCAGCAGCGCGCGCAGGCGCAGCGCGGCGACGCAGAACAGCGCTGCCCAGATCAGCGCGATGCCGTAGTGCAGCGCAACGCCCAGCGCGAACATGGCCTCTCCGCCGCCGAAGGCCGCCTCACGGCCGATAAGACCGGCGGCGACACCCTGGAAGACGCGCAGCTCCATGCCGTAGTAGCTCAGCGCGAAGACGAGGTCGCCCGTGCCGGCCAGGAGGCCACCCCAGAGGATGGCGCGGGTCAGCGGCTTCATGACAGCGGCCCCGGCGGGCCCTTGAGCTCGACAACGTTGCCTTCGGGGTCGGCCAGGTAGATGGACGGCCCCTCGCCATCGGCGCCGTAGCGGCTCTCCGTCTTGCCGGCATCGATGCCGTGCGCTTGCAGACGGGCGCGGATGGCGGTCTCGTCGAAGGGGGTGACGCGCAGGCAGAAATGGTCCAGGTTACGGCCCTCGGCGCCAGGCGCCGCGCCACCCGTGCGGCCGAGCTTGCCATCCACCGACACGAGGTCGATCAGCGAGCCGCCGGCGCGCAGCTGCACCAGGCCGATCTCGTCCAGGCGGCGCTCCACCGTGCAGCACAACGTATCAACATAGAAGCGCAGCATCGCGTCGAGGTCGACGACGCGCAGCACGAGATGGTCAATGCCTTGCAGGTTCAGCATGCGGGGCGTTTCGGGCGATGGCAGCAGCATGATGCCGTGTCACCCCCATGCCGGAAGTGACAACGGGTTTATCCCGAGTAACGACCCGGCCTGCTCGCGCTCAATAGCTGCATGCAAGCCCTGCAGGCCCTCACACCATGTACCCCGTCATGAGCTGGCTGACCCGCCTCGGCTTCGTCACCCCGGCCGCGTGCGCACTGGGCGACGAGGCCGCGCTGCTGGCGCGCCTGGCCGACGGCGATGCCGACGCACTGGCGCTGCTCTACCGGCGCGAGAGCGGCTCGGTCTATCGCTACGCCCTCGCGCTGGCCGGCGACGAGGCCGCAGCCCTGGACGCCGTGCAGGAGGCCTTCGCGCAGTTGCTGCGCGGCCCGCAGACCTACCAGGCCGGCCGCGGCTCGCTGGGCGCCTACCTTGCCGGCATGGCCCGGCATCAGCTGCTGAGCCAATGGCGCGACGCGCGACGCCATGTGCCGCTGGACGATGCGCTGGACGCCGACGAAGCCGTGCCGGCCAGCGACGCCCGGTTGAACCAGGCCCAGCAGCAGGACGGCCTGTGGGCCGCCATCCGGCGCCTCAGCTGGCCGCAGCGCGAGGCCATCGTGCTGGTGGATCTGCAGGAGCGCAGCTACGAGGACGCCGCCGCCATCGCCGGCATCAGCGTGGACGTGCTCCGCACCCGCCTGCACCGTGCCCGCCAGCGCCTGGCCGACCTGCTGGCCGTGAGAGAAGGATCATGAGCAAGATCGACGACAACACCCCCACCTGGCTGCTGCCGGCGCGCGCGGAGTTCGCCCGGCTGCGGCCCGAGGCCGGGCAGGACGCCGCGCTGCTGGCCCGCCTGACCGACCAGCAACGCCTGCTGCGGGACCGCCGCCGCTGCGCCGAGATGGTCAAGACGGCCGAGGCCCATGAGCCGCGCTGGTTGCGCCGCCTGGCCTGGGGCGGCGGCGCCCTCGGCGCCACGGCCGCCGTGCTGCTGAGCGCCATGCTGCTGCTGGACCCGCCCGACATCCAGGCGGCCCGGGTCACACCGGCCGGCAGCGGCTTCATCCCCCTGGTGCCGGAGGGCGAGCTCCGCCAGGCCCTGGCAGCCGGCCGCGGCGCCGCCGTCTGGCTGCAGCCCACCGAGCTGCCGCGCGAGCGCCTGGCCCTGCTGGGCCTGCCCTTCGACGCCGCGCGTGCCGACGAGACGGTGCATGCCGAGCTGATGCTGGACCCAGGCGGGCAGTTGCTGGCCGTGCGCATCCTGAACTGAACTGTTGACGACGGAGAACGACATGAAGACATCCCTGACCGGCCTGGCGCTGTGCGCTCTCGGCGCGTCGCTTGCCGCATCGGCCGCCACCGAGGCCGACCGGCCGGCGGAGCGCGGCGCCGAACGCGACCTCACGCGCCATGTGCAGCTGGCCCTGTCCGACCTGCCCGTGCGCATCGCGCTGGGCGACCAGGCCCTGGCCTTTGCCGGCCGCGAGCTGGGGGGCGAGCGCGTCGTACGCGGCGCACCCTACTGCGCGACGGCCGTGCACGAGAACGTGCAGTCGCTGGCCGACGGCAACCGCATCGTTCGCAGGCAGCAAAGCCAGCTCTGCCGCGACGGCGAGGGGCGCACGCGCCGCGAGGTCCAGCGCGAGGGCGGCCCAAGGGTCGTCTACCTGAACGACCCGGTGGCCAAGACCAGCTGGGTCATCTATCCGGACGAGAAGCGCGCGCAGAAGCTGCGCGGCTCGGCGGGCTGGGCGCCCGATGCGGACGCGGCTGCCCACGCCGCCTGGCAGGCCTCCATGCAGGACTGGGGCGAGCGCATGAAGGAGCAGGCCGCGCGCTGGAAGGAATGGGGAGCCCGGGTGGCCGAGCAGGCGCGCAGCGCGGACGCCGAGCGCGTGCGCGCCCGTGCGCAGGCGGGCGAGCCCGGCATCGTCATCGAGCGCGAGCTGGCCGCGCCCACGGCGCCGGCCTCCGGCGCCGTGGAGCGCCGCCGCGAACTGCGCGTCATCCGCGCCAGTGAACTGCCGGCCCCGCCCGCGCCGCCGGCCCCAATGGCCACACCCGCACCGCCCATGCCGCCCATGCCACCCATGCCGCTGCTGCAGGGCCTGACGCTGCCGCCGCGTGAGGGCGGCACGACGACGGAGCTGCCTCCGCGCGAGATCGAGGGCCTCAAGGTCAACGGCGAGCGCACGACCTGGACCATCGAGGCCGGAAGGATCGGCAACGAGAAACCCATCGTCAGCACGCGCGAGGTCTGGCGCAGCCCCGAGCTGATGCTGACCGTCATGAGCCGTGATGCCGACCCGCGCCAGGGCGAGCAGAACTACCGGCTGGAGAAGATCAGGCGCGGCGAGCCCGACCCGGCGCTGATGAAGCCGCCGGCCGACTACGGCGAGGGCCCACGCCGCAGCACCTGGCCGGCCGCGAGCGCGCCGACGCGCTCGTCCTGAGCCTCACGCCGCTGGCGTCGCCGGCACAGCTGGCTTGAGCATGGCCGCGAGGTTCTGGGCCATGCCGGTGATGCCATGGTTGGACAGGCCCGCGTCCTGCATGACGGCGTCGACGATGGGCTTGGCGATCTGGTACTGCAGTGCCGAGTTCATCACCTGCTCAGGGAAGGTGCCGGCGGCTGCACCGCCGCCCTCGACGCCACCGCCCTGCCCCGGCATGCCGTTCACCTGCACGATGCGGATGGAGTCGATGTTCTCCATCGGCTTCACGGCCTCGGCCAGGATGGTGGGCAACTGCTGCAGCAGCTGCGTGCGCACCTGCAGGTCGATCTGCGCGGCGGACAGCATGTTCAGCGCCTCGTTGATTGCACGGCGGCCCTCGGCCTCGGCGATCGCGGCGGCCTGCTTGGCCCTGGCCTCGATGGTCAGCGCCTCGGCGCGATCGATGGCGGCCTCCTTCTCGGCGGACGCCGACACCTTCACCGCAATGGCATTCTGCTCCGCGTCCTTGCTGGCCTCGATGAGCTGGATCGCCTTGTCGCGCTCGGCCACCGCCACCTGGCGCGCCGTGTTGACGGTTTCCTCGGCCTTCACGGCCTCGGCGCGGGCCAGGTTGGCGGCCGCATCGGCCTCCGACTGCTCACGCGACTTGGTCGCGATGGCGATCTGCGTGTCCTGGCGCGCGATCTCGACCTGCTTGCGCTGCTCGGCGCGCTTGAGCTCGGCCTGGCGCTCCTGCTCGATCTCGCGCGTCTGGATGACGAGGTTCTTCTCGATCTCTGCCGCCTTGATCTCGCGCTCGGCCTCGATGCGGCGCTGGCCCACCTGGCGCTCGGCCTCGATCTTCACCGTCTCGGCCTCACGGCCGCGCTCGGCCTGCTGCGCGGCGATCTGCGCAGCCTGCTCGGCGCGCGCCGTCTCGATCTCCCGCTTCTGCGACAGCGACGCGAACTCCTGATCCTTCTCTATGGTCAGCTTCTGCCGCGAGGCCTCCAGGTTCTTGGTTCGCACCTGCACCTCGGTGTCCTGCTCGACGTCGTTGCGCTGCTTGCGCCGCGCCTCGGTCTGCTCGGTCAGTCGCGTCAGACCCTCGGCATCGAAGGCGTTGTTGGGGTTGAAGAACTGCTTGTCGGTCTGGTCCAGGCTGGTCAGCGACACGGATTCCAGCTCCAGGCCATTCTTCTCCAGGTCCTCGGCGACGGCGTTCTGCACCGCCTGCACGAAGTCGCGGCGCTTGTCCTGCAGCTCCTGGATGGTCATGGTCGCGGCAGTCGCGCGCAGGCTGTCGACGAACTTGTCCTCCACCAGCGCCTTCAGCTCGTTGGGGCTCATCGTGCGCGCGCCCAGTGTCTGCGCCGCGGTGCTGACGGCCTCCGCCGTCTGCTTCACGCGCACGAAGAAGGCCGCCGTCACGTCCACGCGCATGCGGTCCTTGGTGATCAGGCTCTCACGCTCGCGGCGCTGCACTTCCAGCTTGAGCGTGTTCATGTTGACGAGCACGCACTCGTGGAACACCGGCAGCACGATGGCGCCGCCGTCCATGATGACCTTCTGCCCGCCCAGGCCGGTGCGCACGAAGGCCAGCTCCTTGGTGCTGCGCTTGTACAGGCGCGCAAAGACGAAGCCGATGGCCAGCAGCCCGACCATGGCAATGCCGGCGATACCGGCGATTTCGATGACGTTGTCCATGCTTTCAAACTCCCTCGTTTTCAGAACAGATGGGGGTGCGGGTTGGCGATGCAGCGATAGAACGCCCCCAGCTTGCGCACGATCAGGATCTGCGCCCCCTCCTCGAACACCTCGTCGTCCAGGTCGGGCTCGACCATCAGATAGTGCGTGCGGCCATGGGCGTCACGCACCCGCGCCTGCGCGGCCAGCCCGCGCCGCGCCGCGCCCGCACTGACGACACCCGCCCGCCCCACCAGCGATTGCTCGCTGACGGCGCTGCTCTCGTCGCGCGGGACGATATGCGCGACCAGGCTGCCGATGCTGCGCACGGTGGCCAGCCCAGGCGGCACGGCCAGCAGCCCGGCGACCCAGGCGGGTGCGAAGCCACCAAACAGGTTGAACGCCACCTTCTGCAACGCGTAGCCGAACAGCGCATAGCCCAGCAGGAACAGCAGCAGCAGCACCAGCGCCGGCACGCGGCCCAGGTGCAGCCAGCCGAGCACGCGGTCCAGCCCCGTCTCGACCGCATGCTCCGGCAGCCAGTTGTCGATGAGGTTGCTGGGGCTGAGCGCGATCAGCATGCCCATGCCCTCCAGCAACGCAATGGCGACGATCAGCGCGACCGCGACGCCGAAGGGCAGCGTCTCCGGCGACGTGAAGAGATTCATCGATCCCCCTCCCTGGTTGTGATGGACGTGAGTGTCACGGCAGATTCGATAAGGTCCGGACGGCATTCGGGCCGAGCCCGAGCAGTCCCGTCACGGGGAGCCCCCCCTGGAGAAGGGGCTTCATCGCCTCAAGCCTGACCCGCCTTGATCTGGGCCATGCGCTCGGCGATCTTGTGGTCACGCACGAGATCGTCCAGTTCGCGCAGCTGCGCGGCCTGCTGCAGGCCGCCAGCGCGCTGCGTGCCGTCCAGGCCGGTCTGGCGCTGGTAGATCTTGTCGAAGGCATCCGTGACGCGGCCCAGGCGCTGCTCCACGCTCACCTGCCCCAGCGGCTGGGCGGCCGACTCGGCGGCCGCGCGGCTCTTGCGGAACTCTGCCAGCGCCTCCTGCATCTCGCGCTTCTTCGCCAGCAGCGCCGCGGTGAAGCCCTGCAGCTCCTGCTCCTGGCGGGCCAGGTCGGCCAGCGTCGTCTCCAGTACGGGAATCTGCGCCTCGATGTCGATCTGGCGCGACACGGCCGCACGCGCCAGATCCTCGCGCTGCTGGGCCAGGGCCTGCGAGACCTGGTCGCGCAGCTCTTGATGGCTGCGGTTGAGCTTGGCGTGCTGCTGCTGGGCCAGATGCCGGTTGGCGCTGACGACACCCAGCTCGTGGCGCACCTCGTCGATGACGCCCTCGGCTTCGCGGATGGACTGCTCCATGACCGCCTGCGGATTGCGGTCCTCGATCTTGTCCAGCAGGGCGTGCATGCTGCCGGCGATCACGCGGCCCACGCGGGTCTTCAGGGATTCGGCCATGTCAGGCTCCTTTCGCGGCGGAGAGCGTCGAGGCCAGCTCGACGGTGGGGCCGAGGTGGCGTTTCACCACCCCGGGATCGAAGGCATGCGCGGCACCGGTGGTGGCCTGGCGCAGCAGGGATTCGCTGAGCAGCGCCGTCCGGCGCACCAGCGCGTCCTCCAGCCTGGAAGCATCGGCGGCGTTGGCCGGCGCGGCGCTGATGACCAGGGCCATCAGCGTCGTGACCTGCTCGACGAGCTGGCCCAGCACCTCGGAATGCCGGCCCTCGCTGCCTTCGATGCGCACCAGCGCTTCGCGCAGCCGGTGCGTCAGCTCGCGCGCCCAGGCATGGGCGGCCACGTAGTCGAAGGCGCCGTCATGCTGGCGCTTGAGCTGGCCCAGCAGCACGCGCAGCTTGTCGCTGTTCGTCGTTGCACCGTCGACCTGCAGCTGCGCCAGCCACAGGTAGATGTCGCTCGGGATGCGCGCGGACAACGGCTCCATCGTGATGGTCTGTGTCGCCATGGGACACCCGCCTTCATGAGTTCCAACGAACACGAATGTATTCGTTTGAATTCATTTGTCAACAGCCTGGCGTCAGAGCTTGTCCAGCGCCTCGCCGCGCAGGCCCACGAGCAAGGCCTGGCCATCCGGCTTCACGCGGAACTCGCCGAACCTGGCCCTCGACCAACGCCCGGCCTCGCCCTCCTTGAAAAACCAGGCATCGGTCACGACGGTCCAGCGGCCGTCCTTGGGCGTGAGCTCGATGAGCAGTTCGCCGGGCGCCAGCGGCGCGCCGTCATGCAGGCGCAGGACGGTGGCGACGCGGCGATCGTCCAACCGGGCAACCACCCGCGGCCGCGCGGCGCCCAGCAGGCCGCCGGCGCGCTGGGCCACGTCGCGCGGCAGCGCGAAGTTCAGTCGCATGAAGTCGCCCTGCATCAGCGAGCGGGGGTCCACCGGCGCCAACGGCACGAAGACCGGCCGACCCTCGGCGATCAATGCCTCCTTCTGCGCGATGGCGACGTTGATCACCGCCAGCACGGCGACCAGGCTGATCGCGGCGCCAAGGCGCGGCGCGCGGCCGGGTGCGGCAGACGCCGGCGCCATCGCCACGGCGCGGCGCCACGACGGCCAGGCCAGCAGGCCCAGCAGCACGCCGGCCACGGCCAGCACCTGGGCCTTGGTGACCAGCGGCCAGGCCAGCTGGTAATAGAAGCTGCCCACGATCCATAGCAACGCCAGCGCCGCCGTGGCGGCCAGTTGCCAGCGCGCCTGCAGCAGGCAGGCCGTGGTCATCAGCAGCACGGCGCCCAGCGCCGGCATGAAGCCCGCCAGGCCGGCCAGCACCAGCGCCACGCCCACGTGGCCCGGGCGGCGCAGTGACGGCCAGGCCCGCCCCAGCCAGGCGGCCGCCAGCAGGGCCAGCGCCGTCGACACGCCGCCCGGCCACCCAGCCCATGCCGAGCCCACATGCGCCGCCGCGAGGCCCCCCAGGCCACCGCCCACCAGCATGGCCATGCCCGAGGACAGTGCCAGCCCGAGCAGGCTCATCGCACCCCAGCCCGATGCCAGCGCCAGAAACGGCGAGCGCAGCCCTGCGGCCTGCTCGCGCAGGACTGCCGCCAGCCACAGGGCCGCACAGCAATGCCAGCTCAGCCAGTAGATGGCGGTCTGGCCCGCGTGGCGACCGGTCCACACCACCGACCAAAGCGTCATGGCCGTGAAGAACGCCGCCGCCGCCCCCAGGCAGGCCTTGAGCCAGTGGGGGCGCACCACCCAGCCGATCGCGCCGGCCAGCGACGCGAGCACGAGCGCCGGCCATGGTTCGGCCAGGTCCTGGAACAGCGCGAAGCCCAGGCTGGCGCCGCCCGTCAGCAGCAACGGCACCGCCAACTGCTCGACGAACAGCGGCAGCCCGGATGAGCGCAGCATGGCCACCGCCACCACCAACAGCGCCACGCCGGCCCAGCCCGCCCCGCCATGCTGGAAGAACGGGCCCAGCACCAAGGCCACCGTCAGCAGCAGCGGCACGGCCGCCAGCCAGGCTCCCAGTGCCGTCAGCAACACCACGGGCCAGGGTCGCCCCTCGGCGCCGGGTGGCGGGACGGCATCCATCGGCAGCAACCGGCGGGCCTGGGCCTGCCGCCACAAGGCCTGGACCTGTGCGCGGTTCATGCGTCAACGCCTTGCCGCTCCGCGGCTCGCGCCAGCCGCAGCACGGCGCTGACGGTGCCGGACAGCAGGGCCGCGGCGACCAGGCCGATCAGCAGCCATTGGCCGGTGCCGTCGCCGCGCCCATGACCGTCGAACAGCCAACGGCCCAGCCCGCCCACCAGCACCGCGTTCAAGCCCAGTGCCGCGGCGCTGAGGGTGAACAGCTCAAAGGCAGCCGGCCGGCTGGCGACCCAGGCCGCCGCGCCCAAGGTCAGCAACGCCAGCGGGACATAGGTCGTGGGGCTGCCACCGAACAGCGCCGCAACGGCGCTGGCCGTGACCAGCAGCACCGCCAGGCAGGCCGCCGTGCGCCGCGCCCAGAGCCCGGCGCCAGCGCGGTGCCCCGGCCGGCTTCCCAGGGCCAGCACCAGCAGCAGCGCCACGACCCAGCCAATCAGATGCACGGCCAGGCCGTCGGGCTCGGCCCGCCAGGCATGGCGGGTGTGCGCGGTCATCCACAGCGAGATCGCCGTCATGGCCACCAGCGCCCAGGCCGACCAGACCGTATCGGCCCGAACGCCCAGCGCCAGCGGCAGGCCCAGTGCCGCCCACAGCGCGAACAGCTGCCAGGCATCGGCACCGGTCTGGTAGGTCTGGCCGAAGAAGGCCAGCAGCCCACCCATGGCCAGCAGGCACCACAGGCCCAGCGGCATGCGCAGCCCCGGCCTGGCGATGACGCCGAGTGCGCCCAAGGCCACCGCGGCCTGCAACAGGCCGAACTGCGCGACACGGGACAGTTCGTCCCAGTTCGCGGCGACGGCGAAGACCAGCCCCAGTCCGGCCAGCAAGGCGGCCAGGCCGATCAGCATGAGCGGCAGTTGCGCAAGCAGCACCGGCGGCTCGACGCCCACGCCGCCCAACGCGAGCAGCTCGCGCCGCTGCGCCTCGCTCAGCCCATGCTCGCGGACACCGTCCGCCACCACTGCGTGCCAATCCATGCGACCTCCCCGAGATTGGGTCTGGGCCGCATGCTAATGGCACGGTTGCCGCTAGGCGGCGTCCAGCATCTGGCTGAAGAACTTCTCGCCGCTGACCCGCGGCCTGTAGGCCGACACGGCCTTGGCGATCGCCGCGATATGGTCGGGCGTGGTGCCGCAGCAGCCCCCAGCGATGTTGAGGAAGCCGGCTCGCGCGAACTCACCGACCAGGCGGGCCGTCACATCCGGCGTTTCGTCGAAGCCGGTGTCGCTCATCGGGTTGGGCAGGCCGGCGTTGGGATAGCAGCTCACCGCCACCTCGCCCGCCACCTTGGACAGCTCCTCGATGTAGGGCCGCATCAGCGTCGCGCCCAGCGCGCAGTTCAGGCCGATGGCGATGGGGCGGGCGTGGCGCACCGAGTGCCAGAAGGCCGTGACCGTCTGGCCGGACAGGATGCGGCCGGACGCGTCGGTCACCGTGCCCGAGATGATGACGGGCAGGCGCTCGCCGGTATCTTCCATCAGCTCGTCCAGCGCAAAGATGGCGGCCTTGGCGTTGAGCGTGTCGAAGATGGTCTCGACGAGGAAGACGTCAGCGCCGCCGTCCAGCAATCCCTTGGCCTGCTCGTAGTAGGCAGCGCGCAGCGTGTCGAAGTCGATGTTGCGGGCGCCGGGGTCGTTGACGTCCGGGCTGATGGACGCGGTGCGCGGCGTCGGGCCGAGGGCACCGGCGACATAGCGGGGCTTGTCGGGCGTCGAGTACTTGTCGCAGGCGGCGCGGGCGATCTGCGCGGCGACGAGGTTCATCTCGTAGGCCAGCTCGGGCAGGTCGTAGTCCTCCTGCGCGACCGAGGTGGCGCCGAAGGTGTTGGTCTCGATGAGGTCCGCGCCGGCGGCCAGGTACTGCTCGTGGATCTCGCGGATGACGTCGGGCCGCGTGAACAGCAACAGCTCGTTGTTACCCTTCAGGTCCTTGCCATGGTCCTTGAAGCGCTCGCCGCGGTAGTCGGCCTCGCCCAGCTTGTAGCGCTGGATCATGGTGCCCATCGCGCCGTCGAGCACGGCAATGCGTTGCTGCAGGATCGCAGGCAGGTCTCGGGCGCGGGTGTAGGCGATGGGCTTCATGATCCCGCCATTTTCGCAGCCTCGGCAATGGCCTGGCCCAGCTGGGCGCATGACGAACCGCCGCCCAGGTCAGGCGTCCTGGGCGCGGCCGGGTCTGCCAGCACGGCCTCGATGGCCGCCATGACGGCGTCATGCGCTTCGCGGTGGCCCAGGAAGTCCAGCATCATCGCGCCGGCCCAGATCTGGCCGATGGGATTGGCGATGCCCTTGCCCGCAATGTCCGGCGCCGAGCCGTGCACGGGCTCGAACAGGCTGGGCCATGCGCGCGTCGGATTCAGGTTGGCCGAGGGCGCGATGGCAATGGTGCCGGTGCAGGCGGGGCCGAGGTCGGACAGGATGTCGCCGAACAGGTTGCTGGCGACGACCACGTCGAAGTGATGCGGCCGCTGCACGAAATGGGCGCAGAGGATGTCGATGTGGAACTTGTCGACCGCAACGCCGGGGAACTGCGCGGCCATGGCCTCGACGCGCTCATCCCAATAGGGCATGGTGATGGCGATGCCGTTGCTCTTGGTGGCCGACGTCAGCTTGGCGCGCGGCCTCGACGCGGCCAGCTCGAAGGCAAAGCGCAGCACGCGGTCCACGCCGACGCGGCTCATCACCGTCTCCTGGATGACAATCTCGCGCTCGGTGCCGGCGTACATGCGGCCGCCCACGCTGGAGTATTCGCCCTCGGTGTTCTCGCGGACGATCCACATGTCGATGTCGCCAGGCCTGCGCCCCACCAGCGGCGAGCGCACGCCGGGCAGCAGGCGCGCCGGACGCAGGTTCACGTACTGGTCGAACTCGCGGCGGAACCTCAACAGCGAGCCCCACAGGCTGACATGGTCCGGCACCGTGGCTGGCCAGCCGACCGCGCCGAAGAAGATCGCGTCGTGGCCGCCGATCTGCTCCTTCCAGTCGTCCGGCAGCATCCGGCCATGCTGTTCGTAGTAGCGGCAATGCGCGAAGTCGAACTCGTCGAAGCGCAAAGCCAGGCCGAAGCGCTCGGCCACCGTACGCAGAACTCGCAGGCCCTCGGGCATGACTTCCTGGCCAATGCCGTCGCCGGCGATCACGGCAATCTTCTGCATGCTCAATCCTTGAAAAATTCGGTCGCCTCGGCGAGCACCACCCCGGGCGCCTCCTCGGCGATGTAGTGGCCGCTGTCCACCGCTCGGCCGCTCACATGGTCGGCCACGTCCCGCCAGAGCTTCAGCGGCTCGAAGCAGCGGCCCACGACGCCCTGCGCGCCCCACAGCACATGCAGCGGCTGCGTGACACGCCGGCCCGCTGCACGGTCGGCGCGGTCATGCTCGAGGTCGATGCCGGCGCCGGCGCGGTAGTCCGCGCAGACTGCGGCTGCCGTGCCGGGGCGGCTGAAGCAGCGCTCGTACTCGGCCCAGGCCCGCCCGTCGAAGAAGTCGCCCCGCTGGCCCATGCCTTCGCGTAGATAGGCGACCGGGTCGGCCTCGATGAGCCGCTCGGGCCGCGGCGCGGGCTGGATCAGGAAGAACCAATGCCAATAGGCACGCGCGAAGGCCTCCGTCGTGCCCTCGTACATGGCAAGCGTCGGCGCGATGTCCAGCAGCATCAGCCGCGTGACGACCTGCGGATGGTCCAGCGCCAGCCGGTGCGCGACGCGCGCGCCGCGGTCGTGGGCCAGCACGGCGAAGCGTTCATGGCCCAGCGACCGCATCAACGCGACGGCGTCCAGCGCCATCTCGCGCTTGGCATAGGCGGCGCTGCCTTCGCCGGGGGGCGGGCGGTCGCTGTCGCCATAGCCGCGCAGGTCCAGCAGCACGACGCGGTGCGTCCTGGCCAGCGCCGGCGCGACGCGGTGCCACATGGCCATGGTCTGCGGATGACCGTGCAGCAACAGCAGCGGCGGCCTGCCGGTCTGTGCCGGGCCGCCCTGACGGGCAAACAGCATGACGCCGTCGCGCCGCCACGTGTGCGATGGGAAATCGGTCCACATGGGACCGATTCTGATTCAGGCCGTTCGAAGGAAGTACAGGTTGCTGCTGGAGCGGGCCAGCAGCACGAAGCCGCGCAGCGCGGGCACGTAGCGCAGCCGGTTCTGCAGGCCGGCATCGACCGTGGCCACCATCTTCACGCTCCCCGCGTCGGTGTCCAGCATGCTCATGTCCCAGACATTGCCGTCGTTGGGCGTGATCACATAGACCCGCCCGGCCGCGCTGCCCCGGCCGGCATAGAACAGGAAGCGGTCGTTGTCGACGTCGTAGTCCATCCCCGCGTACATCGGCTTCTCGGCCTCCCACTCGGTCAGCGCACTGCTGGCATTGAAGCTGACCGCGATCTGCTGCTTGCCGCCCAACGGCACTCGGCTGGCCACCATGCGCTGCGGATCGTAGCCCTGGCCGTCGCCCCATTGCAGGCAGAACAGCTGACCGCGGCGCGCGTCCACGGCCATGGGCCAGCGCACCGCGTCGCCCAGCGGGACGGTGACGAGGTCGCTCCACTGGCGATCCACGGGCGACCATTTCTTCAGGCCGTTGCTGATGACCTCCCCCGTCGCGCGGATCTGCGCCGCGCCGTAGTAGCCGGCAGGCATGTCGGCGAAGGTACCGGCGGGATCCCAGGTGTTGGTGTCGAGACTGAACGCGTCGACCTTGCCGAAGTTGTATGCGGCGCCCCAGGCCCCGCGCAGCCCGAACAGAATCAGGCGGTTCAGCTGTGGCACGAAGTGCAGCGAGCTGTAGAGGTGGCGCGACGCGGGCTTGCCGTCGGCGTAGTAGGCCACGTTGGTGGCCACCATCGTGCTCGGCGCCATCCTCTGTATCCACGCTGGCGCGTCGGACGACAGGTTGATGGAGACAACGCGGTTGTCGGAGGAGTCGTTGTGGCCGCCGGCCGCGGCGATGAGGATCTCGCTGGTGCGCTCCTCGATGGCCATGCCGCTGTAGGCATCCACCGCCGCCCCGCCGGCGCCCGCCGTGCCGGGGATCTCGAACCAGGTGTTCAGCGGCTTGCTCGCCAGCCAGGCGGGCAGCACGCGCGCCGGCGCGACGGACCACACCGGTGCCAGGTTGTAGGCGTCGCGCAAGGCCCCGTAGTTGCTGGCACTGGTCACGCGCTGGTAGGCACTGCCTGCACCCTTGACGCCATGCCGCACGGCATAGGCCATGGCCGTCATCAGGTTGCCCCACTGGGCGCGATCGCCCGGCAGGATCTCGGCGGCGAGCTTGCCCTCGGTGGTGCCGAACCAGCTGGGCTGGCTGGCGTAGGTGGCGGCATACACGGCGGCATCGTCGGCCAGCCAGGGGCCCTTGCCGCCGGCGAAATCGGGCACGCCAGCGTTGGTGATGCTCATTGTGTACGGCGCGCCGTTGACGTACCAGAAGCCGTCGGCCGTGCCCAGTCGCATGACGGCGCTGCGCGCCTTCCAGTGGAAGAAGGCCTCCAGCTTGCCGGCCGCGGCCGCCGACACCGGCAGCCCCAGGGACAGCGAGTAGCCGAAGGCGGCGGTGACGAAGTCCTGCTGCCAGGGCGCGCCGAACTGCATGTTGTTGGTGTAGCCCTCGCCGGGCTGAATCCAGCCGAAGGGGTTGTTGGGCTGGGCGACGTAGGTGCCGTGCAGGTCGTTGATGTTGTTGTGCACGCAGTCGATGAACTCGGTGCGCAGCGTCGTGTCGCTGTCGGGCGTGACGGCCAGCGCCTGCGCGAGCGTGCGCCATTGCCAGGCGCACGCTCGCGTCTGCCAGGCACCGAAGCAGGGCCGCACCAGGCCCAGCGAGCCGACGCGCAGCACGTTGTTGTCGCCCTTGCCCAGGTAGTCCAGCGTGGCCGCGAACTGCACCTGCTCCATGAAGTACCAGCGGCCGGTCAGCAGGTAGGCCATGTAGCCCACCGACGGCGCATGGGCGGCGTCCCAGATCGGCGCAATCGTGCCGGACGGCTTGGGGGTGTACTGGCTGCGGGTCGAGCCGCCGATGTCGCGCACCGGGCTGCCGTCGGCCAGACACAGGTTGGGGTATTGCGAGAAGCGCAGCGGGCGCTGCGTCTTCTCGTCGCGGTAATGGATGCCGTAGCGGCCCGCCGCGAAGCCGTTGCGAACGACGGCACCGTAGGTGGTGGGGCTGTCGCAGGTCAGGTACAGCGCATCATGCTCGGGCAGCAGGCCGATGGGCTCCTGGTAGCCGGAGCTGGTCATGCTGTCGTTGGAATAGCTGAAGTTGGCCTTGTCCAGTGGCGAAAAGGCCTGGACCAGCTTCTTGGCCACGGCCCCCGCCGGATCGACGCGGGCGCTGTAGGTCGGCACCTGCTCGGTGGCCTGCAGGTAGGCGATGTCGAGGCGCGGCGTCACACCGGGGTCATCGCCCAGCCAGTACGACAGCGCCGCACCGTTGATCAACGGCGTGCGGCAGTGGTGGGGCAGGTCGATGGTGCCCGAGAAGCGCTCACTGCCGCCCAGCTTGAAGCTGTACGCGCCCGCCTTGTTCGTCGGGGCAGCCACCATCAGGTAGCCGTTCTCCACCCAGGGCAGCACCTCCACGGCGCCGGTGGCGAACAGTCGCACCTCCAGCCAGGCCACCAGGTGGGGGTCGCTGCCCACCGGCTTGCGGTACACCCACGACGACATCTGCGGGCCGCTGGCCCAGGTCTGGAAGGGAGCGTCCCATTCGGCGTTGCCGAAGCTTGCCTTGCCGAGTTCCCCCGCGCCCACCTCGGCCGTGATCCCGGTCTTCTTCAGGTCGGCCAGGCCCAGGGGCGCCGCCGCTGCGTTCCCGGCGGCGATGCGGCTCAGCCTCACCGTCGTCAAGGTGTTGGCCGCCAGGTCCGCAATGCCGGCGATCTGGGCGAACTTCAGCGAACCGTCCGGCCAGGTCGTGCGGGGCGTGACCTGAAGGCTGGCCAGGCTGGCGCCCACGGCGCTGCCGGCCGGGATGTCGCCACGCTTGAATGCGAAACCCAGGCAAAAGGGCGCCTTGACCTGGGCTCTTGCGCTGACCAGGCTGAACTGCATCGCGCCGGTGAACAGGCCGAAGGTCGTCGCCGGCACGCTTGCTGGCGGCGGGGCGGGTGAGGGTGTCGGCGCCGGGGGTGGAGGCGTGGTGGGCAGCATGATCGAGCCGTCGGGCTGAGCTGTGGGCAGTTCGGCCACAGCCGCCGCGCCACCTCCACAGCCGACCAGCGGCAAGGAGCCGCTGAGAGCAGCGGAATACTGGAGAAATTTGCGGCGTTTCGGGTCGATCATGACAAAGGGATCCTCGCAGCGGGCGTTGCTGCAGTTCGGTACTACGGGAGAGCCTGGCGGCCGAGGTGATTCTGGCGCGGGCGCTTGAAATGACCGTCGCTAAACGTTACGAACTAGGGGGGTCACAATGTATGAGTTTTGGTTATGCCTTCTGGCCGCCCGCCCCCTTGTCGTCACCGGCCCGACTACAAACAATCCCTGCCCGTTCCCGCTATGAAATCGCCCGTGATGAAGTCCTTCTCCATCGCCCTGCTGAGCCTACTGGCCTGGGCTGCTGCGCCAGCGGCCCAGGCCCAGAGCAAGCCGCTGATCTACTGCGCCGACGCCAGCCCCGAGGGCTTCGATCCCGGCATGTGGGACAGTGCCAGCACCAATGCCGTCAGCAACCAGCTGTTCAACGGGCTGCTGGGCTTCAACCGGCCCTCGACCGAGCTGGCGCCCAAGCTGGCCACGAGCTGGGAGATCTCCCCCGACGCCAAGAGCTTCACCTTCAAGCTGCGCGAGGGCGTGAAGTTCCAAAGCACGCCCTGGTTCAAGCCGACGCGGGACTTCAATGCCGATGACGTGCTGTTCACCTTCGGCCGCTTCATCGACCCCAACCTCCCCTTCAACAAGGCCTTCCCGGTCAACTTCGTCTATCCGCAGAACCTCGGCCTGGCCAAGCTGATCGAGGGCATAGACAAGATCGACGACCGAACAATTCGTTTCCGGCTCCGCCAGCCCAACGTGACCTTCGTCGCGAACTTCGCCTTCGCCTGGGCGAGCATCCAGTCCGCCGAGTACGCGACCCAGTTGCTGAAGGCCGGCAAGGCCTCCCAGATCAATGTGCTGCCGGTCGGCACGGGCCCCTACCGCTTCAAGAGCTATGCCAAGGACGACGTGCTGCGCATGGAGGCCAACCCCGACTACTGGGGCGGCAAGCAGCGCACAGCGATGCTGATCTTCAGCATCAGCCGCGAGCCCAACGTGCGCGTGCAGAAGATCGCCGCCGGCGAGTGCCATGTGACGTCGCCGCTGCGCGACGTGGACGTGACCTCGCTGGCCCGCAACGACAAGGTCAACATCGAGAAGATCCAGGCGCTGAACATCTCCTACCTGAGCTTCAACCTGAAGAAGCCGCCCACCGACAAGCGCGAGGTGCGCGAGGCGCTGGACATCGCCATCGACCGCAACGCCATCTTCAAGGCGCTGTTCGCGCGCGGCGATGCGATGCAGGCCGTCAGCGCCTTCCCGCCAGCCGTGCCGGGATACAACAAGAAGCTGAAGAACGAGTTCGACCCCGTCAGGGCCAAGGCCTTGCTGGCCAAGGCCGGCTATCCGAACGGCTTCGAGATCGACCTGTGGGCCCTGCCCGTGCAGCGCCCCACCAACCCCAACGGCCAGCTGATGGCCCAGCTCATCCAGCAGGACTGGGCCAAGATCGGCGTCAAGGCCAGCATCAAGACCTACGAGTGGGGCGAGTACCTCAAGCGCGCCAACAACGGCGAGCACAACGTCTACATGAGCGGCTGGAGCGGCGAGACCGGTGACGCCGACGAGTTCCTGACGCCCAACCTGAGCTGCGCCGCGAACAAGAACGGCATCAAGTTCTGCAACGCCCAGTTCGAGAAGCTCATCGACGAGGCCCGCGCGACGCCCGACCAAGCCAAGCGCAACGCCCTCTACGAGAAGGCGCAGGAGATCTTCAAGCACGAGCGCCCCTGGATCACGATGGCGCATTCCACGGTCTACATCCCCATCCGCAAGGACGTCGTCGGCTTCAAGATGGCCCCCAACGGCTCGGTGGACTTCGAAGGCGTCTACCGGAAATGAGGCTGCGCCATATCGAGGTCTTCCACGCCATCATGCAGGCCGGCACCATCAGCGGTGCGGCCCAGTTGCTGCACATCTCGCAGCCCGCCGTGACCAAGGTGCTGCAGCACTGCGAACTGCAGCTGGGCATGGCGCTCTTCGACCGCGTGCGCGGCAAGCTCTACCCCACGCCCGAGGCCCAGCGCCTGTTCGTCGAGATCGACAAGCTCAACCGCGACCTCGTCGGCATCCGCCGGCTGGCAGCCAACCTGAAGAGCGGCGAAAGCGAGCAGGTGCGGCTGGTGGCCACGCCGGCACTCGCGATGGCCATCGTGCCGGCCGCGATGACGCCCTGGTGCAAGGCCTACCCCAACGCCAACTGCACGCTGGCCACGCACCATACGCGCGAGATCGTCTCCGCGCTGCTGCTTGGCGAAGCCGACCTGGCGCTGTCGCTGCAGGACCCGCGCCACCCCGGCATCAAGGCCGAGGCCATCGCCAGCGGCACCATGGTGGCGCTGTGCCCGCTGAACAGCCCCGAGGCCAAGGGCGAAGGCCCGCTGGGCCTGGCCGACATCCGCACAGAGATCGTCGGCCTGCAGAGCGACGATCCGCTGGCCGGCCTGCTCCACCACGCCGGCGAGGCACTGGGCCAGCCGCTGGCCAGCCGCATCAGCGTGCAGACCTACCAGCTCGCTCGCGCCCTCGTCGAGGCCGGCGTCGGCATGACCATGGTGGACCCCTTCACTGCCGCCAGCGCGGACCCCACCCGGGTTCGCGTGCGCTCCCTGTCACCGGCCGTGCCCGTGCAGCTCTATCTGCTCAGCGCCGCCAGCGCACCGCTGGGCCAGGCCGCGCGCCGCCTCGTCAAATTCATCACTGCCGCCGCCCACGAGCATCTGGCCCGATTGCCGCGACCCTTGCCTTGAACACCCTGAACATCGAAGACATTGCCAGCCATCCGGACTTCCGGCGCCTGGCCACGCTGCAGCACGGTATCGCCGTGGACCTGCGCTACGCGAGCGCCGACAACTTCGTCGGTCACGCCGTCTACGACGGCATCGATTGCCACTGGCTGCGCCGCGAGGCCGCCGGCGCACTGGAGAAGGCCGCTGCCTGGCTGCACGAGCACCGCCCTGGCTACCGGCTGATGGTGCTGGACGCGTTGCGCCCCCAGCGCGTGCAGCAGCGCCTGTGGGACGAATTGCAGGGCACGCCGCTGACCATGTACCTCGCTCCCCCTGAGCGCGGCTCCATCCACAGCTACGGCATGGCCGTGGACCTGACGCTGCTCGACCCGGCGGGCCGCGAGGTCGACATGGGCAGCGGCTTCGACGAGATGACGCTGGCCTCCCACCCCGACCACGAGGTCGAGCACCTGGCGCTGGGCGTGCTCGGGCCCGAGCACCTGGTCGAGCGCGGCTGGCTGCGCGCGGCCATGCGCGAAGCGGGCTTTCAGGGCATCGCCACCGAATGGTGGCACTTCGACTTCGGCGACCGCGTGGCGGTGCGGCGCGATCTGCCGCGGGTGCTGTGACCGTGGATCAGGCCTCGGGCGCGTGGCACACCGCTTCGAGGTTGTGCCCGTCCGGCCCGATGACGAAGGCGGCGTCGTAGTTGGCGTGCTACCTCGGGCGCAGGCCCGGTGCGTCGTTGTCCTGGGCGCCCGCCGCCAGCGCCGCGCGATGGAAGGCGTCGACATGCCGGCGGCTCTCGGCCGCGAAGGCGATGTGGAGATGCGCCGGCCTCTCCAGGGTCTGGAAGATGCACAGCGACACCTTGCCGTCGGGATGGCACAGCTCGGCGCCGCATGACGGCGCGCCTTCCCCGACCAGCACGACGCCCAGCGGCTCGAGCGCCAGGAGGAGGAAAGCCTTGCTGGCGGCGTAGTCGCTGACGCCGAATTTGACGTGGTCGAACATGGAGGCGCCTGAGTGATGGCAGCCCGCACGAGGCTGCCATCGCAGTGGCGCAGTTTGCCGGCCCGCCCCGATCGGCCGGCGCGCATGTGTTCAGGGCCGGCCCGGCGCGGCGCGCCACTTGAACAGCGCCTGCAGCCGCTGCACGCCGGGGTGGTCCGCCAGTACTTGCAGCGGCGCATTCAGCAGCAGCGGCAGCAGCCCGCAGCGCGTCTCGAACGCCGCCTCGACCAGGCCCGCCGCGCGGTCCAGCTGGCCCAGCACTGCCAGCGCCGGCGCGAACAGCACATGGCTGGCGGCGCCGGCCTGCTCGCCGCCCAGCGCCGCGTCTATCAGGGCCAGCGCCAGCTCGGCCTCGCCGCAACGCGCCAGCACATAGGGCTGGGTGGCGCGCACGTAGGACGGCGCGTCGGCGCGCGCCAGCAGCTGCAGCGAAAGTCCGGCCAGCTCCGGGTCGGGCCGATGGCCGGCGCGAAGCAGCAGGCGCTGGCCGATGGCGATGGCGCTGTCCGGATGGTCCAGCTCGGCGCGCGATGCCTCGCGCAGCGCCGCCTCGACCTGGCCGGCATAGCCCAGCGCGCGCGACAGCATCACGCGCGGGTAGACGGCGAACGGGCGCAGCGCCACCGCGCGGCGCAGCACCTCCACCGCCTCGCCGCTGCGGCCCGTGGCCAGCAAATGCCAGCCGAACAGCGGCAGCAGCTCGGCGTCGTCGGGCTGCTCGCGGTAGGCCGCGCGGAAAAGCTGCTCGGCGTCGCCGAAGCGCCAGTCCATGTCGGCCAGCCAGGCCCGCGCGGTGCGCAGGCCGCTGGCGCCGGCATCGTGGCGTTCCGCGGCGTCCAGTTCGGCCCGGGCCTCGGCCACCGTCACGCCCAGCTCCGCACCCATGCCCCAGCCCACCGCCGTGCCGATGATGGCCGCCAGCGACACACGGGCCGGCACGTACTCGGGGTAGGCGGTCGAGATGGCGCGCAGCACGGTCAGCGCGCGTCCCATCGTCCGCGGCGTGCCGTGCTGGGCCAGCTCCCAGGCATGCAGATAGGCCTCGACGACGTCCGGCGACGCCTTGACGACGGCCTGCAGGCGGCTGTGCACGGCGACGGCGGGCTCGGGCTGCACGATGCGGTAGCCGAAGCCGTAGACGGACTCGATCTTCACGTCGGGCAGCGCGCGGCGCAGCTGGCTGATGCAACGCGCCAGGCTGTCGTCGGACACGGCCGAACCGCCCCAGGCGTACTGGACGATGTCGGCCTTGCTGACTGCCAAGGGCTGGGCCCGGATCATCAGCGCCAGCACCGCGCTTTCCTTGGGGGGCAGGAACAGCGGTGCATCCTGCCAGGTGGGTAGGCCGTCCGGCGTCAGGTCCAGGCCCATGGCGCGTCGTCGTCCCGAGTCGCGAATGCCATCTGCGCCCGCAAGACGGACGCCTGCCACCAACTCTAGTCCAACGCGACGCCGGCATCCCCCCCGGCTCAGGGCGGGGCCTTCCCCGGCGCTCAGGCCGCGGCCCGCGCCGTATCGACGCGGAACACCGACACCGCCTCGGTCAGCAGCCGGGCCTGCTGGTTCAGGCTGTCCGCAGCGGCCGCGCTTTCCTCGACGAGGGCAGCGTTCTGCTGCGTGACCTGGTCGAGCTGCATGATGGCGTCGCCAACCTGGCCTATACCCTGGGACTGCTCGTTGCTGGCCGCGCCGATCTCGCCCATCAGGTCGCTGACGCGACGCACCTGGGCCAGGATCTCCGACATCGTGCGACCAGCGGCGTCCACCAGGCCGCTGCCCTGCTCCACCGTCGCGACGCTCTGGCCGATCAGCACCTTGATCTCCTTGGCCGCGTCGGCCGAGCGGCTGGCCAGTGCGCGCACCTCGGCGGCCACTACCGCGAAGCCGCGGCCCTGCTCGCCGGCGCGTGCCGCCTCCACGGCGGCGTTCAGCGCCAGGATGTTGGTCTGGAAGGCGATGCCGTCGATGACGCCGATGATGTCGGCGATCTTCTTCGAGCTGTCCGACACGCGGCCCATCATCTCGACGACCTGGCCGACCACCTCGCCGCCCTGCGACGCCACGGTCGAGGCGGTGGCGGACAGCTGCGTGGCCTGGCGCGCCGTATCGGCGTTCTGTTGCACGGTGACGGTCAGTTGCTCCATGGACGCGGCGGTCTGCTGCAGATTGGAGGCCTGCTCCTCGGTGCGCTGCGACAAGTCGGCATTGCCGCTGGCGATCTGCGAGGAGCCGGTGGCAATGGAGTCGGAGCTGGTGCGCACGCGCTCGATCAGCCGCGTCAGGCTGCCCGTCATGTCCTGCAGCGCCTGCATGAGCTGGCCGGTCTCGTCGCGGCTGTTCGCGACGATGCGGCGCGTGAGGTCGCCGGAGGCGACGCTGCGGGCGACCTCGACGGCCTCCTGCAGCGAGCGCGAGATCAGGCGAGCCACGCCCAGCGCCAGCACCATGCCCAGACCGATGCAGGCGACGATCAGCGCAACGATCCAGCCGCGCGCACGGTCGTAGAGCACGTCGCCCAGGCGGTTTGCCTCGTCGGCTCCGGCCTCGTTGACCTTCACGATCTGCTGGATGCGCGCCTCCATCGCGTTGTAGTTTTCTCGCGCTGGACCGCGCAGCAGCGCCATGGCCTCGTCGTTCTTGAACGCGTTGGAAAGCGCCAGCACGCGCGCGTGCTCGCCCAGGTAGATGTCGACCAGCGTGGAGAACTCGGCGTAAGCCTTCTTCTCTTCGGGCAGCGACGGCGTGGCCTCGTAAGTCTTGCGGTCCGCGGCGAGCTTGGCGAGCAGGCCGGCCATCGTGTCCTCGTAACCCTTCTTCATCTGCAAGTCGCCGGCCAGCACATGCTGCAACGAGTAGGAGCGGATGCGGGCCAGGTCGAAGCGGATGTCGCCGGTGGCCTTGATGGTCGGCAGCCAGTTCGTGGCCAGGTCCGTGGCGGTCTGGTTCACGCGCGCCAGTTCGATGACGGAGAACGTGCCCAGACCGGCGGTCAGCAGCAGCACGGCGATGAACGAAACCACCAGCTTGGTGGCGATCTTCAAGTCATAAAACCACTTCATGAAACGGGTCCTGGGCTGGGTTCCGGCACCAGCCGGCCCATGGGGCTACGGCGGCGGCAATGCCAGCCATCGTAGGAACGCGGACCCTTCGAAATCCTGATGAAAAGCCGATGATGGCCAGAGCACCCGCGGGTGCTCGTGACTTTGTGCCGGCCGGCCCTGGCCTCCCGTCCTGGGAGGCGCCCGCCGTGTCAGCCGATGCGCTCGAAGCGCGGCCGCACGACACCGTCGACCTCCAACGTGCCGGTGAACATGTCGAATGGCCTGACCCACCAGCCGCTGTCGTTGTAGAGCGGCCGGTAGACGACCATGGCCTCCAGGGTCTCGCTGTGGCGGGCGACGGCAAGCACTTCGTACTCGCCGCCCTTGTAGTGACGGTAGCGACCGGGCGCGAGGGTCGGCAGCGCAGGCAGGTTGTCGTTCATGCATGGATTGGAATACATCGGCCGCACCGCCCGCGCGGTGCCTGGAGAGAATGGCCGCTTCACTGCAGGACTGCCCATGACGACCTCCCGCCGCCACCTTCTGCAACTCGGCAGCGCCGCCGGCCTGCTGGCTGCCGCCCGCCCCGCACCGGCGGCCGCCGGCGGCGGCGCGCTGCTGGCGCCACGCCTGCGCCCGGGCGACACGCTGGGCCTGGTCAGCCCGGCCAACGCGACCTTCGAGCGCGAGCCGCTGAAGATCGCCACCGAGTCGCTGCAGGCGCTAGGTTTCAAGGTCAAGCCCGGCCCCAACGTCGCCGCACGACGCGGGCCCTTCGCCGGCACCGACGCCCAGCGCGCCGCAGACGTGAACGCGATGTTCGCCGACGACTCGGTGGCCGGCATCATCGCGATGACCGGCGGCTCGGGCTGCAACCGCATCGTCGACAAGCTCGACTACGAACTGATCCGCCGCCGCCCCAAGTTCTTCGGTGGCTTCAGCGACCTGACCTGCCTGGTCAACGCCCTGCACCGCCAGACCGGCCTCGTCGCCTTCCACAGCCCGGTGGCCGTGTCGGAGTGGAACGACTACTCGGTGCAAAGCTTCAAGGCAATCGTCATGAACGCCGAGGCCGCCGTGCTGCGCAACCCCGTCGTGCGTCCGGCCGACGACCTCGTCGTGCGCGAGGAACGCATCTCCACGATGCGCGCCGGCAAGGCTCAGGGCAGACTCGTCGGCGGCAACCTGACGGTGCTGGCCTCGCTTGCCGGCACGCCCTACTTCCCCGACTGCCGCGGCGCCATCCTCTTCCTCGAGGACATCAACGAGTACATCTACCGCATCGACCGCTGCCTCTCGACGCTGCGCCTGACCGGCGCGCTGAGCCAGTTGGCCGGCGTGGTGCTGGGCCGCTTCACCAAGTGCGAGCCCGGCGAGGGCTACGGCGCGCTGACGCTGGACGAAGTGTTCGACGACTACTTCCTGCCGCTCAACGTGCCCGTCTATCGCGGCGCCGCCATCGGCCACATCAAGCGCAAGCTGACTGTGCCGGTCGGCGCGATGGCGGAGATGGATGCGGATGCCGGGGTCATCCGCCTGCTGGCACCGGCAGTCGGCTAAGCAGGCCGGGGGCGTGACACGAGTCGCGTCAGCTGCGGCTCACGGCCTGCCTTAGAACCGCTTGAGACTCCTGTGCGGATTTGCACCGCAAGGCGGTGAGCTGTCGGCTATCGACCCTGAGCTGTCGCTCGGACTTGCCAGGTTGCCTGCCTGAAGGCTGTCGCTGGACGGACTGCGGCCCCAATTCGCGCGTTCGCCATGGCGCTAAGGTGCAAGCGCCGCTGGCACACGCCATTCCCATCGATGGTGACTGGACAGCACTCTTGCCTGAGCTGTGGGCCATGCGCATAATATATGCGCATCATGTTGTGCGCATCAATCGGGAATCGTCATGCCTGCTTCTTCATCGCTTGACCGTTCGGCAAAGCGCGCCGTCAACCTGACGCTAAGTGTCGACACGCTGGCCGCCGCCAAGGCCCTAAACCTGAATGTGTCATCGCTCTGTGACGCTCACCTGCGTGAGGTGGTGCGTCAAGAACAAGAACGACGTTGGCGTGCCGAACACGCAGAGTTTGTCGGTGCCTACAACGCCACCGTCGAGGCCGAAGGACTTCCACTGGACGCATGGAGGGCGTTTTAAGTGGCGCGATTCGACGTCTTCCGCAATGCTGGGCCACATGCCGCTTCGACTCCATTCTTGGTCGACGTCCAGATCAACCTGCTCGATGGACTCGAAACCAGTGTTGTCATTCCCCTGCGGCGCTTGGACCGTTTTGTCGTGGAGAAGCTACCGGCCCAACTATGCCCAGTCTTCGAAATCGAAGGCCTGAGCTGTCTACTCGAAACCCCAAAGATGGCGGCCGTTCCACGTCGCTTTCTCAAAGAGCGCGTGACCTCGCTCGCTAGGGAGCAGCACCGAGTTATGGGAGCACTGGACTTTCTGTTCCAGGGATACTGAGCCGGCCTGTCAGGTAACCCGCGCCAAGTCTGCCGAGACATCGACGGATAGAACAGCCTTCAGCCGCGCTTGAAGCGCTGTGGCTGACACGCCAGCGAACGCCGAGTCCAAGGCGGCGCGAAGTGTTGGCGTCGCATGCCGTCCCAAAAGCAGGTTCGCTGCGAAGCGCGTCGGCACCAACTTGACAGGGAGCACCCCTGCCAGGACCTTGAGCATCGATAGAGCTGGGTGCGGTTGCGCGCGAAAGCGCCCCGGCGGCCACCCAAACTCCCCCACTGATGGCCACCCCAAATTCCCCCACCCCGGCGCCGTCGCGATGACGAGCTGAGGTCGCCGCACGCGGCGCCGGGCTGACCCGGCAGGACGTTACTTTGCGCCCCCTCTGAAGCCGAG
>NZ_JAFAGT010000087.1 GCF_019237615.1 Roseateles sp. | reverse complement strand
ACGCTCGTGCGCAACACCTGCCGCACGCCAGGCGCAGGCCCTGATGCCCCGAGCTTCGAGCTCCTCACCCAGCCCAGCCCAACCCAGCACCGCGCCCTGCAACTCGTCCAAGACATCAAGTTGTAGACAGCAGCCGCACCCCCGATTGCCGTTTCGACAGACCACGACGTCTTCACCCGCGGCAGCCTTGTCCACCAACTGGGACAGCCGGGTCTTTGCGTCATAGATGTCAGTGAGGTACGCGCAGATGACCGAAATGAGCAACTGCGCGGGTTGCCGCCCCGAGAGCTTCGCCACGCCCAGACTCGCCAGTTGCACTGCGCGATGTATCAATACTCGCTACACAACACAGCACAACTGGATTAAGCAGTAAAACCCGCCGAAATCAACAAAGCCGGCACGCGGCCGGCTCTTCTCGCTGCGCGATCCGCTCAGGCGAAGTTGGCTTCCGCGAACTGCCAGTTCACGAGGTTGCCCAGGAAGGCCTCGACGAACTTCTGACGCAGGTTGCGGTAGTCGATGTAGTAGGCATGCTCCCACACGTCGACGGTCAGCAAGGCCTTGTCGGCCGTCGTCAGCGGCGTGCCCGCGGCGCCGGTGTTGACGATGTCGACCGTGCCGTCGGCCTTCTTGACCAGCCAGGTCCAGCCCGAACCAAAGTTGCTGACGGCGCTCTTCACGAAGGCTTCCTTGAAAGCGGCATAGCTGCCCCACTTGGCATTGATGGCCGCGGCCAGCGCGCCGGTCGGCTCACCGCCGCCTTGCGGCTTCATGCAGTTCCAGAAGAAGGTGTGGTTCCAGATCTGGGCTGCGTTGTTGTAGATGCCGCCGGAGCTCTTCTTGACGATCTCTTCCAGCGTCAGGGCCTCGAACTCGGTGCCCTTCTGCAGGTTGTTGAGGTTCACGACGTAGGCGTTGTGGTGCTTGCCGTGGTGGAACTCCAGCGTCTCCTTGCTGTAATGCGGAGCCAGCGAGTCGATGGGGTAAGGCAGCGGGGGCAGCGTGTGTTCCATGGTGTGAACCTCAAGTGTTGGGGGAAGGGAAAACGCGGCGGATTGTAGGGAGACGCAATCACCCCTGCGGCGAAGGCAATACCTTCAGCCGGGCCTTGCCGTCGGCCAGCACGGCCTGGACCTCGCGGCCCGGCGTCAGTGCTGCCACGGAAGTGATCGCGCCGCCCGCGCCATCGTCCAGCCAGGCGTAGCCGCGGGCCAGCACGTGCTGGGGATCCAGGGCCTGCAGCCGGGCCTGTAGCGAGTCCAGCCGGGCGGCCTGGCGGCGCAGCGTGTCGGCGCCGGCTCGCTCATGGCGCTGCGCCAGATGGGCCAGGCGCTGGCGCTGCAGCTCGACGCGCCGCACGGGCGCCGCCGCGGCGCGCTGGGCCAGCAGGTCCAGCATGCGGCGCTGGCGCGCCAGCGCGTCGCTGGGGCGGGCCAGGCGCAGCGCGAGCCGGTCCAGGCGCTGCGCCAGCGACTGCAGGCGGTGGTCGGTGCGCAGCGTCAGCCCGCGCTCCAGCGTGGCGAGCTGCTGCATCAAGGCCTCGCGCGACGGCGCGGCCAGTTCGGCGGCCGCCGTGGGCGTGGGCGCGCGCAGGTCGGCGGCCAGGTCGCACAGCGTCACGTCGGTCTCGTGGCCCACCCCGCAGACGACGGGCAGGGCCGACGCGGCCACGGCCCGCACCACGCGCTCGTCGTTGAAGGCCCACAGGTCTTCCAGCGAACCTCCGCCGCGCACCAGCAGCAGCAGGTCCACCTCGGCACGCGCGTTGGCCGTCTGCAAGGCCCGCACGAGGGCCGGTGGCGCCTCGGCGCCCTGCACCGGGCTGGGGTAGACGACCACCTCGACCTGGGGCGCGCGCCGTGCCAGCGCCGTCAGCACGTCGTGCAGGGCCGCGCCGGCCGCCGACGTGATGACGCCGATGCGCCGCGGGTGGCTGGGCAAGGCGCGCTTGGCGTCCGCGTCAAACAGGCCTTCGGCGGCCAGGCGCGCACGCAGCTTCAGGAACTGCTCATACAGCGTGCCGGCGCCGGCGCGGCGCATGGCCTCGACGATGAACTGCAGCTCGCCGCGCGGCTCGTAGACGGCCACGCGGCCGCGCAACTCGACGAGCAGCCCCTCTCCCGGCGCAAAGTCCAGCAGGGCCGCCGCGCGGCGGAACATCGCGCAGCGCAGGCTGGCGGCCTGGCCGTCGGCATCCTTCAGCCCGAAATAGCAGTGGCCGCTGGCGGCGCGCGTGAACCCGCTGATCTCCCCGCCCACGACGACGACCGAGAAGCGCTCGCTCAGGCTCTGGCTTACCGCCTCCAGCAGGCCGGCCACGCCCCAGATACGTCGGCCCGGTGCGGTCTCGCGGGGCCCAATCACGCGCAAACCCAATGCCGGCGCGGGCCGGGAAGTCCACAGCCGCGCCAGCATTGGGCTGGCGGGCGATTTCGGTCCATGGCGGCCGTCACGGCAACGTCATGAGCGCATAAGGCCTTGTTTTTCAATTCGAATTCCGCTGCTCAAACTTGAGGCAAGTTGTCCAAGGCCTTGATTTGACGGCCCCTGCCGGCCACTGCCCCGACCTTGCCCACAAAGTTGTCCACAGCAACGGTGGATTGCGGGACCGCTTTCTTGGGGTTTGGGCATGGGCTGGGGGCAGCAAGCCTGGGGCCATAATCCCGCGCACTTTCCCGGCCGGTCAGCGGCCGCTCTCTCACGGGGACGACCTTGTTTTCGATCATACAAGCCGCCGGCTGGCCGATCTGGCCCTTGCTCCTGTGTTCCGTGGTGGCGCTGGCCCTGATCATCGAGCGGCTGTCCAGCCTGCGCGCCGCCCGCATCCTGCCGCCGCGGCTGCTGGACGACGTGCTGGGCGTCAGCGCACAGCAATTGCCCGCGCCCGACATGGTCGACCGCCTGGCCGAGAACTCCATCCTGGGCGAGGTGCTGGCCTCCGGCCTGCGCGCCGTGACCGCCGAACCGCAGATGCCGGAAGGCAAGCTGCGCCAGGTGTTCGAGTTCGCCGGCCGCCGCGCCGTGCACCAGCTCGAGCGCTACATGAACACGCTGGGCACCATCGCCACCGCCGCGCCACTGCTGGGCCTGATGGGCACGGTGGTGGGCATGATCGATATCTTCGGCAGCCAGACGCCCGGCGGCGGCAACCCCGCCCAGCTCGCGCACGGCATCTCCATCGCGCTCTACAACACGGCCTTCGGCCTGATGATCGCCATCCCCTCGCTGATGTTCCATCGCTACTTCCGCGGCCGCATCGAGGAGTACGTGCTCGAGCTCGAGGCCGCCGCCGACCGCCTGCTGGGCCAGTTGCGCCGCTACACCGCCTGAAGGCCCGGCCATGCGCTTCCGCCCCCCGCACAGCGACCCGCCGGAGATCAACCTGATCCCCTTCATCGACGTGCTGCTGGTGATCCTGATCTTCCTGATGCTGTCGACGACCTATTCCAAGTTCACCGAGCTGCAGATCACGCTGCCTTCGGCCGACGCGGAAAAGCTCAAGGACAGGCCTCAGGAGGTCATCGTGGGCATCGCCGCAGACGGCCGCTTCGTCGTCAACCGCCAGGCGGTGGAAGGACGCTCGGTGGACATCCTGATCGGCGCGCTGCGCCAGGCCTCGGGCGGCAACGCCGAGGCGTCGCTGATCATCTCGGCCGACGCCGCCACGCCGCACCAGGCCGTCGTCAACGTGATGGACGCCGCGCGCCGCGTCGGCCTGACGCGTGTCACCTTCGCAGCCCAGACCGACGCTCGCTGACCGGCTCCAGCAGCAGTGGCTGACAGGCGGCGCGCTGTCCGCCGCGTTGCTGCCGTTGAGCGGCTTGTACCGGGCGCTGCTGGCGCTACGCAGCTTCGCCTACCGCACCGGCCTCAAGCGCGTCGAGACGCTGCCCGTGCCGGTCATCGTCGTGGGCAACTGGATCGTCGGCGGCGCCGGCAAGACACCCACCACGCTGGCCCTGCTGGCGCTGCTGCGCGAGCGCGGCCTGCGCGCCGGCGTGGTCTCGCGCGGCTATGGGCGCGAGGGCGACGGCGTCCGCCTGGTCACGCGGGTGTCGACGGCGCGCGAGGTGGGCGACGAGCCGCTGCTTCTCCACCTGCGCAGCGGCGCGCCGGTGGCCGTCGGCCGCGACCGCGTCGCCGCGGCGCGCGCGCTGCTGGCCGCCGAGCCGGGGCTGCAACTGCTGGTCAGCGACGACGGGCTGCAGCATTGGCGGCTGCCACGCGCCTTGAGCCTGCTGGTCTTCGACGAACGTGGCCTGGGCAATGGCCGGCTGCTGCCTGCCGGCCCGCTGCGCCAGCCGCCGCGGCCGCTGGCGGCCGACCAGCTCGTCGTCTACAACGCGCCGCGCCCCAGCACCGCCCTGCCCGGCTTCGTCGCCGAGCGCCGCCTGGCCGGCGCGGTGACGCTGACCGACTGGTGGGCCGGCCGGCCGGCACGGATGGACACGCTGCTGGCGCTTCGCGGGCGGCCCGGGCTGCTGGCCGTCGCGGGCATCGCACGGCCGCAACGCTTCTTCGACATGCTGGCCGGCCTGGGGCTGGGCTTCGACACCCTGGCCCTGCCCGACCATGCCGACTTCGCCGAGCTGCCCTGGCCAGCCGGTACCGCCGCCGTCGTGCTGACCGAGAAGGACGCCGTGAAGCTGCCGCCGCAACGCGTCGGCGCCATGCCGGTCTGGGTCGTGGCGCTAGACTTCTCGCCCGGTGCCGGCTTCGAGGCCGCACTGGACACTCAACTGAACACACTCTCCCTGCCCGCCTGATGGATCAACGCCTCATCGAAATGCTGGTCTGCCCGCTGTGCAAGGGGCCGCTGACACTGCTGCGCGAGGGCGCCGGCCTGGAACTGCCCGCGCTGGGCTGCCGCGCCGACCGGCTGGCCTTCCCCATCCGCGACGGCATCCCGCTGATGCTGGAGAGCGAGGCCAAGCCCTGGGATCCCGACACGCCCAGCGCACCCGCGCCCCTGACGTCGCTGGCGCCGTGAGCTTCACGGTCATCATCCCGGCGCGCCTGGCGTCGACCCGGCTGCCGAACAAGCCGCTGGCCGACATCGCCGGCCTGCCCATGATCGTGCGCGTCGCGCGCCGCGCGGCCGAGTCCGGCGCCAGCCAGGTCGTCGTGGCCACGGACGCGCCCGAGGTGGCCGCCGCCTGCGCGGCCCATGGCGTGCGGGCGCTGATGACGCGCGCCGACCATCCCTCCGGCAGCGACCGGCTGGCCGAGGCCGTCGAGCAGCTGGGGCTGGCCGACGACGCCACCGTCGTCAACGTGCAGGGCGACGAGCCGCTGATCGCGCCGGCCATGATCGACGCCTGCGCCGCCACGCTCGCCGCCCAGGCCGATTGCGTGATGGCGACCGTCGCGCATGCGCTGACCGATACTTCCGAATTCGCGAACCCCAACGTCGTCAAGCTCGTCACCGACAAGGCCGGGCGGGCGTTGTACTTCTCGCGCGCGCCCATTGCCTGGTGGCGCGACGGCGCCGGCCAGCCCCAGCAGGCGCTGCGCCACGTGGGCCTGTACGCCTACCGCGCCGGCTTTCTGCGGCGCTTCCCGCAACTGGCCGTCAGCCCGCTGGAGCAGATCGAGTCGCTGGAGCAGCTGCGCGTGCTCTGGCATGGCGAACGCATCGCCGTGCACGTCAGCGCCGAGCGGCCGGGGCCGGGCGTCGACACGCCCGAGGACCTGGAGCGCGTGAGGCGGCTGCTGCAGGCCTGATCCACGGATGGCGGCGTCAGGCCGGCGAAAGTCCGCATGCGATACTCGACCGCTGAGCTGAGGCAGCACCTTGAACGGTCCGCTTCAGGCCCGAATAGGACGAGGAGACCCATGCGACTGATCCTTCTTGGCGCCCCCGGCGCCGGCAAAGGCACCCAAGCTGCCTTCATCTGCAAGCAATTCGGCATTCCGCAGATCTCCACTGGCGACATGCTGCGCGCCGCAATCAAGGCCGGCTCGCCGCTGGGCTTGGCCGCCAAGGCCGTCATGGACTCGGGCGCCCTGGTCAGCGACGACATCATCATCGGCCTCGTCAAGGAGCGCATTGCACAGGCCGACTGCGCCAAGGGCTTCCTGTTCGACGACTTCCCGCGCACCATTCCGCAGGCCGACGCGATGAAGGCCGCCGGCGTGAAGCTGGACTATGTGCTGGAAATCGACGTGCCCTTTGACGCCATCATCGAGCGCATGAGCGGCCGCCGCGTGCACGTAGCCTCGGGCCGCACCTACCACGTCAAGTTCAACGCACCCAGGGTTGCCGGCAAGGATGACGAGACCGGCGAGGACCTGATCCAGCGCGACGACGACAAGGAAGAGACCGTGCGCAAGCGCCTGGATGTGTACCAGGCCCAGACGCGCCCACTGGTCGACTACTACTCGCAATGGGCCGCCACCGGCGACGCCAACGCACCCAGGTACCGCCGCATCGAGGGCCTGGGCTCGGTGGACGACATCATGAAGAAGGCGCTGGCGGCGCTGAGCTGAGGCCCGGCCCTCCGGACGACCAAGCCGCGCCTCGCCGCGGCTTTTTTGTCGGCCACAATTGACGTTTACGTCAACCAATCAACCCAGGAGATCCTCATCATGGAAATCGCAGGCAAGGTGTTCATCGTCACCGGCGGCGCCTCGGGCCTCGGCGAAGGCACGGCCCGCATGCTGGCCGGCCACGGCGCCAAGGTCGTCGTCGCCGACCTGCAGGCCGAGCGCGGCCAGCAGGTCGCCGCCGAGATCGGCGGCGTCTTCGTCCAATGCGACGTCAGCCAGGAAGCCGACGGCCAGGCCGTCGTGGCCGCCGCGACGGGCCTGGGCAAGCTGATGGGCCTGGTCAACTGCGCCGGCATCGCACCGGCCGTGAAGACGGTCGGCAAGGACGGAGCCCACCCGCTGGCGGCCTTCAGCAAGACCATCACGGTCAACCTGATCGGCAGCTTCAACATGATCCGCCTCGCTGCCGAGGCCATGGCCAGGAACGAACCCGAGCCTACCGGCGAGCGCGGCGTGCTGATCTCGACCGCCTCGGTGGCCGCCTACGACGGCCAGATCGGCCAGGCGGCCTACGCGGCCTCCAAGGGCGGGGTGGTCGGCATGACGCTGCCCATCGCGCGCGACCTGGCCCGCAACGGCATCCGCAACATGACCATCGCCCCCGGCATCTTCGGCACGCCCATGCTGTTCGGCATGCCGCAGGAGGTGCAGGACGCGCTCGCAGCCAGCGTGCCCTTCCCCAGCCGCCTGGGCAGGCCGGAGGACTACGCCAAGCTGGTGCACCAGATCGTCACCAACGACATGCTCAACGGCGAGGTGATCCGCCTGGACGGCGCGATCCGCCTGGCACCGAAGTGATGCCGGTGCCGAAGTAAAAAAGGGCCTGGTTTGCACCAGGCCCTTTTTGTTGGGCGGCAAGCGCCGCGCCGGTCAGCGCTTGGCGGAACGCGACTGGATGATCCACAGGCGGGCCAGGTCGGCCGCGCCGTCCGTGCCCTTGACGCTCTTCCAGGCGGACTGGGCCTTGGCGGTTTCGCCGCCCAGCATGAAGGCGATGCCCAGGTAGAGCTTGGCGTCCTCGGGGCGCTTCAGGTTGCCCTTGGCGATGCCCTGCTCGATCTGCTCGACCCCCTTCTTGGCGTTGCCGCCGAAGGCATTGGCCAGGCCCAGGGTCACGAAGGCATTGCCGTCCTTGGCGTCGGCGGCGGCCTTCTCGTTGGCTGCGGCAGCGGCCTTGCCCTCGGCGATCTTTTTGACCATCAGGTCGGCCAGGCGCTTGTGGCGGGCGCCTTCGGCACCCTGGCCCAGGACGTTGGCGGCAAAGCCCTTGTCGACGACCTGCTTGCCCTCTTCAGGGAAGCCCGCCTGGGCCGCCAGCTGCGCCATTTCCATGTAGTCCTCGGCGCCACGCGACATGTTGCCGGTGGCCAGGCGCAGGCGGTAGAGGTCGAGCTGGAAGCGGTTGCTGTCGAAGCTCTTCTTCTGCGGCAGGCCGCCCAGGATCTGCGCCCACAGCTTGGGATCCGGATAGAAGTTCAGCAGCTTCTCGGTCGCGACCGCCTCGGCATTCGCATCGCCCTTCTTCTGGGCCGCGAACAGCAGCAGGTTGAGCTTGTCCTTGGACGGGGCGCGGCCGGCGCGCTCGTCGGCGGTGATCTCGTCCAGCGTGTCCTTGATGGTCGCCGTCATGTCGCCGGACAGGAACTGCGCGTTCTGCTGCACCTGCTTCATCGCCGGGCTGTTGCCGCCCTCCTTGAAGTAGCGCTGCGCCCAGCTCAGCGCCTTGGCGTTGTCGCGGTTGCGCAGATAGGTGCCGGCGATGGCCTCCATGTACTGCAGCTGCTGGGCTTGCGACAGCTTGCCGGCCCCCTTCAGCACGTCGAAGGAACGGGCCATCGTGTCGGGCTCGTTGGCGCCCATCGCGGCGGAGAAGCGCACGCCTTCGATCGCGTTGTTCTCGCCTGCGGTGCGGCCGCCCACGGCCTCGGCCTCGCGCAGCTTGGCCAGGGCTTCCTTGTACTTGCCGGACTTGACGAACTTGCTGGCCTCGGTCAGCGGCGTGCCGATCTCCTTGCGCACGCTGTCCTGGGCGGCGGCCTGGCTGAAGCCGAATTCCGCGCCGGGGGCGCCGTTCAGGGACAGGGCCAGCGCGCCAACGGCAACGGCCACCATGGTTTTCAAAGTCTTCAACTTGCTCTCCTGCAAAGCAAAAACGCGCCGCCCTTTCGGGCAGCGCGCATCACGGTATCGGTGTCAGCGGTCCCGAGGTCACGTCACTTGACGTATTGCTCGTTACCGACCATGCCCATCTTCTTGACGCTGTTGCGCTGGGCCGAGGCCATCACCGCAGCGACGACGCCGTAGTCGACGAGCTTGTTCGGCTTGATGTGGATCTCGGGCTGATCGCTGATCGCCATCTCGCCGACTTCATGCATCTTGGCGTCGACCGCAGCCTGGTTGGGCAGCGCGGTCTCGTCCCAGTAGACGGTGCCGTCGAAGTCGATCATGACGGTATGCACGACCGGCTCCTGCTGCGGCGGCGTCGAGCTTGGCGGCGGCATGTCCAGGTTGATCGTGTGCAGCTGGATCGGGATGGTGATGATCAGCATCACCAGCAGCACCAGCATCACGTCGATCAGCGGCGTCGTGTTGACGTCCATCAGGACTTCGGGTTCACCGCTGCCCGACGAGCTTCCGACATTCATTCCCATATTCGACTCCTGGGATCAACCGCCGCGAGCCGGCGGCTCGGTGACGAAGTTGATCTTCATGATGCCGGCGCGCTGGCAGGCGAAGATCACGCGACCGACCGACTCGTAGCGCGACTTGTCGTCGCCGCGGATGTGCACCTCGGGCTGCGGGTTCTTGACCGACTCCTTGCCGAGGCGCTTCACCAGCTCCTCCATGTCAGGAATCAGCTTGGTACCCCAGTAGACGTCGCCGTCCTTGCTGACCGAGATTTCGATGTTCTCCGGTTTCGTGACGCGGACGACGTTGGTCTCCTTGGGGAGATTCACCGCGATCGACTGCGTCACCACCGGCACGGTGATGAGGAAGATGATCAAGAGCACCAACATCACGTCCACGAGGGGCGTGGTGTTGATGGTCGAGACCACATCGTCATCGCCGGAAGAGGATCCGACGTTCATGCCCATGGCATTGGCTCCTGTGCGAGCTTCAGCTCAGGGATTAGCGCTTGGCGACGGCGCGGTTGCCCATCAGCACGCCGTGCAGGTCGCCGGCGAAGGAACGGACCTGGCCCATCACGCTCTTGTTGCGGTTGACCAGCCAGTTGTAGCCCAGCACGGCCGGAACGGCGACGACCAGACCGATGGCGGTCATGATCAGCGCGGCGCCCACGGGGCCGGCAACCTTGTCGATGGAGGCCTGGCCGGCGACGCCGATGGCGGTCAGCGCGTTCAGGATGCCCCACACCGTGCCGAACAGGCCGACGAAGGGAGCGGTGGAGCCGACGGTAGCCAGGAAGCCCAGGCCGGCCGAGATCTTGTTGTTGACGTCGGCGACGGCGCGATCGACGTTCATCGTGACCCAGCTGCTGTGGTCGATGTTCTCGGTCAGGGCGCCTTCATGGTGCTCCGAAGCCTCGATGGCCGTGGTGGCGATGTAGCGGAAGGCACTTTCTTCCTTCAGGCCCTTCAGGCCGTCGGCCAGGCTGGCCTTCTTGAAGAAGGAGGCGCGGACTTCCTTGGCTTCGGACTGCAGCTTGCTGGTGTCCCACAGGCGGACCACCAGGATGTACCACGAACCCATGGACATGATGGCCAGGATGAACAGCACGACCTGGTCGACGACGTTGCCATGGGCAACGATGTTGGCCAGGCTGTAGGGGTTGTCCTGCTTGGCGGGAGCGGCAGCGGCGACGGGCGCCTGAGCGGCGGCGTCGTCAACCACGGCGGCCGAGGCGGCGTCGGCCGGCTTCTGATCTTGCGCGTGGGCGGGCGAAACAGCCAGGGTCGCGGCCATGGCGATGGCGGCAAGGAAGCCGGTGATGCGAGAAATCATGGAGTCAACTCCTAGGGAAAGATTCTGGTTTGATGCGGTTCGGAATGCGCCGGTCTGGCGCCGGGTTCGAAGCGGGTCTTATTCGATCTTGAACTGGAACTCCTGCTCGAACACGTGGTCACCCGGGCATTCGTAGGTGTCCTGCAGCGTTTGCGTGATGGCTTGCTGCATCGCACGCTGGGCCTTGCGGTCGACACCGCCGCGCAGCGGGGTGATCTCAACAGCGGTGACACGACCCGCCTTCACGGTGGCGACGGCCTTGTACAGAGCCTCGCCACTCCAGTTGACGGACGGCACCTCGGGCTTGCCCATCTTGGTGCAGACCATGCCGGCGGTGATCTTGGCCGGACGCGGTGCCGGGGCGGGCGCGGCAGCCACCGGTGCCGGGGCGGGACGAATCTCGGCCACGGCCGGCGGTGCGACCTGGGTGGACTGGATGGCCGGCGCCGGCGGCGCCGGTGCGGTCACCTGGAACTCGGGCGGCGGCACGAAGGGCGGCGGCGGAGCCTTGAGATCCGGCGGAGGTGGCACCACCTTCTCGGGCGGCGGCGGCGGCTTGACCTTCTCTTCAATGACCTTGACGTCGATGGGGCCCGTGACCTTCTTGACGATATCGCGCGCTAGGCCGCTGGCCAGTGCATAGATGGCGACGACGTGGATCAGGACCACGACACCGAAGCCCGTGTACCGGGACGCGCCCTGCTTCTCCTGCGCAAAATTCATGCGCGCTCCTTCTTGCAACTACAAATCACAGTCAATGACTTCTTCTCTGGAAGCGGCCACCGCCACGGCGGAAGTTGCGCTCCTGCCGTCAACTGGTCCCCGAAGGGCGTGCATTCTAAATCGCGGAGAGAACTACTCCGCCTCGTCGAAAACACGCAGTCCGGCCGGGTGTGTAAAGCAGCTTTACATCGGCTCGCGCCAAAAAAAACGCCCGGTGGCATAAAGCCGTCGGGCATACATTTCATCGCCACGAACCAGGTACGGCAAAACCGCACCTCCGGCCAAACCAGGCCAAACGCCATCTTAGCCCCCCGGTTTCAGGCGACTTCTTGGTGCTAACCCGGGCAGGCGGAACGATGCGATTACAAGCATTCGGTCACAAAGTTGAGCGCCGGAGCGCGCCGCGCCCGCCCGCAGAGGCGCGTCAGCCAGCTCCTCATCGGCCTCCAGGCGCTCATCAAGACGTCCCAACGCCCCCTGCCGGCACTTGACACGGACACGACTTGGTTACGACCTGGCTACAAGCAATCGCGGCACCGCCGCGAGCAAATCCTTCGTGAAACCTTCGCGAGGCTGTCCGAGAACCTCGGCGCACGCGCCCCGTTCGACGATGCGCCCCGCCTGCATGACGGCGATGTCATCGGCGATGTACTCCACGACGCCGATGTTGTGCGTGATGAAGAGGTAGGCCAGGCCCTGCTCGCGCTGCAGTTCGCGCAGCAAGTTCAGGATCTGGGCTTGCACGGACACGTCCAGCGCCGACGTGGGCTCGTCGCAAACGATGAGCCGGGGCTCGACGGCCAGCGCGCGGGCGATGGCGATGCGCTGGCGCTGGCCACCGGAGAACTCGTGCGGCCAGCGCTGCAGTGCATCACGGCGCAGCCCCACCTGGTCGACCAGCGCGCGCAGACGGGCCAGGCGCTGGCCGGCGTCCAGCTCGGGACGCAGCGCGATCAGGCCCTCCTCCAGCACGTCGGCGACACGCATGCGCGGATTCAGCGACGCGAAGGGGTCCTGGAAGATGATCTGGAGGTGGCGCCGCGCCTGCAGCAAGGCCTGGCCCTGCAGCTTGAACAGGTCGCAGCCCTCGAACAGCGCCTGGCCGCTGATGCGGGCCTGGCGGCGCAGCAACTGCGCGATGGCCTTGCCCGAGGTCGTCTTGCCGCAGCCGGACTCACCCACCAGGGCCAGCGTGCGGCCAGCCCGCAGCTGGAAGGCAATACCGTCGACGGCATCGAAATGGCGCGGCCCGCGGTGCAGCAGCGGCGTCCTCAGCATGAAGCGCACGCGCAGGTCGCGTACGTCCAGCAACGGCTCGCTCTGCACGGGCGGCAGGGGCGGCAACGCCCGGGCCACGGCCGGCGCACGCGGCAGCGCGTCGCCGGGCTGGCTGTAGAGCAGGCAGCGCACCTGGCGCTGCGGGCCCTCGTCGGTCAGGGCCGGTGGCGTACCGGCGCAATGGGCCATGGCCTTGTCGCAGCGCGGCGCGAAACGGCAGCCGTCGAACGCCTGCCACAGCGGCGGCACGGTGCCGGCTATGGCCGCCAGCGGCTGCCCTCGCCGCGCCGCATCCGGCAGCGCCTGCAGCAGCAGCCGGGCATAGGGATGCCTGGGCGCGGCGAAGAACTCGGCCGCCGGCGCGACCTCGATGATCTGGCCCGCATACATCAGCGCCACGCGGTGGGCCATGCCGCCGACGACGGCGAGGTCATGCGTGATCAGCAGCACGCCGAGCTGGCGCTCGCGCTGCAGGTCGCGGATCAGGTCCAGGATTTGCGCCTGTATGGTCACGTCCAGCGCCGTGGTCGGCTCGTCGGCGATCAGGTAGTCCGGCTCGGCGGCCAGCGCGATGGCGATCATCACGCGCTGCTTCTGGCCGCCGGAGAGGCGGAACGGGTAGTCGTCGATGCGCCGCTGCGGCTCGGGGATGCCCACCCGCGCCAGCCAGTCGATGGCCTTGGCGCGCGCCGCCTTGCCGCGCAGCACGGTGTGCGCCTCGATGGCCTCGACGATCTGGTCACCCACGCGCATGACCGGGTTCAGGCTGGTCGACGGCTCCTGAAAGATCATCGCGATGCGGCCGCCGCGCACGTCGCGCATGCGCCCCTCGGGCAGCACCAGCAGGTCCTGCCCGTCCAGCCGCACGGCACCGCCGGCGACACGGCCGTTCTCGGGCAGCAGGCGCATCAGTGCCAGCGCCGTCATGCTCTTGCCGCAGCCACTCTCCCCCACCAGCGCGAAGGTCTCGCCGCGCGACAGGGCGAGCCGCATGCCGGCTATCGCCCGCACGAGGCCGGCGTCGGCGTCCAGCTCCACCTGGAGGTCGTCGATCTCAAGCATCGGCACCTCGCCTGCGCAAGAGGCGCGAGCGCGCCAACCTGGACTTCGGATCAAAGGCGTCGCGCACGCCGTCGGCGAACAGGTTGGCCGCCAGCACCAGGCCCACCATGAAGCCGAAGGCCGCCGCGAAGCTCCACCAGACGACCGGATCTCGCGACATCTCGGCGCGCGCGAGGTTGATCATGCTGCCGAAGCTGTTCATCAGCGGGTCCACGCCGACGCCGATGTAGGTCAGCACCGCCTCGTAGAGGATGAGTTCCGAGAAGCTCAGCACCACCGTGATCAGCACCAGGTGCATCACGTTGGGCGCAATGTGGCGGGCCATGATGCGCAGGTCACCGACGCCGAAGGCCGTGGCCGCCTGCACATAGTCCAGCTCGCGCAGCTTCAACGTCTCGGCACGGACCAGCCGGCACAAGCCGGCCCAGCCGGTCAGGCCCAGGATGAGGCACAGCATCAGCATCTTCAGGTCCGAGCGCTCGGCCGCAGTCTCGAACAGGTCGGGGTTCTTGTCGAAGAAGACCTGCACCATCAGCACGCAGGCCGCGATCAACAGCACATTGGGCACCGAGCTCAGCGTCGTGTAGACGTACTGGATGGCCTCGTCCACCCAGCCCTTGTAGTAGCCGGCCAGCACGCCCAGCAGCACGGCAAACGGCAGCGTCGCCAGCGTGGACAGCGCGCCGATGACGAAGGCCGTGCGCACGCTCTTGAGCGCCTGCACGAGCACGTCGTTGCCGGTGCGGTCCGTGCCGAACACATGGTAGTGCGGCATCAGCGCGATGACCGGCCCAGCCAGCAGCAGGACGGCGGCCAGCGTCAGCAGGATGGCGCGCAGCGGGTAGACGGTACGGTCGGCCGCCAGGTCGGCCAGCGCCGGCCGCCAGCCGCCATGCCGCCGCGCCAGGCCCGCCACGATGAGCGTGGCCAGCGCGAGGGCGGCGGCGAGGCCGCCCAGCAGGCCCGTGCCGGCACGCCGGGCGACGTCGTCGGCCCATTGCGTCGCCGGGTCCGCGAGATGGGCGCCGCCGAACTGCAGGCGCGGGTAGTCGCGGCGCACCGCGCCGGCGGCGTCCTCCAGGCCCTCCTTGTTGAAGCCATGCGTGCCCAGCGGCAGCGAGTAGCTGACCTCGCGCATCGCGATCTGGCGCGCCAGCAGCAGATCCAGCGCCGACAGCGTGCGCGTGTCGTAGACCACGCTGCCGTCGGCGGTCGGCAGCGCGCGGCGCAGGTGCAGGCTGTCCGCCAGCGTGACGAGCAGGAACAGCGCCATGACGACGCCCGCGCAGGCCGCGACGGGATCGCGCAGCACGCGCTGCCAGGTCGCGCGCAGGTTGGCATGGGCCTTCACGCGCCAGGCATAGGCCAGCACCGCGGCGGTCAACAGCCACAGCGCGAGGTCGGTCCAGAGCAGCACGAACTTCATTGCAGCCTCACCCTGGGGTCCACCCACGTGTAGGCGATGTCGATCAGCGCATTGCTCGCGATGTAGAGCAGCGCGCCGAGGAAGACCATGGTGCGCACGATGGCGAAGTCCTGGCCCGTGATGGCCTCGATGACGAAGGCGCCCAGCCCGGGTATGCCGAAGAAGCTCTCGAACACCAGGCTGCCCAGGAAGACATAGGGCAGATAGCTGCCGGCGCTGGTGATGATGGGAATGAGCGCGTTGCGCAGCACATGGCGACCCAGCACCCTGCCCTCGGACAGGCCCTTGGCGCGCGCGGTGCGCACATAGTCCTTGCCCATCTCCTCCAGGAACATCGCGCGGTACAGGCGCGCCTCGCCGCCCAGGCGGCTCAGCAGCGACAGCAGGATGGGCAGCGCCAGGAACTTGGCCGCGTCCAGCCCCGGCGCGAAGCCGTTCATGGGCACCAGCTTGAGCAGGCGGGCGAACAGGAACTGGCCGACGATGATGTAGAACAGGCTGGAGATGGACAGCATCAGCACGCACAGCACGACGCCCCAGAAGTCGATGCGGCTGTGCCGGAAGAACACCAGCAACAGCGCGAACGCGACGCTGACGATGACCTGCAGGATGAAGAGCGGCAGCGCCAGCTGCAGGCTGACGCCCATGCGCACCTTGATCTCGTGGCCGATATTGATGGCCTGGCGCGCGTCACTCCTGCCGAAGTCCAGCGCGAACAGGCTGACCGAGCGCTCCCACAGGATGGTGTGCGTCACGCGCTGCGCCCCGGCCTTGCCGGCGTCGTAGTAGAGCGGTTTGTCATAGCCGCGCTCGGTCTTCCACTTCTCGATCTGCTCCTGCGTGACCCGCTTGCCACCGATGTTCAGGCGCGCCATGTCGTCCGGCGTGTTGACAGAGAAGAACAGGATGAAGGTGAAGAGGTTGACGCCGACGAGGATGGCCAGGCCGTAGCCCAGGCGGCGCAGCACGAAGCCCAGCATCAGCGCGCGCTCCCCAGGGCAGTGGCCGTCTCACGGGCGCGCCATGCGCGCCGCGTCGCGACGAGGACGGCCAGAGCCCCGGCGGCCAGCGCCAGCAGCGGCCACCAGATGGGGCGATTCCATGCGGCGATGCTGCGCGTGCGGTCGGCCACGTCCACCCGCAGCCAGCGTGCACGGTCGCGGATGACGACGCCGGGCTTGCCGTTGTGCACCCAGCGCTGGAGGGCCAGGCCGGAATAGCTCCAGTAGCCCCAGGCCCAGGGCGCGTCCTGGCGTGCGATGTCATTCATCCTGGCCATGACGCCCGCCTTCTCCGGCCCGTCCGCCAGCGACTGCAGCTTGCGGTAGAGGCGGTCGAACTCGGGATTGGCATAGTTGGCCGCGTTCTCGCCCTCGTGCAGGCTTTTGCTGTTGGGGCCGTAGAGCAGGAACAGGAAGTTCTCGGCGTCCGGGTAGTCCGCGAACCAGCCCCACCAGAAGATCTGGTGCTTGCCCTGGAGGATCTTTTCCTGGAACTGGTTGAAGTCGGTCGCGCGGATGTCCAGCTGTATGCCCAGCTTGGCGAACTGGCGCACCATCCAGTCGTTCTCGGCCTTGAGTTCGGGCGTGATGACGCGCTGGAAGTCGTAGTTCAGCACCAGCGGCTTGCCTGTCCTGGCGTCGCGCCCACCCGGGTAGCCCGCCTCCTCCATCAGCTTGAGGGCGTCCGCGATCGGCCGGCGCACCGGCTTACCGTCGACGAGGCGGTGCGTGACGGGGTTGTACTCACCCGGCTGGCTCTCCTTGGAACCGAACACGCCGGGCGGGATGGGCCCCTGGGCCGCGTCGCCGCCCTTGTCCCGGAAGATGCGGCCATAGCCCTCCTCCCAGTCGATGGCAATGGAGATGGCCTGGCGCAGCGCGCGGTTGCGCCGCTGCTGCTCGGGCGTGTCGCCCCGGCCGACGACCGGGTCCAGCCAGTTGAAGCCCAGGTACCAGTTGCTGATGTCGGTGGCCGTCGGCAGCTGGAAGCCGCGCTCCGCGAAAAAGGCGCGCACCTCGTCCGAGTCGTCCCGGTCCACGGCCAGGTTGATGCCCCAGTCGGCGCGGTCCATCTCGGGCAGGTCGAGGTAGCCCTGCTTGAACAGCTCCTTGATGGGCACCTTCTCCTTGACGTTGATCGCGACGATCTTGTCGACGAAGGGCACGCGCTTGCCGCAGTCGGCCAGCAGACCGGCCTCGGCGTCGCCGGGGCTGCCGTCGCAGGGATAGGTGTCGACCCGGTAGTTGGGGTTGCGGCTCATCACATGCCGGCGGTCCTGCACGTACTCGGTCATCATGAAGGGACCGCTGCCCACCGGCCATTGGTTCCAGGTCAGCGAGTTGGCGGCCATGCCGGGCTGGGCGTAGAAGGCATCCACCTCCCAGGGGATGGCCGACGTGAAGGCCGTGGCCAGCCAGTACTGCCACTGCGGGTAGCGGCCCTTGAGGCGGATGCGCAGCAGGTGGTCGTTGACGGCCTCGGCGCCGGCCAGCGTCCAGCGACGCAGGTCCAGGAAGGGCTTGTCGGCCAGGTCATCGGGCAGGCCGGCAAGCTGCTTGTCGCTCTCCCGCTTGAGCAGCGCCATGTAGTCGCGCAAGCCCACGACATGTTCCGAGAACACCGCCGCCACCGGCGCCTCGATGCGCGGGCTGGCATGGCGCTTGAGCGCGTAGACGAAGTCCTCGGCCACCACCTCGCGCGTGCCCAGGTGCTCGAACTCGAAGGGGCTGCGCTTGTCGCCCAGCTCGCCGGGCCTGAGGTGGTGGTAGAGGTAGTGGCCGGCGGCGTCCCTGGCGAAGGCCGGGTGCGGCGACCATTTCAGGCCCTGGCGGATGGGGATGTCGTAGACCGCCTGCGCGATCTGCTCGTCCGGAGCATCGTCAGGCAGGCTGCGTCCCTGCGCATCCAGGAAATAGGGCTTTGCCAGCTCGGCGGCGGCACGCGGGATCAGCGTGTAGGGCCGCCTGAGCGGATGGTAGCCGTAGGGCGGCTCGGTGATCTCGTAGGTGTAGGTGCTTTCGGGCGCCGCGTAGGACGACGTGGGGTCCAGGTAGCGCGGCGAGCGCTCCGCGAAGGCCATGAAGAGCGTGTTCTCGCGCTCTGCACCGCGGGGATGGGGGCTGTTGTTGCATGCGGTGAGCAGGCCGAGCGCCAACGCGCCCACACTCCACTTGATCCAGCCTCTGCAGGTTCCCAGCACCGCGACACCCTCAAAACGCAAGCGCCCCGGCACAGGCCGGGGCGACGGCGGGAATCATAGACGGACAACCCGCCCAGGCAACGCCGCAGGGGCGCTGTGGAAACCCGGGGTGTCTTCAGTGATGATGGTGATCGTGGGCCAGCCGCGCATCCGACTGCCAGCCCAGGATGGCCTCGCGGCCCTGCACATAAAGCTCCACCGTCGCCCCCACCGGCAGGCAGACTTTGGTGCGCACGTGGCCGAAGGGCAGTCCGGTCAGCACCGGCGTCTTCGTGCGGCTGCGCAGCGCGGCGACGGCATCCTTCAGCCCGTAGCCGCGGTCCAGCGGCGACTTGGCCGCACCGCTGAAGTCGCCCAGCAGCACGGCCGCCTGCGCGTCCATGACGCCGGCCTGCTGCAGCTGCAGCAGCATGCGCTCGACGCGGTAGGGATGCTCGTTGACATCCTCCAGGAACAGGATGCCGCCCTTGACCCTGGGCCAGTGCGGCGTACCCAGCAGCGAGCACAGCACGGTCAGGTTGCCCCCCCACAGGCGGCCACGCGCCTCCAGGCCGTCGAAGTCGGCGGTCGGCGCCCGGAAGCCCACGGCCTCCAGCGCGCCGCTCATCGCCTCCAGGAAGCAGTCTTGCGTGACCTCGTCGACACCGCCGTCCGCCTGGGCGCGGCCGAAATCGTCGCAGGCCAGCGGGCCGGACCACATGGACAAACCCTTGTGGCGGGCGATGAGGCCGTTCTGCAGCGCGGTCAGGTCGCTGTAGCCCACCCAGCGCGTACCCTGCTCGATGCTGCGGGCAATGCGGTCCCAGGCTATCTGGTCGAGAAGACGCGTGAGGCCATAGCCGCCGCGCGTGGCCAGCGCGACCGACGGCGCCGCGTCGGCGATGCGGTGCAGGGCCGCAAGCCGCGTCGCGTCGTCGCCGGCAAAGCGCTGGTGGCGGGACAACGCATCGGCGTCGACGCTGACCTCGAAGCCCAGCTGCGCCAGTCGCTTGGCCGCGCGCTTCAGGTTGGCGGCCTTGGCGACGGCGCCGGCCGGCGTGAACAACGTGAGGGATGACATCAGGATTCGTCCAGGTGCGTGGCTTCGCCCGTCGGGATCAGCCCTTGGCGCTCGGCGCGCCGCGCCCGCGCGGCCTCGCGGCGCTCGTTGAAGAAGTCGCGCAGCAACTGGGCCGAGGCGTCCGCCATCAGCCCGCCCTCGATGCGCGTGTGGTGGTTGAGCTGAGGCTGGCCGAACAGGTCGATGACCGAGCCGGCCACGCCCGTCTTGGGGTCCCGCGCCGCGAACACGACGCGCCTGAAGCGCGCGTGCATCAGCGCCATCGCGCACATCGCGCAGGGCTCAAGCGTCACGAACAGCTCGCACTCGGGCAGCCGGTAGTTCTCCAGCAGCGTCGCCGCATGGCGCAGTGCGACGATCTCGGCGTGCGCCGTGGGGTCGTGCGTCGTGATGGGGCGGTTGTAGCCGGTGGCGATGACCTGGCCGCCGCGCGTGATGACGGCCCCAACCGGCACCTCGCCCACGAGCCAGGCGTTGTGCGCCTGGTCCAGCGCGAGCCGCATCGCGTATTCGTCGGCAGGCGTGTAGATCGGCTCGGTCATCGGGCCGCAGTTTAGAGCGATGCGGCGGAGCGCGAGGCCTGGTCGTAGAGCCCGGACAGCAGCCGCATCAGCTGCGCGCAGTCGCCGATGTCCTTGTTCTGCTGGCCGCTGTCGGCCAGTGCCGTCATCAGGCATTGCTCGCGCACCTTGCGATAGGCCTCGCACAAGGCCTGCCCCTGCTCGGTGGTCGAGAAGAAGGCCTCCTTGCCGATCTTCTCGCTGCTGACCAGGCCCAGGCCCGCCAGCTTGCGCAGCGAGTAGGCGACGACGTGGGTGTCCTCGACGTTCAGCACGAAGCAGATGTCGGCCAGCTTCTTCTTGCGGTCACGGTGGTTGACGTGGTGCAGCAACGAGATATCCAGCGCGGCCAGGTCCTTCATGCCGGCGGCGGCCATGCAGCGCACCATCCAGCGGTTGAAGGCATTGCTGACGACGATGAGGCCGAACTCGAACTCCGACAGCTCGGCACCCTTGTCCGACACCAGATGCGAAGACGACACGATGCTGCTAACCATGATTGACATGATAAACACGTGTCGAATACAAATCATATACGTTTTATAAACATGCAAATGAACACGCCGCCACCCGAGCTCCTGATTCGCCCGCTGGGCGAAGCCGCCCTGTGCTGCGCGGTCGACGGGGCCATCACGCTGGAGCACCAGCAGCGCATCTGGCAGCTCGGCGCGGGCCTGGCCAAGGTGGCCGGCGTGCTGGGGCTGATCCCGGGCATGAACAACCTGACGTTGAGCTTCGACCCGCTGCACACCGAGGCTGCCACGCTGGCGCAGGCCGCGCAGGCGCTGTGGGGCAAGCCGGCGCGCGGCCGGCCGCTCGGCCGCCAGGTCGACATCCCCGTCCGTTATGGCGGCGCGGACGGCCCCGATCTGGCCGACGTCGCCGCCCACTGCGGCCTGGACATCGATGAGGTGGTGCGCCGCCACACGCAGGCCGAGTACGTCGTCTACTTCATCGGCTTCCAGCCCGGCTTCGCCTACCTCGGCGGGCTGGACGAGCGCCTGCACACGCCGCGCCGCGCCGAACCACGCTTGGCCGTGCCGGCCGGCAGCATCGGCATAGGCGGCGCGCAGACTGGCATCTACCCGCTGGCCACACCCGGCGGCTGGCAACTTATCGGCCGCACGGCCCTGTCCCTCTTCGACCCCGAGGCCGAGCCGCCCACGCTGCTGGCCCCCGGAGACCGCGTGCGCTTCGTCGCCGAACCGACATGATCGAGCTGCCATGATCGAAGTGTTGCGGGCCGGCCCGCTGACCACGGTGCAAGACCTCGGCCGCGAGGCCTGGCGCGACCGCGGCATCAGCCGCTGCGGCGCCCTCGACGATCTCGCGCTCATGCGCGCCAACCTGCTGGTCGGCAACCCGCCCGGCGCGGCCGGGCTGGAGTTCACGCTGGGCCCGGCCACGCTGCGCTTCGATGCCGACTGCTCCATCGCCGTCACCGGCACCGACGCCGACGCGCTGCTGGACGGCCAGCCGCTGCGGCCCTGGTGGCGCCAGCGCGTGAAGGCGGGCCAGACGCTCAAGCTGGCCGCGCCGCGCGAGCGCATGCGCAGCTACCTGGCCGTCTCGGGCGGTATCGCCTCGGCGCCGGCGCTGGGCTCGCGCAGCACCGACCTCAAGGCCGGCTTCGGCGGCCTGCAGGGCCGCGCGCTGCGCGATGGCGACCGCCTGCCCCTTGCCGCCACCACCACCGCCCTGCCCGCTCGCCGCATCGGCTTGGCGCCGCCCGACTGGGACGCCACGGTGCGCGCGCTGCCGGGCCCCGAGCACGAGGACTTCTCGGTCGCGGCGCGCGAGGCCTTCTGGGACGCCGACTGGCGGCTCACGCCGCAGAGCAACCGCATGGGCTACCGCTTCGCCGGCCCCGAGCTGCGTCGCGAGCGGGGCGGCGAACTGGCCTCGCATGGCGTGCTGCCGGGCGTCGTCCAGGTGCCGCCCTCGGGCCAGCCCATCGTGCTTCTGGCCGATGCGCAGACGACGGGCGGCTACCCCAAGATCGCCGTCGTCATCCGCGCCGACCTGTGGAAACTCGCCCAGCTGCGCCTGGGGGCCACGCTGCGCTTCCGGCCCTGCAGCGCCGACGAGGCAGTCGCCGCGCTGCGCGGGCGCCAGGCCGAGCTCGATCAACTGAGGAGCGCACTCCATGACCGCTGATACCCTCCACGTCGACCTGAACGCCGACCTCGGCGAAGGCGCGCCCGACGACGCCGCGCTGCTGGCCCTTGTCAGCTCGGCCAACATCGCCTGCGGCTGGCATGCCGGCGACGCGCGGCTGATGCAGGCCACCGTCGCCGCCGCGCTGACGCGCGGCGTGGCCGTGGGCGCCCACCCAAGCTACCCCGACCGCGAGAACTTCGGCCGCAGCGAGATGCAGCTCCCGCCCGCCGACGTCAGGGCCGACCTGATCTACCAGATCGGCGCCCTTGACGCGCTGGTGCGCGCCGCCGGTGGCCGGCTGCATCACGTGAAGCCGCACGGCGCCCTCTACAACCAGGCGGCGCGCGACCCGGCCCTCGCCGATGCGGTGGCCGGCGCCGTGCGCGCCATCGACCCCGGCCTGGCGCTGTACGGCCTGGCCGGCAGCGAACTGCTGCGCGCCGCCGAGCGCGCCGGCCTGCGCGCGGTGGCCGAGGTCTTCGCCGACCGCGGCTACCGCGCCGACGGCAGCCTGGTGCCACGCGGCCAGCCGGGCGCCCTCGTCGAGGACACCGCAGAGGCCGTCGCCCGCACGCTGCGCATGGTGCGCGACGGCGTCGTGCAGGCGGTCTCCGGAGAAACCGTGCCGCTGCGGGCCCAGACCATCTGCTTGCACGGCGACGGCCCGCACGCCCTGGCCTTCGCACGTGCGCTGCACGCCGCCCTCAACCAATCCGGCGTGCAACTGCGCGCCTAACCCCTGGAGTCTTTGTCATGTCTGCAGATGTCTCCCTCTGGCCGCTGATCGGCGTCGCCGTCGTCATCGTCGGCTTCGTGCTGCGCTTCAACCCCGTCCTCGTCGTCGCGGCGGCCGGCATCGCGACGGGCCTGGCCGCGAAGCTGCCGCTGGACCTCATCCTCGCCAAGCTGGGCAGCGGCTTCGTCAAGACGCGCAACCTGCCGCTGACGCTGCTGCTGCCGCTGCCCATCATCGGCCTGCTGGAGCGCCACGGCCTGCGCGAGCGCGCCCAGGCCTGGATCGCGGGCATACGTTCAGCCACGGCGGGCCGCCTGCTCGTCATCTACCTCTTCATCCGCGAGACCGCCGCGGCCATGGGGCTGACGTCGCTGGGCGGCCATGCACCCATGGTGCGCCCGCTGGTCGCCCCCATGACCGAGGCCGCCGCCGAGAAGACGCACGGCCCGGTGCCGCAGGCCGTGCGCGACAAATGGAAAGCCATGGCCGCGGCGACGGACAACGTCGGCCTGTTCTTCGGCGAGGACATCTTCGTCGCCTTCGGCTCCATCGTGCTGATGCAGACCTTCCTGGCCGAGAACGGCGTCGTCACCGATCCGCTGCACATCGCGCTGTGGGGCATCCCGACGGCCGTCGCCGCCTTCGTCATCCACGCGGCGCGGCTGATACGCCTTGACCGCCGCCTGCCGCAGGACATCGCCCGCGCCCGCGCCGAGGAGAACCAGGCATGACCACGCTGCTCAAGCTCGACCAGATCTTCCTGCTGACCGGCCTGGCGCTGCTGATCGTCGCCGGGCTGACCTACCGCGACCGCAGCAACCCGCGACGCTACAGCAGCGGCCTCTTCTGGGCGCTGTGGGCTGCCATCTACCTGATCGGCGACCTGCTGCCGCCCGCCGTCGTCGGGGTGCTGGTCGTCATGCTCGCCCTCCTCGGCGGCCTGGGCGGCGTGTCCCGCGGCCAGCACCCGACGCGCGAGCCCGCCGAGCGCCAGGCCGATGCAGCAGCGCTGGGCAACAAGCTCTTCCTTCCCATACTCACCATCACGCTGCTGACCCTGGCCGGCAGCCTGACGCTGAAGGACGTTCACCTCGGCGACCTGCTGCTCGTGGAGACCAAGAACGTCACCCTCATCAGCGTCGGCCTCGGCGCCCTGGCCGGCCTGGCGGGCGCGCTGTGGATGACGCGCGAACGCCCCATGCAGGCCGTACGCGAGGCCCGCCGCCTGCTGGAGACCATGGGGCCTGCCGTCATCCTGCCGCAGATGCTCGCCACGCTGGGCCTGCTGTTCACCGACGCCGGTGTCGGCCGGGCCGTGGCCCATCTGACGACGAGCAACATCCCGGTCGACAACGCCTGGTTCGCCGTCACGGCCTACGCGCTCGGCATGGCGCTGTTCACGATGGTCATGGGCAACGCCTTTGCGGCCTTCCCGGTCATGACGGCCGGCATCGGCATTCCCATCCTGCTCGGCATGCACCACGGCAATGCCGCGACAATGGCCGCCATCGGCATGTTCTGCGGCTACTGCGGCACGCTGATGACGCCCATGGCCGCCAACTTCAACATCATCCCGGCCGCGCTGCTGGAGCTGAAGGACAAGAACGCCGTCATCCGCGCGCAATGGCCTACGGCCCTCGTTCTGCTGGGCGTCAACATCGTGCTGCTGAGATTCCTCATGTTCTGATGCAGGACCAACTATTCGGCGGCGCCGCGCCGTCCAAGCGCCCGCGCGGCGTGCAGCCCGCGCCACCCACGCCCGAAGACCGGGCCCTCGCCGCGGCGCTGTCGCCACGGGTCCACCTAGGCACGTCGACCTGGAGCTACCCGGGCTGGCAGGGCTTGGTCTGGTCCGGCCGGCATGGCGAGGCCACGCTGTCCAGGACCGGCCTGCCCGCCTATGCGGCCCATCCGCTGCTGCGGGCCGTCGGCATCGACCGCGGCTTCTACCGACCGCTGGCGGCGGCGGAGTTCCAGCGCCATGCCGAGCAAGTGCCCGCGGGCTTTCGCTTCACCGTGAAGGCCCCCAGCCTCGTCACGGACGCGCTGCTGCGCAGCGCGGACGGCCGTGGCCAGCAGCCCAACCCGCTGTTCCTGGACCCGGCCACCACGCTGCAGGACTTCATCGCCCCGGCCTACGAAGGCCTGGGCCCCACGCTTGGCGCCTTGGTGTTCCAGATCAGCCCCCTGCCCGGCGCGCGGCTGGCACGCATGAGCGAGCAGTTCGACCTGCTGCACGCCTTGCTGCTCGCGTGCCCGAAGCCGCCGGCCGGCGTGCTGGCCGTTGAGGTGCGCGACCCCGCCTGGCTGACTCCCGACCTCGTTGCGCTGCTGCGCGACACCGGTGCCCGCTACTGCCTGGGCCTGCACCCCAAGCTGCCGCCGCTGGCCGAGCAGTTGCCGCTGCTGCGTGCGCTGTGGCCCGGGCCGCTGGTGGCGCGCTGGAACCTGAACCGCCTGCACGGCGCCTACGGCTACGAGGAAGCCGAGAAGAAGTACGGCGAATTCGGCGAGATGCTGGATCCCGACCCCGAGACCCGCACCGAGCTGGCGCGCGTCATCCGTGGAACGGCCGGCGCCGGACAGGACGTGTTCGTGACCATCTCGAACACGGCCGAGGGCTCGGCGCCGCTGAGCGTGCGTGCCCTGGCCCAGGCCATCATCGACGGCTGACTCGCCGCCTGGGCGCGGCGGCCCCGGCGTCCCGCCCGGCAGGAGGCAGGTTGCCGCCCTCCGCCTCCCAGCGGCTGACGTCGTCGCGATGCCGCCTGCCCTCGTGGCGCGCGCGGCGCTGCCGCCGTTGCTGGCCGAGGTGCTGGAGCAGCGTCATGGCCAGCGCCGAGGTGGCGACAAGGGCGATGAGAGGCTTGAGGATCATGGCCGATCTCCTTGCAGGGAGGCCCATGGTGAGCGCGGCGCCGGCCGGCACCGGTCGGCCGGGGACGACACTGCCTGTAGGACTCAGCCCTGCAACGGCCAGCGGGCGATGACGTCGTGGCGCGTCTGGCCCTGGGGACTCTTCACGAGCACGAAGTCGCTGGCGATCCAGCCCGGCAGGTCCAGCGCCCAGGTCGGCGCCGGACGCTTGTCGTAGCGCAGCGTCAGATGCGGCCTGTAGTCGCGCTCGGGCACGTCGAGCAGGCCATGCGCCGCGAGGCGCTCGACGAGGGCGTCGCGCAGCTCGCGCACGGCCTCCAGGCCCTGGCCGCCGGTGAGCACGAAGGGATGCTTGGACGAGCGTTCGCCGCCCCAGCTCGTAAAGCCGTCGAAACCCAGGTCGAAGGCCGGCCGCCGCAGCTCGGAGGCCGCCCGGCTGGCCCGTGCGACGACCCGTGCATCGGGCTCGCCGTCGAAATAGCCGAAATAGTGCAGTGTGATGTGGAAGATGCGGCTGGGGCGCAACCGCGCCTGCAGACCGCGCGCCGCATGCTCGGCGGTAACGATCCGCGCGATGCGCTCGGCCGCCTCTTCGTCCGGCCGCAATGCGAAGAAAAGCTTGTGGCCGGGCACGGCCTCAGTTCGTCGCGGCCGAGGCGGCCTCGGCCGTGCGCCTGGCAGCGTCGTCGATCGAGCCCTGCACCTGCCGTCCGACATCCTGCGGCCTGGGCAGCGTCGCGCCAGCCGACGATGCGCCGGAAGCCGCCGGCTTCAGCGCCGTCGCCTGCTTCCTGGCGAGAGACAGCACGATGGCCGCCACGATGACAAGGGCGAGAAGGCTGAAGACGGCGCGCATGGTGGCATCACTCCCGTAGGGTCAAGGAGATGGGGCCGCCTGCTGACCCCGAGACCGGCCGGGTCTACTGCTTCGGGTGGCTCGAAGACTCCAAGCGGATCATATCCATCATCAACGGTGCTCAGACTGCTGGTGCTATGGAGCCGATAGCGCACGACGGCGCGAAACCTGCCAACTTTCGTGTGCCTGGATCACGCACGGGGTGGCGACCGGTTGACTCAATCCCGGAACCGCCAAAACTCGGTGGACTTGGAAGAATTCGCCGTTCTTGATGAGCGGCAAGCCGTGCGGCAGCAGACGCTGCGGCATGGCCGGTATCGAGACCTCGTCAAGCATGGTCAGGACGCCCCCTCGTCGCGCAGATTCAGTGCTCGTGAGCTGGCCCCGTATCTGGCCAGCAACGTCGCGTCGAACGATTGGCAGGACGACCTGGTTGCAGCGAAGTCAGACAAGAGGAAACTCTTCGGACGGCTCCAGGCCCATCCACACTGCCATTCAGCTTGCAAGAAATCGATAGGGATTGCGGTGCCCCGGCCGGCGTGGCCGGCCCCCTTGAGGTCCATCGAATGATGGCGCCTTGGTGGATAAGGGCCACGCTTGCACAGCCTGTGTGCCCCTGGCTGCTTGTCACTCTTCAGTCCGTTTCAATACCTGCCCGCAGCGCCGCCGCCAGCACGGCGTCTCGCAGCGCGGTATTGCGCGCCAGCGGCCCACCGATGCGTCGACCGCTCAACACGCCATCCAGGCGATCGCCGAACAGCACCAGCGCATGGTGGCGATCGCGTTGACGCGACATCCACAGCAGCCCATCCACGTCGGAGACCTGATGGTGCAGCACCTCGGCCCATGTCGCCGTGCCCGGGTAGTCGCGCGACGGGCTGGCGATCAGTTCTTCCTTGGGCACCTTCAAACGGTGCTGGCCCTCGCTGGTCAGGTCCACAAGCTTCAGGTCGCGGCTGAACACCAGTTCACCATGGCCGCGCTGCGCGAAGTCGTCGAGGTCGACGAACTTGTCGGGCGCATCGATGGGCACGTCATGGAACACGGTCTCGAAGACCGCGCAGTCCAGCGTGGAGCCGCCATACAGGTAGGGGACGACTTCGCCCTTGAGGCTGCGTATCGGCGCGAAGCGCGTGGACCTGCGCGGCATGCCTGCCGCATCGACGCCGGGGTTGAAGCTCTCGGGGGCGAACGCCGTATCGTGGATAACGTGGATCACTTGGCCCGCCGGCCAGCGGTCGAACAGGGGATCGAGTGGCGGGAGCGGCGCGCGGCAGCTCAAGCCGCGCTCCCCTCGGCATCGCGCCGCGCGGCCCGCACGACGGCATCCGGATCGCCGGCCAGCAGGTCGACCGGGCGCGCGCTGCCTGGCAAACCGCCGTTGTTCGAGGTGAACCACAGCGCCAGCTTCCAGGGTGTCTTGCGCCCACCAAAGGCCTCCAATACCTCTTGCACCGCCTTGATCGGCTTGCCGTTCTCGAACTGGAAGGCGGGATAGACATCACGGTCGCGCGCCGCCTTGTCCGGGTGGGGCACTGCAAACACTTGGCGGCGCTTGCGCCAGTTGTCGGCCAGGGCCGCACGGTTGCTGGCCTGGGAGCCGTTGGCATCGGCCAGTTGCTCTGCACTGAAACAGCCGAACTCGTTGAGGATGCGGGCGTGGCGCTGGGCGGGCCGCTGCGCCATCTCCAGCTCGATAACGCTGGGGACGAGCATGCGCACCGCCATGAAGTCGACCATTTCCTCCATGCGGCACTCGCGGACCGCAGCGATCTTCTCGCCCAGCAGGCGATCCAGCAACCACAGTGAAGCCAGCAAGGTGCTCGAAGCCGCTTCGTCCGCCACTTCGAGCACAAAGGCCCGGCCAGCACGCGGGCCATGCCCCCCGGTCGGCGCGGCAGGGCTGCACGGTGATCACGTCGCCCTGCAGCATGTGCGATGCGATCTTCGCCATGGCACGAACTCCGTTTGACCAGATTGATGCAACCATATATTTGAAGGTCAATTTGGTCGAGGCGCTGGCGTTTGACGTCCCGCGGGGAGTCACCGCGCCACGCGCCGCGGGAACCGCCCATACAGGGACCCGCCGGTATTGGCATGGCCTTGGCTCCGTTGCACAAATCGGTTCGTGGACGGCATGACCCCAACCCCAGGCGGACTCAGAGCCTGAGAAGCATTTGATCGCCGCAAGCCGCGTGGCTGAGGTGCCTTGAGATGCAGTTGCCCGCGATGTGCTGGCGGGTTCGGGTGATCGGGGTCCGGCGCAGGGTCTACAAGGGCCGCCCCGGGGGCCTTCGGGGCGCAAAACGCACCGCGGACGCCTCTTATGCGGCCGCCGCCGCCATTCAGGACGTACCTGTGCCCCGCAGCATCAGCGGCGCGATCGTGACCAGGCGCAGCAGGCTGCGCGCCAGTGCCCATAGATAGGCCGCCGCACGCACCTTGCCCAGCCCGCGCACGGATCACCTTGGTGCTTGGCATCGCTCATTCCTCAGCACGTGCCAGTTTCGTGCCGGCAGAGGGCGGTGGAGAAAAACTCTCAGGCTCTCAGGCGGCCGGTGCCCACTGCTGCGAGCCGCGCAGCAACTGCAGGATCTCAATGCTGGTGGCGTCAGGCTGGTGGTAGACCACGATGAACGGCGTCAGGTTGATGCCAAGCTCGCGTCACCCACCGAAAGCCTGTGGGGCGCAGCAGCGGGGCTGGCGGACGACCGCCGCCGAGCCAGGGATTGTTAACACAACCAAAGCCCCATCGGCCACCAGGGCGAAGCAGATGAACCCGAGGAACATGATGTCGAGCTTCTCGAAGCGGGAGAAGATGCGACGGTAGCCCTTGAGCCTGCGGAACAAGCGCTCGACTTCGTTGCGACGCTTGTACATCTCGCGGTCGTATTCCCAGGGCTCCACCCGCGTTCTGGGCGGTGGCACGACTGGGATGTAGCCAAAGTCGAGCGCGAGCTGGATCGTCTCGTTGCCTGCGTAGGCGCTATCCATCAGCAGGTGAAGCGGTCGGTCCGATGCACCCAGGCTGGCCAATAGTTCGCGGCCCATCGGGCCATCGCCCGTTTGGCCTGGCGACAGTGCGAACGTTATGGCCGTTCGAGCATCCGCGGCAACCATATGAATCTTGGTGTTCCATCCGCCGCGGGATTTGCCGATGGCCTGAGGTCCGTTTTTTTGAGCGCACCCGTGCCGTCCGGATGCACCTTGATGCTCGTGGAGTCCAGCGAGACCGCCTCGATCTTGATGCGCACGACCTGGGCCTTCTGCAGCTCCTCGAACATCCGGTCGAGCACGCCCGCCTTGGTCCAGCGATTCATGCGGGTGTAGATCGTGTGCCAGTTGCCGAAACGCTTGGGCAGGCCTCTCCACTTGCAGCCATGCTCGGCCACATACAGGATGGCGTTGACCACCTGCAGGTTGCTCAGGCTGACGTTGCCGCGCTGTGTCGGCAGGCAGTGCTCGATCTTGGCGAACTGCTCGGGCGTGATTTCCATGGCCGGTAGTTTGCCGGCCACGACGCCATCGCGCCAGTAGCGTTAACACGCCCTAGATGAATTACGGCAATCCCGATCTCGCTGCCACACATAGCTGCCGGCCGAAACCGTTGAAGCTAGACGCCCGACAACACGGCGTCGATGGCCGACACCAACGCACTGGATTGCGCCGCCACATTGTCGACCGGTCGTCGCAGGACCTTGGCAGGCAACGGCGCTGCATAGTGAGCCAGGGCATGGAAG
>NZ_JAFAGT010000024.1 GCF_019237615.1 Roseateles sp. | reverse complement strand
CATCTCAATGGCCGGCGCCCAGATAGGCGCGGATCACGTCTTCGTTGTTGCGCACCTCGTCGGGGGCGCCGTCGCCGATCTTCTTGCCGTAGTCCAGCACCACGACGCGGTCCGAGATGTCCATGACCACGCCCATGTCGTGCTCGATGAGCACGATGGTGGTGCCGAATTCGTCGTTCACGTCGAGGATGAAGCGGCACATGTCCTGCTTCTCCTCCACGTTCATGCCGGCCATGGGTTCGTCCAGCAGCAGCACCTGGGGCTCCATGGCCAGGGCCCGGCCCAGGTCCACGCGCTTTTGCAGGCCGTAGGGCAGCTGGCCCACGGGCGTCTTGCGGTAGGCCTGGATCTCGAGGAAGTCGATGATGTGCTCGACAAATTCGCGGTGCGCGATCTCCTCGCGCTGGGCCGGCCCCAGACGCAGGGCCTGCATCAGGATGTTGCTCCTGATCTTGAGGTTGCGGCCGGTCATGATGTTGTCGATCACGCTCATGCCCTTGAACAGCGCCAGGTTCTGGAAGGTGCGCGCCACGCCCATCTCGGCCACCTGGCGGCTGTTCATATGGCTGAAGGTCTGACCGCGGAAGGTGATCGAGCCTTCGGACGGCGTGTAGACGCCGTTGATGCAGTTGAGCATGGAGCTCTTGCCGGCGCCGTTGGGGCCGATGATGGAGCGGATCTCGTGCTCCTTCACATTGAAGGAGATGTCCGTCAGCGCCTTGACCCCGCCAAAGCGCAGGCTGATGTTCTTGATGTCCAGAATGACATCGCCCGTGGTTCTTGTATCCATGTCGCTCCCTCTCAGACCGTGGCCGCCGGGTGGATCTTGCTGTCCACAATGGTCAGCGTGGCGCTCACGCTGCCGGTGCGGCCGTCTTCAAACTTCACCTGGGTCTCGATGAACTGCTGCTTCTTGCCGGTGTAGAGCGCGTCCACCAGCACCCCGTACTTGTCGGCGATGAAGTTGCGGCGCACCTTGCGCGTGCGCGTGAGTTCGTCGTCGTCGGGGTCCAGCTCCTTGTGCAGCACCAGAAAACGCGCCACCTGGGTGTCGGCCATGCCGGGCTCGGAGGCCAGGTCGGCGTTGACCTTGTCTATGCACTCGGCCACCAGCTCCAGCACCTTGGCCTTGCTGGCCAGGTCCACATAGCCGCCATAGGGCAGGCCCTGGCGCTCGGCCCAGTTGCCCACGGCCTCGTAGTCGATGTTGATGAAGGCGCAGACCTCGTCCTTGCCGTGGCCGAAGCACACGGCCTCCTTGATATGGGGGAAGAACTTGAGCTTGTTCTCTATGTAGTTGGGCGCGAACATGGCGCCGCGGCTGGTCTTGCCCACGTCCTTGGCGCGGTCGATGATGCGCAGTTGGCCGTTGGCGTCGATCACGCCCGCATCGCCGGTGTGGAAGTAGCCGTTGGCGTCGATGACCTCGGCCGTGGCGTCGGGACGCTTGTAATACTCCTTGAGCACGGACACGCCCTTGACCAGCACCTCGCCGTTGTCGGCAATCTTGAGCTCGATGCCGGGCGCGGCCTGGCCCACGCTGGAGAGCTCCACCTGACGGTCGCGCTGCAGGCAGACATAGGCGCAGGTCTCGGTCTGGCCGTAGAGCTGCTTGAGGTTGATGCCTATGGAGCGGAAGAAGCGGAACAGCTCGGGGCCGATGGCCGCGCCGGCCGTGTAGGCCACGCGGATGCGCGACAGGCCCATGGCGTTGCGCAGCGGCCCGTAGATGAAGAGATTGCCCAGCTGGTACTTGAGCCGGTCCAGGGCGCTCACGTTCTTGCCGTCCAGAATGTCCGAGCCCACGCGGCGCGCGACCCCCATGGCCCTGGCATACATCCATTGCTTGAGCGGCGAGGCGTCCTCCATGCGGATGGAGACCGAGGTCAGCATGCCCTCGAAAATGCGCGGCGGCGCAAAGTAATAGCTGGGGCCGATCTCGCGCAGGTCGATGGCGACCGTGGACGCCGACTCCGGGCAGTTGATGGTGAAGCCCGCCACCAGCCATTGCGCGAACGAGAACAGATGGTCGCCGACCCAGGCCGGCGGCAGGTAGCAGATCACATTGTCGGCAGCCTGCAGGCCGTCGGTCTCCACGCCGCCGCGGGCCGAATCGCCGAAGCTGGCATGGGTCTGGCATACGCCCTTGGGCTTGCCCGTGGTGCCCGAGGTATAGAGGATGACCGAGATATCGTCGGGGCGCAGGGCGGCCACCATGGCGTCGTAGGCGCCGGGGTGCTGCGCATCCCACTCCTGGCCCTTGGCCAGCAGCGCCGCGGTGCTGATGAGCCCGGGCTGATCGTATTTGCGCAGGCCGCGAGGGTCGTCGTAGATGATGTGGCGTATGCCGGGCACGGACTCGCGCACCTCGAGCAGCTTGTCCACCTGCTCCTGGTTTTCGGCAAAGGCGAACGCGATTTCGGCGTCCTCCATCACAAAGCGCATTTCGGCGGCCACGGCGTCCTGGTACAGCGGGATGGGCACGGCGCCGCAGGCCTGCACGGCCAGAAAGCCCAGGTAGACATGGGGCCGGTTGTCGCTGATGAAAGCCAGGTTCTGACCGCTGCCCAGTCCCAGCGCGCGCAGGCCGCAAGCCATGTGGCGCACGGTTTGTGCGGCTTCGCGCCAGGTCCATGTCTGCCAGATGCCGTATTCCTTCTCACGCAGGGCGGGCGCATCGGGGCGCTCGCTGGCGTGCTTGAGCAGCAGGTGCGGGAACGTGGTTGTCATTCCTAGTCCTTGTATCTTCAACGACCTGTAGGCGTTGTCTGTGCCGGTTCTACGTAAAAGTCTTGCAGGAATGCTATGGACGACTTTGACGTCAAATGGTCTGTTTGACGACAATCCGAGGGAAACTCTCCATAGTGAAAATCCGCTGTGGCAAATGCTGCTGAAAGAGGTGCATTTGCTGCCTCGGGGGAAATACGGCTTCCGCAGCGCGGCCGCATTCGCAATGCTGGCGGCCATGAGTCAAGAACTGTCCTTGCATCAAAGGCGACGCAAACCCAGGGGCGATGAGCTGGAGGGGGTTCCATGGTTGTCCGTGCTGCTGCCGCTGGAGCGCGAAAACGCTTTGCGCGTGCTGGTGGTCGGAGACGCCGAGCCCGGTGACTATGTGTGCCGCATGGGCCGGGCGCCCACCTACTGGTTCGGCGTGGTCGACGGCCTGCTCAAGATGAACACGGACAGTGCCGACGGCGTCAGCCTGACCCTGGCCGGCCTGCCGCCCGGAGGCTGGTTTGGCGAGGGCACGGCCGTCAAGCGCGAGCCCTACCGTTACAACGTCCAGGCCATACGTCGCTCGGTCGTGGGCGGGCTGCCCATAGACATGTTCCACTGGCTGCTGGACCACTCCATAGGCTTCAACCGCTTCGTGATGAACCAGCTCAACGAACGCCTGGGCCAGTTCATTGCGGCGCGCGAGATCGATAGGCTGAACAATCCCGACCAGCGCGTGGCGCGCAGCCTGGCCGCGCTGTTCAACCCCCTGCTGTACCCGGGCGTGGGCGAGGTGCTGCGCATCACCCAGCAGGAGCTCGCGAATCTGGTGGGCCTGTCGCGCCAGCGCGTGAACGAGGCGCTGGCCGTGCTGCAGCGTGAGCGCGTGATCCAGGTCGAGTACGGCGGTCTGCGCGTGCTGGACCTGGAGGCACTGCGCCATGGGGTGTTTGCGCCGGCACGCCGGGTAACTGCCTGAAAAACAGGCAAAACAAAGACCGAGCGCCACGCTGGAATTGTGGATAACTGCAGCCGAGAGCCGCGCGTCGCGCGACAATGGCGGTCAAATGTCAGTCAATTCCCCTAAAGAGTCTGGCGCCCCCGGCGCTGGCAAATCCTCCGCGCCCTCCGAGTCCTCGTCGGCGCGCTCTGTTTTGCGTGCGCCGGCCAAGCCTGCCAAGGCGGAAAAGCCCGCGGCGGCCCGTGGCTCCAAGCCTGCGCCCGCACGCGGCGGCAAACCTGCAGGCCGTGACCGCGATGACGCCGCGCGCGGCGAACGCGGTGCCCGCCCTCAGCGTGACGAACGTCCGCGCGCCTCGGGCTTTGGACGCGCTGATGGCGGCCGTCCTGCTCGTGACGACGGCGAACGCCGCGGCGGCTTCTCGCAGCGCGACGAGCGCCGTCCCCGCGATGACCGCTTTGCCGAAGGCGGCGAGCGTCGCTTTGGCGGCGGTGATCGTGGCTTCAAGCCCTATGGCGAGCACCGTGGCGATGG
>NZ_JAFAGT010000101.1 GCF_019237615.1 Roseateles sp. | reverse complement strand
CCCACATGAATCTTGCTACGCTCTTCCATGGTCGGTCTCCTGGTTGCTGACGACGCAAGTCACAGCATGTAGCGCTACGCGCCTCGGCGCGCAACCTACGATGTTGGAGACCGGCCGCCTGTCTTACGCGGCGACCATGATGTCTAGGCTGAGTTGGGGCGAGGAATACAGGCACCCACACGTGGAAGCCGTAGAAGCCGTTGCTTACTACCAGCCCCGATTCGCCTTGGACTTTGCAAAGCGACTCATCAAGGAAGGCCATGGCAGCGAATCCTCCGTCTGCAACATGGTGCGCAACGCGGCGTATACGCATAACAACGTCCAGGAAGCATGCCAACTTCTTTGGACCGCTGGACGGAATGACCGTCGACAGCTGAACCAGCAGCCTAGCCATGGCATTCGCTTACTCAAGGAACTGGCATCGTTCCAATTGAATAAGCTAATTGAGTACGTGCGAGAGGTCGTGCGCTATGCGCTCGAACTCCTCGAACGACCCGCCTCACTCAAGAGCAGCTACACACCTTTCACCATCCTCGAAGGGGCCTTGCGAACAGAGATGGAGTCGACGAGCTACTCGCGTTCGACGATGACCATCACTCGCTACAAGCTTCCCCTGAGCAGGGTTCAAAGCGTGCGGGACGAGGTTACGAATGCACTGCTCAAGTACTTGCGCGAGGGTCCCGCTCGACGAGCATTTCTAGCCGCCCAGACGTTTGGCCTGGCATTGCGCGGCCCCATGCATGGCGATGGTCCAGGTGATGCGTGGAAGCTAGAGCACGTGAAGCTGCTGCAGGCACTCAGAAGTGCGCTTAGCGGAGCTCAAGTCTCAGCAGTCGTCCTTGTGCGACTCGCTCAATCAGTTTCCTGGCACGCGTTTAGAGGTTGGCCAGAGACCTCTGTCGAAGCTCAGGCCGTCATGGACCTCCTCGACCGAGACCTCCGGACTAGGCTCACGCGCGCACTCATCGACGGCTGGGGCACTGAGACATGGAAGCTCGGCGACTCACTTGAGCGCGAAGAGCACACGCAACACCGACAGGCACTCACGGCCGAACTGATTGCCGCGTTCTCCAAGCCTGGTCAGTTGCTTGACGAGCTCCAATCGACCCTTGAGGAAATCAGTGAGGTATCAGATGCTGGGTACAGCTCTTCGCATCTACTGATAAGTCATTTGCTAGCCACAGCACCAGGACTTGCTTCAGAACTCTTGGTCAGAGACAGCGAAGGTCGCGCAGGTGCGCTCGAGCCATACGTAGGCGCCGCCTTGACTGCCATCGTTGAAGCTGGCGACTCAAAGCTCCTCAACGACTACATGACTCGTTCGGAGGCCTCCGCGAAGGTTTTGACCCAACTCGCGCAGGCATATGCGCGATACGAGCCATCGCGCTCATACACGCCTTCTGAAGTCGAGTTGTTCAAGCGCATCTTCAAGTCAAAGGACCCGACAGTCCTGATGGTTGCTTCCCATCTCACTCGCCAGATGGCCGACCGAAGTCCAGCCCTCGCGATTGAACTCATCTGCCTGGCAGACTTTGAAGCAAACCCTGAGGCAGCAGACGACATGTTCATGTGGCTGTCCGGCGACAAGACCATTCCTGAAGCAGAAGTAGCAACGAAGCGGGGCGAGCTGCTGAAGAAGCTAGTCGCTCTCAGAGAACTTGACGACTACTGGGTCCGCTCGTTTCTGACGACATCTATGGAAAAGGACCCAACCTCGGTTGTGGAGCTGGTCGCAGCACGAATTTGGGAGGCCAGTCGCAGAAACGATTGGTCCTACCATCCTCTGAGAAAAGAGCATGAGGGCAAGGGTCTCGGTCTCATGGATACCGAGGATGGCCCGGCGCTACTTCGCGGCCTCCTGGACCAGGCACTCAAAGACTGGACCGATGTTCAAGACATACGCCATGTTGGCGAAGCCGTTGCAGGCCTTTGTGGGCCCTACAACGAGCCCATGGTCAATCTTCTGCTTGGCTGGATGTCGTCGGCAACGCGGACGCACGCGACCTTGGTTGCAAGAGTGCTCCAGGAGAGCCAGCCAACACTAATCTACGAGCATCCAAAGTTTGTTCGGGACATCCTCAACGAGGCGGAACTCTTGGGTGACGACGCCTTAGAGGAAATTCGCTCCTCAATCGGGATTGCTGCCAGTTCAGGGATGCGCGGGGGAACCGCGGGCGAACCATTCCCTGAGGACGTCAAGATGGAGCAGCACTGCGAGCAGATGCTCGCCACCTTGAGCCGAGCCGAGCCAGCGTTCGACCTCTACGACGCACTCCTCAAGGACGCTCGCTACGCAATTGCGCGTCAGCGCAAGTCGAAGGAGGCCATGGAGGAAGAGGACGAGTAAACGAGGCCGCTGGTCAGCGCCTGTCGAGCTTTCAGTTCTCGAAAACAGCTTCAGTCCTGGTGGCTGCTATCGCTGCCTTGTGACTGATGTCGATCGACAGAGGGGCAAGGCATTGATCCACCTCCCCATCAACAATCGGCTGAACGGACGCCGACCGGAGGGACCGGCCGCTACGCCAGACCAGCCCTGAAGATCTCTGCCCCGACAAGGCGCTTCGAAACATTGCCATCCACGCTATGCGCTCGCATCAGCGTCGCACGCCCGAACTTCGAAACTTTGTCAGGCGCCGGATGCCGCAGTCAATCGCCGCTTCATAGGAAGGCGATTTCGAAACTTTGTTATCAGCCCCCTATTGTCCCCATGCGTTCGGTCCGGCGCTCCATGGGCCCGGCGCGGGTCGGCCGACACAATGGGACCATGACTGGAGCCCCGCCCGGCGCGCGCCGCGTTGCATCGATGCCCTCGCCATGGATTCGCTGATCTCCGCCGCGGCCCGCGCGCTGGCCGCGGGCGATGCGCTGGCGGCGCTCAAGCGCGTGGCGCTGCGCGACGACCCGCCGGCGCTGGCCCTGCGCGGCATCGCGATGGCCCAGCTCGGTGAGCTGCCGCGCGCCCGCGAACTGCTGCGCCGCGCCGCGCTTGGCTTCGGCGTGCACGAGGCGCTGGCGCGTGCGCGCTGCGTCGTCGCCGAGGCCGAGGTGGCGCTGGCGCTGCGCGACCTCGGTGCCGCGCCGCGCGCGCTGGAGGTGGCAACGGCCGTGCTGGAGGCCCGCGGCGACCGTGCGAACGCGCTGCAGGCGCGGCTCATTGCGGCGCGGCGCCAGCTGCTGCTGGGCCGCCTGGACGCGGCGGCCGCGCTGCTCGCCGGCGTCCAGGCGCAGCCCTTGCCGCCGCGGCTGAGCGCCGTCGCGGCGCTGGCCGGCGTGGAGCTGGCCCTGCGCTCGCTGCGCCCGGAGGCGGCGCTAGCCGCGCTGCAGCGCGCGCAGCGGGCCGCGGCGCGGGCCGACGTGCCTGCCCTGCAGGCCGAGATCGCAGAGGCCCGCGCCGCCCTCGAACGCACTGCCGCGCGCCGGCAGGTGGACGGTGCATGGCAGCCGCTGCGCCTGCACGAGGTGGCCGCGCTGATGGACTCGGGCGCCCTCGTCGCCGACGCCTGCCGCCACACGCTGCACGCCGGCGCATGGCGGCTGCCGCTGGCGCGCCGGCCCCTGCTGTTCACGCTGCTGCGTGCGCTGGCCGAAGCCTGGCCGGGTGACGCGGACCGCGACGCGCTGATCGCGCGCGCCTTTCGCATCCGCGACGTCGACGAGACGCACCGGGCGCGGCTGCGCGTCGAGATAGGCCGGCTGCGCAAGCTGGTCGCACCCGTTGCCGGCATCGAGGCCAGCTCACGCGGCTTCGCGCTGCGGCCGCTGCAGCAGCGTGCCGTGGTGGCACTCGCGCCGCCCGTCGAGGGCGAGGCCGGCGAGCTGATGGCCCTGCTGTCCGACGGCGCCGCCTGGTCAACCTCGGCGCTGGCGCTCGCCCTCGGCGACAGCCAGCGCACCGTGCAGCGCATGCTGGCCGAGCTGGAGGCCGCGGGCCGCGTGCGCGCCGTGGGCCAGGCACGCGCGCGCCGCTGGCTGGCGCCGCCGCTGACCGGTTTCACGACGATCTTGTTACTCCCCGCTGCGCCGCCGCTTGGCTAAGGTTGAGCCATCGCAAGCCGCCAGGAGCACCCCATGAGCATCGAGACCCAAGCCGCAGAGATCGTGCGCGAGTACGGCCCCTTCGAAGACGGCGGCAAGATCGCCGGCGTCACCCATGACGGGACCCAGATCTGGGCGGCGACAGGCCCGGCCCTGCTGGCCATAGACCCCGCCAGCGGCGAGCCGCGGCAGCGCATCGAGCACCCGGCCGATGCCGGCACGGCCTTCGACGGCCGCCACCTGTACCAGATCGCCGAGGCCCGCATCGACAAGATCGATCCCGCCAGCGGCGCCGTCGTCGCCTCCATTCCCGCGCCGGGCCGGGGCGGCGACTCGGGCCTGGCTTGGGCCGATGGCAGCCTGTGGGTGGGCCAGTACCGCGAACGCCGGATCTACCAGATCGATCCCGCGACCGGCGCCATCCGCCGCACCATCGAGTCCAACCGCTTCGTGACCGGGGTGACCTGGGTCGACGGCGAGCTCTGGCATGGCACCTGGGAGGACGACGCAAGCGAGATCCGCCGCATCGACCCCGCCGACGGCAGCGTGCTCGAACGCCTGCAGATGCCGCCCGGCACCGGCGTCAGCGGCCTGGAGTCCGACGGCGCCGACCTGTTCTACGCCGGCGGCGGCGACAGCGGCGTCGTCCGCGCCGTGCGCCGCCCCAGGCGCCGCTGATTACCCCCTGAGCAGCCCCGCGCCCGGGCCCCGGGCGAGGCCGCTGCATGGCCTTTTCCATCCCGTCCACGCAAGGAGACCGTCATGAGCACCCCCCACCCCGTCGTATCTCGCGACCGCTGGATCACCGAACGCAAGACGCTGCTGGCTCAGGAGAAGGAGCTGACCCGGCTGCGCGACCAGGTCGCCCGCCAGCGCCGCGCCCTGCCCTGGGCGCGGCTGGCGCAGGACTACGTCTTCGGCACGCCTGACGGCCCGCGCCGGCTGACTGAGCTCTTCCAGGGCCGGCGCCAGCTGCTGGTGCAGCACTTCATGTTCGCGCCCGGCTGGGAGCAGGGCTGCAAGAGCTGCTCATTCATGGCCGACCATCTCGACGGCATGGCGGTGCACCTGGCCCAGCGCGACATCGCGCTGCTGGTGGTGTCGCGTGCGCCGCTGGCCGAGATCGAGGCCTTCCGCCGGCGCATGGGCTGGCACTTCGCCTGGGTCTCGTCGCATGGCAACGACTTCAACCGCGACTTCCACGTCAGCTTCATGCCCGAGGACCGCGTCGACGGCGAGGTCTATTACAACTTCCGGATGACGCCCTTCCCGCAGCAGGAGGCGCCCGGCATCAGCGTCTTCTGCAAGGACGATGCCGGCGAGGTCTTCCACACCTACTCGACCTTTGGCCGCGGCGTGGAAGTGATGATGGGCGCATACAGCCTGATCGACCTGACGCCCAAGGGCCGTGACGAGGACGCCATGGCCTACGGCATGGAGTGGGTGCGTCACCACGACCGCTACGAGTCGCCGGCGCCCGCAGCGACCTCCTGCTGCGACCGGCCATGAACAGCCTGTGGCCCTGGCTGGCGCTGGCCGGTGCCGGCGCGCTGCACGGCCTGAACCCGGCCACCGGCTGGGCGCTGGCCGCCTGCTCGGGGGACGCGCGCCGCGCACTGCTGCCGATCGCCCTCGGCCATGCCGCGGCCGTCGGGGGCCTGGCGCTGCTGCTGGCCGGCGGCCTGTCGACGAACGCCCGGCCGCTGCAGCTGGCCTGCGGGCTGCTGCTGCTCCTGACGCTGGCGCTGCGGCGCACGCGGGCCGGGCTGGCGCTGTGGTCCTGCCTGGCCGCCAGCCTCCACGGCAGCGGCCTGATGCTGGTGCCCGCACTGCTGCCGTTGTGCACGGGCGCGGCGCCGGCACGCGAGATCAGCGCCTCGGGCTCGCTGCTGCCCGCGCTCGCTGCGGTGGCCGTGCACATGGCGGCGATGCTGGCCGTCACGGCGGTCCTGGGCACGGCAGGGGCAAAAGGCCTGGGCCACATGCGGCGGGGGTGGATTTCTATACTCAAAACCCATGACCCAAGCCGCCGCTCCCACTTCCGCGTCGACGCCCGCCCCCGGTGATGAACTGCAGCCCGTCGTCGAGGCGCTGCGCGGTGCACGCCAGCGCTGGCGCGAGGCGCACCGGCGCGGTGGCGACGGCCGCGAGCTGCCGTCACGCGAGCTGCTGGCGGCCATGGTGCAGGCGCTGTCGGGCGCACTCTTCCCGATGCGCCTGGGCCCGCCGACGCTGCGGCCCGAGGACGAGGACTTCTACGTCGGCCACACGCTGGGCACGGCCATGACGACGCTGCGCCAGCAGGCCGCGCTGGAGCTGCGCCACGATGCCCGCCAGCGCGGTGAGCGCCAGCCCACCGAGGACGCCGCCGAGCTGGCCGGCCGCTTTCTGCGCACGCTGCCCGCCGTGCGCGTGCTGCTGGACAGCGACGTGCTCGCCGCCTACCGCGGCGACCCTGCGGCGCGCAGCGTCGACGAGGTGCTGCTGTGCTACCCGGGCCTGCGCGCGCTGATCAGCCACCGGCTCGCCCATGAGCTCTACAAGCTGGGCCTGCCACTGATCGCCCGCGTCGTCGCCGAGCTGGCCCATGCGGAGACCGGCATCGACATCCACCCCGGCGCCACCATAGGCAGCGGCTGCTTCATCGACCACGGCACCGGTGTCGTCATCGGCGAGACGGCCGTCATTGGCGAGCGCGTGCGCATCTACCAGAACGTCACGCTGGGCGCCAAGAGCATCCCCACCGACGGCGACGGCCATGCCGTCAAGGGCCGGCCGCGCCACCCGGTCGTCGAGGACGAGGTCGTCATCTACGCCGGCGCCACCGTGCTGGGCCGCGTCACCCTGGGCCGCGGCGCCGTCATCGGCGGCAATGTCTGGCTGACGCGCAGCGTCGCGCCGGGCTGCGTCGTCACGCAGGCGGACTCGCTGGACGGCACGACCTGAAACAGCGCACCGCACGGCATACCGAGGTGCCCTCATGAGCGACGATGAACAAGCGATCTGCGACCTCGTCGCGACCTGGATGGACGCCAGCCGCAGGGGCGACGTGGCCACCGTGCTCGGCCTGATGGTCGACGACGCCCTCTTCCTGACGCCCGGCCGCGCGCCCATGACCAGGGCCGATTTCGCCAAGGCGGCCGCGGCCCAGGCCGGCGGCAAGGCGCCCAGCTTCGATGGCCACAGCGAGATCCTGGAGATCCAGGTGATGGGCGACTGGGCCTTCATGCGCAGCCGGCTCAGCGTCACCGCCACGCCGCCGGACGGCTCGCCGCCAATGCGCCGCGAGGGCCACACGCTGACGGTGCTGCGCAAGGACGGCGGCCGCTGGAAGCTGGCACGCGACGCCAACCTGCTGGCGCCGGTGGGCTAAGGCCGGTTCAGCCGCAACCAACGCGCCAACGGCGCCAGCGTCGGGCCCTGGACCAGCAGGGACAGCAGCACGACGACGAAGGTCACGTCGAAGCAGCGCCAGCCGTCCGGCAGGCCGGCCAGCACCGGGTAGATGGCCAGCACGATGGGCACCGCGCCGCGCAGACCCGACCATGCCACGAAGCACTGCGAGCGCCAATCGAAGCCCAGCGGCGCCAGGCACAGCAGCACCGCCGCGGGCCGGGCGACGAACATCAGGCCAGCGGCCACCAGCAGGGCCGGGCCGATGAGGCGCCAGACCTCGTGCGGCGTGACGAGCAGGCCCAGCAGCAGGAAGAGCACTGCCTGGGCCAGCCAGGTGTAGCCGTTCAGTCCCGGCAAGCCGAGCGCAGCCACGCGCCCGGCGCGGTGGCGCAGCAGCAGGCCGGCGATGTAGACGGCCAGGAAGCCCGAACCACCACCGCGGTTGGTGACGGCGAAGAGCAGGAAGCCGAGGGCCGCCAGCAGCAGCGCCGCCAGGCCGTCGTGGTCGTCGGCGACGGGCAGGCGCCGCACCCACCACGCGGCCAGCAGCCCGCCGGCCATGCCGAGGGCCAGGCCCAGGCCCAACTGCGTACCCAGCAGCCGCAGCAGGTCGGCCGGCCCGGTCACGCGCATGTCGCCCGCCTGGCCCAGCGGCGTCAGCCAGGCGATGAGGCCCAGTGTCAGCACCATGGCCATGGGGTCGTTCATTGCCGACTCGACCTCGATGGTGGCGCCAAGGCGCGGCGCCAGCTTCAGCCGGCTGGCGCTGAACTGCGCGAACACGGCCGCCGCGTCGGTGGACGACACGGCCGCGCCCAGCAGCAGACCGCCGGCCCAGGGCAGGCCCAGCACCAGCCGCGCAATGCTGGCGACCAGGACGGCCGTGGCGACCACGCCCACGGTGGCCAGCAGGCTGGCCGGCAGCATGCCGCGGCGCACCTCGGCCCAGCGCGTGCGCAGGCCGCCGTCGAAGAGGATGAGGGCCACGGCCAGGTTGCCGACGCCGACCGCCAGGCGGTGGCTGTCGAAGGGCAGGCCCAGCGGACCGTCCACGCCGGCCAGCATGCCCACCGCCATGAAGACCAGCAGGTGCGACAGGCCCAGGCGGTGGCTGTAGAGGGCGCCGGCGATGGCGATCAGCACCAGCGCCGCGACGACCGCCGTCAGCAGCTCCGGGCCGGCCGCGAGGGCTGGGACCATGGCATCAGCCGGCCGACGGCGCGATGGCGGGTCCGTCCGGCGCGGCCTGCAACCCGACGACGTTCACCGTGCGGGCCGGCACGGAGAAGCGGACGCCGCGCTGCTGCAGCCCGCGCATCAGCGCCAGGTTGAGGGCCTGCCGGGCCCACAGGCCCAGCTGCAGCGCCACGACGGCGAACCAGAGCTGGGCCACGCGGCCGTGCCCGCGGTCGTCCAGCGGCAGCAGGCTCAGGCCCACGAGCAGGCCGGCCAACACGGCGGGCAGCACGTCGGTCCAGCCCAGGCGGGGCCAGGCTGCCTCGGCGCGGGCGGGCAGTTCACTCCAGGTCATCGGCGGGCTCCTTGGATCTCCATGCCCGACCCTAGGCCCACCCCGGCGTGCTGTCTGTCGGCGAAGCGGCAGCGCGGACTGTGGGCCTTGGCTGACGGCCGACGGCTTGCGCCTCAGCGCCCCGCGTTGAGCTGCTGGATCAGCGCGCGGTGGCTGGGCAGGTCGGCCACCGCGCGCTCGGCGAAGCGCTGGATCTTGGCGAAGACCCTGCCGGCTTCCTCCATGCGCGGGAAGTCGTCGCGGCCGACGCCGAGGTCGGTCAGAAAGCCCATGCCGTAGAGGATGTACTGGTAGTTGAAGAAGGCGAAGGTCTCGGTGTCCAGCACGAAGTCGAAGCGGCCCGGCGGACGCAGCTTCCACTCCTGCAGCAGGCCGGCCAGGCGTTCAGGGAGGCTTGCCGGCGCGGCGTTGTCCCGCCAGAAGGGCTCGGGGCGCCGGCTCAGCGCATAGTGCAGCTTCAGGAAGTTGATGATGTTCTCGAAGCGCGCCGTCATCAGCTCGTTGAAGCGCCGCGCCGGCGCGGCGATGGGGCCGCTGTGCGGCAGCATCTCGGCAATCATGCCGACGGCCGCCTCGACCAGGACCAGGCCGGTGGCCTCCAGCGGCTCCAGGAAACCGGCCGACAGGCCCACGGCCACGCAGTTCTTCACCCATTGCCGCTCGCGGTAGCCGGGCACGAAGGGGATGCTGCGCATCGCGAGGTCTTCATGCCCGGGGCCGCAGTAGTCGCGCAGGATGTCGGCGGCGCGGTCGTCGCCGAGGTGGTCGCTGGAGTAGACGCAGCCGATGCCGCGCGCGCCGTTCAGGCCGATCTCCCACAGCCAGCCGGCCTCGTGCGCGGTGGCGACGGTGCAGCTCTCCATGACGGCATCGGCGGCCAGCGGGATCTTGCAGGCCAGCGCCCGGTCGGCGAAGAGCTGGTGGCGCACCGACTTGAACTCGCTGCCCATGGCCCGGCCGACGAGCTCGGCGCGAAAGCCGGTGCAGTCGATGTAGAGATCAGCCTCGAAGCGCCCCTGCTGCGCGGTGTCGAGATGGGCGATCGCGCCCTCGGCGTCCAGCGCCACGTGGGTCACCAGGCCCTCGACATGGCGCACGCCCAGCTCGCGGGCGCGTTCGGCCAGCAGCCTGGACAGCTTGAGCGCGTCGAAGTGGTAGGCGTAGTTCAGCGGCGCCGCGTAGGGCGCCTCGCCGGCACGCTTGGGCGCGCGCTGCGCGGCTGCCACGCGCACCTGCAGCGTCATGGCCTCGGCAAAGGGCGGGCGCGTGGCCGGGTCCTGCAGCAGCCAGTAGGGCACGAGGTTGAGGTCGTCGGCGTAGAAAGGCGCCTCGAAGGGATGGAAGAACTGCTGGTGCATGCCGCCGGCCGGGGCCCGCGCCCAGTCCACGAAACGTATGCCCTGCTTGAGCGTGGCGGCGGTCTCGCGGATGAAGCGTGCCTCGTCGATGCCCAGGAACTGCAGCGTGCTGCGTATGGTGGGGAAGGTACCCTCGCCGACGCCGACGACGCCGATGTCGGGGGACTCCAGCACCGTCACCTCGAGATGGTTGCGTTCCGAAAGGCGCAGAAAGCGGGCCAGGTAGGCGGCTGTCAGCCAGCCGGCCGTGCCGCCGCCGACGATGAGGATGCGTCGCTTCATGTCATTGGGCCGTTGAATGTCCGAGCCGACGCCAGCCCGCCGGGTCGTCCCCTGCGGAGCCCAGGCCGGACGCAGTGCGCCCGGCGGGCGCGCCGTGCCAAGCGAAGGGCTGCGGCGCGGTCTGCAAGACCGGCCAAGGGACGCCTTGGACGGGGGGGTCGCTCATGCGCGGGTGTAGAGGTTCTTCAGCCATTGATGGCCGGTCTGGGCGCCGTGGGCCCAGTCCTCGTCCTCCTCGCTGAGCGGGGCAATGTAGCCGGAGGGGTTGAGCAGCTTGACGCGGCCGGCGCGGAAGGCCGAGACGCGATGGGTCACGAAGGTCAGGCCATGCTCCAGCGCCGTGGCGGCGAGCAGACCGTCGCGCGTGTTGGCATAGGGCAGCTGGGCGCGGCGGCGCACGACGGCCGCGTCCACCGGCAGCACGCGCCCCTCGAAGGCCGGCATGACGCGGGCATCGATCCAGTCGCGCACGACCAGGCCGGCGGCGCGATCGCGGCGCGCCAGGCGGGCAGCGGCGGTCTCGATCTCCAGCAGGTTCAGCGCCGAGATGAAGAGCTTCTGGCGCGGCAGGCCGGCAGCCCAGGCGGCGAGGCCCGCGTCGGACTGGCCGGCCTTGGCCTTGCGCAGTTCGAGCACGATGCCGGTGTCCAGCAGGAACATCGTGCCCCTCAGCCGAGGTTCTCGCGATGGTCCCAGGCACCGTCGGCCGACGCGTCGCGGACGTCCAGCGCCACGGCCTCGGGCATGGCCAGCAGCTCCAGGATGCTCTCGCCCTCGCCGGTCAGGCGGCGGTACTCGGCGATGCTCAACAGCACATGGCTGGGCTGGCCGCGATCGGTGATGACCACGGGTTCGGCCTGGGCCGCGCGCTTGGCCTGGCTGACGTCGCGGTTGAACTCGCGGCTGGTGATGAGCTTCATCGAGGCGCGAATGTAACGACCTGCCTGCGCACCCGCAACCAGAATGTAGGTACGTAGGCTCAATTCCGTCCGCCCCGATGGACAGTGCAGGCACGGCTGGCACAGTGCCCCCAGCAGATCGGCGCCCCGTCGGATTTGCCGTAGACAACGTTGTCTCGCCAATCTGCCGCCCAGGGCAGGCCGGCGGGACAACCCACAGGAATCGACAAGGCAAGTCCATGGATTTCGATCTTCCCGCCGCCCTGGCCGACGTGTTCGCCAAGCATGGCGCCGCGACCCCCGCGCTGGCCCAGACCTACTCGCCGACGGACTTCAGCGTCCACTTCTTCCTGCAGCTGGCCATCATCATTGCTGCCTGCCGCGTCGTCGGCTGGCTGGGCAGCAAGTTCCTCGCCCAGCCGCAGGTGGTCGGCGAGATGATCGCCGGCGTCGTGCTCGGCCCGTCGCTGTTCGGCCTGTTCGCGCCCGACATCCAGTCGGCCATCTTCCCCAAGGAGATGAAGAACGTGCTCTACACGGGCGCCCAACTGGGCGTGGGGCTGTACATGTTCCTGGTCGGCACGACGCTGCGGCTGGACCATTTCGCCACCAAGGCCAGGAGCGCCATCGGCGTGTCGTTGTCCGGCATCGCGGCGCCCTTCTTCATCGCCTTCCTGATCACGCCCATCCTGCTGAAGGTGCCGGGCCTGTTCGCCGAGGGCATCTCGACGGCCAACGCCACCCTCTTCATGGGCGCCTGCATCGCGCTGACGGCCTTCCCCATGCTGGCCCGCATCATCAACGAGCGTGGCCTAGCGAACACCTCGCTGGGGACACTGACGCTGACGGCTGGCGCCTTCGACGACGCGGCCTCCTGGTGCGTGCTGGCACTGGTGCTGGCCGCCTTCGGCGCCGGCCCCGGCGTGGCCGTGCTGGCCATAGGTGGCGGCGTCGTCTGGGCCGCCTTGGTGCTGCTGTTCGGCCGCCGGCTGCTGGCGCCGCTGGGCCGCATCGTCGAGCGAGAGGGCCAGATGAGCCACATGGTGCTGGGCCTCACGCTGATCGCTTTCTGCACGTCCGCCTTCGTCATGGACGCCGTAGGCATCCACGCCATCTTCGGCGGCTTCATCCTGGGCGCCGTCATGCCGCGCGGCCTGTTCGCGGCCGAGCTGAAAAAGAAGGTCGAGCCGCTCACCGTCATCCTGCTGCTGCCGATGTTCTTCACCTACTCGGGCCTGAACACGCGGCTGGACATGCTCAATTCTCTCCAGCTGCTGCTGATCGCGCTGGGCGTGCTGGCGGCCTCGGTGCTGGCCAAGTTCGGCGCCTGCTACCTGGCCGCCCGCATGGCCGGCGAGGACAACCGCACGGCGCTGGGCATAGGCGCGCTGATGAACTCGCGCGGCCTGATGGAGCTCATCATCATCAACATCGGCCTGCAGAAGGGCATCATCGGCCCGGCCTTGTTCTCGATGCTGGTGCTGATGGCGGTCGTCACGACCATGATGGCCAGCCCGCTGTTCGAGCTCGTCTATGGCCGCAAGGCGCGCGAGTCGGGTGAGCTGGAGGCCGCACCCGCTCTTGCAAGCCGCCGCTGAGCGGGGCCGGCGGTCGTCCGCTGGATGCCGCACAGCAGGGCCAGGCCGGGCACGCGGCGCAGCGCGAGGTAGGCGGCAACGCAGGCGGCGAAGGTCAGCACGATCAGCAGCACCGCCTCCGGCCCCCACGGCAGGCCCAGCGGCTTCAGCCACTGGCTCAGCACGACGATGACGCTCTGGTGCAAGATGTAGAGACAGAACACTGCGGCGGCGGCCTGGCGCAGCCGCCGCGACTCCCGCGTGAAGGCGCGCTGCGCCCACCCGCAGGCGGCGGCGATGCCCCACCAACCCAGCGCCCCGCGCAGCGCATGCGCGGCGGCCAGCAAGCCCTCGGACGGTGGCGCCGCGACATGGCGGCCGTCGAAGGCCATCAGCGCGGCCCAGCCGGCCAGCGAGATGCCGAGCGCCACCCAGCGCAGCCGCAGCACGGCCGCCCACAGCCCTGCGGCCAGTGGCGTGCGGCTGGCCCAGCCGAGGGCGAAGAGCCCGCCGTACTGCAGGTGGTTGTAGAGGTCGTGCACGAAGTCGTGCGTGGACGGGTGGTGCGGGAAGACGGCCACGCGCAGCAGCGCCAGCGCCAGTGCCGGCAGCACCAGCCAGGCCCAGGCGGGCAGCGCGACGGCCGGCGGCGGCAGGCGCAGCCAGGCCGCCGCCACGGCCCCCATCGACGCGTACAGCCACAGATAGGGCAGGAACCACAGGTGGTTCCAGGTCGGCACGACCATGCAGTCGCTGCCGCGGCAGAACCTGCCGACCTGCAGATAGGCCCGCCAGAAGTCGAGATAGCCGCCATCGCCGGGCAGCAGCTCCGGCGCCTTGGTCAGCACCTCGTAGTAGGCCTGGGGCGTGACGATGACGACCATGCCGAACAGCAGCGGCAGCAGCAGGCGCAGCGCGCGGTCCTTCAGCGTGCCCAGCACGCCGCGCCGGGCGAACAGGCCCTGGCAGGCGGCGCCGGCGATGAGGAAGAGCAGGCCCAGCCGCCATGGCGAGCTGAGCTGCATGAAGGGCTCCAGCGCGGTGCTGGCCGCGGGGCTCTTCACGTGAAAGTCCCAGGTCACGTAGTACATGCCGACGTGGTACGGGATCAGCAGCGCGAAGGCGGCGACGCGCAGGCCGTCGAGGAAGGCCAGGCGCGTGGGGTGGGTGGCGTTCATGGCCGCCAGCTTCGCGGCCGGGCCCGCGCGGCGCGAGGGCCGCGGGGCCGGTGGCGCGGTTTATGGGGCGAACCTGTCCAGTGCCGCACGATAGCCGCGCGACACGCGCAGCGCAGCGCCGCAGCCCAGCGTCAGCACAGCCTCGCCGCTGCCCAGGCGCTCGATGCGCTGCACATGCGCCGGGTTGACCGCATGGCTGCGGTGCACGCGCAGGAAGCGCGCCGCCCAGCCGGGGCGGACCAGCGCGTCGGCCAGCGTGGCGCGCTCCAGCAGGCTGCGCGGCGGCAGGTGCAGCTCGATGTAGTTGTCGGCCGCCGAGATCCATTGCACGTCGGCCAGCCGCAGGCGCTCGCCCGCCACCCACCACTCGCCGACCGGCTCGGGCGGCCGCGCCAGCCGCTCGCGCACGCGCGCCAGCGCGGCGCCCAGGCGCTCGGCCGTGTAGGGCTTGAGCAGATAGTCCAGCGCGGCAAGCTCGAACGCCCGCAACGCATGCTCGGCATGGGCGGTCGAGAAGACGACGCAGCGCACGCCCGCCTCGCGCAGCGCCGCGGCGAGCTGCACGCCACTGCCGCCGGGCATCTCGATGTCCAGCAGCGCCAGGTCGGGCGGCACGGCCAGGCCGCGCGCCAGCGCGAGCGCGGCGGGCGCATCGGGCGCCTCCAGCAGCTCGGCGACGTCGGCCTCGGCCGCCAGCAGGCGGCGCAGCCTGGCGCGCGCTGCGGGTTCGTCGTCGACGATCAGCACGCGCATGGCAGGGCCACCTCCAGGCTCATGCCCGCGCCATCCGGCCCGAAATCGACGCGCGCCGCGCCGCCGTAGCGCGCCGCCAGGCGCTCGCGCAGATTGCGCAGGCCCAGGCCGCCGTCGGGATCGGGCGGCGCCTCGGGCAGCGCGGTGTCGCCATGGTTGCTGACGCGCAGTCGCAGCCGGTCGCCGTCGCGCGTCGCCGCGACGCTGACCGTCACGCGACCGCGATGCCGCGCCACGTCGTGCTTGACCGCGTTCTCTACCGGCGCCAACAGCAGCAGCGCCGGCAGCCGGCAAGCGCGTGCGGCGGCGTCGGCCTCGATGCGCACGACCAGCCGCTCGGGCCCGAAGCGCGCCTGCATCAGCGCCAGGAAGGGCTGCACCAGCGCCAGCTCCTCGCCCAGCGTGTGCTCCACGCGCTGCTGCGCGGCCAGCGTCTGGCGCAGGAGCTCGGCGAGCTGGCACAGCAGCCGGTCGGCGCCGGCGACGTCCTCGTACATGACCGAGGAGATCAGGTTCAGCGTGTTGAACAGGAAATGCGGCTGCACCTGGTCGGCCAGGCGCGCCAGCCGCGCCTCGGCGAGCTCGCGGCGGGCGCGCTCCAGCTCCTGCTCGCGCAGGGCGGCGGCACGGGCCATCCAGATGCCGCGCGAGATCAGGCAGAAGCTGATGTAGGTCACCGCGTCCTTGCCGCCCTCGTAGACCAGCAGCGCAGGCAGCTCGCCGGTCTGGTAGTCCACGCCGACGAGGCCGTAGACGAGCAGGCGCAGGCCGAACATGCCCGCGACATGGGCCAGGCTGAACAGCGGCAGCGCCGCGGCATGGGCCGCGAGCTGCCGCGGCCAGGGCCGGCCGCGCAGCCGCCCGACCAGCGCATGCGTCGGGCCTGCGAATTTCGATTTCGCGACTTCAGCCCAGCGTGACGGCGCGCCGATGGTCGACGGTTGTCGATCGATCTGAGGCTGTCGTTGAGCGATGCAGGGCCCCTTCGGCGAACGCAATCACACATCGCAGGCACAAGAGAAGGGCCGCCAGGCCCAGGCGCACGATGGCGCGCAGCAGCCAGCGGATGTTGAAGCCGGCCGCACACAGCACGGCGTGCAGGGCATCGCCCTCGCTGCCCTTGAGCCAACACCGGTGCATGCCGTTGTCGTGCTTGGTGTGGCCGATCGCCGGCTCGATCGCCTGGCGCCGCTTAAGCCAGCGCCGCTGCACGTCGGTCATCGTCTTGCTCTTGCCGCGGTGGATCACCTGGACCGGCACGACCTCGTGATCGACGCCCCGGTAGCCCAGATCGACGATGGCCGTCGTGGGCTTCACGCCGATGTCCTGCAGCAGTGTGGTGATCTGCTCGATCTGCGCGGCCAAGGTGTGGCCGTCGTACGGGTTGCCGGGGAAGCTGCGCGCGCCCACCATCAGGCCTTGCTTGTGCGTCACCGCCAGGCTGACCTTGCAGCCGAACTCATAGGGCTGGCGCGCTTTCCCTTTTCCGATGCACTCCGCCTCCGGCGCATGCAGCGCGTAGAGCTTGCCCTTGTCGTGCGGGCGCTGGGTGCGGATGCGCTCGGCGCGGTCGAGCCAGACGTTCAGCCGATCCTGGGCCTCCTGCGGAAGCGTCACCATCTTGCGCTGCACGTCACGCAGCAGCGCTCCCAGGATCGTGCGCTGGCGGCGCAGCACGCGCTTCAAGCGCTTGAACTGCTTCGCGTGGGCATAGCCGGCCGCGCGTCGGCGCAGTGTCTTGCCCTCGCGCTGGTGCGTCTGCTTGAGCTGCAGGCCCGCACGCTGCGCCAGTCGCGCAATCTTCTCGCGGGCCACCTCCAGCAGCCGGCTGTCGGTCGGGTGCGCAATGGCCTTCTCCTGCACCGTGGAGTCAACGATCACGCGCTCGAAGTCCGCAGGCCTGATCGCCTTCATGCCCACGGCGGCTTCGATCGTCGTCTTCAGCAGCTGCTCGACGCCGGCTTCACCCAGAACACGGCGGAACCGCCCGATCTGCGTCGCGTCGCACGGCAGCCGCGCCTCGAAGTACTGGTTGCCGCTGAAGAACTGGAAGTACACGTCCTGGGCCCAGCGCTCGACCACAGACTCATCGCTCTCGCCATAGGCGTGCTTGAGGTACAGCAGCGCCACCATCAGCCGGATCGGCAGGCGCGGGCGGCCGCGCTGGCTCACGCCCGCGCCGGCGATCTCCAGCGTCGGGCCGAACAGGTCCGTGCCCTCGACCACGTGGCCGGCGCGATCCCTGTGGGAGAACAGCGGCGCCAGCGACGCCTCGATCTGTGCCCACGGCATGCGCGTGGCCAGCACGGCCAGCGCATGGCGCATGTCGATCATCGTCTCCAGGCGCGCGCGGAAGAAGTCGTCGGTGGCCATCGGCGGTGGTCTCCAAACTCCCAGGAATTGCGCGCCATTGCAACGCAAACTGGGAGTTCTGGCTATCGGCGATCACCCGCGAAGCCAGTGTTCATGCGGGTTTGCGGGGTTTTTCAGGCCCGACGCATGCACGCCCAGGGCCAGCAGGCCGATGACGGCGATGGAGCTGAACTCCCACAGGAAGGGCTCCCAGGGCCGGCTGCCGCCGCGCAGGCGGTAGGCCTGCAGGTCCGACACGCTCTGCAGCAGGCCGACGACGGCCAGCAGCGCGACATAGGGCAGGCGCCAGCGGCGCGGCAGGATGGACATGCCGCGAGGTTAGCCGGCCCGGGCGCGGCCGCGCGGCGGCTCGCCCCGGCCAGGGCGCCGTTCGCCCCAGGCCGCCACTCTCAGAGCGCCGTCAGCCTCGCGGCGAAGGCCTTGTGCACGCCCAGCAGCGCGGCCGCTCGGGCCGTCTGCACCTGGATCAGCGCATCCCGGGCCGTCAGGCGGTCCTGCTCGGCCTGGAGCAGCGCGTAGAAGTCGGTCACGCCGGCCTCGTAGCGCTTCAGCGCCAGCTCGCGCGCTCGGGAGGTGGCCTCGGCAGCCGCGGCCTGGGCCGTGGCCTGCAGCTCGGTCTCGCGCAGCGTGGACAGGCTGCCCTGGGCGTCCTGCAGCGCCGTTAGCTGGGCCTGCTCGGCGGCCGCCACGGCGGCGTCGAAGCCGGCGCGCGCCGCGCCCTCTTCGGCCTTGCGGGCGCCGAAGTCGAGGAAGTTCCAGTTCAGCGCCGCAGCGATACCGTGGATCTCCGTCGCGCGCTTGAACAGATCGCTGGCGCTCAACGCGCTCCAGCCGATCTGGCCTGTCAGGCCCAGGCTGGGCCAGCGCGCGGCCCAGGCGACATGGGCGCGTGCGGCAGCGGCCTGGGCGCGCGCGGCGGCGGCGCGCACGTCGGGCCGCGCGGCCAGCAGCCCCGCCGGGTCGGGCAGTTGCCCCAGGCTGATCAGGCGCGGCTCGGGCATGGCGGGCAGCGGGTCGCTGTCGGCCTTGTCGCAGTCGGCCGGCGGTTGGCCGCGCAGCAGGTCCAGCTGCAGCCGCGTCAGGCAGGCGGCGTTGCGCAGCGCCGGCACGCTGGCCGAGGTCTGCGCGACGAGGGCCTCGGCATGCGCCAGGTCCAGAGCCGTGCCACGACCGGCGCCCACGCGCGCCTTGACGATTTCCAGCAGCTGGCCCTGCACCGCCAGTGCCTCCTTGGCGAGCGCGAGGCGGTGGCCCAGGCCGATCAGCTGGGCCTGCAGGCTCAGCGCGGTGCCGGCCAGGCTCAGGCGCGCGGCGTCACGATCCAGCGCGGCGCCCTGGGCGTCGTAGCCTGTCGCCTGCGCGTTGGCCGAGGCGCGGCCCCACAGGTCGACTTCCCAGGAGGCCGTGGCGGCGACGCTGTAGCTCGAGAAGTTGGCCAGCGCACCCTGCGGGTCCAGCCCGCGCTGGCGGCTGGCGCTGGCATTGCCGTCGATGCTGGGCAGGCGGCGCGCGCCGGCCGCATCGGCCAGCGCCTCGGCCTGCTTGAGCCGCGCGGCGGCGACGCGCAGGTCGCGGTTGTTGGCCAGCACCTCGTCGACGATGCGCTGCAGGGGCTCGCTGTCGGCGAAGGCGCGCGTCATCTGCGCGGCACCGGGCGCGGCCTCGGGTGACTGGGAGAAGCTCGCCGGTGCCAGGTTCTGCGGGCCGGGCGGCAGGCCGGGCGCTGCGCAGCCGACCAGCGCCGCGAGAGCGAGAGGGGTGAGACGGGCAAGCATGTCAGTGGCCCTTCGTGTTCGTGGGGGCTTCGTCATCGACGCCGGGGTGGAAGGCGTGGGCCGAGGCGTCGACCTGGGCGCGCAGCGCCGCGGCGCGGGCGCGGCGCCTCTCGGTGCCGCTGCGCAGCAGGCTGTAGAAGACCGGCGTCAGGAAGATGCCGAAGAAGGTCACCCCCAGCATGCCGGCGAACACGGCGATGCCCATTGCGCGGCGCATCTCGCTGCCGGCGCCGCTGCCCAGGATCAGCGGGATGACGCCGGCGCAGAACGCGATGGACGTCATCAGGATGGGACGCAGCCGCAGGCGGCAGGCCTCGATGACGGCCTCGCGGATGCTCTTGCCGTTCTCCTCCAGCTCCTTGGCGAACTCGACGATCAGGATGGCGTTCTTGCACGCCAGGCCCACCAGCACGACCAGCGCCACCTGCGTGAAGATGTTCAGGTCCCCCGCCTGCATGAACGGCGGGAAATGCGACAGCCAGACGCCGAACAGTGCCGACAGGATGCACATCGGCACGATGAGGATGATGGCCAGCGGCAGCGTCCAGCTCTCGTACTGGGCGGCCAGCACGAGGATGACCAGCAGCACCGAGAACAGCAGCACCGCGGCCAGCGTCGGGATCTGCACGTTCAGCACCGGCAGGGTGACGCTGCGCGTCAGGCGGTCCTGGTAGCTGAGGTCGGTGAACTCGTAGCCGAAGCCGCGCGGCAGGTTCTTCAGCAAGGCCTCGATCTCGCCCTCGGCCTGGCCGCTGGAGAAGCCGGGCTTGGGCGCGCCGTTGATGTCCGCCGACGGGAAGCCGTTGTAGCGCGCCACGCGCGTCGGGCCGAAGGTGGGCTCCACGCTCATCAGCGAGCCCAGCGGCACCATCTCGCCGGCGTCGTTGCGGGTCTTGAGCTGGGTGATGTCCTCGGCCTTGGCGCGGAAGGGCGCATCGGCCTGCACGATGACCTGGTAGGTCTTGCCGAACTTGGTGAAGTCGTTGACGTACAGCGAGCCGAGGTTGATCTGCAGCGTGTCGTAGATGGAGCCCAGCGGCACGCCCATCTGCTTGGCCTTCACCCGGTCCACGTTGGCGAACAGCTGCGGCACGTTGATGTCGTAGTTGGAGTAAGGCGTGCCTATCGACGTCTTGGGGTTGCCGTAGACCTGGCCCAGCGTTCCCCAGACGGCGCCGTACAGGGCCTGCTCGCCCTGGCTGCTGCGGTCCTGCACCTGCACCTTGAAGCCGCCGGCGATGCCCAGGCCGTCGACCGGCGGCGGCGGCACGACGAACATGCGCGCGCCCTGGATCTGCTGGATGGCGCCGTTGACCTGACCGAGGATGGCCTCCTTGCTCTTGTCACGCGTGGTGCGCTTGTCGAAGCCCTCCAGGCCGAAGAAGACGATGCCCTCGTTGGGCGAGGCCGAGAAGCCGGCGCCGGACAGGCCGGGGAAGGCCACCGAGTCGACGATGCCGGGCACCTTGAGCGCGATCTCGCTCATGCGCCGCACGACCTCCTCGGTGCGATCCAGGCTGGAGCCGGCGGGCAGCTGCACGATGCCGATCAGGTACTGCTTGTCGGGCGCGGGTACGAAGCCGCTGGGGATGCGCGTGAACAGCAGCGCCGTGGCGCCCAGCAGCAGCGCGTAGACCAGCAGCGCCAGCGACTTGCGCTTGAGGATGCCGGTCACGCCGCGGCCATAGTCCTCTGAGCGGTGGTGGAAGACGCGGTTGAACCAGTGGAAGAAGCCGCCGAACAGCTTGTCCATGCCGCGCATCAGCGCGTCCTTGGGCGCGTCATGCGGACGCAGCAGGATGGCCGCGAGTGCCGGCGAGAGCGTGAGCGAGTTGAAGGCCGAGATCACCGTCGAGATCGCGATGGTGACGGCGAACTGCTTGTAGAACTGGCCCGACAGGCCCGGCACCAGCGTGAGCGGGATGAACACGGCGCACAGCACAAGCGCGATGGCGATGATGGGGCCCGAGACCTCCTGCATGGCCTTGACGGTGGCCGCATGCGGCGTCAATCCGTCCTGGATGTTGCGCTCAACGTTCTCCACCACCACGATGGCGTCGTCGACGACGATGCCGATGGCCAGCACCAGGCCGAACAGCGTCAGCGTGTTGATGGAGAAGCCCAGCAGCAGCAGCACCGCGAAGGTGCCGACGATGGACACCGGCACCGCCACCAGCGGGATGATCGAGGCGCGCCAGGTCTGCAGGAAGATGATGACGACCAGCACCACCAGCGCGACGGCCTCGAACAGCGTGTGCACGACCTTCTCGATGGAGGTCTGCACGAAGCGGGTCGGGTCGTAGACGATGGCGTAGTCCACGCCCGCCGGGAAACCGGGCTTGAGGCGCTCCATGGTCTGGCGCACGTTGTCCGAGATGGACAGCGCGTTGGAGCCGGGCGCCTGGAAGATGGCGATGGCCGCGGCCTCCTTGTTGTTCAGCAGGCTGCGCAGCGCATAGGTGTTGGCGCTGATCTCGACGCGGCCGACGTCCTTGACGCGCACCATGGCGCCGGTCTTGGTGTCGCTGCGGATGATGATGTTGCCGAACTCCTCCTCGCTGGCCAGGCGGCCCTGGGCGTTGATGGCAAGCTGGAAGTCCGTGCCCTTGGGCGACGGCGACGCGCCGACGACGCCGGCCGCGACCTGCGTGTTCTGCTCGCGGATGGCGCCGACGACCTCGCCGGCCGTCATGCTGCGGGCGGCCAGCTTTTTCGGGTCCAGCCAGATGCGCATCGCGTAGTCGCCCGCACCGAAGCTCAGCACCGAGCCCATGCCGGGGATGCGCAGCAGCTCGTCGCGGACGTTGAGCGTGCCGTAGTTGCGCAGGTACAGGGCGTCGCGCGAGTTGTCCGGGCTGACGAGGTGGACCACCATGGTCAGGTTGGGCGCGGACTTCTCGGTCGTCACGCCGATCTGGCGCACGATGTCGGGCAGCCGCGGCAGCGCGCGGTTGATGCGGTTCTGCACCGCCGTCTCGGCGGCCTCGGGGTGGGTGCCGATCTTGAACGTGACGGTCAGCGTCATGCCGCCGTCGCCGGTGGCCTGGCTCTCGAAATACAGCACGTTCTCGAGGCCGTTGATCTGCTCCTCGAGCGGCGAGGCCACCGTCTCGGCGATGACGCGCGGGTTGGCGCCGGGGTACTGGGCGCGCACGACGACCTGCGGCGGCGCGACCTCGGGGTATTCCGAGACCGGCAGCAGCGGGATGGCCAGCGCGCCGAGCAGGAAGACGAACAGGGACAACACGGTCGCGAAGCGCGGCCGGTCGATGAAGAAGCGTGAGATGTCCATGGGCGTGCCGCCTTGGGATTACTTCGAGACGGCGGAAGCCGGGGCAGGTGCGGGCGCGGCGCCCGGCTGGCCCGCAGGGGCGGCCGGGATGGGCATGCCCTTGTCGTCCACCTTCAGCACCTGGGGCGTGACCGGCGCGCCGGGGAAGGCACGCAGCAGGCCGTCGACGACGACCAGCTCGCCAGCCTTGATGCCGTCGACGACGCGCATGCCGTCGACCAGCGCGCCCGGCGTGACGGGGCGCGGCTGCACGATGTTGTTGGCACCGACCACGAGGACGATCTTGCGCGTCTGGTCGGTCGTGATGGCGCGGTCGGGGATGACGACGGCCTGGTAGCTGCCGCTGCCGCCCAGCTTGACGCGGGCGTACAGGCCCGGCGTGAACTGGCCGGCCTTGTTGTCGAACACCGCGCGGGCGCGGATGGAGGCCGTGGCCGGGTTCAGGCGGTTGTCGACGAAGTCCAGCTTGCCGGTGTGCGGGTAGCCCTGCTCGTTGGACAGGCCCATCTGCACGGCGGTCAGCACGGGCTTGGCCATGCGCATGTACTTCAGGTAGGTCGCCTCGCTGGCGTCGAAGTAGGCGTAGACCTTGTCGCTGGAGACCAGCGTGGTCAGCACCGTGTCGCCCACGCCGACGAGGTTGCCGGGCGTCACGTTGGCGCGCGAGGTGCGGCCGCCGACGGGCGCCGTCACGTTGGCGTACTCGACGTTGAGCCTGGCCTGCACCAGGGCGGCCTCGGCGGCCTTCTGATTGGCCTCGGCGCTGCGCAGCGCGGCGCGCAGCTGGTCGATCTCCTGCTGGCTCACGGCGTTGATGCTGACCAGCTTCTCGGAGCGCGCCAGGTCGGCGCGAGCCAGCTCGGCCTGGGTCTTTGCTGCCGCGATCTGCGCCTCGGAGCGGGTCACATCGGCCTTGAAGCCGCGCGCATCGATGCTGAACAGCGGGTCGCCCTTCCTCACGACCTGGCCTTCCTTGAAGCGCACCGCCTCGAGGGTGCCGGCCACGCGGGCGCGCACCTCGACCGTGTCGGGCGCCTCCAGGCGGGCGGTGAACTCGTCGAATTCCTGCACCTCGCGCTGCGTGGCCGGCGCAACCGATACGGGCGGCGGGCCGCCATGGCCGCCGGCGCCTTCCGGCTTCTGGCCGCAGGCGGCGAGCAGGACGACCACGAGGGGGGTCAAGGTCAGGGCCAGGTTTTTCTTCGTCATGGAGGGCTCCGAGGGCAAGGCGGCGACTGTAAGCATTTCACCCCCCGCTCCGTCACCCCAAACCTGAAAGCCCATTCAAGCTGCTGACATTCCTTGTCAACAGCCCCAAACCCTGACCCAGGGTCTTACTACGCAAATGGCCCAAGCGATGTAACAGAGCCGGGGCTTATGGCCGCCGGGGGTAGTGCCATATACCTCTGACACATCGGAATGTTTGCCATGCCTCCCACCGTTTTCGTTCCAAGCGCAGAAGCCGCCTACATCGCGGAGCTGTCCGACCGGGACATGAACCGAGTGTTCGACGAACACTTGGTTCCGGACCAGTTCGTCCAAGCCAGGCCTGGGCGCCGCTTCGCCCGCCTTGCCTCTGCGTTTGCCCGCTTCTACTTCACCACGGACGCCATCTTTGCGGCGGCTCTTTGGCGCAAGGTTGTTGCGGAGCTGACTGAGCGCGTTGTCGGCATGGGGAACAAGGACCGCATCTTGGCCCTGCAGAGCCGGTTTTCAAAGTCGGCGTGGGTAGTTCAGGTCTCGTTTGGCCAGTCGGTTGGCGTCTCGCCGTTTGTCGAGAGCGCCATGCGCCTCTCTTCGTGGAGCATTCCGAAGAGCATCAACGGGAGGATGCTTCGTCGGGACCGCACGGATTTGTAGTCGGCGGGGAGTTCATTCCAACCACGCTGGAGATGGCCGAGCAGTATCTGCACGCGGCCAAGTTTCTTGCCGAGGCCATCAAGCGCCAGGAGCAGGAGGACTTCCGCCTCGCCAGTCCCGTGCTGTTCTTGTATCGACATGCGCTGGAACTGGCGCTGAAGGCGCTGTTGCGAAACGGTAGCACCCACCACAGGCTGGATGCGCGGGGTGCTGACCTGAAGACCCTTGTCCGTGAGAAATATCAGCAGGAAGTGCCGGGCTGGATTACGGCACGGCTGAACGAGCTTGCTGCGCTCGCCCCAGGCTCGATGGCGTTTCGCTATGGCGAGGAGAAGTATGGGGGAGGCAAGCAATTCTCACCGGCGCCCGGTGAAATGTACGTTGGTGTGGGCCGGCTGCAGGCGTCCATCAACGAACCGTTCACTGCCCTGGCGGCGCGGCCAAGAAGATGTAGCCGCCCGTTTGGAAGCGCGGCGCTGCGAACTTCGTCTTGCCCAAACAAGCGCCATCGGCGACATTCGCAATTCGCGAATAGCAAATATCAAGCTCGATGTACCTCAAACCTCAAGACCTGCTGGTGCTGCTGAAGGTGGCTGCGCATCCACCGCAGCGCTGGACCTATGCCGCGCTGGGCGAAGCCCTGGCCATGAGCGCTTCGGAGGCCCACGCCAGCGTGAAGCGTGCGGTGGCCTCCGGCCTGGCCTTGGCGCCAGCTCGCGGCGAATGGTCGCCGGTCAGGCCCAACCTGCTGGAGTTCATCCTGCACGGCGTGCGCTACATCTGGCCGGCCACACCGGGGCCAGTCAAGCGCGGCGTGCCGACGTCGTTCGGTGCTGAGCCGCTGGCCAGTCAGATGACGGTGGCAGCCGGGGAGGCGCCCGTGTGGGCCCACCCCACCGGCAGCGCCAAGGGGCCTACGCTCTCGCCTCTATATCGGACCGCACCGCAGGCCGCACTGGCCGACCCGGCCCTGCATCGCTTGCTGGCCCTGCTGGATGCCTTGCGCATCGGGCGGGCACGCGAGCGGACGCTGGCCGCGAAGCTGATGGAAGCCGAGTTGATGCGCTTTGACGCCGGAGCTGCCGATGCGCGCTGATGACCCGAACCTGCCCTATCTGCGCAGCATCGCCGAGGCCCTGGGCGACCTGCGCGAACAGGTGGTGTTTGTCGGCGGCGCCGTGGCCGGCCTGCTCGTCACCGACCCGCTGGCCGACCCGGTGCGCGCCACCCGCGATGTGGACGCGGTGGTGAATGCCAGCCGCGCCTTGTTCCATCGCATCGAGGAAGCCGTGGCGGCGCGCGGGTTTGCGCGCGACGTCAGCAGCGATGTGATTTGCCGCTGGGTGCACAAAGCTTCGGCGTGCTCTTCGACTTGATGCCGGTGCAGCCTGAGTTGTTGGGCTTTACGAACCGCTGGTATCCCTATGCGGTGGACACCGCCGTATCCGTGGACTTAGGGGCGGGCGTGGCGATTCGGCTGGTGAGCACCGTCGCCTTCGTGGCGACCAAGCTCGAAGCCTTCGCCAGCCGTGGTGGTGGCGACTTCGTGACGAGCCATGACCTCGAAGACGTGCTGAACATCGTCGACGGGCGCGAGGAACTGGCCGATGAGATGGAAGCCGCCCCCGCCGAGTTGCGACAAGCGGTGGCCGCTGCCTTTGCCCAACTGCTGAAGAACCCGGACTTCGCCAATGTGCTGCCGGGCCTGATAGCCGAGCCGGAACGCGCCGGCCTCATCTTGGAACGCCTGAAAGCCCTGAGCCGATGAACCTGCACCGGGAACACCATTTCGAGACCGAAATCTGCGGCCACCTGGTCGCCCACGACTGGCTGCACGCCGAAGGCGATGCGGCGTTGTTCGACCGCGCCGACGGCCTGTTCATGCCCGACCTGCTGGCCTGGGTGGAGACCACACAGCCCGAGAGCTGGCAGCGCCTGAAAAAGACGCATGGCGCGGCGTGGAACTGCTGGGGTGTCCACAGGCAAACCGCGCGCACCTGCGGCCAGGGCAATGGCCCGTGCTGGGTGGCGCAGCTACCCAGCTCCGAGCGGTTCTCGGGCGTGTCGGGTGCCAACCAGACCACGCCGTCAACCGCCAGAACGCGCAGCTCGGGTGTCACGCTCGGACGGCTCCAGCCCTGCATGAGCAACCCGAACAGCTCCTGCAAGGAGCTCGCAGCCCAGGCGCTGGCGAGCTTGCACGCTGGCGCTGGGTGCGGGCAGTGACTTGTCGTCCAGGCTCAACGACAACGGCTGCACCACCAGCCACATCGGCAGTTGCCGGTACAGCGACAGCCCGATCACGAGCCAGACCGCATGCTCGGCGGGCAACTTGCGGCGCCGGATGCTGGCCTTGCCGCTGGCGCCAAGCGCCTGCTCGATCCACTCCCGGTCGATCAATCTCGCCAACTGCGCATAGGCATCGGGCGGTGCATGTTGCAGGGTCTCATCAAGGGCACTCTGGAGCAGTCTCAAAGCAAAAAGGGAACGTGTCCAACACGTTCCCTTTTTAACGTCAGCGGCTCTCGGGCTTAACTGACTGGCATTGGCCCGAAAGCGGCCTGGGGCACAAGAAAAGTGCGTGCAGTTCAGTGCACGCCGTGCATCCACTTCTTCATCAGCGGCGTCATGGCCATCAGCACGACGCCGGCGCCGATGGGGATGATCGTGAAGATCAGGAAGAAGACCGACATCGAGTACTGGCTGGACACCTGGTCGATGTAGGCGCCGGTGGAGCCGGCGATCTTGTTGGCGATGGCGGTGTTCAGGAACCAGACGCCGAACATCAGGCCCAACAGGCGCGTCGGCGCCAGCTTGGAGATGTAGGACAGGCCCACCGGCGACAGGCAGAGCTCGCCCATGGTGTGGAAGAGATAGGCCAGCGACAGGAACATCATGCTGACCTGGGCCGTCTTGGCGCCCTGCGGGATGCCGGCCGAGCCGTAGGACAGCACCGCGAACCCGAGGCCCAGCAGCACCAGGCCGACGCCGAACTTGACCGGGCCGCTCGGGTTCCAGTGCTTCTCCCACAGCTTGGAGAACAGCGGCGCCAGCACGACGATGAAGAAGCTGTTCAGCACGCCGAACCAGGTGGCGGGCACCTCGCTCTGGTCCATCGCGAACTCGCGGCCCAGCATCCACAGGCACAGGCCCCAGATGATGGCGAAGGCGGCGGCCAGCGACACGTTGGCCATGGCGTAGTTGCCGGCGGTCGAGCGGTAGAGCTTGAACAGCAGCCAGGACAGGATGGCCGCCGGCACCAGCGTCATCGCGGTGTTGATGATCTTGAAGACCAGGCCGCTGGTGCCGACCAGCGTGCGGTCGGTGTAGTCGGCGGCGAAGATGGTCATGGAGCCGCCGGCCTGCTCGAAGGCGAACCAGAAGAAGATCGTGAAGAAGGAGAACACGAAGATGGCCTTCAGGCGGTCGGCCACGACATGCTCGGGCGTGTCGTCCAGCTTCTCCTCGACCAGCTTCCTGGCAGCGTCAACCTTGTCGCCGATGCGGCCGAACAGGCCCTGGCTGAGCCAGAACTGGATGGCGCCCAGGATCATGAAGAGGCCCGCCAGGCCGAAGCCCAGGTTCCAGGAGATCTTCTCGCCGATGTAGCCGCACAGCGAGATGCCAAAGAAGGCGCCGGCGTTGACGCCCATGTAGAACAGCGTGTAGCCGCTGTCGCGCGCACCCTCGTTGTCCTTGCCGTAGAGCTGGCCGACGATGGCCGAGATGTTGGGCTTGAACAGGCCCGTGCCCAGCACCACCAGGCCCAGGCCGGCATAGAAGCTCGGCACCGTATCCATGAAGAGGGCGATGTGGCCGGCCGCGATGACGAAGCCGCCCAGCAGCACCGAGCGGCGCGTGCCCAGCAGCCGGTCGGCGACATAGCCGCCGAGGATGGGCGTCAGGTAGGCCAGGCCGGTGTACCAGCCGTAGAGGTTGGTGGCGTCGGAGCGGCTCCAGCCCCAGCCGCCCTTGCTGGCCTCGGTGACCAGGAAGAGCACGAGCAGGGCGCGCATGCCGTAGTAAGAGAAGCGCTCCCACATCTCGGTGAAGAAGAGCACAAAGAGCTGGTTGGGCTGGCCGAGGATGGCGGTGCCGGCTTGCCGGGCTGCCGCCTGGCCGGACACGGGGGATGTGGTCGTCACGTCTGTCGTTCCAGATGAACCGGGGAGGCGGGCGGTGGCCCGCCGCGGAAGGCCGGGATTGTCCCGCCGCAGACGCGCTTTCCCGGACCGCCCGGCCCACGGATTGCCCCGGGTTTCCACCAGGGTCGAAGGCTCAGGGCGCCGCGGCGACGAGGGGCGCGCGCTCGGGCAGGACGTAGACGAGGCTGGGGCCCGCACCCAGCGTCGGCAGCACGACGCGGTCGAAGAAGGCCGGGTCGACGACGACGCAGCCCAGCGTGATGCGGCGGTCCTGCAGGTTGGCCGAGGCCAGGCGCTGGGGCCGGCGCTGGCCGGCCGGCGCCGGGCGCAGCCGGTGGATGGCGAGGTGGGCCTCGTAGTCGAACCAGACGATGCGCTCGCCGTCCAGGTTGCGACCCGGCCGGGCCTCGAAGCGGCCGGACGGCGTCACGCGCTCGTCGAGCCTCAGCGCCGACGGCGCCTTGCCGCGCGAGCCGGGCAGTTCGGCGTCGCCCGGCGTCAGCCCGAGCAGGGCCGGCGCGCGGCCGACGAGGCGGCCGTCGGCGGCGTAGACGGACAGCGTGGCCTCGCGCTTGTCGACGATGGCGAAGGGGCGCTCGTCCCTGCCATCAGCCGCCACCGGCCGGGCCTCGGCCCATGCGTCGGCCGCGCCCAGCAGGCCCAACGCGGCGACGATGCCGCACATCCCGACCCGATCTGCCCGATTGCCGCCCACTCGACGCCCCTTGTCCCGGGCGGCGCGACCATCGCGCCAGACCCGCGCGGCAGTCTAGGAACAGGGACCTGTAGCCGGCAGGCCAGGAATTCACGGTCCGGCGCTGTTACCTTGGCGCGCCCCGGCCTGGGCCAGCAGCGGCGGCGCGGCGGCGGGGAAGAAGGCGCTCAGCGGGCTGCTCTCCGGCAGCACGTAGACGACCGCGCGGCCGCGGCCGAACTGGGGCCAGACGGTGTGGTCGAAGAAGTCCACCGGCACGTTGATGCAGCCCCAGCTGATGCGTTTGTCGGCCACCGTCTTCGAGGCCAGGCGCTCCAGGCGGCGCTCCTTGGGGTTGGTGGCGCGCACGCGGTGCATGGACACCGCCGCGCCGTAGTCGACCCAGACGACCTCCTGACCCAGCGCATTGCGGCCCGGTTCCGACACGAAGCGGCCGGCCGGCGTCGTGCGTTCATGAGGCTTGATGTCCTCGATGGCCTTCTGGCCTATGCCCGCGACCGACAGGTCTCCGGCCGCATAGCCCAGCAGCACCGGGCTGGTGCCGAGCAGGCGGCCGCCCGCCGCGAAGACGTAGACCCGGGCGCGGCGCTTGTCGACGATGGCGAAGGGCGAGTCGCCGTTGTCGGACTCGCGCACGGCCCAGGCCGCGACGCGGCCCACGTCGCCGGGGGCGCGGAGCTTGCCGAAGTCCAGGCGGCGCTCGATGACGGGCCGCGGCACCGCCAGGGCCGCAGGGGCGGCGGGCGCCGGCACGGGCCGGAGCCTGAACCGGTCGCCGAAGACCAGATAGAGCAGGGCCAGTGCCAGCGCCGCGATGAGGCCGCCCTGGCAAAGGCCGACAAGGATGTCGCTCCGCCTGGCGGCGGCGAGTTCGGCGCGCGCTCCGAATCGCATGGTCGGCGCGGGCGCTCAGGCTGCGCGATCAGTTGCGATCGGCGCGGGGGGCGGGTTCGCCGGCCGCCGGCGGCTCGCTCGGCATCGACACGGTGGTGTCGGGCGGCGACGCGGCGCGGGCCGGGTCGTCCGCGGCCGGCGTCTGCTGCGGCATCTGCTTGCTCGCGTCGGCCGGCGGCGGCGCGTTCGGATCGGCGGGCGTCTGCTCGCTGACGGTCGCCGCCGGGGCCGCGGTCATGGGCTCGGCAGGCGGGCTCGGGTCCTGGCCCTGGGCGAATGCCAGGCCAATGCCGCCCACGAGGACGGCGGCGGTCAAGGCGGTGGTGGCGGTCTTGAGGTGGGACATGGGGGACTCCTTTGAGGCGAGGCCGGGTGTTTCCAGCGGCCACAACCCAATCTAGGACCTGCCCATGCCGCACGACGTCGGCACGCGGCCCAACGCGCCGTAGGAGACACCCCCACCCCGTAGCGGCTGGTTACGCCGCGCAACGGAGCCGTCAGGGTTCAGAGGGAGAAGTCGTAGTCGATGGTCAGCGGCGCATGGTCGCTGAACGCCTGGCCGGTGTAGATGGCCTCGGCCCTCGCCAGCGCGGCGACGCCGGGCGTGGCGAGGTGGTAGTCCAGCCGCCACCCGACGTTGTTGGCACGCGCGTTGCCGCGATTGCTCCACCAGGTGTACTGCTCGGCGTTCTTGTTCAGCGTGCGGAAGACGTCGACCAGGCCGCCTTCGTCCAGCAGCCGCGTCATCCAGGCACGCTCCTCGGGCAGGAAGCCGCTGTTCTTCTGGTTGCCGCGCCAGTTCTTCAGGTCGATTTCCTTGTGGGCGATGTTGACGTCGGCGACGAGGATGAACTCGCGCTCGGCCTTCAGCGCCTGCAGGTGCGGGTACAGCGCGTCCAAGAAGCGGTACTTGACCGCCTGGCGTTCCTCGCCGCTGGTGCCGCTGGGGAAGTAGACGCTGATGAGGCTGAGCTTGCGGCCGGGCTTGTCGAAGCGCTTCTCGATCCAGCGGCCCTCGCTGTCGAACTCGGCGATGCCCAGCCCAGTGACGACGTCGCTGGGCTCTTCCCGGGCATACAGCCCCACGCCCGAGTAACCCTTTTTCTCGGCGTAGTGGAAATGGCCGTCGAGCTTGTCGCAGCGGCGGAACTTGGCCTCGACGACGTCGGCCTGCGCCTTGAGTTCCTGCACGCCGACCGCGTCGGCCTGCTGCTGGACCAGCCAATCGAAGAAGCCCTTGGAGGCGGCGGAGCGCACGCCGTTGAGGTTGGCGGTAATGAATCGCATGGCGACGGAGTATGGCAGCGCGGCGGCAACGCAACACCGAGGACGACGCCGCAACCCCTGACATGCAGAATCACCTGCACCCGAGGCCACCTCCGCTCAACCACCATGCCGTACGCCCCTGCCCGCCCGTCCGTGTTGGTCCTGGCCCTGTCCGCCGCCTTCGCTGCGCCGGCCCTCGCGCAGGCGCAGAACGACACCAAGGACCGCACCCAGCTCGAGACCGTCGTCATCACGGCGGAGCGCCGTGCCGAGAACATCAACGAGGTGCCGACGGCCGTCACCGCCATCGCCGGCGAGAAGCTCGACGTGCTCGCCTCCGGCGGCCAGGACGTGCGCTTCCTGTCGGGCCGCGTGCCCAGCCTGAACATCGAATCCAGCTTCGGCCGCGCCTTCCCGCGCTTCTACATCCGCGGCTACGGCAACACCGACTTCCGCCTGAACGCGTCGCAGCCGGTGTCGCTGATCTATGACGACGTGGTGCAGGAAAACCCGATCCTGAAGGGCTTCCCGGTGTTCGACCTGAAGGCCGTCGAGGTGGTCGCCGGCCCGCAGGGCACGCTGTACGGCCGCAACACGCCGGCCGGCGTCGTGAAGTTCGAGTCCATGCCGCCCGACCTGAAGCGGCAGGAGGGCTTCATCAACCTCTCCTATGGCAACCGCGGCACGGCCAACGTGGACGGTGCCTTCAACATCCCGCTGGGCAGCGAATGGGCGGCGCGCATCTCGGCCCAGGTCCAGCGCCGCGACAACTGGGTGACCAACACCGCGCCCAAGGTCCAGACCCCCAAGACCGAGGGCTATGACGACCGCGCGATCCGGGTGCAGTTCCTCTACGAGCCGCACAAGGACTTCTCGGCGCTGTTCAACATCCACAACCGCGAGCTGAACGGCAGCCCGCGGCTGTTCCGCGCCAACATCATCAAGCCGGGCACCAACGACCTGGTCGATGGCTTCGACCCGGCCAAGGCAGCCTTCGACGGCAAGAACGAGCAGCGCCTGCACGCCACCGGCGGCAATGCGCGGCTGCGCTGGAGCCTGGGCGACCTGACGCTGCACTCCATCACCGCGCTGGAGACCGTGCAGCCCTTCTCGCGCGGCGACGTGGACGGCGGCTATGGCGCCTCCTACGCGCCGCCCTACGGCCCGGGCTTCATCCCCTTCTCGTCCGAGACGTCCGATGCGCTGCACGGCCACCGCCAGTTCAGCCAGGAGTTCCGCGCCGAGTTGAACCCGACCGGCCCGCTGCGCTACCAGGGCGGCGTCTACTTCTTCGACGAGCGCTACACCGTCGAGAGCGCCAACTACGACACCATCTTCGGCGGCCCCACCACCTCGGCCCGCACCCGCCAGACCAACCAGGCCTATGCGCTGTTCGGCTCCGTCAACTACGAGGTCAGCCCGGACCTCAAGCTGCGCGGCGGCCTGCGCTACACGCACGACAAGAAGTCGCTCGCCACCGAATCCAAGGACGTGCCGCTGGACACGTCCAACGGCCTGTCGGCCCACACCGCGGACTCCAAGCTCACCTGGGACCTCTCGGGCACCTATGCGCTGGCCAAGGGAACCAACCTGTACGCCCGTGTCGGCACCGGCTTCCGCGGCGCGGCCATCCTGCCGGCATCCGCCTTCGGCCCCATGTCCACGGCCAAGCAGGAAACGCTGACCTCCTACGAGATCGGCGTGAAGAGCGACCTGTGGGACCGCCGCGCCCGCCTGTCGGCCAGCCTGTTCAGCTACGAGGTCAAGGGCCTGCAGCTCACCGAGGTCGGCGGCGGCGGCAACAGCAACACCGTCAAGAGCGCCAACAAGGCGCGCGGCCAGGGCGTCGAACTCAACCTCGAGGTGCTGCCCACCGAGAACCTGTTCATCACGCTGGGCGGCAGCTTCAACGACGCCAAGATCCGCGACCCCAACCTGATCGTGGCCGGCTGCGGCGGCGGCTGCACCGTGACCAACCGCCCGGCCGGCGGCGGCGAGTTCTACATCGACGGCAACCAGCTGCCCCAGGCGCCGCGTTGGACCGCCAACCTGACGGCGCGCTACACCTGGCCGCTGCCCGGCGGCAGCGAGATCTATGTCTACACCGACTGGGCCTACCGCTCCCGGGTCAACTTCTTCCTCTACCAGTCCATCGAGTTCACCGGCAAGGCGCTCACCGAAGGCGGCCTGCGCCTGGGCTATGTGTTCGGCAACGGCAAGTACGAGGTGGCCGGCTTCGCGCGCAACATCACCAACCAGATCCGCGTGACCGGTGCGATCGACTTCAACAACCTGACCGGCTTCATCAACGACCCGCGCACCTACGGCGCGCAGTTCAAGGCCTCGTTCTGAAGGGAGCGGCTCCCCGCGAGCCCGGCACTTCCCGAGTGCCGGGCTTTTTTTCCGCCCCCTAGAATCTTTGCCATGTCCGCCGCGCCCACCGATGCCCTCGCCCAGTCCTTCGTCGCCTTTGCCGTGCAGGCGGGCGTGTTGCGCTTCGGCGAGTTCAAGACCAAGGCCGGCCGGCTCAGCCCCTACTTCTTCAACGCCGGCCTGTTCGACGACGGCGCCAAGCTCGGCCGCCTCGCCGGCTTCTACGCCGAACGCCTGATCGCCTCGGGCCTGGCCTTCGACATGATCTTCGGCCCCGCCTACAAGGGCATCACGCTGGCCGCCGCCGTCGCCATGGAGCTGGCTCGCCGCGGCCACAACCTGCCCTTTGCCTACAACCGCAAGGAGGCCAAGGATCACGGCGAGGGCGGCACCCTGGTGGGCGCGCCGGTCAAGGGCCGCGTGCTCATCATCGACGACGTCATCTCCGCCGGCACCTCGGTGCGCGAGTCCATCCAGATGATCGAGGCCGCCGGCGCCACGCCCTGCGGGGTGTCTATCGCACTGGACCGCCAGGAGAAGGCGGCCGAGGGCGGCGTCGACAGCCCGCTGTCGGCCGTGCAACAGGTGCAGCAGCGCTATGGCCTGCCCGTCGTCGCCGTGGCGGGCCTGGCCGACCTGCTGGCCTATCTGGAGGGAGCGCCCGAGCTGGCCGCGCACCGGCCGGCCGTGCTGGCCTATCGAGAGCGGTACGGCATCTGATGCACCCCCTGTCCGTCGTCGCAGCATTCCTCGCCGCCGGCGCCGCACTGGCCCAGGACGGCGCGCCCGGCCGGGGCATCTACACCTGCACGACCGCCGAGGGTCGCAAGCTGACCAGCGACCGGCCCATCGCCGAATGCACCGCGCGCGAGCAGCGCGTGCTCAACCCCGACGGCTCGCAGCGCTCGACGCTGCCGCCCTTCCTCAGCCCCGAGGAGCGCGCCGCCAAGGAAGCCGCCGACCGCCGCGCCGCAGCCGAACGCGTCGCCCAGCAGGACGCCGTCCGCCGCGACCGCACGCTGATGCTGCGCTATCCGAACGAAGCGGCTCACCTGCGCGCGCGCAACGCGGCCCTGGACGATGCCAACAAGGCCATGCGGCTGTCCGAGCGCCGCATCAAGGACCTGACCGTCGAGCGCAAGCCGCTGCTGGACGAGGCGGAGTTCTACAAGGGCAGGCCGCCGCCGGCCAAGCTCAAGCAGGCGCTGGACGCCAACGACGCCGGCGTCGAGGCCCAGCAGGTCCTCATCGAGAACCAGAAGGCCGAGCTGGTGCGCATCAACGCGCGCTTCGATGCCGAGCTGGCGCGGCTGAAGAAGCTGTGGGCCGGTGCGGCGCCGGGCTCGCTGCCGCCGCTGGACGACCTGCCGCAGACGGTGCCGTCCACGACGCCCAGGCGCTGAAGCGGGCAGCCGACGGCCGCCCCTGGCCGTCGGCCGATGCCCGCCGCCGCGCGATGGCGGCGGCCCTTCGCAAGGCGCCGGACAGTCCCCAGGACTGTCCGACGCCCTAGCCCAGCTTCTTCTTCAGCAGCTCGTTGACCAGGGCCGGGTTGGCCTTGCCCTTGGTCGCCTTCATGGCCTGGCCCACCAGCGCGTTGAAGGCCTTGTCCTTGCCGGCACGGTACTCGTCCACCGACTTGGGGTTGGCCGCCAGCACCTCGTCGAGGATGGCCTCGATGGCGCCGGTGTCGCTGACCTGCTTCAGGCCCTTGGCCTCGATGACGGCATCCACGTCGCCGGCCTCACCCGACCACAGCGCCTCGAACACCTGCTTGGCGGCGTTGTTGGAGATGGTGCCGTCGGCGATGCGGGCGATGAGCCTGGCCAGCAGTTCGGGGCCGACCGGCGCGGCGTCGATCTCGCCGCCGCTGGCGTTGAGCCGCTTGCTGATCTCGCCCATGACCCAGTTGGCGACCAGCTTGGGCGTCGCTCCCGCGGCCTTGGCGGCCTCGTAGTAGCGGGCCGTGGCCAGGCTCTGCGTCATCATCGTCGCGTCGTAGGCCGGCAGGCCGTCGGCGCTCTCGAAGCGGGCGGCCATCACGGCCGGCAGTTCGGGCATCTCACCCTTCACGCGCTCCACCCATTCCGGCGCGATGACCAGCGGCGGCAGGTCGGGGTCGGGGAAATAGCGGTAGTCGGCCGAGTCCTCCTTGCTGCGCATCGCGCGGGTCTCGCCGGTGTCGGGGTTGTAGAGCACGGTCGCCTGCTGGATCTTGCGGCCGTCCTCGATCTCGTCGATCTGCCAGTTGACCTCGTAGTTCACCGCGTCGACGAGGTAGCGGAAGCTGTTGAGGTTCTTGATCTCGCGGCGCGTGCCGAAGGGCTCGCCGGGCTTGCGCACCGACACATTGACATCGCAGCGGAACGAGCCTTCCTGCATGTTGCCGTCGCAGATGCCCAGCCACATCACCAGCGCATGCAGCGTCTTGGCGTACTCGGCGGCCTCGGCGCCCGAGCGCATGTCGGGCTCCGAGACGATCTCCAGCAGCGGCGTGCCGGCGCGGTTCAGGTCAATGCCGGACTGGCCGTGATAGTCCTCGTGCAGGCTCTTTCCCGCGTCCTCCTCGAGGTGGGCGCGGGTCAGGTTGACCTTGTGCCTGACGTCGCCGACGAAGAACTCGACAGCGCCGCCCTGCACCACCGGGATCTCGAACTGCGAGATCTGGTAGCCCTTGGGCAGGTCGGGATAGAAGTAGTTCTTGCGCGCGAAGATGGACAGCGGCGCGACCTTGGCGCCGACCGCCAGGCCGAAGCGGATCGCGCGCTCGACGGCCGCGCGGTTCAGCACCGGCAACGTGCCGGGCAGGGCCAGGTCCACCGGCGAGGCCTGGGTGTTGGGCGCCGCGCCAAAGGCGGTCGAGCTGCCGCTGAAGATCTTGCTCTGCGTGGAGAGCTGGACGTGGTTCTCGAGGCCGATGACGACCTCGTAGCCGCGGATGAGTTTGCTGGTCATGTCAGATCCCCGCCGGGGCACGCTGGTGCCAGTCGGTGGCTTGCTGAAGGGCGTGCGCCGCATGCAGCAGTTGCCCCTCCTTGAAGTAGTTGGCGATCAGCTGCAGGCCCACGGGCATGCCGCCTTCGCCCGCGCCCACCGGCACGCTCATGCCGGGCAGGCCGGCCAGCGAGCCCGGCAGCGTGAAGATGTCGGCCAGATAGGCCTGGGTCGGGTCGTCCTTGCCCTCGCCCTGCTTCCAGGCGACGGTGGGCGCCACCGGGCCGGCGATCAGGTCGCACTGCGTGAAGCATTGCTGGAAGTCGTCCGCGATCATGCGGCGCAGCTTCTGCGCCTGCAGATAGTAGGCGTCGTAGTAGCCGTGCGACAGCACATAGGTGCCGATCATGATGCGGCGCTTCACCTCGGTGCCAAAGCCCTCGGCGCGCGTCTTCTTGTACATGTCCAGCAGGTCGTCGTACTGGGCCGCGCGGTGGCCGAACTTGACGCCGTCGAAGCGCGAGAGATTCGAGCTGGCCTCGGCCGGGGCAATGATGTAGTAGACGGGGATGGCCAGCTCGGTGCGCGGCAGGCTGACGTCCACCAGCGTAGCGCCCAGTTTCTCCAGCTCGGCCAGGCCGGCACGCACGGCGGCGTTGACGTCGGCGGACAGGCCGGCCGGGAAGAACTCCCGGGGCAGGCCGATGCGCAGGCCCGCCAGCGGCCGGCCCGCCGACGCCCCCTCCCGGGCCGCCAGCATCTGCGCATGGAAATCCTGCGGCGGCTGCTGCACGCTGGTCGCGTCGCGCTCGTCGAAGCCGCTCATGGCGGACAGCAGCAGCGCGCAATCCTCGGCCGAGCGGGCCATGGGGCCGGCCTGGTCCAGGCTGGACGCGAAGGCGATCATGCCGTAGCGCGAGCACACGCCGTAGGTCGGCTTGATGCCGGTGATGCCGGTGAAGCTGGCCGGCTGGCGGATGGAGCCGCCGGTATCGGTGCCGGTCACGCCGGGCACCAGGCGCGCGGCCACGGCCACGGCCGAGCCGCCCGACGAGCCGCCCGGCACGCGGCCGACATCCCAGGGGTTGTGGGCCGGGAACCAGGCGCTGTTCTCGTTGGCCGAGCCCATCGCGAACTCGTCGCAGTTCAGCTTGCCGAGGGACACGGTGCCGGCGGTGTTGAGCCGGGCGACAACCGTCGCGTCGAAGGGGCTGCGGTACCCGTCCAGCATCTTGGAGCCCGCCGTCGTCGGCATGTCGGCCGTGACGTAGATGTCCTTGTGCGCCAGCGGCACGCCGGTCAGCGCGCCGCCATTGCCGGCCGCCAGCGCCGCGTCGGCGGCGGCGGCACGGACCAGCGCACCCTCGGCGTCGACGTGCAGGAAGGCGCCCAGCGCCCGGTCGTGGGTGGCGATGCGATCCAGCAGCGCCTGCACCGCCTCGCGGCTGGACAGGGCGCGGGTCTTCAGGGCGGCGGCCAGCTCGGCCACGCCCATGTCGTGAACGGGCTTCATTCGATGACCTTGGGAACGAGGAAGAGGCCGTCCTCGACGGCCGGGGCGCTGCGCTGGTTGGCTTCGCGCTGGTTGCTCTCGGTGACGACATCGTCGCGCAGGCGCAGCTGCACCTGCTGGATGGCCGACAGCGGCGTGTACAGCGGCTCGATGCCGGCGGTGTCGACGGCGCTCATCTGGTCCACGATCTTGAAGAAGTCGTTCAGGTTGCCCAGCAGCGCCTCGGACTCGGCCGGTTGCAGTTCCAGCCGGGCCAGATGGGCGATGCGGCTCACGTCGTCAGGGGTGAGACTCATGAAGGGTTTTCAGATGTAAACCTGAAGCCAGAAACCTAGCGTTAGCGGGCCTCAGAATGGGGTGATCGGTTATTATCGCCGCCCATCTCCATGGCCTTCGGGGCTGCCCATTCAGCGACGCATTTTGTCGCCGGCCGGGCGGCCTCGCTGCATATTCAGCCCCCCCGTTTTCGAGCCGCGCCCGCCGGCGAGGTTCCCTGCGCCACACCATGTTCGCCTCACTGCGCCGCTACTTCTCCACCGACCTCGCCATCGACCTCGGCACCGCCAACACCTTGATCTATGTGCGCGGCAAGGGCGTCGTCCTCGACGAGCCCTCGGTCGTCTCGATCCGCCACGAGGGCGGCCCTAACGGCAAGAAGACCATCCAGGCCGTCGGCCGCGAGGCCAAGGCCATGCTGGGCAAGGTGCCCGGCAACATCGAGGCGATCCGCCCGATGAAGGACGGCGTCATCGCCGATTTCGTCGTGACCGAACAGATGATCAAGCAGTTCATCAAGATGGTCCACGACAGCAAGACCTTCAAGCCCAGCCCGCGCATCATCATCTGCGTGCCCTGCGGCTCCACCCAGGTCGAGAAGCGCGCCATCCGCGACGCCGCCCTGGGCGCCGGCGCCAGCGAGGTCTACCTGATCGAGGAACCCATGGCCGCCGCCATCGGCGCCGGCCTGCCGGTGGCCGAGGCCTCGGGCTCCATGGTCGTCGACATCGGCGGCGGCACCACCGAGGTGGGCGTCATCTCGCTGGGCGGCATGGTCTACAAGGGCAGCGTGCGCGTCGGCGGCGACAAGTTCGACGAGGCCATCACCAACTACATCCGCCGCAACTACGGCATGCTGATCGGCGAACAGACCGCCGAGGCCATCAAGAAGACCATAGGTTCCGCCTTCCCCGGCAGCGAGGTCAAGGAGATGGAGGTCAAGGGCCGCAACCTCGCCGAGGGCGTGCCGCGCAGCTTCACGATCTCGTCTAACGAGATCCTGGAAGCGCTGACCGACCCGCTGAACCAGATCGTCTCCGCCGTGAAGAACGCGCTGGAACAGACCCCGCCCGAGCTGGGCGCCGACATCGCCGAGCGCGGCATGATGCTGACCGGCGGCGGCGCGCTGCTGCGCGACCTGGACCGACTGCTGTCCGAGGAGACCGGCCTGCCGGTGCTGGTGGCCGAAGACCCGCTGACCTGCGTGGTGCGCGGCTGCGGCATGGCGCTGGAGCGCATGGAGCGCCTGGGCTCCATCTTCACGTCGGAATAAGCCCAACCTCCTGATACGCCGCCCGGCGCGCCATGCCCCTCGGCACCCTAGACCGCACGCCACCGCCGTTCTTCCGCCAGGGTCCGTCGGCGCTGACCAAGCTCGCGCTGTGCTCGGCGCTGGCGCTGCTGATGATGGTGGCCGACGCCCGCTTCAAGCTGATGCAGCCCGTGCGCGCCAGCTTCGCCCTCGTGCTGCATCCCGTGCAGCGCCTGCTGCTGGCGCCCGTGGACGCCTGGGACACCCTGGGCGGCTACATGCGCGGCACCCAGCGGGCGATGGCCGCCGAGGACCTCGCCAAGCGCCAGCTCAGCGCACAGGCTGAACGCCTGTCGCGCGCCGATGCGCTGCAGGCCGAGAACGACCACCTGCGCAAGCTGCTGGGCCTGAAGCCCTCGCTGAACGTGCCGTCCATCCCGGCCGAGGTGTTGTTCGAGGCGCCCGACCCCTTCTCCCGCCGCGTCGTCATCGACCACGGCGCCACCCAGGGCGTGGCCGCCGGCTCGCCGGTGATCAACGAGGCCGGCGTGCTGGGCCAGGTGACGCGCGTCTACCCGCTGTCCAGCGAGGTCACGCTGCTGACGGACAAGGATGCCGCCATACCGCTGCTGAATTCGCGTACGCAGATGCGCAATGCCGCCGTCGGCCGCTCGGACGGCACGGGCATGGAGCTGCGCTTCCTGGCCGCGAACGCGGACATCAAGGTCGGAGATCTGATGACGACCTCGGGGCTGGACGGCGTCTACCCACCGGGCCTGCCGGTTGCCCGGGTCACCGTCGTCGAGCGCCGTGGCGACTCCAGCTTCGCCCAGGTGCTGCTCGCGCCCATCGCCCAGCCCGACAGCGCCCGCCATGTGCTGGTGCTGCTGCCTCAGGACCGCCACCTGGCCGCCAAGCGGGAAGCCGAGGTCGCCGCGGCGGACGAGGCCGCGTCGGCCGCCGCGGCCAAGGCCAGCGCGCGCGCCGCCAAGAAGGCCGAACGCGCCGAGAAGGCCGCGGCGAAGGCCTCGGGAGCCGCGCCATGATCATGCCGCGCGCCGCCGACCAGCTGCTGCTGCCGGCCAACCCCTGGTTCATCGCCTTCACGCTGCTGGTCGCGCTGACGATAGACATGGTGCCGGCCGGCCGGCTCGCGGCGATGCCGGACGTGCTGGCCGTCGTGCTCGTGTTCTGGGGCGTGCACCAGCCGCGCCGCGTCGGCGTGCTGTGGGCCTTCGTGTTCGGCCTGCTCATCGACGTGCACGATGGCGCCCTGCTGGGCCAGCATGCGCTGGCCTACAGCGGCCTGAGCTATGGCGCCATCCTGCTGCACCGCCGCCTGACCTGGTTCCCGCTGGGCGCCCAGGCCGTGCAGGTGCTGCCGCTTTTCTTCGCCGCGCATGCGCTGGCGCTGGTCGTGCGCATGCTCGTCGGCGGCATGTGGCCGGGCTGGGGCATGCTGCTGGCGCCGGTCTTCGAGGCCGTGCTGTGGCCGGTGGCGAGCGTGCTGCTGCTGGCGCCGCAGCGCCGCGCGCCGGACCGCGACGCCAACCGGCCGCTATGACGTCGCCGAGCTCCCATGCCGCCCGGGCGCCCGGGCCGGGCCGGATCTAGCCCGTGGTCGTCATCAAGAACCTCCGCCAGGAGCTGTCGCGCTTTCGCTCGCGCGTGCTGGCCGCGGTCGCCTTCGTGCTGTTCTGCTTCGGCCTGCTCGTCACGCGCCTGGTCTGGCTGCAGGTGGTGCAGTACGACAGCTTCGCCGAGCGGGCCGAGTCCAACCGCATCGCCGTCGTGCCCATCGTGCCGAACCGCGGCCTCATCAAGGACCGCAACGGCGTCGTGCTGGCCAGCAACTACTCGGCCTACACGCTGGAGATCAACCCCGAGAAGGTCACCGACCTGGACGCCACCATCGAGGCGCTGGGCCAGGTCATCGACATCCAGGCCCGCGACAAGCGCCGCTTCAAGCGACTGGCCGAGGAGTCCAGGCACACCGACTCCCTGCCCATACGCACCAAGCTGACGGACGAGGAGGTCGCGCGCTTCACGGCCCAGCGCTACCGCTTCCCCGGCGTCGAGATCAAGGCCCGGCTTTTCCGCTCCTATCCGCTGGGCGAAGTTGGCGCCCACTTGATCGGCTACATCGGCCGCATCAACCAGGCCGAGAAGAAGGCGATGGACGACTGGGAGGAGGAGGACCTCGCCAACTACCGCGGCACCGAGTACATCGGCAAGCTGGGCCTGGAGCAGGCCTACGAGAAGGAACTGCACGGCACGACCGGCTTCGAGCAGGTCGAGACCAGCGCGGGCGGCCGCGCGGTGCGTCGCCTGGATCACCGCCCGCCCACGCCCGGCAACACGCTGAACCTGTCCATCGACATCAAGCTGCAGGCGCTGGTGGAGCGGCTGTTCGGCGAGCGCCGCGGCGCGCTGGTGGCCATAGACCCGCGCAATGGCGAGGTGCTGGCCTTCGTGTCCAAGCCCACCTTCGACCCCAACCTCTTCGTCGACGGCATCGACGCCGACTCCTGGCGCGAGCTCAACGAGGACCTCGACAAGCCGCTGCTCAACCGGGCGCTGCGCGGCACCTACCCGCCCGGCTCCACCTTCAAGCCGCTGATGGCCATGGCAGCACTGAACAGCGGCAAGCGCGCGCCCGGCACGGTCATCATGGACACGCTGAACTACAGCTTCGGCGGCCGCAACTTCAGCAGCCCCGAGACGGATCGCGCCGGCCCCAAGGACATGCGTCTGGCCATCGTCACCTCGTCCAATGTCTACTTCTACAGCCTGGCCAACGAGATGGGCGTGGACCTGATCCACGACCAACTCGAACCCTTCGGCCTCGGGCGCCGCACCGACATCGACGTGCAGGGCGAGGTCACCGGCGTGCTGCCCTCGCAGGAGTGGAAGCGCAACTACTTCCGCAAGAGCCCGGCGAACCAGAAGTGGTTCCCCGGCGAGACCATCTCGCTGGGCATAGGCCAGGGCTACAACAGCTTCACGATGCTGCAGATGGCGACGGCCTACTCGACCATCGCGTCGGGCGGCCAGCGCTTCAAGCCGCGCCTGGTGCGCGAGATCGAGGACGTGGTCAAGCACCAGCAGCGCCGCATCGCCAGCGACGCGCTGACGCCGCTGCCGCTGCGGCCGCAGGACGTGGACGTGATCCGCAACGCGATGACCGGCGTGACGCAGGAGGGCACCGGCCGCCAGGTGTTTGCCGGCGCGCCCTATCTGAGCGGCGGCAAGACCGGCACGGCCCAGGCCGTCGGCCTGCGCGCGGGCGAACGCTACCGCGACATCAAGGCCGACGAGCGCAAGCGCGACCACTCGCTGTACGTCGGCTTCGCGCCGAGCGACCAGCCCACCGTCGCGCTGGCCGTCATCGTCGAGAACGCCGGCTGGGGCAACGCCTCGGCGGCGCCCATCGCCCGTCGCGTGTTCGACTACCTGCTGACGGGCACCTACCCCAGCGAGGAGGACATCGCCAAGACGCAGCTGGGCCAGACCTTCGCGCCCATAGGCACGCCGCGCAAGGCGGCCGACGTGCCCGTGGCGCCCGGCGAGGCTGCCTCAGCCGCCGCCTCGGGAGCTTCGCGATGACCATCATCGAACGCCCGCCGCTGTGGCAGCGGCTCAGGCCCTGGCTCAGCGGCTTCGACATCCCGCTGCTGCTGGCCGTGCTGTGGCTGTGCGGCTGGGGGCTGCTGTGCATGTACTCGGCCGGCTACGACCATGGCACCCGCTTCATGGACCATGGCCGCAACATGCTGCTGGGCCTGGGCCTGATGTTCATCGTGGCGCAGATCCCGCCGCAGCGGCTGATGGCGCTGGCCATCCCGCTCTATGTGTTCGGCGTGACGCTGCTGCTCGCGACAGCGCTGTTCGGCATCACGAAGAAGGGCGCGACGCGCTGGCTCAACGTCGGCGTCACGCAGATCCAGCCGTCCGAGCTGCTGAAGATCGCGACGCCTCTGATGCTGGCCTGGTGGTTCCAGAAGCGCGAGGGGTTGCTGCGCTGGCCGGACTTCATCGCCGCCTTCGCGCTGCTGCTGCTGCCCTTCCTGCTGATCGCCAAGCAGCCTGACCTGGGCACCAGCCTGCTGGTGCTGGCTGCGGGCCTGTACGTGATCTTCTTCGCCGGCCTGCCGTGGAAGCTCATCGTGCCGGCCGTCGTGCTGGCCGCCGCAGGCATCACGACGCTCGTGCTCAGCGAGGACCGCATCTGCGATCCCGACGTGACCTGGCCGGTGCTGAAGGAGTACCAGAAGCACCGCGTCTGCACGCTGCTGGACCCGTCCAAGGATCCGCTCGGCAAGGGCTTCCACATCATCCAGGGCGAGATCGCCATCGGCTCGGGCGGCATGACCGGCAAGGGCTTCATGCAGGGCACCCAGACCCACCTGGAGTTCATCCCCGAGCGCACCACCGACTTCATCTTCGCGGCCTTCGGCGAAGAGTTCGGCTTCATGGGCGCGCTCGCGCTGCTGGTCGGCTTCACGGCGCTGATCCTGCGCGGCCTGATGATCGCGTCCGACGCGCCGACGCTGTTCTCGCGCCTGATGGCCGGCGCGGTGACGCTGTCCTTCTTCACCTATGTCTTCGTCAACATGGGCATGGTCAGTGGCATCCTGCCCGTCGTCGGCGTGCCGCTGCCCTTCATCAGCTACGGCGGCACGGCGATGGTGACGCTGGGGCTGTCGCTGGGCCTGCTGCTGTCGATCGCGCGGGTCAAGAAGGTGGTGAAGACCTAAGCCGGGACAGGGCCGGGAAGCGGATCGTGAAGCGAGCCCCCGGCCCCTGCCCGTCGGGCGACTCACCACCCGCCGCCCGGCGCACGCGGGCGTCGTCCAGCGCCATCTCGGCCTCGTGCTGCTGCACGATCTCCTTCACGATGGCCAGACCCAGGCCCGAGCCCTCGACGCCGCTGCCCAGCGAGCGGTAGAAGGGCTGGAAGACCTTCTCGCGCTCGCCCGGCGCGATGCCCGGCCCACTGTCCTCGACCTGCAGCACGACGACCTGGCCGAAGGGGTCCTCGACGACGCGCACCGTCACCAGCCCGCCGGCCGGCGTGTAGAGCAGCGCGTTGTCGACCAGGTTGCGGATCAGCTCGCCCAGCAGCACCGGCTGGCCGCGCACGCACAGCCGGCTGTCGTCCGGCACGACGCCGTCGTAGCCGAGGTCGATGCGGCGCTCCAGCGCACGCGGGACGAAGTCGCGCACCGTGTCGATGGCGATCTCGGCCAGGTTGACGGGCTCACGGCGCAGCGCCTGCTCGACGTCCTCTGCGCGCGCCATCGCGAGCAGCTGGTTGACCATGTGCGCCGCCCGCTCGCTGGCGCGGGCGATCTGCGCCAGCGAGCGCTTCAGCTCCTCCGGCGAGGCGCGGCCCACGTCGATCTCGCGCTGGATCAGCTCGGCCTGGGTGCGCAGGCCCGCCAGCGGCGTCTTCAGCTGGTGGGCGGCGTCGGCGAGGAAGTGCTTCTGCCGGCTCATGGACGAATCCAGCCGCGCCAGCAGGTCGTTGATCGCGCGCACCAGCGGCGCCACCTCGTCGGGCACGCGCTGCTCGTCGATGGGCGACAGGTCCGAGCTCTCGCGCGAACGGATGCGCCGCTGCAGCTCGTTGAGCGGCGAGATGCCACGCGCCAGCGCCAGCCACACCAGCAGCACCGCCAGCGGCAGGATGACGAACTGCGGCAGGATGACGCCCTTGATGATCTCGTTCGTCAACCGCGCCCGCTTGCCCATGGTCTCGGCGACCTGCACCAGCATCGTCTTGGCGCCCACGGCCTGGCCTTCCGGCGCCACCCACAGGTAGGCCACGCGCACCGCATCCGACCCCACCTCGTCGTCGCGGAATTGCAGCTCCCAGGGCACGATGGACGCTTCCTCGGCGGGCACGGGCAGCGTCGCATCGCCGCTGAGCAGCTCGCCGCGCAGGCCCAGCACCTGATAGAAGACCGTGTCCGACGCGTCGGCCCGCAGCAGCGCTGCTGCCTCGGGCGCAAGCGCGTAGCGATCCTTGCCCTTGCCGGTGTTTGCCGGCGCCGCGGCCGCCACCTGCTGCCCCAGGCTGCGCGCCATCTCGCCCAGCTCGCGGTCATAGGGGCGGCTGGCGATGCCCTGCGCCACCAGCCAGGTCAGCGCGACGCTGATCGGCCAGATCAGCAGCAGCGGGGCGAGCATCCAGTCGAGGATCTCGCCGAACAGCGAGCCCTGCTGCGGGCTGGCGCCGTCCCGGGTGGGCATCTACGCCGGCCGCGGCGCCGGGCCGCTCCCAGGCCGGGCCCGACCCTCGCGGAGGGGCGACGGCCGTCCCCGGCCAGCAAAGCGCCTCATCATGAGGCGATCTTCTCGAGGCAGTAGCCGAGGCCGCGCACCGTTGCGATTCGGATGGGCCCCTGCTCGATCTTCTTGCGCAGCCGGTGGATGTAGACCTCGATGGCGTTGTTCGAGACCTCTTCGCCCCATTCGCACAGGCGCTCGACGAGCTGGTCCTTGCTGACCAGGCGGCCGGCGCGCTGCAGCAGCACCTCCAGCAGCGACAGCTCGCGCGCCGACAGCTCCAGCATCTGCTCGTTGATATAGGCCACGCGGCCGGTCGCGTCGAAGCTCAGCGGCCCATGCTTGATGATGCTGCTGGCCGTGCCCAGGCCGCGCCGCGTCAGCGCGCGCACGCGCGCCTCCAGCTCCTGCAGCGAGAACGGCTTGGCCATGTAGTCGTCGGCACCCAGGTCCAGCCCCTTGACGCGCTGCTCCACGCTGTCGGCCGCCGTCAGGATCAGCACCGGCATCGTCGAGCCGCGCGCGCGCAGCTTGCGCAGCACCTCCAGCCCGTGCAGGCGCGGCAGTCCCAGGTCGAGGATGACCAGGTCGAACTCGTGCGTCGCCAACGCCGTGTCGGCCTCGCTGCCCGTGGCCACGCGGTCCACCGCGTAGCCCGAGGCGCGCAGCGCCCGCAGCAGCCCGTCGGCCAGCACTTGATCGTCTTCGGCAATCAGAATGCGCATGTTTTGTCTCCTGAGCCGATGTTAGGCCGGAACGCGGCGCCTCCTGCCGCGGACGGCCACAATGCCGCGCCGCCGCTGTCTGCCCTCCGCCATGCCCGACTTCCCCCTCCCCGGCGCCGCCGCCCTCGCCCCGCTGGCCGAAGCCGCGGCCCGCGCCGACGAACTTGGCGGGCTGCAGCCCGGGCAGCTCGACCTGCTGCATCGCGAAGGCTGGCTGACCCTGCTGGCACCGCGCGCGGTCGGCGGCGGCGAATGGCCGCTGCCCGCCGTCGTCCGGCTGGAGGAGGCCGTGGCGGCCGCCGACGGCAGCTGCGGCTGGTTCCTGACGCTGTGCGCCGGTGCCGGCTGGTTCGCCGGCTTCCTGCCGCCGGAGCTGGCGCGCGACATCCTCGCGGCCCCGCGTGTCTGCCTGGCCGGCAGCGGTGCCGCCGGCGGCTGGGCCGACCGCGACGGCGACGGCTGGCGCATCAGCGGCCACTGGGGCCATGCCACCGGCGCGCCGCAGGCCAGCCATTTCACGTTCAACGCCCGGCTGCGCGAGCAGGGCCGGCCGCTGCTGGATGCCCTGGGGCAGCCGCGGGTGCGGGCCTTCGTCGTGCCGGCCCGTGACGTGCAGTGGCAGCCCAGCTGGCACAGCATCGGGTTGCGCGCGAGCGCCTCGCATGCCTTCGGAATCGACAGCGCGTGGGCGGCCGACGCCCAGGCCTTCGACATCGATCCGGCACGAGCGACGGCGCCCGGCCCGCTGTACCGCTTCCCGTTCCGCGCCCTCGCGCTGGCAACGCTGGCGGCCAACCTGCTCGGGCTGGCGCGGCATTTCATGGCGCTGGCCGAGCCCGTGGTCCAGGCCCGGACGACCCGGCGCGGCGATGCCGGCGGCGCTGTTCTCGCCGGCGTCCAGGCTCAGCACCAGGCGCTGACCCAGGCCCGCACGGCGTTCTACGCCGCGCTCGACGACGCCTGGCGGCGGCTGGACGCAGGCCAGCCCTTGGAGGCCGGCGCCGCGGGCCCGCTGGAGGCGGAGTCGTTCCGGCTGGCCCGCACGACGCGCGAGCTGTTCGCGGCCGCCTACCCCGCCTGCGGGCTGCTGGCCGCCGATCCGCGCAGCGAGCTGAACCGCGTCTGGCGCGACTTCCATACTGCGACGCAGCACGCGCTGTGGATGGGCTGAGGACGATCGCGCATGGCTCACGCCATGAGCCACCTCCGACCTAGCATGAGGCCCGTCCGCATCCCGAAGAAGCCATCCTCAAGGCATCGGACGAACTACTGTACAAACATACAGATTGCTCCATAATTCGAGCATTCAATTGGAGAGCCCCATGGACGCCCCGGTCAAAGCCCTGAACACCGAAAAAGCCAAGGCCTTGCAGGCCGCCCTCGCCCAGATCGAAAAGCAGTTCGGCAAGGGCTCCATCATGCGGCTCGGCGAGGGCGAGGCGCTGGAAGACATCCAGGTCGTCTCCACCGGCTCGCTGGGCCTGGACATCGCCTTGGGCGTCGGCGGCCTGCCGCGCGGCCGCGTCGTCGAGATCTACGGCCCCGAGTCGTCGGGCAAGACGACGCTGACGCTGCAGGTCATCGCCGAGATGCAGAAGCTCGCCGGCACCTGCGCCTTCATCGACGCCGAGCATGCGCTGGACGTGCAGTACGCGCAGAAGCTGGGCGTCAACCTGAGCGACCTGCTGATCAGCCAGCCCGACACCGGCGAGCAGGCCCTCGAGATCGTCGACGCGCTGGTGCGCTCCGGCTCGGTGGACCTCATCGTCATCGACTCGGTCGCCGCGCTGACGCCCAAGGCCGAAATCGAAGGCGAGATGGGCGACAGCCTGCCCGGCCTGCAGGCCCGCCGGATGAGCCAGGCGCTGCGCAAGCTGACCGCGACGATCAAGAAGACCAACTGCACGGTCATCTTCATCAACCAGATCCGCATGAAGATCGGCGTCATGTTCGGTTCGCCCGAGACGACCACCGGCGGCAATGCGCTGAAGTTCTACGCCTCCGTGCGCCTGGACATCCGCCGCATCGGCTCCATCAAGAAGGGCGAGGAAGTCATCGGCTCCGAGACCAAGGTCAAGGTCGTCAAGAACAAGGTCAGCCCGCCGTTCAAGACCGCCGAGTTCGACATCCTCTACGGCGAAGGCATCAGCCGCGAGGGCGAGATCGTCGACATGGGCGTCGTCCACAAGATCGTCGAGAAGTCCGGCTCCTGGTATGCCTATCAGGGCGAGAAGATCGGCCAGGGCAAGGACAACGCCCGCGAGTTCCTGCGCGAGAACGTCGATGTGGCCCGCGAGATCGAGAACAAGATCCGCGCTGCGGTTGGCGTCGCGCCTCTGGGCGAAACCGAAGGCGCGTCCGACAAGGCGTGAGCGCCGCGATTGCGGGGCCCGGGCCCCGCCAGGCCATCCAACCCGGCTGAAGGTTCGCCATGGCGCGTGCACCCCTGTCGCTGAAGGCCCGGGCCATCGGCCTGCTGGCCCAGCGCGAGCACAGCCGGCTCGAACTCCGGCGCAAGCTGCTGGGCATTGCGCGCCGCTCGCGTGCCGCGGCAGCGGCCGATGCCGGCACGGACGAGGAGGCGGCCCAGGACGCCGACCAAGCCGGCGAGAACGCCGTCGACGCGCTGCTCGATGCCCTCGCTGCCGAGGGCTACCTCGACGAAACCCGCTTCGTCGAGTCGCGCCTGCATGTCCGCGCCGGCCGCTTCGGCGCCCAGCGCATCCAGCAGGAACTCGCCCAGCACGGGCTGAAGCTGGACGCCGAGCAGCAGGCCGCGCTGCGTGCGACCGAGCTGGAGCGGGCCCGCGAGGTCTGGCTCAAGCGCTTCGGCCCGGAACCGGCACGCGACGCGGCCGAACAGGCGCGCCAGACCCGCTTCCTGCTGGCCCGGGGGTTTTCCCCCGAGTTGGTGCGCCGTTTGCTGCGCCCCTGAGGGACGCTTGACCGACTGCGGAAGGGGAGTTTTCACCCTCCGTGCTACATTGCCGGCTGCCCCAAAACGAGGGTTCACCCGGTTACAAGCCTTTTGCCCATGTCGGCTGAGCGCTGCAAAAGCCGGTCTGACCCCGTCCCGGCACAGGCCGGGTTGATCCGCTAATCCCGTCTCATGCCCGCCGTCAACCCGTCCGTCACGCGCCGCCCACTGCACCGCCGCGCCTTCGATGTGCAGGTTTTCGCGCGCGATGACGGCCTGTTCGATGTGGAAGCCAGCCTGACCGACACCAAGTCGCACGACGTGCCGCTGGCCGGCGCGCCGCGCAAGGCCGGCGACCCCATCCACGACATGCGCCTGTACCTGACCGTGGACGCGGCGCTGACCATCACCGCGGCCACGTCCGAGACGCTGTGGATGCCTTATCCGGGCGCCTGCGACGAGCATGGCGACGCCTATGCCCGCCTTGTCGGCCTGAACCTGATGAAGGGCTTCCGCCGAGCCGTCCAGGAACGCCTGGCCGCCACGCGCGGCTGCACACACTTGACCGAGCTCTGCCAGGTGCTGCCGACGGCCGTCATCCAGGCCCTGGCCGGCTCCGTCATCGATACACGCGAGGGCGACGCCTCCGGCAACCCGCCCTTCCAGCTCGACCGCTGCCATGCGTTGCGCCGCGACGGCGCCACCGTGGCCAAGTTCTACCCCCGCTGGCACCTGGCCACTCCAGATGCCGCCGTAACCGCCTCCTGACTTCCCCGACCCGAGAGACCCAGCCATGAAAATCCACGAATACCAGGGCAAAGAAATCCTGCGCCAGTTCGGCGTGCCGGTGCCGCGCGGCATCCCCGCTTTCACCGTGCAGGAAGCCGTTGAAGCCGCTCAGAAGCTGGGCGGCCCGGTCTGGGTCGTCAAGGCCCAGATCCACGCCGGCGGCCGCGGCAAGGGCGGCGGCGTCAAGGTCGCCAAGACCATCGACGACGTGAAGGAAAAGGCCGAAGGCATCTTGGGCATGCAGCTCAAGACGCACCAGACCGGCCCCGAAGGCCAGAAGGTCCGCCGCCTGTACATCGAGGACGGCGCCGACATCAACAAGGAACTCTACGTCTCGCTGGTCACCGACCGCGGCACGCAGAAGGTGGCCTTCATCGCTTCCAGCGAAGGCGGCATGGACATCGAAGAGGTGGCCCACAGCACGCCCGAGAAGATCATCACCGAGATGATCGACCCGCTGACCGGCCTGACCGAAGCGCAGTCGCGCAAGATCGCAGCCGCCATCGGCCTGAGCGGCGCTTCCATCGACCAGGCAGTCGACATCTTCGCCAAGCTCTACAAGTGCTACATGGACACGGACGCGTCGCTGGTTGAGATCAACCCGCTGAACTGCGATTCCAAGGGCAACCTGATGGCCCTGGACGCGAAGTTCAACTTCGACGCCAACGCGCTGTTCCGCCACCCCGAGATCGTCGCCTACCGCGACCTCGACGAAGAAGACCCGGCCGAAGTCGAGGCCTCCAAGTTCGACCTCGCCTACATCTCGCTGGACGGCAACATCGGCTGCCTCGTGAACGGCGCCGGCCTGGCCATGGCCACGATGGACACCATCAAGCTGTTCGGCGGCGAGCCGGCCAACTTCCTGGACGTCGGTGGCGGCGCCACGGCCGAGAAGGTGACCGAGGCCTTCAAGATCATGCTGAAGAACCCGCATGTGAAGGGCATCCTGGTCAACATCTTCGGCGGCATCATGAAGTGCGACACCATCGCCGAAGGCGTGATCACCGCCTGCAAGGCCGTGAACCTGTCGGTGCCCCTGGTCGTGCGCATGAAGGGCACGAACGAAGACCTGGGCAAGAAGATGCTGGCCGAATCGGGCCTCCCGATCATCTCGGCCGACACCATGGCCGAAGCCGCGACCAAGATCGTCGCTGCCGTCAAGTAATCGCTGCCCGCTAAGCCAAGGAATACGACATGAGCATCTACATCAACAAGGACACCAAGGTCATCACCCAGGGCATCACGGGCAAGACCGGTCAGTTCCACACCCTGGGCTGCCAGGCCTACGCCAACGGCAAGAACGCGTTCGTTGCCGGCGTGAACCCGAAGAAGGCCGGCGAGAAGTTTTCCGACATTCCCATCTACGGCACCGTCAAGGAAGCCGCCTCGCAGACCGGCGCCACCGTCTCGGTGATCTACGTGCCGCCCGCGGGCGCCGCTGCCGCGATCTGGGAAGCCGTCGAGGCCGATCTGGACCTGGCGATCTGCATCACCGAAGGCATCCCCGTCCGCGACATGCTCGAAGTGCGCAACAAGATGAAGGCCAAGGAACTGGCCGGCGGCAAGAAGACGCTGCTGCTGGGCCCGAACTGCCCCGGCCTGATCACGCCTGAAGAGATCAAGATCGGCATCATGCCCGGCCACATCCACCGCAAGGGCCGCATCGGCGTGGTCTCGCGCTCGGGCACGCTGACGTATGAAGCCGTGGCCCAGCTGACCGAGATCGGCCTCGGCCAGTCGTCGGCTGTCGGCATCGGTGGCGACCCGATCAACGGCCTCAAGCACATCGACGTGATGAAGGCCTTCAACGACGATCCGGACACCGACGCCGTCATCATGATCGGCGAGATCGGAGGCCCGGACGAGGCGGAAGCCGCGCGCTGGTGCAAGGCCAACATGAAGAAGCCGATCGTCGGCTTCATCGCGGGCGTCACCGCCCCTCCGGGCAAGCGCATGGGCCACGCCGGCGCGCTAATCTCCGGCGGCGCCGACACGGCCGATGCCAAGCTCGCCATCATGGAAGAGTGCGGCTTCAAGGTCACGCGCAACCCGTCGGAAATGGGCCGCCTGCTGAAGGCACTGCTCTGAGCACGTCCTAAGCCCGCTCACCCCGGCAAAAGCCGCCCGCTGCCCGCGCAGCCGGCGGCTTTTTTACTGAGTGACCGCGGCCGGCGAATGCGGCGACACTCGGCCGCAAATGAATTCGACGTTCTGGATCGCCGTCCTCGAAATCATCTGGGTCAATGTGCTGCTGTCGGGCGATAACGCCGTCGTCATCGCACTGGCGGCACGGCAGCTCGACCCGCGGCGACAGCGCGTCGCCGTCATCGGCGGGAGCTTCGCGGCGATTGCGCTGCGCGTGCTGCTGACGCTGTTCGCCGTGGCCCTGCTGCGGCTGCCCTGGCTCAAGCTGTGCGGTGGCGCGCTGCTCCTCGTGGTCGGCGTGCAGTTGCTGCGCGACGACGACGATGCCGGCGCGACGCGGCCGGCGAGCGCGTCGGTCTGGGCCGCCATGCGCACCATCCTGCTGGCCGACCTCGTCATGAGCCTGGACAACGTGCTGGCCGTCGCCGCCGCGGCCGCCAGCGCGCCCATCGCCATGCAGGCGCCCTTGCTCGTCGTCGGCCTCGGCCTGTCGATCCCGTTGATCGTCTTCGGCAGCACGTTGCTGCTGCGCATGATGGAGCGCGTGCCGTTGATCGTCACGCTGGGCGCGGCGCTGCTCGGCTGGGTGGCCGGCCATATGGTCATCGACGACGTCGGACTGCAGGACTGGCTGGGGCGACATGCGCCCAACACACAAGCCATTGCCCCGCTGGATGGGCTCGCCGGCGGGATCGGCGCGGCGCTCGTGCTGATCGTGGGCCGTTGGCGAGCGCGGCGTCGGCCCTAAGATTGCGTCATGTCAAAGCCCCCTTCACTTTGGCGACGCCTGCTCGGCAGCAAGACCGAGGCCGCGCCCGCCGGGCTGGCCCGCTACCGCCGCGAGCGCCTGCTGGGCCAGGGCTCGATGGGCGAAGTCTGGCTCGCCACGGATCTCGAGACCAATCAGCCCGTGGCGCTCAAGCAGCTGGCGTTGACGCGCGAGTTCTCGCCAGAAGACCGTGCCGACGTGCGCCAGCGCTTCATGCGCGAGGCCGCCGCCGCCGCCCACCTGCGCCACCCGGACATCCTGCACATCCTCGAAGCCGGCGAGGACGGCGACGACGCCTGGATCGTCATGGAGTACGTGCGCGGCCACGACCTCAGCCACTTCAGTCGCAGCGGGCACCTGCTGCCGGTGCCGGCCGCCATCCGCCTGGGCATCCGCCTGGCGCGCGCGCTGGGCCATGCGCATTCGCAAGGCGTGGTGCACCGCGACATCAAGCCGGCCAACGTCATGTACGACCGCGCCGGCGACGCGCTGAAGATCATGGACTTCGGCATCGCCCGCGTGGCCGACGGCAGCCGCACGCGCACCGGGCTCGTGCTGGGCACGCCGTCCTTCATGTCGCCGGAGCAACTGGCCGGCCTCAAGGTCGACGGCCGCAGCGACCTGTACTCGCTCGGCGTGATGCTCTACCAGTTGCTGACCGGGCAGTTGCCGCACCAGGCCGACTCGATGGCCAAGCTGATGCAGATGATCGCCGTCCAGCCGCCGCCCGACGTGCGCCACTTCCGCCCGGAGCTGCCCGAGGCCCTGGCGCTGGTCCTCGCGCTCGCACTCGAAAAGCGGCCGGAACTGCGCTACAGCTCCGGCGAGCAACTGGCCGGCGACCTGCAGGCGGTGCTCGACCAGGGCCTGCCGGCCGAGCTCGACGTCGACTTCGATGTGGCGCCGCAGGCACCCGGACCGCTCGAAGCGCCGCTAACTGTGGATCCTTTCGCACTTACGCAGAGGCTCGATACCGGGGAAGCAGTGCAAAATCTGCCGACACCCCCAGCCCGCCCCAAGAACACGCAATGAGCCTGGAGATCTTTCACGCCACCGACGTCGGTCGCGCACGCGACAACAACGAGGATGCGGTGACCGTGGACGAATCGGTCGGCCTCGCTGTCCTGGCCGACGGCATGGGCGGCTACAACGCCGGCGAGGTCGCCAGCCACATGCTCACGAGTTTCATCGGCGCCGAACTCGGCCGCTGGCTCAAGGATGCCGGTGTCTCGGCCAGCGCGGGCGACGTGAAGCGCGCCATGGACATCTGCGTCGACAACGCCAATCGCGCGATCTTCAACGCCGCCAACACCAACCCGCGCTACGCCGGCATGGGCACGACGCTGGTGCTGGGCGTGTTTCGCGAAGAGGGCCTGCTGCTGGGCCACGTCGGCGACTCGCGCGCCTACCGGCTGCGCGGCGGCCAGCTCGTGCAGCTCACGCGCGACCACTCGCTGCTGCAGGAACAGCTCGACGCCGGCCTGCTGACGGCCGAGGAAGCGGCCTACTCCAGCAACAAGAACCTCGTCACGCGCGCCGTCGGCGTCGAAGACACGGTCATGCTCGAGCAGCATCTCCACGAGGTGCAGCCGGGCGATGTGTACCTGTTCTGCTCGGATGGACTCTCCGACATGCTCGAAGAAAGCTCGATCCGGCAGTTGCTTCAGAACCACCCTGGGCTGCCTCAGGCCGCACAGGCGCTGATCGATGCGGCCAATGAGATGGGCGGTCGGGATAATATTGCGATCGTGCTGGCACGCGTCGAAGGCCGCGTCAAGCCGGAAGGTCGTTCGTGGTGGCC
>NZ_JAFAGT010000044.1 GCF_019237615.1 Roseateles sp. | reverse complement strand
CAAGGGCGTGGCCACAGACTACCTGGAAAGCTACCTCGGCTGGTTCCGGGCGCTGGACCGCGCCAGCAAAAAACCACGCAAGTCCGCGCCACTGTTGGCTTTGGCATTGGGGCTGAATGACCATCACTAACTAACGATCAAAGAGCCATGAAGGGCACTGCGACTAAGAGCATGCCGGGCAGCAGATCTCGTAACCACATGCCAAGAGATTCCCACCGATGCGTGTGATGCTACTCATTGCTGGGGAACATCCACAGCAAGCATGAAAGTGCGAGCCAAAAAGCCGTCGTACCGCCTGCAATCACCGGATACGTCAATCTGCGCAGCCGCAGGAGAAGAGCGGAAAGTGGAACGCCAACCAACGCGATGAGCGGCAGCACGAAGAGAAGAGACAGCACCGCAAGGTAGATTGACCACCCTGGCACGATGGTCCACCGCTCCGCCTCCTTTAGAGCGCCGCTTGCCACGCGGTTGCTGAACTCGAAGTAGGCCGATCCAAAGCTAATCACCGCAAGCCCGATCATGGCGCTGAGATAACCAGCTGCCAACGGGCGGTAGCCAACGGAAGCTCCGGAAGGCCCCAAGACGGCTCGCCACAGTCCGAACGGAAGTGCTATGGCAAGGGCGATAAGCGCGATCCCCGAGGGCCGTGTGAGCCAGTAGACGATCCAATCCGTGGGCACTTGAGAAACCTAACGTTCGCGTTGAGAGGCCCAGAACGGCAAAGGCCAGAGCTGCCGAAAATGAAAAGCAAGGCGGCGAGGGCCTTTGCTGTGAATGGTCAAATCGAAAAATAGGTTAGGCCGGACCGTGAAATCTCGACAGCAGCTCGCCCAGCCGACCAGGCTCCAGCAGGCCAGCGCCGAGCAGGAGAAGAAGCACAAACAGTATGGCTAGCCCAATACGAATGCGAGATCCCCTCGGGCCGTTCATGACCTTTGACAGCGCATCAGTCGAAGTGTTCTGAGAGCCGCGTAAAACTACTGCACCCATAGATTGCAGTCCAAAAATCCCCAGCATCAGAGCGACAAGCGACGCCCACAACAAGAGTCTTTGATGGGTACGCGATAGGTAGATCATGACTGCCACACCGAGGAGCATGACTGCCCGAAAAATCCAGATTGTTGAGGGCGTCGGGCTCATGCACAAATCGGAACGGCAGGTTGCACACAAAAAACCAGAGGAGCGGAGAAAGCGTGAGATTTTCGGCACCTCGGAGTGGCAGACAGGGCAAGCGTACATGCGGCCTAACGTTCAAGTTCAGCGAGCGGTGAAGCCGTCCGCTGCAATGTAGGGTTGGGCATCATGCTCAGGACATGACGCGCCATGCATGGGCTCCGAAACTTCGCCCGAGCCAAGCCGCCAGCGCGAAGCAGCCATAGGCCAGAAGAATCAATGGCGGACCGTCCCCTGACAAATGTTCGGAGGCAATAGCTGGCAGTGCGCAAGGGCCGAAAAGCACTGCCAGCCAAGCGCACATGATCGCCAAGAACAACACGCTCGAAAGAAGGCCCATCTCGCTAGTTGGCCGAGCCAGAAACAGCACCAGCCGATTCTTGGTATTCGGCCGAATGCCACGGAGCACGTCTGCATGAGACGTGAGCGCAAAGCCGAACACGAAGCCGACCGCCGCACCGCAGGCGAGACCGAAGATCGCGACTAAAGACGGCGGCAGGAAATTCATAATGCCCAACGTTTTGTAGACCGCAGGTGGACGCGGCCTATCACGGCAGCCCGCGCAGTAACGCGGCGCCCCGCACGCGACCCAAGTGCTTGTCGAGGCTGGAGCTTCAGCCGACTTGACTGTCGTTTCATACAGTACAAAATTTCCCGTCAAAAGCCGCACCCGTTACAAACCGGTTTGGTTGGTTCGCGGCACCGCCAAGCGGAGGCTGCCATGCTGCCTGCCATCGCTCGCCCTGTCACTCCTCGCGCGGCATTGCGCCCGAGCCCTGCAGTTAATCTGCCGCCCTTGCGAGCCGTCAGGCTGCTGGATCAGCTGCGTGAGCGCATCCGGATGTTGCACTACAGCCGGCGAACCGAGCAGGCGTACTTGTACTGGTCTCGGGCCTTCATCCGGTTCCACGGCCTACGCCATCCGGCAGAGATGGGTGGCCCCGAGGTCGAGGCCTACCTTACCCATCTGGCATCAGACCGGGGGCTGTCTCCGTCCAGCCATCGTCAGGCCTTGTCTGCACTCCTGTTTCTCTACGGCAAGGTGCTGAGCCTGCAGTTGCCCTGGATGCAGGAGATCGGACGCCCGGTGCCCAAGCGGCGCTTGCCGGTGATCCTCGGTGTCGATGAGGTGTTGTCGGTGCTGACCAGATTGCCCCGGCGTCAGGACTTGTGTCGTGTGAGTGGCAAGGCGGTTCGATCAGGCCCGCAGGCGCGCCCGTTGACGCAGCATGGCCGGTGTCGGGCCAGCCCGGGCCTTCCGCTGACGACAGGGTGGGCGGCCGCCGTTCAGGTGGCCTGGGCGTCGGTTTCCAACCCGAACTGCATCGCCGCCAACTTCGCATACAGCCCGTCGCGTGCCACCAGCTCCTCGTGCCGGCCGATGTCAACGATGCGCCCCGCCTCGAGCACCACGATGCGATCGGCCTTCTGGATGGTTGCCAGCCGGTGCGCGATGACCAGCGTCGTGCGGTGCTGCATGGCGGCCTCCAGCGCGGCCTGCACGACGCGTTCGCTCTCGGCGTCCAGCGCGCTGGTGGCCTCGTCGAGCAGCAGCAGCGGCGGGTTCTTCAGCATCGCGCGGGCGATGCTGATGCGCTGGCGCTGGCCGCCGGACAGGCGCACGCCGCGCTCGCCCAGGAAGCTCTGGTATCCCTCGGGCAGCGCGCGGATGAAGTCGTCCGCGAACGCGGCCCTGGCAGCGGCCACGACCTCCTCGTCGCTGGCGCCCGGCCGGCCGTAGCGGATGTTCTCCATCGCCGTGGTCGAGAAGATGACGCTGTCCTGGGGCACCAGGCCCACGTTGGCGCGCAGGTCGGCAAGGCTCAGCGTCTGCGTGGGCGCGCCGTTCAGGCGGATCTGGCCAGACTGCGGGTCGTAGAAGCGCAGCAGCAGCTGGAACACCGTCGTCTTGCCGGCGCCGCTGGGGCCCACCAGCGCGACGGTCTCGCCGGGCTGCACCGTCAGCGACAAACCGTCCAGCGCCGCCGTCTGCGGCCGCGAGGGGTAGTGGAAGGTGATGGCGTCGAACTCGACGCGGCTGCCGCCCCGTGCGGCCGTCAGCGCCTGCGGCATGGCCGGGTCGGCCACCGGCGAGCGCGCCTCCATCAACTCGATGAGGCGCTCGGTGGCGCCGGCCGCGCGCAGCACGTCGCCCCAGACCTCGGCCAGCACGGCCACGCTGCTGACCAGCAGCGTCACGTAGACCACCGTCTGGCCCAGGTGGCCGGCCGAGATCTTGCCGGCGATGACGGCCTGCGTGCCCTGGTACAGGCCCCACAGCATGGCGCCGAAGACGGCCGTGATGATGAAAGCGACCAGCAGGCTGCGCACACGTGTGCGCTTGCGCGCCGTGTCGAAGGCGGCCTCGCTGGCGGCGGCGAAGCGCTTGGCCTCGGCGGCTTCCTGGGTGTAGCTCTGCACGACCGTGACGGCGTTCAGCACCTCGGCGGCGATGGCCGACGTATCGGCCACGCGGTCCTGGCTGGCCCGCGACAGCTTGCGCACGCGGCGGCCGAAGTACAGCGCCGGCGCGACGATCAGAACCAGGATGCCCAGCACCTGGCCCATCACATAGGGGTTGGTGACGACGAGCATGACCAGCGCGCCGACGCCCATGACGATGTTGCGCAGGCCCATGGACAGGCTGGAGCCGACGACTGTCTGCACGACGGTGGTGTCCGTCGTGATGCGGCTCAGCACCTCGCCGGTCTGCGTGGTCTCGAAGAACTCGGGACTCTGGCGCAGCACATGGGTGTAGACGGCGTTGCGCAGGTCGGCCGTGACGCGCTCGCCCAGCCAGGTGACCATGTAGAAGCGCGAGGCCGAGAAGATGCCCAAGGCGGCGCCGACCCCGAACATCGCGAGGAAATGCTCGCGCAGCGCCATCAGCCGCTCGCCGGGGTCGCCGGCGGAGAAGCCCGCGTCGATGAGGCCGCGCAGCGCCAGCGGGAAGGCCAGCGTGGCCATGGCGGACAGCAGCAGGGCCACGAGGGCCACCGTGATGCGGCCGCGGTAGGGGCGCAGGAAGGGGGCCAGGCCGCTCAGCGAGCGGGCCTGCTTGGAGGCGGGGCGTTCGGTGGTGGAACTCATGTCTTCAGGGCGTCGGTCAGCACGTCGCAGGTGCGGGTCAGCATGGCATCGTCGAGGTCTTGGTGGCACAGCAGCTGCAGCACCTGGGTGCGCCAGCGGGCGCCGTGATCGTCGGGGAAGTCGGGCACGTCGGGCCAGACGCGGTCCCAGCGGAACACCGCGCAGCCGGCCGCGCGAAGCGCCGCGTAGGCGGTTTCGGCAGGCTCGGGCGCGTCCAGCCACAGCGGCATCACATAGGGCGCGGCCTGGGCGGGCAGGGGGGCGGACAGCGGCCGCGCGCCGGGCAGTCCTTGCGCGAGGCGGTGCAGCATGTCGTAGTGGGCGCGGCGGCGCGTGACGATGCGCCCGCGTGGCAGGCCCAGCAGACGCCGGGTCAGGGCCGGCGCTGCCTGCTCGCTGCGGCCGAGGTCGCATTCGGCCAGCATCCGGGCTTCGTCCGGCTCGCCCGGCGCGGCGGGCGAGGGCGCGCGGGGCGGACCGTTCTTCAGGCGGAACAGCGCGCGCAGCGGTGCGTTCAGGCCTGTCAGCCGGCCCTGTGCGCTGCCACGCTCCAGCAGATCCACCCAGGCCTTGAGCTGCGCCCTGGCGCCGGCCGGCTGCAGGGCCTGCGCGGGCAGAGGCCGGGCCGCGGCGAGCAGGCCGCCTTCTGCCACGGGGAAGAACTTGGACAGGCTGGCCGTCGCCAGGTCGCCCCAGTGCCCCACAGGCCGCTCGCCGGCCTGGCCGAAGAAGCTGTGTGCGCAGTCCTCCACCAGCGCGATGCCGCGGGCGTCGCACCAGGCCCGCACGGCGGCCAGCGAGCGCGGCAGTCCGAAGAGCTGGGCCGCGACCAGGGCGCGCGTGCGCGCCGCCGGTGTGATGGCGTCGAGCGCGGGCAGGCCATCGGGGCCCAGCGGATAGAACTGCAGCGCCGCGCCGGCCGCGCGCAGCGGCGCGACCAGCGTCGGGCAGTGGTAGCTGGGGGCCAGCACGCCGTCGCCGGCCTGCACGCCCAGCGCCTTCATCGCGGCGAACAGCGCCGCGCGGCCACTGGTCAGCAGCCGCGTGTGGGGCAGGTCGTCGACGGCGGGGAGGCCGGCGGCGTGCCCGCCCGCGAGGTTGTCCCAGCCGAAGGTCGGGCGGGTGGGTTGGCGTTGCAGCATGGGCCGCGCATTGTGGTCTACAGGATGGGTGGCCTGCCCGCGTAGCCGGTCAGTTCCAGGTAGCCGGCGCCGAGTTGCCGGTTTCTGCCGTCGAACAGCCGTGCCACACCCTCCCAGTAGACCAGGCCCGAGCTGCGGCGCGCGTCGATCTCCTGGGCGTCGAAGGCGGCGCGCAGCTGCATCTCGCCGGCCGGACTCTTCAGCCGCCAAGCCACCGGCCAGCGGGCGCCCGTGGCGGGGCTGGTCCAGTGGCGGACCGGCTGCATCTCGACCTCGTCGGGCGCGAAGCTGCGGTCGGGCTGGCCGGGCGTGCGCAGGCTGCCGCCGGCCCAGTCGCGGCGACCGTCCGGGCGGCGCAACTGGAATAGCGTCAGCGCGCGGCCATCGTGCAGGTTGATGCCCAGCCAGTCCCAGCCGACGGCGTCGCCCAGCAGCTTGTCGCTCCACTCGTGGTCCAGCCAGGCGCGGCCGGCCAGGCTGTGGCGCTGGCCGTCCAGCATGAGCGCGGCCTGAGTCAGCAACTGCGGCCGCGAGTAGTAGTGGCTGAACTGCTGCGGTCCGGGGCCCTTGCGAGACAGGCCGGCCTCGCCCTGCTGCAGCGGCGCGTCCGGCGAGGCCAGCTCCAGCTCCAGCGAAAAGCCTGGCCCGCCGAACAGCGCGCGGTAGCCGCCGCTCTCGCGCCTGAGCGTCCAGTCGCGCAGCTTGACGTCGCAGTCGCCCACTGCGGCCTGCACGGCACCGGGCAGGGCACGCAGCAGGCGCTGGGCATGGCGCTGCCGCTGCGCGCCGAGGTCGGACAGGGCCACATGGCCCAGCAGCAGTTGCCGGGCGGCCAGCGGGCTGGGGTGATCGGCCGCGGCGGGGCCGGGCAGACGAAAGAAGGTCAGCTGGTAGCCGTAGCGCGGCTGCGCGCCGTCGCGGTCACCCAGCAGGCCCGTCAGGTACCACCACTCGATGGCCTGGTCCGGGTGGGCGCCGAAGTCCTGCGGGAAGTTCAGCGCGGCGCGCACCGGCAGGGGCAGCGCGGCCAGCAGCAGCGTGCGTCGGCGCAGCATCAGGCGTCCTCCCTGACCGCGCGCACGGCGTCCTGGCCCAGTGCACGGTGGCCGGCCAGCAGCGACGCGCCCACCGCCGCCGCAAAAGCCAGCCCCACCAGAGACGCGAGGCGCGCGAGGGGCAGGTGCATCTCCATGCTCCAGTGAAAGCTCTGTGGGTTCACGACGTAGACCAGCACGACGCTCAGGCCCAGGCCCAGCGCCAGCCCGGCCAGTGCACCGGTGCCGCCGGTGAGGCCGGCCTCGATGAGCAGCAGCCTCAGCAGCTGACGCCGCGAGAGGCCCAGATGGCGCAGGAGCCCGAACTCGCGCTTGCGCGCCAGCGCCTGGGCCGACTGGCTGGCGACGACGCCGAACAGCCCCACGGCCAGCGCCACGGCCTGCAGCCAGATGGTGATGGCGAAGCTGCGGTCGAAGATCTGCAGCGACAGCCTGCGCAGCTCGCCGGCGGCGGCCAAGTCCACGTCCGCGCCGGCCAGCCGGCGCACGGCCGCCTGGGCGTTGTCCGGCGTCTGGCCGGGCGCCAGCCACAGCGCGACCTCGGTGGACGTGGCGTCGCCGCTGGCACGGCGGTAGTCGGCCAGCGCCATCCACAGCGCCGTGCTCTGGCGCGCGTAGTCGCGCCAGACGCCGCGTACCTGCAGCTCGACGCTGCGGCCGCCGTTCACCAGCTCGGCCGCGACCACGCGGCCCGGCACCAGCCCGTCGCGGTCGCGCGCCACCTCGTTGACCCAGACGGGCAAGGCGCCGGCGGCCGGCGGGCCGTCCCAGCGCTCCACCAGGGGCAGTCCGGCGGCGCCGACGTCGCGCGCCGTCAGCGTCACCGGCTCGGCGCCCGGCGCGAGGCGCAGCCGGGCGGTGCGCTGCGGCAGCGCACGAGCCACCTCGGGCAGGCGGGGCAGGGCGTCGAGCAGGGCCGGCGGCAGCGGCGCGGGCTGGCCATCGGCAGCACGCAGCGCGCTGCGCAGATAGAGGTCGGCCGGCAGGGCCTGGTCCAGCCAATGCATCAGCGACTCGCGGAAGCTGCCGATCATGACCGTCATCGCGACGGCCAGTGCCAGTGCGACGAGCACGCCGGCCAGCGAGCGGCGTGCCTCGCTCGCCTGGTCGCGGCTGCGCTCGCGGGCCAGCAGCAGCAAAGGCGTGGCCGGCAGCCGCGCCAGCAGCGCCGTCAGGCCGCGCACCCCGGCCGGCACCAGCGCCAGGCCGCCCAGCAGCAGGCAGAGCATGGACAGGTAGGCCGCAACCGGCGTGTCGTGCCACAGCGGCGGCAGCGCGGCCAGCAGGCCGCCCAGCGTCAGCAGGCCCGCGCCCAGCCAGGCCGGCAGGCTGCGGCTGGCCGGCAAGCCCAGGCCCTTGAGCACCAGGGCCGGCGCGATGCGGCGTATCGTCAGCGCCGGCGCCAGCGCGGCCAGCAGTGCGGCGGCCATGCCCAATGCGCCGTAGACCAGCGCCGGCAGCAGCAGCGACTGGCCCAGCAGCAACTGGATGGACGAGCCGCCCGCGCCCTGCAGGCCCAGGTCGCTGCCCAGCAGCTTCAGCGCGCCGGCCGCCAGGCCCAGGCCCAGCGCCAGGCCCAGCAGGGTGCCGATGAGGCCGACGATGCCGCCCTCCATCAGGATGAGCCGCCAGCGCATGCGCGCCGACACGCCCAGCACGCCCGCCAGCGCCCATTGCGGCAGGCGCTGGGCAGTGGCCAGCGACAGCACCGCGTAGACGAGGAAGCTGCCCGTGAACAGCGCCATCAGCGCCAGCAGCCCCAGGTTGACGCGGTAGGCGCGGGTCAGGTCGGACAGGCGGGCGCCTTCGTCCACGGGCGGTGCGGCCCGCCAGCGCGCGGGCAACCGGGCGGCCCAGGCGGTGGCGTCCACGCCGGGGGCCAGCTGTACGTCGATGCGGTCCAGCCCGTCGAGGCGCCCGAACAGGACTTGCGCGTCGGCGATGTCCAGCACGCCCAGCGGCGTGCTGCCGGCGGCGACGCGGCCACCGATGCGCAGCTCGATATCGCGCGGCGCCGCGCCGCCGGGCTGGGGCAGGCGCAGTCTCAGGCGGGTCGCACCGGCGGGCAACAGGCGACGCGCGGCCGCGTTCAGGTGCACCGTGTCGGCGGCCAGCAGCTCGTTGACGCCGCCCTCGATCTGCGGCGTGAGCTCCGGCGCGAGCGGGCGGCTGCTGGCGGCGGAGGCCAGCAGGGCCAGCGGGTCCAGGCCGATGAGGTGCAGGCTCAGGCCGCGGCCCACCGAGTCGGTCTGGCCGGGCCACAGCGCCTGGGCCTCGACGACGGGGCTGGCGGCGGCGACATCCGGGCGGTTCAGCAGCTCGGCGAGGTCGGCGGCGGTCAGCGTGCCACCGCGGGCGTGCAGCACCAGGTCGGGCTGGCCGTTGACGCCGCGCGCGGCGCGCGCGAACTCGGCCAGCGCCGCGCCGTTGAGCAGGTGCACGCCAAAGGCCAGCGCCACGCCCAGCATGACGGCGACGATGGCCAGCACGATACGACCGGGCTGGTCGCGCCAGGCGGGCCAGCACAGCGTGGCCCACAGCCTCATGCTTGGTGCAGGCCGAGGCCGTCCAGCCGCAGGCGCCGGTCCGCGGCGTCGGCTGCGCGTTCCGAATGCGTCACCAGCAGGCAGGCCGCTCCGGCCTCCAGCGTGCAGTGCCGCAGCAGCGCCAGCACCTCGGCCGCATGGCGGGCGTCGAGGTTGCCCGTGGGCTCGTCGGCGAGCACGAGGCGGGGGCGGTGCACCAGTGCGCGGGCGATGGCGACGCGCTGCAACTGGCCGCCGGACAGCTGGCGCGGCATGCGCTCGGCCAGTGGCGCGAGCTCCACCGCCGCGAGCATCTGCGCGACGCGGGCGTCGTCGCGGCGGCCCAGCAGGCGCAGCGGCAGCGCGACGTTGTCAGCCACATTGAGGTGCGGCAGCAGGTGGAAGGCCTGGAAGACGAAGCCCAACGCCCGGCGGCGCAGCGCCGAGCGGCCCTCGTCGTCGAGCGTGCGCAGGTCGCGGCCGTCCAGCGTGATGCTGCCGGTATCGGCCTCGTCCAGCCCGGCCAGGCAGTTCAGCAGCGTGGACTTGCCAGCGCCGGACTCGCCCAGCAGCGCGACGATCTCGCCCGGCGCGAGTTCGAGGTCGATGCCGGAGAACACGGCCACGTCGCCGTAGGCCTTGGACAGGCCGCTCGCACTCAGAGGATTCATGCCTTGGATTCTGGATCCTTGCGTGCGGCCGCCGCCCGACCCTGGGGCGGCGCGAGCTTGATGCCGCGCCGGCCCAGCGCCTCGCGCAGCAGCAGCTCGGCCTGGGCGTTCGCGCTGCGCAGCTCGGCCGCGGCGAGCCGCTCGACCTCGGCCCACAGCGCGGGGTCGACGCGCAGCGGGAAGGATTTCTTGTCGGGGCTGGCCATCAGCTGTGCTTGTCGGGGCGCCTGGGCTGCCGCTGCGGCTCGATCTCGGCGGGGGGCGGTGCCGGAAACAGGCGAAAGATCTGCCAGCACCAGGCGGCAAACCACAGGGCCAGCGCCGCGGCCCCGAGCTGCCAGGCTTCGCCCGGCGGCTGCGGCCAGTCGGGGCTGCTGCGCAGCAGCAGCAGGAGGTGGATGCCGGCAAGCAGCAGCATCTGCATCAGGCCCAGGGCGCTGACGTGCTCGGCCAGGCGGGCCAGCGTGGCTTCGCGGCGTTCCGGCGCCAGCCAGTAGGCCCGATGGGGCAGGCTGAGCTGCTGCGGTGCGTTGCGTCCCATCCAGGTCACGAAACCGGGCCCGAACAGGCCGCCCGTCCCGACCGCCAGCAGCATCGCGACGAGGTAGGCGCCCCGGCCCATCTCCTGGCCAGGGTCGCCGACCTGTTCAGGGAGCCAGGGCAGCGTGGCCGCCATGAACAGCGCGGTGAGCGGCCAGGCGAGGCGGAACAGGTGGCTCTGCACGGCGCTGCCTCAGGTGTAGAGCGAACCGGTGTTGACGACCGGCTGGGTCTCGCGGTCGGAGCACAGCACGACCAGCAGGTTGCTGACCATGGCGGCGCGGCGTTCGTCGTCCAGCACGACGATCTGGCGCTCGCTCAGGCCCTTCAGCGCCGACTCGACCATCTCCACCGCGCCCTGCACGATCTTGCTGCGTGCGCTGATGATGGCCTCGGCCTGCTGGCGGCGCAGCATGACCTGCGCGATCTCGGGGGCGTAGGCGAGGTGGCTGATCTTGGCGTCCAGCACGTCCACGCCGGCATCTGCGAAGCGGGCCTGCAGTTCGGCGCGCAGGGCCAGCGCGACGACGTCCTGGCCGCCGCGCAGGGTCACGGCGCCGGCCTCGACCTCGTCGGCCTCGTCATAGGCATAGCACGTGGCCAGGTGGCGGATGGCGGCCTCGGCCTGCACGCGCACATAGGCTTCGTAGTCATCCACCTGGAACAGCGCCTGAACGGTGTCGCGCACCCGCCAGACGACGACGGCGCTGATCTCTATGGGGTTGCCGCGCTGGTCGTTGACCTTGAGCACTGGCGCGTTGAGGTTGCGGTCGCGCAGGGAGACGCGCTTCTTCACTGCCAGCGGGTTGGCCCAGCGCAGGCCGGTGCCGCGGTCGCTGCCGATGTAGGCGCCGAACAGCGTCAGCGCGGCGGCCTGGTTGGGATTGAGCATGTACAGGCCCGCCAGCGTCAGTACGCCGGCCAGCACCAGCGGCACGCCCAGCAGCGGTGCACCACGCATGAGGCCGATGCCGATGGCGATCAGCGCCAGGCCAAGCGCCACCATGGGATAGCCGTTGACGCTGCGGGCCGCGCTTTCGCTGACGCTGGTTTCACGCGACGGGGAGGGAGTGCTCATGACGTGGCTTGCCTCAAAAGTGAATCAAAGTGATATCACTTTAACGAGGCTTTCGATGCGACGCAAGAGGGCTCAGACCAGCAGGCGATGCAGCCCGGCCAGCAGCTCGGGGATGGGTTGGGGGCCATCGCAGGCGATGACGCGGCGCCGCGGCATGCTGCGCAGCCAGGTGATCTGGCGCTTGGCGAGCTGGCGGGTGGCGGCGATGCCGCGCTCACGCAGGTCATGGAAGTCGTCGGCATCCAGCGCCTCCCAGGCCTGGCGGTAGCCGACGCAGCGCATGGACGGCAGGGCCAGGCTCAGGTCTCCGCGGGCGCGCAAGGCCTTCACCTCGTCGATGAGACCCTGGGCCAGCATCGTGTCGAAGCGCTGTGCCAGCCGCTCGTGCAGCCAGGCGCGGTCGGTGGGTTCCAGCGAGAACAGCGGCCAATCCACGCCTTCCTCGCGCGTCGCGGCATGCAGGGCGCTCAGCGGCTGGCCGGTCAGGCGTATGACTTCGAGGGCGCGCTGGATGCGCTGGCTGTCGTTGGGCGCCAGGCGCTCGGCCGTATCGGGGTCAAGCCTTGCCAGTTCGGCATGCAGCGCCGGCCAGCCTCGCTCGGCAGCCTCGGCGTCGATGGCGGCGCGCAGCTCCGCGTCGGCCTGGGGCAGCGTGGAGAGGCCGTCAAACAGCGCCTTGAAGTACAGCATGGTGCCGCCCACCAGCAGCGGCAGCCGGCCGCGCGCGGCGATCTCCGACGCCAGGCGCCTGGCGTCGCGCACGAACTCGGCAGCCGAGTAGCTCTCCAGCGGGTCGAGGATGTCGATCAGGTGGTGCGGCACGGCGGCCCGCTCAGGCGTCGTTGGCTTGGCGGTGCCGATATCCATGCCGCGGTAGACCAGCGCCGAGTCCACGCTGATGATCTCCACCGGCAGCACCTCGGCGATTGCCAGCGCCGCCGCAGTCTTGCCGCAGCCGGTGGGGCCGGCCAGGCAGATGGGGGTCAGAAGCGTTCCCATGGGGCGAGGTAGCGCCATTGGCCCACCGGCAGATGACCCAGCGGGATGCGGCCGATGCGCACACGCTTGAGACCCACGACTTTCAGCCCGACCAGTTCGCACATGCGGCGGATCTGGCGCTTCTTGCCCTCGCGCAGCACAAAGCGCAGCTGCTGCTCGTTCTGCCAGCTGACCTTGGCGGGCTGCAGTTGCTCGCCGTCCAGCTCCAGGCCATGGTTGAGCAGGGCCAGTTGCTCGGGCGCCAGCGCCGCGTTGGGCAGCGTGCCCTCGGGCACCTCGTGACCCACGAACTCGACGCGGACGAGGTACTCCTTCTCAATGTCGGAATCGTCGCCGATCAGCGCCTTGGCCACGCGACCGTCCTGCGTCAGCACCAGCAGGCCGGTGGAGTCGATGTCCAGCCGGCCGGCGGGCGCCAGGTGACGGTGGTGGTTGGGATGGGGCTTGATGCCGGAGGGGTCATCCTTCCAGCGGTTCTCCTGCTGGAACAGCACCACGGCCGGCTCGTAACCGTCCTCGGCCTGGCCGGACACGTAGCCGATGGGCTTGTGCAGCAGCACGGTGACGAGCTGGGATTGGGCCTGGCGGGCCGCGGGGTCGATGGTGATCTCGACGTCGCCGACGACGCGCTGACCCAGCACGGCGACCTTGCCGTTCACCCGCACCCAGCCGGCGGCGATCCACTCGTCGGCCTCGCGGCGCGACGCCATCTTCAGCTCGCTCATGCGCTTGGACAGGCGATCGCCGTCCTCGGCATCGACCTGGCGAGCCGGGTTGCGGCGCTGCTGCGGCCGCGGCGGCGCCTCGAAGCCGGGGCCGCGGTTGGAGGCGCGGCGCTGGTCGATGCGGGGCGGGCGGTCGCCGGCGGGGCGCTCATCGCGGTGCTCGTGACGGCGACTCGGGTCGCCGTGTTGCGCGCGCTGTGGCGGGCCGTCCGGGTTGAAACCACCGGGCCTGGGGCCGGGGCGACCCTGCCGCTCGTCGCGCGGCCGGTCATCGCGGCGGAAGGGTTCGCTGCGCGGCTGCGGCCGCTCGGGCTTGAAGCCGGCCGGCTTGGGCCGGGCCGGGCGCTCGTCGCGCCGATCGTCACGCTGGGGCGCGGACCGCTCGTTGCGCTGCTGCTGAGTCTTCTGGAAGCGCTCCTCGCGCTCGGTCCTCTCGGCTTGTGCCTTGGCCAAGGTGGGGCGGGGCTTGGAGACGCCCTTGCCGCGCAGCGGCGCGCGCTTCTCGCCCTCGGCATTGCGGGTCTTGGCGGCGGGCTTGGGCTTGCCCTTGAGGGTGATGGTGGCCATCTTTTCTTCTTTCAGCGGCCGCGCAGGAACAGGGCGTCCAGCTCGCGCATGTCGAGCTGGCGCCAGGTCGGGCGGCCGTGGTTGCATTGGTCGGCGCGTTCGGTGGCTTCCATGTCGCGCAGCAGCGCGTTCATCTCGTCCAGCGTCAGCTGGCGATTCGCGCGCACTGCGCCATGGCAGGCCATGGTGGCGAGGATCTCGTGCTGGGCGCGCTCCAGCACCGAGCTGGCGTCGAACTGGGCCATCTCGGCCAGCAGCTCGCGGGTCAGCGCGACCAGGTCGCTCGCGGCCAGCAGGGCAGGGCGGGAGCGCACGGCCAGGGTGCGGACGGACAGTGGCGCCACGTCCAGTCCCAGCTGGGCCAGTGTCGTCGCATGCTGCTCGGCCGCGGCGACCTCCTCGGCCGTGGCGGCAAAGCTGATCGGGATCAGCAGCGGCTGGCTCTCGATCTGCGTCGCGCCCAGCCTGGCCTTGAGGCGTTCGTAGACGACGCGCTCATGGGCGGCATGCATGTCGACGATGACCAGGCCCTGGCGGTTCTCGGCCAGGATGTAGACGCCCTGGATTTGCGCGATGGCGCGACCCAGTGGCCAGTCCTGGTCGGGCAGCACCGGCTTCAGCGTGACGGCGGGTGCGGTCGGAATGGGGGTGGGTGGCGCGGATTCGGTGGGCTCGGCGGGCCGCCACAGCGCTTCGTGCTGCTCCAGCGACAGCCGCACCTGCTCGGCCGTAGGCGGCACGGGCGGCACATAGGCCGCGTGACCCTGCCGGGGCTCGGCGACGTAGAGCGTGGCCGCGGCCGTCGGCGCGAAGCCCAGCGGCGCCATGGCCGATTCGACGCCCGCGGCCTCGGCACTGCGCGAGGAGGCCAGTGCGTCGATGAAGGCGCGGCGCACGCTCTGGTGGATGGCGCGGCCATCGCGGAAGCGCACCTCGATCTTGGTCGGGTGCACGTTCACGTCCACCAGCTCGGGCGCGATCTCGATGAACAGCACGTAGCTGGGCTGGCGCTGGCCGTGCAGCACGTCCTCGTAAGCCGAGCGGATGGCGTGGCTGATGAGCTTGTCGCGCACGTAGCGACCGTTGACCCAGACGTACTGCTGGTCGGCCCGCGAGCGCGCGGCCTCGGGCAGGCCGGCGCGGCCGGTCAGCGCCAGCGGGCCGGCGCTGTGCTCGAAGGCGCGGCTGTCCTCGTTGAAGTCGGCGCCCAGCACGTCGGCGATGCGCTGCTCGCTGGAGGCTGCGCGCCACTGGTCCACCAGCTTGCCCTCGTGCCAGATGGCGAAGCCTACGTCCGGCCGCGCCAGCGCATGGCGGCGCACCGCCTCCACGCAATGGGCCAGCTCGGTGGCGTCGGTCTTCAGGAACTTGCGGCGCGCGGGCGTCGAGAAGAACAGCTCGCGCACCTCGACGCTGGTGCCGCGCGAGCGGGCGGCGGCGCAGAGCTCGCCGCTGCGGGCGTCGATGCGGTGGGCATGGGAGGCGTCGGCCGTGCGGCTGGCGATGGACATCTCCGATACCGACGCGATGGCCGCCAGCGCCTCGCCGCGGAAACCCATGGTCGCGACCGACTCCAGCTCGTTGAGCGACGCGATCTTGCTGGTCGCATGGCGCTTGAGCGCCAGCGGCAGCTGGGCCGCCGGGATGCCGCAGCCGTCATCCTCGACGACGATGCTGCGCACGCCGCCAGCCATCAGCTTGACGAGCACGTTGCGGGCGCCGGAATCCAGCGCGTTGTCAACCAGCTCGCGCACCACCGAGGCCGGACGCTCGACGACCTCACCGGCGGCGATCTGGCTGATCAGCTCGTCGGGCAGTTCGCGGATGGTGCGGGGCGCGGAGACTTCAGGGAGCGGCGAATCCATCCCCGGGATTATCGACGCCCCTCGACCGTCATCGAGGCGTCGGGATAATGCCGCGCCATGGACCTGCTGCACTTTCTCGTCGACTTCATCCTGCACGTGGATCGGCACCTGGCCGATTTCGTCCAGGCCTACGGCACCTGGGTGTACGCCCTGCTGTTCCTCATCATCTTCGTGGAGACCGGCGTCGTCGTGATGCCCTTCCTGCCGGGCGACTCTCTGCTGTTCGTGGTCGGCGCGATGTGCGGCGTGGGGCTGATGGACCTGGGCCTGTCCATGGCGCTGCTGACGGCGGCGGCCATCCTGGGCAACCAGAGCAACTACACCCTGGGCCGCTACTTCGGGCCGCGCGTGTTCCAGTGGGAGCAGTCGCGCTTCTTCAACAAGGCGGCCTTCGACAAGGCCCATGCCTTCTACGAGAAGTACGGCGGCTTCACCATCGTCGCGGCGCGCTTCATGCCATTCCTGCGCACCTTCGCGCCCTTCGTGGCCGGCGTGGCGCAGATGACGCGGCGCAAGTTCACCTTCTACGACGTGACTGGCGGCGCGCTGTGGGTGTGCGGCATCACGCTGGTCGGCTATGTGTTCGGCAACGTGCCCTGGGTCAAGGCCCACCTGGACAAGATCATCTGGGCCATGATCCTCATCCCCGGCCTCATCGTCATCGTCGGTGGCCTGCGCGGACGGCTGGCGCGCAAGTCGGGCTGACTGACTTTCGGGTCCGGCCCGTCCAGGGTCTAGAGTCACGGGCTTTTCGTGACTGTCGGAGATCCCGATGACCCTGTCCCGCATTGCCCTGGCCCTGGCCTGCGCCTGGATGACCTCCGGCCTGGCCCAGGCCGCCGAACCGACGCTGATGCTGCGTCAGCCCGCCGTTTCCAAGGACCATCTCGCCTTCGTCTACGCCGGCGACCTCTGGCTGGCCGACCGCAACGGCGGCAATGCGCGCCGGCTCACGAGCCACGCGGCCAGCGAATTCGCGCCGCGCTTCTCGCCGGACGGCCGGCAGATCGCCTTCTCGGCCAGCTATGACGGCAACATCGACGTCTACGTCATCGGCCTGGATGGCGGTACGCCGAAGCGTCTGACCTGGCACCCTGGGGCCGATGTCGTCAGTGGCTGGAGTCCGGACGGCCGTCGCGTGCTGTTCGCGTCGCCGCGCGAGGTGCTGAACAACCGCAGCAACCAGCTCTACGAAGTTAGCGTGGATGGCGGCTACGAGAAGCAGGTCATGAAGGCCGTGGCCTGGGAGGGCGCCTGGTCGGCCGACGGCAAGCAACTGGCCTACCGCCCCTACAACGCAGCCTACGCTGGCGTCAGCGGCTGGCGCCAGAGCCGCGGTGGCTCGACGCCACCGGTGTGGATCATGGACATGGCCTCCCAGCGCTGGCAGGAGATTCCCCACGTCAATGCAACCGACTCGGCGCCGGTCTGGGCCGGCGGGGAGGTGGTCTTCATCTCCGACCGCGCGGACGGCGCCGCCAACCTGTTTGCCTTCAACCCGGCCACCAAGTCGCTGCGCCAGCTCACGAAGGAGACGCAATGGGACGTGCGCAGCGTCGACGCCGTCGGCACGACGCTGGTCTACGAGGCGGGTGGGCGCATCAAGCAGATCGAGCTGGCCGGCGGCGAGCCGCGCGTGCTCGACATCCAGCTCGCCAGCCTCGCGCCCCGGCCGCAGTGGAAGGACGCCGGCAAGACGCTGACGCAGGCCCGCCTGTCCAGCACCGGCAAGCGCGTGGTGGTGAGCGCGCGCGGCGACGTGTTCACGGTACCGGTCAAGGACGGCAGCGTGCGCAACCTGACCGAGACTGCCGGCGTGCGCGAAAAGGACGCGCTGTGGAGTCCTGACGGCCAGCGCGTGGCCTATGTCTCCGACGCGCCGGGCATGCGCCACGAGCTGGTGCTGCAGGCGCAGACCGGCCTGGGCGCCAAGGAGCGCTTCCTGCTGTCCAAGGAGGGTTATTTCACGCTGATGGACTGGTCGCCGGACGGCCAGCAACTGGTGCTGCAGGACAACCACCTCAACCTCTACCGCCTCGGCCTGGCGGCGGGACCGCAGCGTGGACAGCTCGTCAAGATCGCCACCAATGTGCGCCGCTTCGGCGCCAACGGCTTTGCGGTGTCCTTCTCGCCGGACAGCCGCTGGCTGGCCTACACGGTCTCGGGGGACAACTACTTCGGTCGCATCGTGCTGCACGACATCGCCACCGGCCGCAGCCACACGGTGACCGACGGCCTGGCCCATGCCGGCAATCCGGCGTTCTCGGCCAAGGGCGACTACCTCTACTTCACGGCGTCCATCAACTCCGGCCCCAGCCAGGTCGGGCTGGACCTGTCCACGCAGGAGCGCCCGCGCCGCGTGGGCCTCTACGCACTGGTGCTGGCGGCGGACGGCAAGTCGCCGCTCGCGCCCAAGGCGGGTGACGAGGAGGCCAGGAAGGAAGAGAAGAAGGATGAGCCGGCCGACAGGAAGGCCGACGCCAAGAAGGACGACAAGCCCAAGGCCGAGCCGCTCAAGCCCGTCAAGGTCGACCTCGACGGGCTGGCGGACCGCCTCGTGGCTCTGCCGGTGGCGGAGCGCAACTACGACAGCCTGGCAGTGGCTTCCGATGGCGCGCTCTACTATCTGCAGCGTCCGCAGCCGGGGGCCAGCAACGAGCTGCCGCAGGCTGAGCGCCGCGCGACGGCCGAGCTGTGGCGCTTCGACTTCGAGGAGCGCAAACCCAAGCTGCTGCGCAGCGGTGTCGCCGAGTTCTCGCTGAGCGAAGACCACAAGAAGCTGCTGCTGACCGTGGCCGGCGGCAAGCTGGAGGTGGGCGACGCCAACGACAAGGCCGAGACCAAGGCGCTGGACTTGTCCGGCCTGCGCGCCCGCATCGACCCCAAGGCGGAGTGGAAGCAGATCTTCGACGAGGCCTGGTGGATGGAGAAGGAGTTCTTCTACGACCCCGCCCTGCACGGGTTGAACTGGCAGGCCGTCTACGACCGCTATCTGCCGCAACTGGCCCATGTGCAGCGTCGCGAGGACCTCAACGACCTGCTGGTGCAGATGATCGGCGAGCTGCAGGTGGGCCACAACCGCACCGGCGCCGGCGACGAGCACCAGGAGTCACCGGTGGCCGTGGGCCTGCTGGGTGCGGACTTCGCCGTCGAGCAGGGCCGCTACCGCGTCGCCACGCTTTACGCCGGCGACCGCCTCAACCCCAGCCTGCGCTCGCCGCTGAGCGCGCCGGGCCTGGGCGTGAAGGAGGGCGATTTCATCCTGGCCGTCAACGGTCATGAGCTGGACGGCAGGACCGGCCCCATCGGCAACATCTATGCGCTGCTGGAGAACACCGTCGGCAAGCAGGTCGTCCTCGCCGTCGCGCAGGACGCGGCCGGCAAGGGTCGCCGCGACATCACGGTCGAGCCCATCGCCAGCGAGTCGTTGCTGCGCCGCTGGGCGTGGATAGACGGCAACCGCAGGAAGGTCGAGCAGAAGAGCGGCGGCAAGGTGGCCTATGTCTACATGCCCGACACCGCGGGCCAGGGCTTCGAGCACTTCAACCGCATGTTCTTCGCGCAGGTCGACAAGCAGGCGCTGATCGTCGACGACCGCCGCAACGGCGGCGGCCAGGCGGCCAACTACGTGACGGAGCTGCTGTCGCGCCCCTACCTGGGCAGCTGGAAGGACCGCGACGGCCTGGTCTTCGACACGCCGGGTGGCGCCATCTACGGCCCCAAGGCCATGCTCATCGACCAGGACGCCGGCTCGGGCGGCGACTTCATGCCCTATGCGTTCAAGCGCGTGGGCCTGGGGCCGCTGATCGGCAAGCGCACCTGGGGTGGCCTGATCGGCATCTCGGCCAACCCGCCGCTCGTGGACGGCGGCTTCCTGACCGTGCCCTATTTCCGCTTCTACACGCCGGAAGGCGAATGGCGTATCGAGAACGAGGGCGTGGCGCCGGACATCGACGTCGAACTGGACCCGGCTGCCGTCAACCGCGGCGAGGACACGCAGCTGGATGCGGCGATCGCCGACGTGATGAAGCGGCTGGAGGGCTGGAAGCCCATCCAGCGCAAGGTGGCGCCGGCGCCGGCGACGCTGGGGCGTTGACATGAAGGGCTGGGCCGCCCTGTCCCTGCGGGGCCGCCTCTTCCTGCTGGCGCTGCTGCCCCTGCTGGCCTCGCTGGCGCTGATCGCGCTGGCCGTGCGCCAGCAGGAGAGCGCGCTGGCCACGCGCGAGCACGCGCTGGTGCGGGCCAGCTATATGGATGCGCGGCGTACCGAGCTCAAGCATTACGTGGACCTCGCCGTCAGCACCATCAAGCCGTTGCTCGGCCAGCCGGGCGGGCGGGAGCGGGCGCTGGCCATCCTGTCCTCGCTGGACTACGGCCGCGACGGCTATTTCTTCGTCTACTCGCTGAGCGGCCGCGTGCTGATGCACTCACGCCAGCCTGAGCTGGTCGGCCAGGAGCTCTGGGAACTGCACGACCCACGCGGCCGGCCGACCATCCAGCAGCTGATCCACCAGGCCAAGGCCGGCGGTGGCTATGTGGACTACCTGTGGCGCAAGCCGTCCAGCAACCTGCTGGCGCCCAAGCTGGGCTATGTCGTCGCGGTGCCGGAATGGGACTGGATGCTGGGCACGGGCCTCTACCTGGACGGCATCGAGGCGACGATGGCGGAGCTGGAGCGCGGCGCGCGCCAGAACATCACGGCCACCATGCTGTGGGTGGGCGCCGTCGCCATCTTCGGCGTGGCCCTCATCAGTGCCGGCGCGCTGGCGCTCAACCTCAGCGAGCACCGCAGCGCCGAGGCCAAGCTGCGCGCGCTGGCGCGCGAGGTCGTGCAGAGCCAGGAGGACGAGCGCGCGCGGCTGGCGCGCGAACTGCACGACGGCGTCAGCCAGGCGCTGGTGGCGACCAAGCTGCTGATCGAGTCAGCCCAGTCCGAGCCCGCCTCGGCCGCGCGTCTGCAGGCGCTGGCGCTGACGCGGCTGAACAGTACGCTCTCGGAGGTGCGGCATCTGTCCCACGCGCTGCGGCCCGCGTTGCTGGACACACTGGGCCTGCCAGCGGCGCTGCAGCATCTGGCGGCGGAGTTCGACGCCGCCGGCGGCACGCATTTCCAGGCCAGCGTGGAGGGCGAGGAGGTCGAGTTGCCAGAGGTGGTGAACACGGCGCTGTTCCGCATCGCGCAGGAGGCGCTGAACAACGCGGCCCGCCATGCCCGTGCGACGCGGGTGGGCGTGATGCTGCACTTCGGGCGTGACGGCGGACTGGCCCTGGAGATCCACGACGACGGCCAGGGCTTCGACGCCGACGCGGCCCAGGCCGTGGCCGACCAGGGACTGGGCCTGCGCAGCATGCGCGAGCGCGCGGCTGCCCTGGGCGCCAGGCTGGGGCTGGTGACGTCGCCAGGCCTGGGCAGCCGGTTGACGGTCAAACTGGGGGCTGCTGACCTGGCCCGCGCGGCCTCATGAACATGCCCATACGCATCCTGCTCGTCGACGACCACCCCATGGTGCGCGAGGGCCTGGTCGCGCGCCTGGCGGCCGTGCCGCGCTTCGAGGTCGTCGGCGAGGCCGGCGGCCGCGTAGAGGCGCTGGAGCAACTGGCCCGCACGGCGCCCGACGTCGTGCTGATGGACGTGGGGCTGAAGGACGGCAACGGCATCGCGCTCGGCGCGGAAATGCTGGAGGCGCGGCCGGCCATCAGGCTGCTGATGTTCAGCATGTATGACAACCCCGAGTACGTGCAGCGCGCGCTGACGGCCGGTGCGCGCGGCTATGTGCTGAAAGATGCGCCGGCGACGGAGATCGTGTCGGCCATAGATGCGGTGGCGGCGGGCGGCACCTTCCTGAGCGCGGCCGTATGCGGCCGGCTGTTCCGCGGCCAGAGCCCCAAGCCGGTGCTGACGCCGCGCGAGAGCGAGATCCTCGGCAAGCTGGGGCAGGGCGCTTCAAGCAAGCAGATCGCACGCGAGCTGAACCTGTCGGTGCGCACCGTGGAGGCGCACCGGCAGAGCATCAAGCGCAAGCTGGAACTGGACGGGCAGGCGGAGCTGATCCGCTATGCCGTCGAGCATGTCAGCGGCAAGGGACCGGCATGAGCTGCCGGCCCTGACTCAGCGGCCGCGGCGCGGGCCGTAGTCGTCGCGATCATGGTCGCGGCGATCCCAGCGGTAGTCGCGGCGGCCATCGCGATCACCCCAGCGGCGCTCGTGATAGACCGTCTCGTACACCACCCGGGGCGGAGGCGGGGGCGCGTAGTAGACGTCGGGCTGGACATAGCGCGGCGCCGGCACGTAGACGACCGGCGGCGGGTCGTAGTAGACCGGCGCGGGCACCACATACCTCGGGCCGTCGGCCACATAGACGCCGGCGGCCGGCAGGTTGATGCCGATGGACCAATGCGTGCCGGCGTGGGCGGCGCCGGCACCGAGCATGGCGGCGCCGGCGGCCAGGGTGACGAGGGCGGAACGAAGCATGGTGAACCTCCTGCAAAGCCAGGACTGCTGGCTCGATGCCGGAACAACGCTGCCCGACGCGTTGCGTTGACGCGTCGCCCGGCGCATTGGTAAGCGGGTGTGATGACGCCAGGGTTGACCCTTAGGTGATGCCGCGTGGTTGGTCTGCGTGACATGGACGATTGCCTGCCGCGCCCCGATTCCCGAGACTTCCGTCACGGCCATGCGCCCTCGTCGAGGCGTGCGCCGCATCCGGAGACAAGACTCATGAATCTGCGCCGCCACCTCGCGTGGGCGGGCATTGCGATCCTTGGCGCTGCATCCCTCGCCGTCGTGGCCCTGAGCCGCGGCGAGACGATCAGCGCGCTATGGGTCGTGGCTGCCGCCCTTTGCACCTACCTGATCGCCTACCGCTACTACAGCCTGTTCATCGCCGACAAGGTGCTGGGGCTGGACGCCAAGCGCCAGACGCCGGCCTGGAAGTACAACGACGGCCTGGACTACGTGCCCACCAACAAGCATGTGCTCTACGGCCACCACTTCGCCGCGATCGCCGGCGCGGGCCCGCTGGTGGGCCCCGTGCTCGCGGCGCAGATGGGCTACCTGCCCGGGCTGTTGTGGATCCTGGCCGGCGTCGTCTTCGCCGGCGCGGTGCAGGACTTCATCGTGCTGTTCATCTCCACGCGCCGAGACGGCCGCTCGCTGGGCGACCTCGTCAAGCAGGAGATGGGCACGGTGCCGGGCCTGATCGCGCTGTTCGGCGCCTTCATGATCATGATCATCATCCTGGCGGTGCTGGCGCTCATCGTCGTGAAGGCGCTGGCGGACTCGCCCTGGGGCCTGTTCACGGTGACGGCCACCATCCCGGTCGCGCTGTTCATGGGCGTCTACCTGCGCTTCATCCGCCCGGGCCGCATCGGCGAGGTGTCAGTCATCGGCTTCGTGCTGCTGATGGCGGCCATCTTCGGCGGCCAGGCGGTCAGCGAGAGCCCGACGCTCGCGCCGCTGTTCACGCTGGCCCCGACCACGCTGGTCTGGGCGCTGATCGGCTACGGCTTCATCGCTGCCTGCATCCCGGTGTGGCTGCTGCTGGCGCCGCGCGACTACCTCAGCACCTTTCTGAAGATAGGCACCATCGTCGCGCTGGCCATCGGCATCATCGTCGTCGCGCCGCCGCTGAAGATGCCCGCGCTGACGCAGTTCGCGGCCGGAAACGGCCCGGTCTGGGCCGGCAACCTGTTCCCCTTCCTGTTCATCACCATCGCCTGCGGCGCGGTGTCGGGCTTCCACGCGCTGATCGCGTCGGGCACCAGCCCGAAGCTGCTGGAGAACGAGACGCACGCCCGCTACATCGGCTATGGCGGCATGCTGGCCGAGAGCTTCGTCGCCGTGATGGCGCTGGTGGCAGCCGCCTGCATCGAGCCGGGCGTCTACTTCGCGATGAACAGCCCGGCCGCCGTCGTCGGCAAGGATGCCGCCACGGTGGCGCAGACGCTGTCCACCTGGGGCTTCGTCATCACGCCCGACATGCTGACCCAGGCCGCGGCCGACGTCGGCGAGAAGACCATCCTGGCCCGCGCCGGCGGCGCGCCGACGCTGGCCGTGGGCATGGCCGAGATCCTGCACCAGGTCATCGGCGGCAAGGCCATGATGGCCTTCTGGTACCACTTCGCCATCCTGTTCGAGGCGCTGTTCATCCTGACCGCCGTGGACGCCGGCACGCGCGCCGGCCGCTTCATGCTGCAGGACCTGCTGGGCAGCTTCGTGCCCTCGCTCAAGCGCACCGAGAGCTGGGTCGCCAACTTCATCGCCACCGGCCTGTGCGTGGCGGCCTGGGGCTACTTCCTCTACCAGGGCGTCGTCGATCCGCTGGGCGGCATCAACACGCTGTGGCCGCTGTTCGGCATCGCCAACCAGATGCTGGCCGCCGTCGCGCTGCTGCTGGGCACTGTCGTCATCTTCAAGATGAAGAAGGACCGTTACGCCTGGGTCACGGCCCTGCCGGCCGTGTGGCTGCTGGTCTGCACGATGACTGCGGGCTGGCTGAAGATCTTTTCGGCCGACCCCAAGCTGGGCTTCCTGGCCCACGCCGACAAGTACGCCGCCGCGATTGCGCAAGGCCAGGTGCTGGCGCCGGCCAAGACGCTGGCTGCGATGGAGCGCGTGGTCTTCAACGACCGGCTGGACGCGGCACTGTGCGCCCTCTTCATGGGCGTGGTCATCAGCGTGCTGATCTACAGCGTCAAGGCCATCGTCGCGGCCCGCCGCAGCGGCCGGCCGACGGCCCATGAAACGGCCTTCGTGCCGATGCCGGCCGGCCAGCATGCGTGAGCAGCTGGGCGAGCTGGCCCGTGACGCCGCCCGTGCCGGGCGGTACCTCACGCAGAGCCTGCGCCTGATGGTGGGCGTGCCGGACTACGGCAGCTACCTGGCCCACCACCAGGCCACGCACCCGGAGCGGGAGCCCATGAGCTACGAGGAGTTCTTCATGGAGAGGCAGGCGGCGCGCTACAGCGCGCGCGTCGGGAAGTGCTGCTGACCCAGTGGTACAAGGCCGGCCATGCCGGCCTTTTCCGACGATGTCCTTCCAGAAGGCTTCCATCTGCTGCCCGGCCTGCTCGCGCCGCAACGGCGGCAGGCCCTGATCGACGAGCTTTCGACGCTGCCGCCCGGCGCGGCGGGTCAGCGTGAATTGCTGGACCGGCCCTGGTGCCGGGCCCTGGTGGGTTGGCTGAAAGGCCAGCCGCGGCTGCGACCCTATCTGCCGTGCGACGACGTGGCGGTGCAGTGCACGCTGTTCGAGAAATCCCAGGATCGCAACTGGCTGGTCGCACCTCATCAGGACCTTGCCGTTCCGGTCCGGAACCGAATCGATCACGCCATGCTGAGCGGCTGGTCCGTCAAGGGCGGCCGGCATTTCGTGCTGGCGCCGGCTGAGGTGCTCCGCGGCATGCTGGCCCTGCGTCTGCATCTGGACGATGCGACGCAGGCCGATGGTGGCTTGCGCTTCGTGCCGGGCTCGCATCGAGAGGGTGTTCTCTGCCCTGACGCGATCCGCGCCCGGCGTGACCGGTCCGGCGAGGTGGTGGTTGACGCGCGGGCCGGCGATGCGCTCTTGATGCGCCCCCTCGTACTGCACTCATCCAGCAAGGCCGTTGCCGCAGGCCGGCGGCGTGTGCTGCATCTGCTGTTTGGCCCGCCGGCCTTGCCCCACGGCCTGCGCTGGCTCTCGGCCGTCTGACGCTTACAGCGTCGTGCTGCGCTTCCTCGCCATCGGCGGGCTCTTGGCAAAGTACCTGGCGATGCCGGAGGCCAGCGCGTCCACCAGTTGATCCTGGTAGCCCGGATCGTTCAGCTTCTTCTCCTCCTCGGGGTTGGAGATGAAGGCCGTCTCCACGAGGATGCTGGGGATGTCCGGCGCCTTCAGCACGGCGAAGCCGGCCTGCTCGACGCGCGGCTTGTGCAGCTTGCCGACCTTGCCGATCTGCCCCAGCACCTCGCCGCCGAGCTTGAGGCTGTCCTTGATCTGGGCCGTGGTGCTCATGTCCAGCAGCGCGCGCAGCACGTTGGCGTCCTTGGTGGCGGCGCCGACGTTGACGCCGCCGACGAGGTCGGCCGCGTTTTCCCTGTTGGCCATCCAGCGCGCGGCCGCGCTGGTGGCTGCGCCATCGCTGAGCACGAAGACCGAGGCCCCGCGCGCCTGGCTGTTGATGAACGCGTCGGCGTGGATGGACACGAACAGATCGGCCTGCACGCGCCTAGCCTTCTGTACGCGCTCGTGCAGCGGCACGAAGAAGTCGGCGTCGCGCGTCATCAGCACGCGGATGTTGGGGTTGGTCGTCAGCCGTTCGCGCAGCTTGTGGGCAACGGCGAGCACGACGTCCTTCTCGCGCAGGCCGGAGGGTCCCACGGCGCCCGGATCCTCGCCGCCATGGCCGGGGTCCAGCGCGATGATGATGAGGCGGTCTATCCTGGGCTCGGCCGTCGGAGCCGGGGCGGCCGGCGCGGGCTTGGGGGCGGCGACCACGGGCGGCGGGGGCGCCGCAGCAACGGGTGGGGCCGGCGGGCGCTCGATCTTCTGGATCAGCTCGCCGAGGGCGTCGTTGACTGCGCTGGCCGCAGCCTCGGCGCGCTGGGCGGCGGGGGGCGGCGCGGGCTGGGCCTTGCGGCCGCCTTCCTTCGCCAGCGCCACCAGCGGGTCGGCCTCGACCTTGGGGCGCAGGTCGAAGACCAGGCGGTGCTGGTAGGCCGCAACCGGCGTCAGCGTGAAGATCTGCGGCGCGACGGGCTGGCGTAGGTCCAGCACGATGCGCACGACGGTGGGCGTGTTCTGGCCGACGCGCACGCCGCTGATGTACGGGTCGTCGGCCTTGACCTTGCCGATCAGGTCGCGCAGGCCGGGGCTCAGCGTCAGGCCGTCGATGTCGATGACGAGGCGGTGCGGCGAGTCGACGAGGAAATGCCTGGCGGCGAGCGCCTGGTCGGACTCGATGGTGACCCGCGTGTATTCCTGGGCGGGCCAGACGCGCACGGCGACGATGCTGGCCTGGCCGGGCTGGGTCGGGGCGGCCAGCGTGTCGGGGGCCTTCAGCAGCAGGGCGAGCAGGCCGAGGGAGCTGCGGCGCTTCACGCTGACAGTGCCTCCACGAGGTGCGCCGCTCCCACCACGCGCACGCGGCGGCTGTCGTCGGGCATCAGCTCGATGAAGAGCTGCAGGTCGGCGCTGGGCAGCTGGCCGGCGGCCTTCTCGGGCCATTCGCAGAGCTTGAGCCCCGGCGCGGCGAAGACGTCGCGAAAGCCGGCGTCCTCCCACTCGCGCGGGTCGCCGAAGCGGTAGAAGTCGAAATGGCTGGCCGAGCCGCCGCCCGCCAGCCCATAGCTCTCCATGACGGCATAGCTGGGGCTCTTGATGCGGCCCTCGACGCCCAGCGCACGCAGCAGCAGGCGCACGAAGGTGGTCTTGCCGGCGCCCAGCGGCCCGTGCAGCTCGATGATGGCGTCGGGTGAGGGGAGCAGCGCCGCCGCGAGACGGTCGGCGGTGGCCTGGGCCGCGGCCTCGTCGTGCCACAGCAGCTGGGTTTCTAAAATCGGTGCCAAATGCAAGAGCTTCCGTCCACTGTCGATACCGCCGCGCTGTTGGCGCGTTTGCGCGGCTGGGCCCGCGAGCTGGGATTCTCACAGATCGCGGTGGCCGACGTGGACTTGCGCCACGCCGAACCTGGCCTGCAGGCCTGGCTGGACGCCGGCCACCACGGACGCATGCATTACATGGCCGCGCATGGCCTGAAGCGAGCGCGGCCGGCCGAGCTGGTGCCGGGCACGCTGCGCGTGCTGACGGCGCGCATGGACTATCTGCCACGGGGCACGGCGCCGGGCTGGCAGGCCGTCGAATGGGCGGGTCTGGCGAAGCCGGAACAGGCCCAGGTCTCCATCTATGCCCGCGGCCGGGACTATCACAAGGTGTTGCGCCAGCGCCTGCAGAAGCTGGCCGAGAAGCTGGAGGCCGAGGTCGGCCCGCTGGGCTACCGCGTCTTCACCGACTCGGCGCCGGTGCTGGAGGTGGAGCTGGCATCGCGCTCGGGCCTGGGTTGGCGAGGCAAGCACACGCTGACGCTGCACCGTGATGCGGGTTCGATGTTCTTCCTCGGCGAGATCTTCATCGACCTGGAGCTGCCGCTGACAGATCCCGTCACGGCGCATTGCGGCGAATGCCGGGCCTGCATCGACGTCTGCCCGACGGCCGCCATCACCGCACCCTACCGCGTCGACGCGCGGCGCTGCATTTCCTACCTCACGATAGAGCACGACGGCTCCATCCCCGAGGCGCTGCGCGAGAGCATCGGCAACCGCGTCTACGGCTGTGACGACTGCCAGCTGGCCTGCCCCTGGAACAAGTTCGCACAGCCTGCGGTGCTGGCCGATTTCGACGTGCGCCCCGGCATGGCGGGCGCGCCGATCGCAGAGTTGCTGGCCTGGGACGAAGCCGAGTTCCTGCGCCGCACCGAAGGCTCGGCCATCCGTCGCATCGGCTTCACGCGCTGGCGGCGCAATCTCGCCGTGGCTGCCGGCAACGCGCTGCGGGCGCGCGACGACGCCGCGCTCCGCGGCGCGCTGCTGCGGGCCGGGCAGGGGGCCGACGCGCTGGTGGCCGAGCACATCGCCTGGGCGCTGTCCGCGCCTCGAGCCTTTGACGCGTTATCGTCGGGTTCGTCCGTCGTTGGAGTCCTTGAATGATGCCGTCCCGCCCCTTTGTCCGTCGTCGCGCCGCCATCCTTGCCCTGGCCGCCGCGACCTGCCTGCCGGTGCATGCCGTGCGCTACGAGGGCCAGGACTTCCCCGACACACTGGAGCTCGGTGGCAGCATGCTGGCCCTGAATGGCACGGGCAAGCGTCAGGTTGCCATCTACCCGCTCTATCTCGCCGCCCTCTACCTGCCGCAGAAGGCGGGCACGCCAGACGCCATTTACGCCCAGGCCGGCCCCAAGCGGCTGGAACTGCGCATCGTCATCCCGCTCGTGAAGGACGTGTCGACGCAGGAATTCGTCAAGGCCATCAGCAAGGGCGTGGACCGCAACTCCACCGAGGCCGAGAAGGCAGCCGTGGCCGAGCGCGTGAAGCTTTTCAACGGCTTCATCACCGAGGTGGGCCGCGTCAAGAAGGGCGACCTGCTGCACGTCGACTACCTGCCCGACCAGGGCGGCACCGTCCTCACGGTCAACGGCAAGGTCTGGGGCCAGCCCGTCGAGGGACAGGACTTCTACACGGCCTTCCTCAAGGTATTCCTGGGCAACAGCAACAGCGACGCCCGCCTGCGCGCCGGCCTGCTGGGCCGGCACGGCTAGCATCCGCCCATCCACACCCCGGAGACCGACCTCATGCAACGTCGTTTCGTCCTCCAAGCAGCCGCGCTCGCCGGCTTCGGCCCCCTGGGCCATCACGCCTGGGCCGACACCTACCCCAGCAAGCCGGTGCGCCTGATCGTGCCGTTCGCGCCGGGTGGCACCACCGACATCATTGCGCGCATCGTTTCCGAGCGCATGACGGTGCTGCTGGGCCAGACCATGGTGGTGGACAACAAGGCCGGGGGCGGCGGTACGGTGGGCGCGACCGAGATCGCGCGCGTCGCGCCGGACGGCTACGCACTTGGCGTGGCGACGGTGTCGACGACGGCGGCCAACCCGGCCATCAACCCCAGGATTGCCTACAACCCGCTGACGGACTTCACGCCCGTCATCAACATCGCGGCGACGCCCAACGTCATCGCGGTGCACCCGAGCTTCCCGGCGCGCGACTACAAGGGCTTCGTCGCCGAGCTCAGGAAGAACCCGGCCAAGTACAGCTACGCCACGTCTGGCACGGGCGGCATCGGCCACCTGCAGATGGAGCTGTACAAGACGCTGGCCGGCGTCTTCGTGCTGCACATTCCCTACCGCGGAGCGGGCCCGGCGCTGAACGACACGGTGGCCGGTCAGGTGCCGATGATCTTCGACAACCTGCCGTCGGCGTTGCCCTTCATCAAGGACGGCCGCCTCATCCCCATCGTCGTCGCGGCGCCGCAGCGCGTGGCGGCGCTGCCCAATGTGCCGACTTTCAAGGAGATCGGCCTGGAGCCCGTCAACCGCATGGCCTACTACGGCATCCACGGCCCCAAGGGCCTGCCGCGCGACATCGTCGACAAGGTCAATGCCGCCGTGCGCAAGGCGCTGGAGAACCCCGACGTGCGCAAACGCATCGAGGACACGGGCTCGCTGATCGTGGCCAACACGCCCGAGCAGTTCGCGGCCCAGATCGCGGCCGAGTTCGATGTCTACAAGAAGGTCGTCGCGCAGCAAAAGCTCAAGCTTGACTGATCCTGGTATCGAGGCCTTCATCGAGGCGCTCTGGCTGGAAGACGGCCTGAGCGCCAACACCCAGGCGGCCTACCGGCGCGACCTGGCGGCGCTGGCGGGATGGCTGGCACCCATGGGGCTGGACGCCTGCAGCGAACGCCAACTGCTCGAGTACGCAGCCGCCCGGCCGGCGGCCAAGACCTCCAGCGCGAACCGGCGCCTGTCGGTCATCAAGCGCTATTTCCGCTGGGCGCTGCGCGAGGGACGCATCCAGTCCGATCCCACGCTCAAGCTCATGGCCGCGCGGCAGCCACTGCGTGTGCCCAAGCTGCTCAGCGAGGCCCAGGTCGGCGCGCTGCTTGCGGCGCCTGACGTCGGCACTGTCCTGGGCCTGCGCGACCGCGCCATGCTGGAGCTGATGTACGCCAGCGGCCTGCGCGTCAGCGAGCTGGTGACGCTGAAGAGCGCCCATGTCGCCTTCAAGGACGCGGTGCTGCATGTCACCGGCAAGGGCAGCAAGGCCCGCCTCGTGCCTTTTGGCGAGCATGCCCGCGACTGGATGGTGCGCTATCTGCGCGAGGCCCGCGCCGAGATCCTGGCCGGCCGCAGCAGCGACGACCTTTTCGTCACCGCCCGCGGCGCCGGCATGACGCGGCAGATGTTCTGGACGCTGATCAAGCGGCATGCGATCGTGGCCGGCATCACGGTGCCGCTGTCGCCGCACACGCTGCGCCATGCCTTCGCGACGCACCTGCTCAACCATGGCGCGGACCTGCGCGCCGTGCAACTGCTTTTTGTTCTTGCTGATCTGGCGACCACGGAGATCTACACCCATGTGGCGCGCGAGCGGCTGAAGGCATTGCACGCCCAGCACCATCCGCGCGGGTAACTACCCCTGTGAGCGGTGCACAACAGTGCCTGCCCGCAGCGCGGGCAGGGCGGCAAACTCGGGCGGCGTCACAAGACCCCAGGGAGTCGTCATGTCTGCACACCGCCTGCTGCCCGTCGCGTTTGCCGCACTGAGCCTCTTCGGTGCGACCGCCACGCGGGCCGACGACGCCAACAGTCTTGAACGCGTGACCGTCGTCGGCTCGCGCAAGACGCTGCCCGCCGCGTCCAGCACGGAGACCCTGGTGCCGGTGGACATCTACTCGATGAACAAGGTTGTCGAGGGCGGAGGGCAGTTCGACCTGGCGCAGACGCTGCAATACCTGTCGCCGTCCTTCAACTCGACGCGCCAGACCGGCGCCGATGGTGCCGATCTGATCGACTCCGCGGCCCTTCGCGGCCTGGGCTCGGACCAGACGCTGGTGCTGGTCAACGGCAAGCGCCGCCACACGGTGGCGCTCGTCAGCCTGTTCGGCGCGCGCAACCGCGGCTCGACGGGCACGGACATGAACTCCCTGCCGCTGCTGGCCATAGACAACGTGCAGGTGCTGCGCGACGGCGCGGCGGCCCAGTACGGCTCGGACGCCATCGCCGGCGTCATCAACATACAGCTGAAGAAAAAGGCCGGATGCGAGGCCGTGGCGGGCTACGGTCAGTACTCGGCCGGCGACGGCAAGAACGACCTCGCCTCGGCCTATTGCGGCGTCAAGCTGGGCGGCGGCATGCTGGGCATCACCGGCGAATGGCAGGACCGCGGTCGCTCCAATCGCGCCGACCCCGACAGCCTGCGCACCATCGGCGACACCCAGGTCAAGAACAAGACGGTCTACCTGAATGGCGAGTTCCCCGCCGGTGGCGACAACAAGCTCTACGTGACGGCCGGTGCGCAGAACCGTGCTGCCTCTTCCGCCGCCTGGGCGCGTGGCGGCGTTGGCTCGGACGACATCCCCAGCCGCAACTCGGCCGCGATGTACCCCAACGGCTTCGTGCCGTACATCAACGGCAAGATCGAGGACCGCTACCTCATCGCCGGCTGGAAGTCGGCCATCGCTGGCTGGGACACCGACCTGTCGCAGACCTACGGCAGCAACAAGCTGCGCTACAACATCAGCCACACGCTGAACGCCTCCATCGCCAACAAGGACCTGTTGTCGGGCGGCAAGGGCATCAGCCCGACCAGCTTCGACGCCGGGGGCTTCGGCTTCAGCCAGTCGACGACCAATTTCGACGTCAGCCGCTTTTTCCCCGCCCTGCTGGGTGGCAGCAACATCGCCTTCGGCGCCGAGTACCGCAAGGAAAACTACGACATCGTCGCCGGCGAGCCCGGCTCGTATATCGATGCCGATGGCGTGGGCTTCGGCGGCAATGCCGGCAGCCAGGGCTTTCCGGGGTTCCAGCCCTCGGACGCCACCAACAGGAGCCGCAGCAGCCAGGCCCTCTACGTGGACTGGGAAGCCACGCTGACGCCGTCGCTGACGCTGGACGCCGCCGTACGCGCAGAACACTACAGCGACTTCGGCTCGACGACGACGGCCAAGCTGGCTGGCAGCTTCAAGGCCAGCAAGGAACTGCTGCTGCGCGCCGCCTCCAGCACGGGCTTCCGCGCACCAAGCCTGCAGCAGCTCTACTTCTCTTCCACCTTTACCGACTTCATCAGCGGCCGGCCGCTGGACGTGGTGCTGGCCCCCAACGGCAGCAGGATTGCCAATGCCGCGGGAGTTCCGGCGCTCAAGCAGGAGAAATCCAGGAACCTGTCCGTCGGCTTCACGATCAAGCCCAGCCCCGACTCGGCCGTCACGGCCGATCTCTACCAGATCAACATCCGCGACCGCATCGTGCTGTCCGGCCGCTTCGACGAGGACAACTACCCGGCCCTGGGTGCCATCCTTCAGGGGTTGGGCGTGGGGCAGGCGCAGTTCTTCGTCAACTCGGTCAACACCCGCACCCGCGGCCTGGACCTGACGGCTTCCAATCGCACGAAGCTGGGGGCGGGGCAACTCACCACCTTCCTGGCGCTGAATGTCAGCCACACGGCGGTGACGGCCATCCACGCGCCGCCCTCGCTGAAGGGCTTCGAGGACGTGCTGCTGTCCGAGCGCGAACGCCTCTTCATCGAGCAGGGTGGTCCGCGCGCCAAGGGCACGCTGGGCTTCGAGTACAGCGAGGGCGCGTGGACGAGCGAAGCCAAGATCATCTACTTCGGCAGCCAGACGCAGGGCGGCTTCACGGACGGCGTGTACCTGCGCTACAAGCCCAAGGCCTCGATGGACCTGGCCTTGAGCTGGCAGGCCACACCGGCCCTCAAGCTCAGCATCGGCGGCAACAACGTCTTCAACGTGAAGCCGACGCGCCAGGATCCGGACGAGACGGACAACGGTTTCTACTACGACAGCGTGCAGTTCGGCCTGAACGGCGCGTCCTACTTCGCGCGGGCTTACTACCGCTTCTGAACCGGTCGCCGACAATCGGGGCGGATGGACCACAGTTTTCTTTCCGCCCTGATCCTGCTGTTGCTGGTGCTCGACCCGCTCGGCAGCCTACCGATCTTCATTTCCATCATGCGCGCGGTGCCCAAGGAGCGGCGTACGCGCGTGGCCATGCGCGAGGTGGGCATCGCCTTCTGCGTGCTGTTCGCGTTCATGTTCCTCGGCGACAGCTTCCTGCAGGTCATGCACCTGTCGGAGCGGTCGCTGGAGGTGGCGGGCGGCGTGATCCTGGTGATCATCGCGATCCGCATGATCTTCGGCGGCTCGAGCGAATCGGCCTACGGGCTGGAGCCGGGCAAGGAGCCGTTCATCTTCCCGCTCGCCGTGCCGCTGCTGGCCGGGCCGTCGGCCATGGCGACGGTGCTGCTGCTGGCGTCGCGCCAGCCGGACAAGATCTGGCAATGGATTGGCGCGCTCAGTGCCGCGATGCTGATCTCGGGCCTGACGCTGGTGCTGGCGGACCGCATCCGCAAGCTGCTGGGCGACTCGGTCGTGTCGGCCATCGAGAAGCTGATGGGTCTGGTGCTGACTGCCATCGCCGTCGAGATGGTGCTGGCAGGCCTGAAGCGCTATTTCATCGGCGGGCTCTGAGGCGTAGTCGAGAACAGGCCCTGCGGCCTGTTCGACGCTCGCCGAAGGCCAGGCGGCCAGCAGGCCGCTCGGCATGAGGCCGGAACGGCCTACTTGTTCTTCAGCTTGGCTTCCTTGCCCTTGGGGATGACCGAGGTCATCGGCGCGACCGGGCGGTCGGAGCCGGCCGTCTTGCCGGGACCGGCGTCCTTCTTGGGCTTCTTCGTCATCTTGTTGCTGCGCTGTTCGGTGTTCGCCATGAGTCCTCCGTGCAAAGGGATTGAAGAAGGCCGGACTATGCCTCAGCCTCGTAGGCCTTTCGGGCCGGACTTGCGGCCCATTGCGTGGCCGTGACGTCGTAGCGGGCGCAGTCCATGTCGTACCAGCGGCCGGTGCCGCTATAGGTCATGCCCAGCCGTTGCATGACGGTGGAGGAGGCCGTGTTCTCGGGCTGGCAGATGGCGCAGATCAATTCGGGCTTCAGTGTCGCGAACGCCCAGCCGACCATGTGGCGCGCCGCCTCGCTGGCGTAGCCCTGGCCCCAGGCACTCTGGCTCAGCCGCCAGCCGGTTTCCAGCGGGCCGGCGGGGTCGCGGTTCAGGTGCTGGATGCAGCCCATTCCTATCACTTCATCGTCGTCCAGGCGCTGGAATGCCCACCACGAGTAACCGAATTCGGCCCAACGCCCCTTCACGCGCGCCACCATCTGCCGGGTGTCGTCCAGCGTCTCGGGCCGACCGGTGATGTAGCGCATGACGACCGGGTCGCTGTTCAAGCGGTACAGGCCATCGACGTGGCAGTCATTCAGCGGTTCCAGCCGCAGGCGGGGCGTGATCAGGACGGTCATGGCGTTGCGGCGGTTCTCACGATGCTGAAGTATCGTTTCAAATTGCGAAAAGCAACGATGTTGCGTCGCCGCATGATTTCTCATTATGGTGAATCTGATTTCTTTATTTGAAAAATGTAGTGCAAGTCATTGTTATTAAAGGACAAAGTTTTTTGTCTTGTATAAGACTTTGGCCTTCCGCGGACGGGTGATGAGGCCTAGGCTTGAGCCATCGGTTTTCGATGTTTCTTGACTGCCTACAGGAGCTCTCCATGACCCGCCTCACCCGTGACCAACAGATCGCCGCCCTCGAGAAAGACTGGGCCGAGAACCCGCGCTGGAAGGGCATCACCCGCGGCTACACCGCTGCCGACGTCGTGCGCCTGCGGGGCTCCGTCGCCATCGAGCACACGCTGGCCAAGCGCGGTGCCGAGAAACTCTGGGGCCTGGTGAACACCGAGCCCTTCGTCAACGCGCTGGGCGCACTGACCGGCAACCAGGCCATGCAGCAGGTCAAGGCCGGCCTGAAGGCCATCTACCTGTCTGGCTGGCAGGTGGCCGGCGATGCCAACAGCAACGGCGAGATGTACCCCGACCAGTCGCTGTATTCGGTGGACTCGGTGCCCAAGGTGGTCAAGAAGATCAACGCCACCTTCCAGCGTGCCGACCAGATCCAGTGGAGCGAGGGCAAGGACGACATCGACTTCTTCGCCCCCATCGTGGCCGACGCCGAAGCCGGCTTCGGCGGCGTGCTGAACGCCTTCGAGCTGATGAAGTCCATGATCGAGGCCGGCGCCGCCGGCGTGCACTTCGAGGACCAGCTGGCCAGCGCCAAGAAATGCGGCCACATGGGCGGCAAGGTGCTGGTGCCTACCCGCGAGGCCGTCGCCAAGCTCGTCGCCGCCCGCCTGGCTGCCGACGTGATGGGCACGCCCACGCTGCTGGTGGCCCGCACCGATGCCGAGGCCGGCGACCTCGTCACCAGCGACATCGACGACAACGACAAGCCCTTCTGCACCGGTGAGCGCACCGTCGAGGGCTTCTACCGCACGAAGAACGGCCTGGAGCAGGCCATCAGCCGCGGCCTGGCCTACGCGCCCTATGCCGACCTGATCTGGTGCGAGACCGGCAAGCCCGACCTGGCCTTCGCCAAGGCCTTCGCCGACGCCATCCACGCCAAGTTCCCGGGCAAGCTGCTGGCCTACAACTGCTCGCCCAGCTTCAACTGGAAGAAGAACCTGGACGACGCCACCATCGCCAAGTTCCAGCGCGAGCTGGGCGCCATGGGCTACAAGTTCCAGTTCATCACGCTGGCCGGCTTCCACAGCCTGAACTATTCGATGTTCAACCTGGCCTACGGCTATGCCCGCAACCAGATGAGCGCCTTCGTCGAGCTGCAGGAGGCCGAGTTCGCCGCCGCCGAGAAGGGCTTCACCGCGGTCAAGCACCAGCGCGAGGTCGGCACCGGCTACTTCGACGCCGTCACGACCACCATCGAGGCCAATGCCTCCACGGCCGCGCTGAAGGGCTCGACGGAGGACGAGCAGTTCTTCGACGCCAGGCACGGTTGAACATGGCCCGGGGGCGGCAGGCATGCCGCCCGACGCCTGTTCAGCGGCCGGCGATGCTTCGCATCGCCGGCACGACCCCAAAGGTCAATCACAGTCAGCGTCAACTCCTGACTTTCACGACCCGCCTTGGCGGGTCTTTTTTCTTGGTGCGCCAGGCATGGCGCGTAGCGCCGTGACTGGCGCTGTCCGGCTCGCTGTGGTGGTGAGTTGGATGACTTGGGGGTGAAAGTCCCCTACGGACCTTGATGATGGGAACCGTTGCCGAACAGCAAGGGTGTCCGCCGCGAGGTGGAATCTGAAGGAAGCTGTACGCAAAGCTGTGGCCCGACGAACAGGAACCGCATATGAGGCCGGCTCGACTGGGCGAGGGGGCCAAGAAACCCGAAGCCCGAAATCATCCGGAAGGCGAGCAAGTAGATGCGGCGGGTGTATGCAGTGAAGGTCGCGCGTCTTACCCCGGGAGACCTGTCAACCTGCCCGAGAGGGCTACCGGCGCCGCAAGGCGACGGGATGGGCTGGCAGGGGTCAGCAGAGGCCGTAGTAGCCGCTGGGAGCCGCAGCGGCGAAGGGCCGAACTTGTCATGAGTGGACAGTCACGCGTGCTCTCTGGCATTGCAGGGCAGAAGTCTTGGCGCGAGCCAAGAGCCACGGCAACCGCCATGTTGAGGCCGGAAGTCTCGATGCGGTGCGGTGGTGCTCAATGCACGCCAGGCGACACGATGAACGAAACCAAGCTCGCCGGGCACCCGCCCAGTAGACAGGAACCGCCGTATGCCGAGCGGCACGTACGGTGGTGTGGGAGGACGGAGGGGGCAGCCCCTCCTCCTACCCGATTCACGTGCGCGCCATACTCCGGTCACAGACTGGTGCCATGAACAACACAACAACGACAACAAGGTTCAGCCTCGTCCACCGGCTCGGTGCCTGGTGGACGCGGCAGCGCGAAACCCAGCAGCGGCAGGCGCTGCGCCGGCGCTGCCCGCCGGCCACGGTGGCGGCCGACCAGATCCCGCCTGCGGTGCGTTCGGCCTGGGCGCACCATGCCACCGACGAATTCCCCGGGCTGGCCGTCGACGATGCGGCCTGGCTGCGCTGTTCGCTGGGCCTGGCGCAGTTCTTCGAGGCTTGCCGGCTGCAGCGCGGGCAGGGGCCTTGTGCGCTGCCGAGCAGGGCAGCTGATTCGGTCTGGCATGTCTGGCTGGCGCTCGACCCCGCCGGTCTCGCCGGCTGGCAGCAGCGCTACTTCGGCCGCGAGGTCGAGCACTACGAGGCCGAGGCGCTTGGCGCGCCGCTGGAGGATTGCCTGGCCCGCACGTGGGTCGGCAGCTGCCGCAGCGAGGGGCTGGGCCTGCTGGGGCCGCGCCTGCCGCTGCTGTTTGCGCTCGACGGCCTGCTGCGCCTGCCCGCGGGCTGGGCCTACCGCTTCGAGAAGCGTGGTCTGGTGCACCGGCAGATCAATGGCCTGGGCCTGCCCGGTGGCAGCGCCGTCACGCATGCGGCCATCGCCGGTGGCGGCCTGCTGGCCCTGGGCCTGATCAGCGAGGCGGAGCTGGCCGCGTTGCGCAGGCGCCAGGCCAGTGACGGCGGTGACGCCGGCGGCGGCAGCTGGAGCTCCGGTGACGATGGCTGCAGCGGCGGCTCGGATGACGGCGGCTGCAGCTGTGGATCGGGCTGCGGCGGGGGCGGGGGCGGCGACTAGCGGCGTGCGACCTGGAAGGTCCCGACCGCGCCGTTCAGCGTCGTGGCTTGCTCGCGCAGGCTCTCGGCCGCAGCGGTCGACTCCTCGACGAGGGCAGCGTTCTGCTGCGTGACCTGGTCCAGCTGGGCGATCGCGATATTGACCTGGGCGATGCCGTCGGACTGCTCGGCCGTCGCCGCGGTGATCTCGCCCATGATGTCCTTGACGCGCTGCACGGCGCTCACCAGTTCGTCCATGGTCTTGCCCGCCTCGCTCACCAGGCGCGAGCCGGTCTCGACGCGCTCGACGCTGCTGCCGATCAGGCTCTTGATCTCCCGTGCCGCGTCCGCCGAGCGGCCGGCCAGCGAGCGCACCTCGCTCGCGACGACCGCGAAGCCTCGGCCCTGCTCGCCAGCGCGTGCCGCCTCGACGGCTGCGTTCAGGGCCAGGATGTTGGTCTGGAACGCGATGCCGTCGATGACGCCGATGATGTCGGCGATCTTGTGCGAGCTGGTGTTGATCTCGTCCATCGTGTGCACGACCTGGGCGACGACCTCGCCGCCGCGCTGGGCCACGCTGGCGGCCGACTGGGCCAACTGGTTCGCCTGGCTGGCCGACGCGGCCGACTGGTGCACCGTGCCGGTCAGCTGTTCCATCGCGCTGGCCGTCTGCTCCAGGCTGGACGCCGCTTTCTCGGTGCGCGCGCTCAGGTCCTGGTTGCCGCTGGCGATCTCGGCCGAGGCGGTGCCGATGGACTCGGCCGAGTCACGGATGCTGCCGATGGTCTGCGCCAGCGTCTCGCGCATGCGGCGCAGCGTCATCTGCAGCTGGCCGATCTCGTCGCTGCGCGCGGCCATGCCGGAGCCCGAGCGCATCAGGTTGCCGTCCGCCACGCGCCCGGCCAGCTCGTTGGCCGCCGCCAGAGGTACCGTGATGCTGCGCGTGATGTGCCACGCGGCGGCCGCGCCCAGGCCCAGCATGAGCAGGCCGAAGCCCAGCAGCAGCAGCCGGCCGTCGCCGTTGGCCTCGTCGATGCCGGTGGCGGTGTCGTCGATGCTCTTGCGTTGGTGGTCCAGGAACTCCTGCATGCGCGCCAGGTAGACCTTGGAGCCGGGCACGAAGACCTCCATCAGCACCTTCTCGGCGGCCTCGGCCTGGCCGGCCTTCTTCAGCTTGACGATCTCGTCTCGCGACGAGATGTAGACCTGGCGCGCCTTGCCGACGGCATCGAACAGCGCCTGCTCCTCGGGCGAGCGGATCAAGCCCTTGAGCTTCTCCTGCATCTCGCCGGAGGACTTGGTGGACTGGGCCTGATCCTCCCGGAACAGCTCGACCAGCGAGGCGTCGGCACTCTTGGCGATGGCCATGGTGCGGCGCACGCCGGCGTTGATGTTGCGGTTCCAGTCGGAGATCAGCCTTTCCTTGGCCAGCGGCTCGTCCATCATCTGCCGCGTCGCCGCGGCCGTGGCCGCCAGGCGCCAGGAAGCCAGCGCGATGACGCAGCCGGCCAGCACCAGCACCAGCGCAAAACCGGTCGCCAGTCGCCTGCCGATGGATAGCTTGATCATGTTCTCCTCCAGTCTTCTCTATTTCTACGCGGCACAGGCGCGCCGGGCAACAGAGAATGCTAGTGCCGCGCTACCTGTCGGGGCAGACCCAATCTGGGACTTCGATCACGCTGTCCGCGACAAAAACGCGGCCACGTTTCAGCGCGACGCCGCCAGCAGCGCGTGGTAGTCGGCGGCGCTGGCGATGCGCGGGTTGGTCTTGTGGCAATGGTCCGGCAGCGCCCGTTCGACGATGCGCTCGTCCAGCTCCGGCCCGACGCCCATTGCGGTCAGGCCCGAAGGCAGGCCCAGGCGTGCATTCAACGCCGTGATGGCGTCGGCCACCGCGTCGGCGTCGCGGCCGGCCAGGCCCATGGCATGGGCCAGACGGGCGATGCGGTTCTCGCGGCGCACGCTGTCGGCCGCGGCGTTGAAGCGGATGACGGCCGGCAGGAAGACGGCGTTCAGCGTGCCGTGGTGCAGGCGCGGCTCAAGGCCGCCCAGCGCATGGCTCAGCGAATGCACGGCGCCCAGTCCCTTCTGGAAAGCCAGCGCACCGTGCACGCTGGCGCACATCATGTCCAGCCGAGCGTCGCGGTCCCGGCCGTCGCGCGTGGCTCGCTCGATGGCGCCCCAGCCGCGGCGCAGGCCCTCCAGCGCGATGCCGTCGGCCGGCGGGTTGAAGGCCGGCGCGAGGAAGGTCTCGATGCAGTGAGCGATGGCGTCCATGCCGGTCGCGGCCGTCAGCGCCGGTGGCAGGGCCAGCGTCAGCTCCGGGTCGCAGATGGCGACCTTGGGCAACAGTACCCAGTTGTGGAAGCCCAGCTTGCGACCGTCGTCGACGATGAGGATGGCGCCGCGCGCCACCTCGCTGCCGGTGCCGGCCGTCGTCGGTACTGCGATGAGGGGCAGCACCTTGCTGCTGATGTCGATGGCGCCGCCCTCGATGGTGGCCCAGCGCTTCAGCGGCCCCTCATGCGTGGCGGCGATGGCCACGCCCTTGGCCAGGTCGATGCTGGAGCCACCGCCGATGGCGACGAGACCGTCGCAGCCCTGGTCGCGCAGCTGGGCTACGGCCAGGCGCACCGCCGCTTCGGTCGGATTGGGCGGCGTGCGGTCGAAGACGGCGGGCGGCGCGGCGAAGGCCGCCAGCGCCTGGTCCAGCACCCCGGCCGCGCGCACGCCGGCATCGGTCACCACCAGTGGCCTGCGCAGCCCCAGGCGACTGCATTCGGCGGGCAGCAGGCGGCTGGCACCAAACTCGATCTCGATGCGGGTCACGTGAAGGATCTGGGCCATGGCGGTGGTCTCCGGAATGTCTTGGGCCATCCTAGGCCCTGGCCGGGGCTGGGCGATAGCGGGGCCTGCGCCGCAGTCGGCAGGCAGGCGCGCACGGCCAGCGGCCAGACCTTGCAGAATGCAGGCTTCATGACCTCGCCCACCCAGCTCCTGACCCCGCGCATGGCGGGGCTGCTCCAACGCATACAGCGCGCCAACCGGCCGCCCTTCCACAGCCTCACGCCGCGCGAGGCGCGCATCGCCTACCGCATGGGTGCCGAGATCCTGGACCTGCCGCGCGCGCCGCTGGCCCGCGTGGAGGAGTTGCAGGTTGCGGGCCTGCCGGCGCGCCTGTATGCACCCAGCGCCGAGCGCCTGCCCGTTCTGCTCTACCTGCATGGGGGCGGCTTCACCATAGGCGACCTGGAGACCCATGACAGCCTGTGCCGCCAGCTTAGCCTGCGAAGCGGCGCGGCCGTGCTGGCGCTGGACTACCGGCTCGCGCCCGAGCACCGCTTCCCCGCGGCCGTGGACGACGCCTGGGCAGCGCTGGAATGGCTGCACCGGCAGGCCGACGGCCTGGGGCTGGATGGCCGCCGGCTCGCCGTGGGTGGCGACAGCGCGGGCGGCACGCTGGCGGCCGGCGCAGCCTTCTTCGCCCGCGATCGCGGCCTGCCGCTGGCGTTGCAGCTGCTCATCACGCCCGGCACCGCCAGCAGGGCCGACACCGCCTCGCACCGCTTCTTCGCCAACGGCTTCCTGCTGGACGCCGCCAGCATCGCCTGGTTCTTCGACCAGTACATCGCCCGCCAGCAGCGCCATGACTGGCGCTTCGCGCCGCTGGAGGCCGACGACCATTCAGGCCTGGCGCCGGCCTGCTTCGTGCTGGCCGAGTGCGACCCCCTCGTCGACGAGGGCATCGCCTATGCCGACACGCTGCGTGCCGCGGGCGTGGACGTGCAGCTGGAGCTGTACCGCGGCGTGACGCACGATTTCATCAAGATGGGCCGCCAGATCCCGGAGGCCATCACGGCCCTGGACGCCTGCGCGGCCGCGATCAGGGGGCAGCTTCAAACATGAAAAGAACCGAATTCCGCCACCTCGAACCCCTGCGCGTGCGCTGGGCCGAGGTCGACGCCCAGGGCATCGTCTTCAACGGGCATTACCTGACCTATCTCGACACCGCCGTCAGCGGTTACTGGCGCGCGCTGGCCGTGCCCTATGCCGAGACGATGAAGAGCCTGGGCGGGGACCTCTACGTTCGCCGCGCGACGCTGGACTACCGCGGCTCGGGCCGCTATGACGACCGCCTGGACGTCGGCATCCGCTGCCGCGAGTTCGGCAACAGCTCCATGAAGGTGGACGGTGCCGTCTTCCACGGCGAGCAGATGCTAGTGCAGGCCGAAATGGTCTACGTCTTCGCCGACCCCGGCACGCAGACGCCGGTGCGCCTGCCCGACGCGCTGCGCCGCCTCATGCTCGACTTCGAGGCCGGCCAACCCGTCGTGGACGTGGCGCTGGGGCCCTGGCGCGAGCTGGGCGAGGCCGCGACGGTGATCCGCCGCGAGGTCTTCGTCGAGGAGCAGCACATCCCGGCCGACATGGAATGGGACAGCGCCGACGCGAGCTGCCTGCATGCGCTGGCGCGCAACCGCTTCGGCACGCCGCTGGCCACGGGCCGGCTGCTGGAACATGTGCCTGGCGTCGCCAAGATCGGCCGCATGGCCGTGCTGCGCCCCATGCGCGGCACGCGCATCGGCCGCCAGGTGCTGGAGGCGTTGATGGCCGAGGCCAGGCGCCAGGGGTACCGCGAGGTGCTGCTGCATGCGCAGCTGTCGGCGGAGAACTTCTATCTGCGCGCCGGCTTCCAGCGGCGCGGCCAGCCTTTCGAGGAGGCCGGCATCGGGCATGTGGAGATGGTCAGGGCCCTCTGAGGGCCCGCTGAGTCCGGCCGCGTGCGGATGCGGCGCTCGGCCCCGGGCTCAGCCCAGCATCTCGAAGCGCTCGACCTTGCGCTCGCCGGCCAGCCATGGCGCCATCGCCGCCGCCACCTGCGGCTCGCGATGCCCCCAGCCCTCGGGGTAGATCTCCATCCATGTCCAGCGCCCGTCGGCATCCGGTTCGGGGCGCTGCAGCAGCTCGATGGGCGCCTCCACGCGCGCCTTGCGGAAGGCGATGAGGGCCGCGTCGACGTGCCCGACCGCGACCTTGTAGTAGACGTAGAGCTGCACGCTCACTCCTGCGGCGGGATGTCGTAGGGCAGGGGGCGCGGCCGAAGCGTTGCGCCAGCGGCGCTGCCCAGGTGCAGGCTGCCACCCTCCAGCGCCGCGAGCTTGATCTCGGCCGCGACCGCCGTGCGGCCGCCGCGCGTGCCGCAACCGGCCACGACGCCGGCCGGCTGCGCGGGGTCGGCGCTGTGGAAGATCTCCTGGCCCAGCGTCGCCGCCGCCTCGGTCTCGAAGACCTGCAGGCGGCGCTTCAGCGTGCCGCGGTACTGGCTGCGCGCGACGATCTCCTGGCCCGGGTAGCAGCCCTTCTTGAAGCTCACGCCACCCAGCACCTCGAAGTTGATCATCTGCGGCACAAAGGCCTCGACCGTCACGCCGCGCACCCAGGCCATGCCGGCCGCGGCTTCGGCCCAGGCCCAGTCTTCGGCCGTCATCGCGGGGCCGGCCGGGGCGGGCGTGCCGGCGGGCTGCACGCGCAGCGCGCGGCCCGCGCCAGGCAGCGCGACCTGCACCGCGTCGCCATCGCGCGCGAGCGACCAGTCGTCGGCGGCCGGCTGGCCCAGCAGGCCGTAGACGGCGAACTCGGCGCTCGCGTCGCTCAACTTGCACTTGGCACGCAGCACGAACATGGACAGGCGCTTCAGCGTCGCGGCCAGCGTCTCGGCCGGCAGCGCCAGCAGGATCTCGTCCTCGCCCTGGCGCCAGCCCACCATGGTGGCCAGCAGCCGGCCCTTGGCGGTGCAAAAGCCGGCCAGGCGGGCGTGGTCGCGGTCCAGCAGCGCGAAGTCCTGGGTCAGCTGGCTGTGCAGGAAGCTGGCGGCGTCGGCGCCGTGGGCGCGGATCACGCCCCAGTCGACGAGACGCAGAGAGGTCGGTTCGGTCATGCTCGCAATTATCATCAGCCCCCTTTGGGCAGACCCCGGGCAAGGGCATGAAGTGGTTGGTGCGGGCGCTGCTCGCTGTGTTGTTGATCGCGGCGCTGGCCGCAGGCGCCGTCTGGCAGTGGCTGCGCAGCCCGTTGAGCCTTGCCGCGCCGTCCGTGGAGCTGTCCGTCGAGCCTGGCACCAACCCGGCCGATGTCGCGCGCGCCTGGGTCGCGGCCGGCGTGCAGACCGATGCGCGCTACCTCTACCAATGGTTCAAGTGGTCGGGCCAGGCGCGGCAGATCCGCGCCGGCAGCTACGAGGTGCATGCCGGCGCCACGCCGCGCGAGCTGCTGGACAAGATGGTGCGCGGCGACGAGGTGCTGGAGCAGTTGCGCCTCATCGAAGGCTGGAACTGGCGCCAGGTAAGGGCGGCCCTCGCGGCCGCACCGGCGCTGAAGGCCAGGACGGCGCAGATGAGCGATGCGGAGGTGATGGCCGCGCTCGGTGAGCCGGGCCTGTCGCCCGAGGGGCGCTTCTTCCCCGACACCTATGCCTACAGCCGCGGCGTCAGCGACCTGACCGTGCTCAAGCGAGCCCGCGCGGCGATGCAGCGCCGCCTGGCCGCGGCCTGGGCAGCCCGCGCGGCCGACCTGCCGTTGAAGTCGGCCGAGGAGGCGCTGGTCCTGGCCTCCATCGTCGAGAAGGAAACCGGCGCACCCGCCGACCGCAGCCGGGTCGCGGCCGTGTTCGTGAACCGGCTGCGCCTGGGCATGCCGCTGCAGACCGACCCCACCGTCATCTACGGCCTGGGCGAGGGCTTCGACGGCAACCTGCGAAAGCGCGACCTGCTGGCCGACACGCCCTTCAACACCTACACCCGCGGCGGCCTGCCGCCCACACCCATCGCGATGCCGGGCCAGGCCTCGCTGCAGGCGGCGCTGCACCCGGCGCCGGTGAAGTCGCTGTACTTCGTCTCGCGCGGCGACGGCAGCAGCGAGTTCAGCGAAGACCTCACCGCGCACAATCGCGCAGTCAACAAATACATCCGCGGCAAGTGACGGGACGATTCATCAGCTTCGAAGGCATCGACGGTGCCGGCAAGTCCACCCACATCCGGGCCGTGGCCGACTGGTTCCGCGCCCGTGGCGCCGACGTGCAGCTCAGCCGCGAACCCGGCGGCACGCCGCTGGCCGAGACCTTGCGCGACATCGTGCTGAAGGAGCCCATGGGCTCGCTGACCGAGCTGCTGCTGATGTTCGCCGGCCGTCGCGACCATGTCGAAACGGTCATCAAGCCGGCGTTGGCCGCCGGCAAGACGCTGCTCTGCGATCGCTTCACCGATGCCAGCTTCGCCTACCAGGGCGGTGGCCGCGGGCTGCCGTTGGCGGTGCTGGAGACGCTGGCCGACTGGGTGCAGGAGGGCACCGAGCCCGAGCTGACGCTGTGGTTCGACCTGCCCGCGGCGCAGGCCGCCGCGCGCCGGGCGGGTGCCCGCGAGGCCGACCGCATCGAGCAGCAGGACCTGGACTTCTTCGAGCGCGTGCGTGCCGGCTATGCGGCCCGCGCGGCCAAGGCGCCGGGCCGCATCGTGCGCGTCGACGCGAGCGGCACGGTGGAGCAGGTCGGCGCCCAGGTGCTGGCCGTGCTGTCGGAGCGCTATCCATGCTGAACGCCGATCTGCCCTGGCTTGAGCGCCCGCTCGCCGACGCGCTGGCGCGGGCGCGCTCGCATGCGCTGCTGGTGCAGGGGCCGGCCGGCGTCGGCCAGCTCGAACTGGCGATCAAGCTGGCGCAGAGCTGGCTCTGCGAGGACCGCACCGCCCCGCAGCCGGCCTGCGGCCACTGCGCCAGTTGCAAGCTGTTCGCCAGCGGTACGCATCCCGACTTCCAGCTGCTGCTGCCCGAGGCACTGGATGCCTCGGCCCGCGAGTCCCTGGGCCTGCCCTACGAGGAGCCCGACGCCAAGGCCGGCAAGGCCAAGCCCAGCCGCGAGATCAAGGTCGAGGCAGTGCGCAACCTGCTGGCCTTCGCGCAGGCCACGTCGGCGCGCGGCCGCGCCAAGGTGGCCGTCATTTTCCCGGCCGAGGCGTTGAACGGCGTGGCGGCCAATGCGCTGCTGAAGACGCTGGAGGAACCGTCCGGCCTGCTGCGCTTCGCGCTGGCCAGCCATGACAGCGCCGCGCTGCTGCCCACCATACGCAGCCGCTGCCAGCCGCTGCCGCTGCCCTTGCCGGACCGCGAGGCCGCGCTGGCCTGGCTGGCGGCCAAGGGCGTGGACGGCGCCGCCGGCCTGCTCGATGCCACCGGTGGCCGGCCGCAGCAGGCGCTGGCCTGGTCCGAGGCGGGGCTCACGGACGCCGCCTGGCAGGCCATCCCCAAGCGCGTGGCGCGCGGCGAGGTCGCGGCGCTGTCCGACTGGGCGCCGCCGCGCGTCATCGACGCGCTGCAGCGCCTGTGCCACGACCTCCTGCGCCGCGCCCATGGCCGGCCCGGCCAGTTCTTCGCCGCCGCCTCGCTGCCGTCTCCGCGCCGCGCTGCGCCGCTGCTGGGCTGGGACGCCGAACTGCGCCGCGCAGCCCGGCACGCCGACCACCCGCTGAACGCCGGGCTGTGGATAGAGGCGCTTGTCGCGCAGGCCCAGGCGGCCATGTCGGCGGCGGCCCGATGACTACACTCGCCCCATGAGCGACGCCAACTCCAAGCCCGGCCAGTCCGCGCAGTTCCGCCCCAGCCAGATGACCGGCGCACTGCCTCTGCCTGCGGTGAGTGGCGCAGGCAGCGCATCCAGTGCGCGGCCCAGTGTGATCCAGCTGGTGTTCAAGGAGAAGTCGGCGCTCTACGCGGCCTACATTCCGGCATTCACCGAAGGCGGCCTGTTCGTGCCGACGACGCGCGACTACCGGCTTGGCGAGGACGTCTACCTTCTGCTGGCCTTGCCCGAGGACAACCAGCGCTATCCGGTTGCCGGCAAGGTCGCCTGGCTGACGCCGGCCAATGCCTCGGGTGGCCGCACCCAGGGCGTGGGCGTGCGCTTTCCCGGCGACGAGAAGACGCGGCTGATCCGCGTGCGCATCGAGGAAATCCTGGGCACGGCCGTCTCGTCGAGCAAACCGACCCAGACGCTCTGATCCTGTTTCGATGTTCATTGATTCGCATTGCCACCTCAGCTTCCCCGAGCTGAAGAACAACCTGCCCGCCATCCTGGCCGACATGCACGCTGCCCAGGTCGACCAGGCCATCTGCATCTGCACGCAGATGGAGGAATTCGACGCCGTGCACGCGCTGGCGCTGCAACATGGCCAGCTGTGGGCGACGGTGGGCGTGCACCCGGACACCGAGGACATGCGCGAACCCGACGTGGCCGAGCTGGTGCGGCTGGCCGCGCTGCCTCGCGTCGTGGCCATCGGCGAGACGGGGCTGGACTACTACCGCCTCAACGGCCGCAGCATCGCGGACATGGAATGGCAGCGCGAGCGCTTCCGCACCCACATCCGCGCGGCGAAGGAGGCGAGCAAGCCGCTGGTCATCCACACCCGTTCCAGCGCCGCCGACACGCTGCGCGTGCTGGACGAGGAGGGCGGCGAGCAGGCCGGCGGCGTGTTCCACTGCTTCACCGAGACGGCCGACGTGGCGCTGGCGGCGGTGGAGCGCGGCTACTACATCTCGTTCTCGGGCATCGTCAGCTTCAAGAACGCGCAGGACCTGCGCGACCTGCTGAAGCTGCTGCCGCTGGACCGCCTTCTGATCGAAACCGACAGCCCCTATCTCGCACCCGTGCCCTTCCGCGGCAAGACTAATTCGCCAGCTTACGTGCCGCACGTGGCCCGTGCCGTGGCCGACGCGCTGGGCCTGCCCGTGGCCGAGCTGGCGGCCGCGACGACGGCCAACACGCGGCGGCTGTTCGGCCTGCCGGAATCTGCGGCATGAGGAAGGCCTGGCTGGCCGCGTGCGCACTGTCGGCCGTGGCCCTCGCGCGGGCCGCGCCCATCGACGACCTGGTCATCGCCGCCGAGCTGAACGACGGTCGAGCGGTGCTGGGCCTGTTGCTCAAGGGCGTCGATCCCAATCAGGCCGACGGGCGCGGGCGCAAGGCCCTCTTCGTCGCCGTGCGCGAGGACTCGTTGCGCGCGCTGGACAGCCTGCTCGCTGCACCGCAGACCCAGGTGAACGAGGCCAACGCCCAGGGCGAGACGCCGCTGATGATCGCCGCCATCCGCGGCTCGCTGCCGGCGGCACAGGCCCTCGTGAAGCGTGGCGCCGCCGTCAACCGCGCAGGCTGGACGCCGCTGCACTACGCCTGTGCCGGCCCGGACAACGGTGTCGCGGCCTTTCTCATCGCCCAGGGCGCCGAGATCGACGCGCGCTCGGAGAACGGCACGACGCCGCTGATGATGGCCGCACGCTACGGCAACAGCGATCTCGTGCCGCTGCTCCTCAAGGCCGGTGCCGAGCCGCGCGCGGCCAATGAGCAGGAGCTGACGGCCGCGGACTTCGCGGCCCGCGGTGGCCGCGATCTGATGGCCAGGGAGCTGCGCCGCGTCATCGAGGAGCGCCAGCGCGCGGCCGATGCCGCCAAGGCCTCTGGCGCCGACAAGTAATGCCCGCCCGGGCCGGCGTGTAGGGGAAACTCTTACAGCACCTCGCGCGCTGTGCCGACTGTCGCGGCCCGGGGCCCTTGCCTACAGTGAGGTCATCGACTCACCCGGAGGCTCAACATGCTGAACACTCACCCGAACCTGGCCGACCCGTTCGCGATGCTGATCGCCCCCGACCAGGTCATGAACGCCATCGAACGCTCCGACCGCCTGGCTCGCCTGCAGCGCCGCGTCTACCGGCCGCTGGATCGACCCTGGATCCCGGTCAGGGGCGGCGCGGCCGACTTCGACAGCGAGGTCGACGCCGAGCCGGACGTGCCCGACCTGTCCGACGAGGCCTGATAAACAAAACGCCCGCAGATGCGGGCGTTTTGTATGAGGCCTGAGCCTTCTTAGACGCGCTTGCGGTACTCGTGCGTGCGGGTGTCGATTTCGATCTTGTCGCCGTTCTCGACGAACAGCGGCACGGCGATCTCGAAGCCGGTGCCCTTCAGGCGCGCGGGCTTCATGACCTTGCCCGAGGTGTCGCCCTTGACGGCCGGCTCGGTCTCGATCTCGCGCACGACGCTGGTGGGCAGTTCGATGGAGATGGCCTTGCCGTCGTAGAAGGTCACTTCCGCGGCCATGCTGTCTTCCAGGTAGGACAGTGCGTCACCCATGTTCTCGGCCTCGACCTCGTACTGGTTGTACTCGGTGTCCATGAAGACATACATCGGGTCGGCGAAGTAGGTGTAGGTGCACTCCTTCTTGTCGAGGATGATCTGCTCCATCTTGTCGTCGGCCTTGAAGACCAGCTCGGCGCCGGCGCCGTTCAGCAGGTTCTTCATCTTGATGCGCACGGTGGCAGCGCCGCGGCCGCCGCGGCTGTATTCCGTCTTCAGGACGACCATCGGGTCCTTGCCCTGCATGATCACGTTGCCGGCGCGGATTTCTTGAGCGAGTTTCATGGTGTGTTGCGGTGGGATAAGGCCGGGCTTTCCGGCTGGGCGGCGCACCAGACTCCAGGAGACTCCGTCTCGGTTTGGCGCGGCAAAGCCGGTCATTCTAGCTGGAAACCCCTAAGAAGCTCTGCAATTGCGTCAGTAAATCGGGCTGGGCCGTCAGTTGTGCGCGCCAGGCCGGCGCATGGGCCGAGGCCGCTGCCAGGCCGTCCAGGGTGGCCGGCAGGGGCGTGAAGCCATTCCAGCCGCGCCAGACCGCGCGCCAGGCCTCGGGCAGGGCGGCGCGCGACATGAAGGCTTCCAGCTTGGCGCGATGGGCCTCGTCGTGTTGGGGGTAGATGTGCCAGACCAGGGGTTTGCCGGCCCATTGGGCGCGCACGAAGGAGTCCTCGCCGCGGACGAAGTTCAGGTCGCAGGCCCACAGCAGCCGGTCGTAGTCGTCCTGCGGCAGATAGGGCAGGGCGACCGTGCGCAGCCCCGGTCGGGCGGTGACCAGGGCCTGCAGCGGCCCCGGGCAGGCGAGCAGCAGCGTGGGCTGCCCGGCCAGCGCATCCAGCAGGGCTGGCAGCGCGGGGTTGGCGTAGGCGAACAGGCTGACGACCCGTTCGCCGGGGTGCGGCGCCCAGCCGCGCCGGGCCAGCCAGGCCGGGCCGTCGAAGCCGCCGATGGCCTCCAGCAGCCCCGGTTCGCGCAGCAGGCCGCCGGTGCGCCGCGTGAAGCCAGGGTAGAAGAAACGCTTGCTCAGCCCGGCGCCGGGGCCATGGAACTGTGGTGACGCTAGGCCGTGGCTGCGCTCGACGTAGTCCTCGGCGCTCAGGTACTCCAGGTTGACCCAGCGTGGTGGGGGCGTGCGCGCGGCCATGCGGGCGATGAAGGCGGGTGGCAGCTCGCAGCCGAAAGCTTCGATGACGACGTCGCCGGGCTGTGCAGCCACGTCGCCCTCGGGCCAGGTGTGCAGCGCGATGCCGGCGGGGCGGTCCGGTGCCATCCAGGCCAGTGCCGCGGCATCGTCCACCCACAGCCGCGCCATATGCCCGCGTGCCGCGAGGTCGCGCGCCAGCCGCCAGCAGACCCCCAGGTCGCCATGGTTGTCGATGACGCGGCAGAAGATGTCCCAAAGCACCGGCCTACTCATGGGATGGATTGTCCCAGGCCAAAATCCCGCGCCATGTCACTGCCACCCGTTCCTCCGTCCAATGCCGAACTCGGCGCCCAGCAGCAGGCCGAATGGTCCGCCGAGCGCGCCGCCGTCGAGGCGGCCGAGAAGCAGCGCGCCGTCGAGATGGAGGCCGCAGCGCGCGAAGTGCGCGAGAAGCTGGTGGCCGAAGTGAATGCGTTGCCGGCTCTTCCCGGCGTCTACCGCTATTTCGACGCCCGGGACGAGGTGCTCTACGTCGGCAAGGCCAAGGACCTGAAGCGCCGCGTCTCCAGCTACTTCCAGAAGAACCATGGCGGCACGCGCATCGGCATGATGGTGGCGCGCATCGCGCGGCTGGAGACGACGGTGGTGCGCACCGAGGCCGAGGCCTTGCTGCTGGAAAACAACCTGATCAAGACGTTGAACCCGCGCTTCAACATCCTGTTCCGGGACGACAAGAGCTACCCCTACCTGAAGATCACCGCGCACGCCTACCCGCGCATGGCCTATTACCGCGGCGCGGTGGACAAGCGCCACCAGTATTTCGGCCCCTTCCCGAGCGCCTGGGCGGTGAAGGAGTCCATCCAGCTGATGCAGAAGGTGTTCAAGCTGCGTACCTGCGAGGACAGCGTCTTCAACAACCGCAGCCGGCCTTGCCTGCTGCACCAGATCAAGCGCTGCTCGGGGCCCTGTGTGCCGGCCGGCCAGACTGGCGACTACGCGCGCAACGTGGCCAGTGCCGAGCGCTTCCTGCGCGGCGAGACCGACGAGGTCATGGCCATGCTGCAGGAGCAGATGATGGCCTTCGCCGAGAGCCAGCACTACGAGCAGGCCGCCGAGGTGCGCAACCAGATCCAGGCGCTGTCCAAGGTGTTGCAGCAGCAGGTCGTGGAGGAGAGCAGCGCCACCGGTCGCGACCGCGACGTCGACATCCTCGCCGTCAAGGTGCAGGGCGGCCGGGCCTGCGTGAACCTCGCCATGGTGCGCGGCGGCCGCCATCTCGGCGACCGGGCCTTCTTCCCCAAGCATGTCGACGACGCGACCGCCATCCAGCTGGAGGACGAGGAAGCGCTGTCGCCCGAGCGGCAGGTGCTGGAGGCCTTCATGGCCCAGCACTACCTGGCGTCGCCGGTGCCCGGCCTCATCGTCGTCAGTGAGGCCGTCGACACCGGCCTGGCGGAGGCGCTGGGCAGTCAGGGCGGCAGCCGCGTGACCGTGCAGGCCCAGCCGCGCGGCCAGCGTCGTATCTGGCTGGAGATGTGCGTCAAGGGCGCCGAGCTGGCGCTGGCTCGGCTGCTGGCCGAGGAGGGCTCGCAGCAGGCCCGCACGCTGGCGCTGGTCGATGCGCTGGACCTTGCGCCGCCCGAGATCGACAAGTTCCGTGTCGAATGTTTCGACATCAGCCATACCGCTGGCGAGGCGACGATGGCAAGCTGTGTCGTGTTTGAGGGGCATCAGATGCAAAGCAGCCAGTACCGGCGCTACACGATCGAGGGCATCACCGGGGGTGACGACTACGCGGCCATGCGCCAGGTGCTGACGCGCCGCTACAGCAAGCTGGCCGAGGCCGCGCAGCTCGGCACCGGCCGGCTGCCCGACCTGGTGCTGGTGGACGGCGGCCGCGGCCAGGTTGCGATGGCGCGCGAGGTCTTCGAGGAGCTGGGGCTGGACCTGGGCCTGATCGCCGGTGTCGAGAAGGGCGAGGGCCGCAAGGTCGGCCTGGAGGAGCTGGTGTTCGCCGACGGCCGCGAGAAGGTCTACCTCGGCCGCGACTCGGCTGCGTTGATGCTGATCGCGCAGATCCGCGACGAGGCACACCGCTTCGCCATCACCGGCATGCGCGCCAAGCGCGCCGCGGCGCGCACCGGCGGCTCGCGCCTGGAGGATGTGCCCGGCGTCGGCCCCAAGAAGCGCGCGCAGCTGCTGCAACGCTTCGGCGGCGTGCGCGGCGTGGCCGGTGCCAGCGTCGACGAGCTGGCCAGCGTGAAGGGGGTTTCACGCGAGCTGGCCGAGGAGATCTACCGCGTGCTGCACTGACGTGCGGAACACGCGGTCTAGCCGAGCAAATCTACCGTGCGCTGCACTGAGCGCGAATCCGAGGAGAAGACTTGTCTGTCATCGATCATTTCAAGCGTGCCGTCCGCTGGCTGATGGGCCCGGTGCTGGCCGGCTGCACTGCGGCGCCGCGCGCGCCGGCGCCGGTCCCGCCGCCTGCGCCCGTCGCCGTGCCGGCTCCGCAGCCATCGCCGGCCGTCGCAGCCGCGCCCAAGCCGTCCGGCCTGCCGGCACCCAGGCCCGTGCGCACGCAGGACGAGCTGCGCCGTCAGGCCGCAGAGCGCCTCGTCATGGCCAACCCCGACGGCACCTACATGACGCCGGCGCCGACCCATCTGCTGACGCTGGTGGTGCTGGAGGTCGAGCTGAAGGCCGATGGCAGCGTGCGCCGCGTCAACGTGCTGCGCAAGCCGAGGTTCGCGCCGGAGACGCTGCAGATGGCCGTTGACGCCATCTACCGCGCCGCGCCCTTCGGCGACGTTCGGCAGCTGCCCGAGCCCTGGAAGTTCACCGAGACCTTCCTCTTCGAGGAGGACCGGCGCTTCAAGCCGCTCAGCCTCAACTGACACCTTCTCGCCACAGTCCCGCGGGCCGGCGCCGGAGCTGCTCCGCGGGCTTGGGCACAATGCAGCGGATGTTCGCCCCCACGCTCTCTTTGATCACAGCCCCCCATGGGGGCGACAGTGCCCTCCGGGCGGCCGAGCGGGCACTGCAATGTTCCTGACGCTGCCGACCCTGCTGACCTGGGCCCGCATCGTGGCCATCCCGCTGATCGTCGGCGTGTTCCACCTCGGCCTGACGCCGGCGCACCAGAACCTGTTCGCGACGACCCTGTTCATCGTCGTCGCGTTGACCGACTGGCTGGACGGCTACCTCGCCCGCAGGCTCAACCAGGCCTCGTCCTTCGGCGCCTTCCTGGACCCGGTGGCCGACAAGTTCCTGGTCTGCTCGGCGCTGCTGATCCTGCTGGAGCAGCAGCGCGTGGACGCCTTCGTCGCCCTCGTCATCATCGGTCGCGAGATCGCCATCTCGGCCCTGCGCGAATGGATGGCGCAGATCGGTGCCTCGCGCAGCGTCGCCGTGCACATGGTGGGCAAGCTGAAGACGACGGTGCAGATGGTGGCCATCCCCTTCCTTCTTTACGACGGCCAGCTCTTCGGCCTCATCCCGACGCGGCTCTGGGGCACCTGGCTGATCTACGCGGCCGTCGTGCTGAGCATCTGGTCCATGGTCTACTACCTGCAGAAGGCCGTGCCGGAGATACGCGCCAAGGCGCGCTAGCCTGGCGTCGAGTTGTATCGGGACTTTTCCCGCCCTGTCCACCACCGGACGCGCGTCTAGAATCCGTTTCCCCGCGCGCGCCCCGGCCGCTTCAGTCGGCCTCCCATGGGCTGCGCAGTGCGCGGGGCCGACATCTGTATTGCAGTCTTGCACGCCGCCGTGGGTGCAGGCGCAACAGTCCGCTGAATCCTCTTGAGGGGGCACGAGTGAACAAGTCCGAATTGATCGAGCACATCGCCAAGCAGGCCGACATCTCCAAGGCCGCTGCCGGCCGTGCGCTCGAAGCCATCATCGGCGGCGTCAAGACGACGCTGAAGAAGAACGGCACTGTTTCGCTGGTGGGCTTCGGCACCTTCAGCATCACAAAGCGCGCGGCGCGCGCCGGCCGCAACCCGCGCACTGGCGATACGATCAAGATCAAGTCGGCCAAGGTGCCCAAGTTCAAACCCGGCAAGGCGCTCAAGGACGCCGTGAACTGACCCTTCCGCCGGTCCCGGAATTCCCGGGCGCTTAGCTCAGTTGGTAGAGCACCTCCCTTACACGGAGATTGTCGGCGGTTCGAGCCCGTCAGCGCCCACCACCCGCCCCAGGCGGTGTCTGCCGCATCGCACATAGAATGCGGCTCCCCTCGAAGGCGAACCTCGGTTCGCCTTCGTCGCGTTTGATTCGCGCTAGATCGTCAAGGCTCCCCGAGATGTTTGAATTCGTCCGCCAGCACAACCGCTTGTTCCAGTTCATCCTGCTGCTGCTGATCCTGCCGTCCTTCGCCTTCGTCGGCATGCAGGGCTATACCAGCATGATGGACGGCGCCAACGCCGGCGTGGCCACCGTCAACGGCCGCAAGATCACCCAGGCCGAATGGGACGCCGCGCAGCGCGAGCAGGCCGACCGGGTCCGCCGCCAGAACCCGACCATCGACGCCAAGCTGCTGGACACGCCCGAGGTCAAGCGCCAGGCGCTCGAGGGCCTCGTCACAGAGCGCACGCTCAAGGCCGCGGCCGACCAGCAGCATTTCACGCCCAGCATCGAGTCCGTCAACGCGCGCTTCTGGAACGACCCGCAGTTTTCCTTCCTGCGCAACCCTGATGGCACCGTCAACAAGGGGATGCTGGCCGCCCAGGGCATGACGCCTTCCATCTTCATGGAGCGCCTGCGCCAGGATTACGCGCTCCGCCAGGTCACGGCGCCCATCGAGGCCTCGGTCGCCGTCGGCGCTGCCGCACCCAAGCTGGCCTTCGACTCGCTGCTGCAGCAGCGCGAGGTGCAACTGCAGCGCTTCGACGTCAAGGACTTCGCTGCCAAGCTCAACCCGAGCGATGCCGAGGTGGACGCCTTCTACAAGGAACCGGCCAACGCCGCCAAGTTCCAACTGCCCGAGACGGCGCAGATCCAGTACGTCGTGCTGGACCTGGAGGCGCTGAAGAAGGACGTCAAGTTCACCGAAGACGACCTGCGGAACTACTACAAGGAAAACGCGTCGCGCTACGGTGTGCCCGAGGAGCGCCGCGCCAGCCACATCCTGATCAAGGTGGAGCGCAGCGCACCGGCCGAGGAGCGTGCCAAGGCCAAGGCCAAGGCCGAGGAGATCCTGGCCCAGGTCCGCAAGAACCCGGCCGAGTTCGCCGCACTTGCCAAGAAGAACTCCCAGGACGAGGGCTCGGCGGCCAATGGCGGCGACCTCGACTTCTTCAGCCGTGGCGCCATGGTCAAGGAGTTCGACGCGGCCGTCTATGCGATGAAGCCGGGCGAGATCAGCAACCTCGTCGAGACCGATTTCGGTTACCACATCATCCAGCTGACCGGCACCCGCGGCGGCGAGCAGAAGCCCTTCGAGGCGGTGCGTGCCGAGGTCGAGGCCGAGGTGCGCAAGCAGCTCGCCCAGCGGCGCTATTCGGAAGCCGCGGAGCAGTTCGGCAACCTCGTCTACGAGCAGTCGGACAGCCTGCAGCCCGCGGCCGACAAGCTCAAGCTGCAGATCCAGACCGCCACCGTGCAGCGCCAGCCGCAGCCGGGCGCCATCGGTCCGCTGGCCTCCGCCAAGCTGCTGGACGCCGTCTTCGGCGTCGAGGCCCTGCGCAACAAGCGCAACACAGAAGCCGTGGAGACCGGCCCCAACCAACTGGTGTCGGCCCATGTCACCCAGTACAGCCCGGCCCGCGTGCCGCCGTTGGCCGACGTGAAGGACAAGGTGCGGGAGCAACTCGTCAAGAAGCTCGCCTCGGAGCAGGCGAAGAAGGCCGGCGAAGCGCGCCTCGCCGCGCTGAAGGCCAATCCGGCCGACACCGCCGGCCTGGAAGCCGCCGTGACCGTGTCGCGGGCCAAGCCGCAGAACCTGACGCGAGCTCAACTCGAGGCCGTGCTGGGCGCCGATGCTTCCAAGCTGCCGGCGGCCGTGGGTATCGCTGCCGATGATGGCGGCTATGTCGTCGTGCGCATCAACCAACTGCAACCGCGCGACGCCACCGTCATCGACGACAAGCGTGCCGCCCAGCAATACGCCGGCGCCTGGGCTCGCGCCGAGGCCCAGGCCTACCTGGCCGCGCTGAAATCCCAGTACAAAGCCGTCATCAAAGTTGCCGCACCGGCTTCGGCTGCCAGCGCACCCTGATTTTTAGGTTATACTTATTGGCTCTGCGGTGGCTGTAGCTCAGTTGGTAGAGTCCAGGATTGTGATTCCTGTCGTCGTGGGTTCGAGTCCCATCAGCCACCCCATCTAAATATGAACGGCGTCAACAACTTAGGTTGTGACGCCGTTCTCGCTTTCGGGGCCAAGATCAGTTCGACGCGCGTCGCACGAGCTTGGTCCGGTCGTAAGCGGAGCTAAACGACGTTGACAGGCCTGCGCATCAGCGTCGATTTCCCGAACAGGGATTCGATGAGGTCCACGGCCACCAGTGCCGTCTTGTTGCGCTCGTCCAGCGCGGGGTTGAGCTCGACGAGGTCCAGCGAGGCCATGCGACCGGTGTCGGCGATCATCTCCATGCACA